>JAFGIP010000041.1 GCA_016929525.1 Bacteroidales bacterium
ACCCACAATTCCAACAAAATATTATAATTATTATGTTGTAAAATATTAACTCGGGGCTTGTTTTTCAACATAGAGGACAGCCTCTTTTGTATTATAACCAGTACATCCTCTCTGTTATTTTATTCCTGTTCTTCAATATGATATCTGATTAATCTTTTCTCAATAAATCTCTGTGCATGCACATATGAATTAGTAGTAACTATTTTTCCGATACCATCTGCATAATAATTATTCAGGTATCTGGGATTTTCCATTCCCGGTGTATCTTCGCTCATGGTTAAAACACCCTTATAATTTAAAACATCAAAAGTACCAGCCGGAACAGTTATCGGATCCCCGACACTTTGCATAAAATAACTCAGTGTGTAAAACTCATCTTCTCCATAATATACTGTCTCGGAATAAAGTGTATCAGTAAAATTGCATTCTGAAAAAAGTATATTTCCTTTATCATTTACCAAATATCCGGATGAATCCCTGACAATCTGAACAATACCCCAATCGCGATTTTGCGGATGATTTGTTCCTTCTATAATGAAATACTGATTTTCTCTAATGATTGTGTCTCTTTTAATAATAACACTATCAGTTTCTGCTGATCCGGTTTCAATACACTGATCATCCGGTTAAATTATTTTGTATACCCAATAATTTCCTACATTAAGAGGTATATAATTATTCTCGTCGCCGTTCAGGTTGTTGTCTGATAAATCAGCGTTTTCTTTTTGGCAGGAAATTAATAATGCAATAACAGTTCCTAATAAAAATAATCTATTCATACTTTGAAAATGTAGTTTTACAATTAATTAAAAAAATGAATAGTACTATTTTGTCATAGGCATGGTTGTTTTATTCCGGTTATCTTAACGCTGAATGTTATAATTTATTTTGGGCAGTTACCGCGAATTAGTGAGAGGTTTAAATACACCGGTAAATAAAATTTATTCGATAGTAAATTCATTAGATACGGTTTCGTAATCGATATAATGATTTTCTGAATTTCGAACAAAGAAAATAATTTTCAGTCTGTACCTGCCCGTACTGAGATTATTAAGTGATATTACGTCCGAAACAGATTCTGACTTATTCAGTTCATTGCAGCAATAAGTCATAAAACCTTCGCATATGGGCGCTCTTTCCGTAAACCATATGTCATTATTTATTTTTTCAATACCCGGTATTGGTTTCTGATATCCGCTGCAAACAAGATAGTAAGCAGAACTGTCAAGATTATTATTAATTGTAAAAACAAGATTTTCATTAATACAATAACTGTTCTTATCTGTTTTTAATGCTATTTTCCTTTCTGAAATAACTTCATTATTCTTTTCACAGGAGTAAGCAAATGCGATGGTCGATGTGAAAATTCCAAGAACTAACTTATTCATCCTAAATTTAGTTTTGTTGTTTAATTGTACTGATGAATGAATCTCAGAGATGGTTGCTTTTGTTAATAAAGAATTTTAAGATCTTTAAAGATCCCGGAAAGAGTTGTCATCAGAAAAGAATGCATGTTTTAATAATTGCTCGATAAGACCTATAGTATGAGCATAATTTTTTTCTCAGGGAAATTGCTTACTGATTGAATGATTAGAAATCCTGTCGAGTAGTTATAATCGGGAAATAAAACAATGCCCACCCGCGTTGGAATTACGAGTGGGCACGTCATTACCGACACATTCATCGATACCCAACAACCCCTGTTAACCCATAACCAATAGAATATAGTTTAGGTAGACATTTAATTTTAGTAATGACGCCCGTACGGTCTGATCTACGTATATGTTTTAAGTCAAATAATTGCTAAATTTTTCCGGGTATTCTTTTACAGTCAGAAATTAGCTTATCGAGTTACTGGTTATACTTATGCACCTGAACCTGTATATATAGATTTCATTTAACCGATAAAAAGTAAATGCAATTAAGCTTGCTATAGTGAGCAGTTGCCTGCTCAGTTTAACTCTCCAATATCAACTGTTCCTTCCTCAATAATTACCGGATTTGTTTCGCGGGGATCATTCAGAATAATTTTATAGCTGTATTCCTTCTCCTCAAAATCGACAAACAGGAAATTCCATGTATAATAACACATGCATCGACAGTAACAACTCTCGTACGGATTAGAGCAGGTATCGGTTACATTTATAATTATTGACTCATTGGAAATACTTGCATCTGAAGTAAAAGGGGCACAGCAAATATAAGGAATGCCAACATAAATATCCAAAGTGTCATTTCTTACTGAAAATTCAACGACATCTTCCTGATCGGTTAATATCATTATTTCATTTTCATTAAACTGTCCGTTACAACCACCTGATTCTGTTTTAACAAGTGTCAGTCTTTTTTCTTCAGTCTTTTCGCAGGAAAATATAACTGATAAGAAAAGCATGGATAGTGATAAAATAACGAAATTCTTCATAATTAATATTTTGAGTTTAACTTATCGCAATGATGATTTTAATCACCGATTAGTTGCGTGATCTCAAAAAATGTTCTAAATCACTTTTATACTTTAGAATTAATTATAATTAACCTGCAAGATACTTCTGCTTAACAGTTCTCAGCATAATTCAAAATTCGGGTCACGAGTTATTTTAAATACCCGGAAATCTTTTTTGAGACTTTATTAAAGATATACCTGAACCAATAAGTATAATTCTGAGGATTATTTGCTATATCGTCTTCCAGCTGCTTAAAAGATAAATATTTCCAGTCCATCACTTCTTCCTGATTAATGGCAGGTTTTTCATCCGTAACACCCACAAATACATGATCGAATTCATGTTCGTATAGTCCATGATCGAGTTTAATTTTATAGGTAAAATGAAAAAGCTTCTCAAGTTTGCACTTCATGCCCATTTCTTCCATTAGTCTTCTGCCGGCAGCACCTATATTGGTCTCACCGGGGAAAGGATGTGTGCAGCATGTGTTTGACCATAATCCGCCCGAATGATATTTTGATAACGCTCTCCGTTGTACAAGAAGATCACCTTTTGTATTCACAATAAAAACTGAAACTGCACTATGAAGCAGTGCCTCCTCATGCGCTTTCAGCTTTTCTGCAGTTCCAATCTGGTTATCATTCTCATCAACCAGAATTACTTGTGCTGATTTTTCACTATCCATTACACCTGCGATTACTTTGAAAAACAAATTAACAGAACATTGTTGTATTTACATGAAGAAATACCACAAATTGAAATGATATGAGGAACATCCGGAATTTAAAAGAGGTTCAAACTAATTATAACAAAAACTTAAAATGAAAAAAGTATTTAAAAATAAAATCCTGCAGCAGAATCAAACGCAAAGTAAATAATTAATGATTCATTTTCATAATTCTAATCGTTGACTTTTATGAGTTTGATTTCATGAAATACCTGTAATCTTGTAGCCAGAATTTATCTGCTGTCTTTCAGGTATGAGAATTTATTAAACTTATTCGTGAAAAAGATAACATTAATCGAAGATTAAAAACACTAAATTTATAATTCAGCTTTTCAGATTTGTGTAAAATTTTACAATTGTTTAACATTATGAAACGAACCATTCAACAAAATTTATTGTTTAAAATTAAAACAGACTAAACCATGAGATATATAGTAACATTTTTATTTGTGACCATCGTTATTACTTTAACAGGCCAGCAATTAAAAACATTTTACGATTTTAAAGTGAAAGACATTTACGGTAATGATTTTGACTTATCGATACTTGCCGGTAAAAAGGTACTTGTAGTAAACACAGCTTCCAAATGCGGCTTTACCCCTCAGTATGAAGATCTGGAAAAATTATATCAGAAATATAAAGACAGTAATTTTGTAATCATCGGCTTCCCTGCAAATAACTTTATGAAACAGGAACCGGGTACAAACGAAGAAATAGCACAGTTCTGTAAAATTAATTATGGTGTTACATTCCCTATGATGGCAAAGATAAGCGTAAAGGGTGATAACATGCACCCGCTCTACCGCTGGCTTACCGAGAAAAAACTGAACGGAGCAATGGACTCTGATGTAAAATGGAATTTCCAGAAATACATGATCGATGAAAATGGTCACCTTGTCGGTTTTGTTTATTCAGCTACAAAACCTTTCGACGATAAGATTATCGGATGGATAAATGGTGAGTGACCGGTAGTTAATTACTTGATATTAATTGGCGGTAACCAATTACTTCTCACAAACCTTAAATTTGCGTCCGGCTGGTTTAAACGGTTATTTTACGTTATTAGATATACTTACTAAAGAGTTAGATAAGCACCTCATACATTTATCTGCTGATATGGCAGAGTTAGATACAGTTTCCCCGCCCTTAGATGAAGGTTCCGGACTTTTATCTGCCGGTCAGGCAGACTTAGATGAAGGTTCTGCACTGTCAGAAGATAGTTATAAACACTCCCTATCTCACTAAATAAGACTTCCGTCCGTATCACCAATCCTTATCAGATCAATTTTATTCGGATCAGCAGTACCCAGGTGGTGCCTTGTATCTGCCATCAGTATATGCTTGGCAGGAGGATTGATCGGTGTGTCTTCCCTAAAGTATTCTTTTCTTTTTGCCTGTATTATTCTCAGTCCGACAGAATCTACGGCCACCGGATCGAAACCAACCAGCAATCCATTGTATTCCCAGGTAAATTGTTTGTTAAAATGATGAGGGCCAACACCGTGGAACAACGGTGTAAGCATAACCAGGATGTTCAGCTTTGTTTTATCTTTCACATGGTCGAGTTTCCAGATTTTTGCCAGGTCGGCACAGGAATCACCATGATATTCATACGGCTTATCAACAAACATTATATAATTCTTCAGCAAACTGCCAACCCCCGACCAGTTATGTGTGCGCATAGGCCTGACATTTATTAATGCCGTAGACCTCTCAAATATTTCATCCCCTAAAACTCCCCTGTCTTTTATGCCAATATTCTCCTCAGCAATACCCACATGCATTGCTTTTTCTTTTAATACTTCTTCCAACTGAGATGGTGTCGGCAGATTATTCCATACATTTGTTTTTATGCCAAGCACATCATCAGGTTTCAGAATTATTTTCCAGGCATTGTCAACACTTGATTCTCCGGTGAGTTTCAACATCGCCTTATCGAGCATTTCTTTAAGCACTTCTTTATTTGCGCTTCTGTCTTCACTGAGTACATTTTTGTCACGAACAAGTATAACTTTTGCCAGATTATCTTTACTTCTTCCAAATACTTTTAATGGAGAATTCAAGAATACCGATGCACCAATGGCAGCCAGTGTAGAGTCCTTTAATAATTTTCGACGGGTAATGGGTTTTGTTTTCATAGAAGTCCGTGTTTTATTCAGTTAAAGATTTGATGTTACTTTCAGCCTTCATTAAAATATCGTCAGCTTCTTTTTTCGATCCCGCATTAAATACAGCAACCAGGAAATCATTTTCATCTTTATATCCTAACCAACTTCCATCTTCAATTTGAATGCATTCTTTTTCCCTTTCACCGTCCATAAATAATTTCCTGAAGTTATTCAGCGCGACTTTCTGTTTTTCTTTTGAGCTGTAATCTACAATTAATATAAAATGCCTGTTATCTTCAGAGCCATACTTTGCCAGGATTGCATCGACGTCATTATCGATCATAAGAAAATTATCGTTACTCAGATAATAATAAGAATTCAGCCAGATATAATGATGAAAATAAATAAATCCATCTTTCACCAGCTGCTCATCAGGTAAAAGATTTAATACTTCCGGAAGCTCTCCGTTTTCTTTAATTTTTATTTCGATTTCTTTTGAAATTGTCTTTATTGCCTTTTTAATCTCATCATTTTCATCATTGGCAATAACGGAAACAAAGAAATTTTTTTTCCAGAAAATCTGTGCCCCTGTAAAATACTGTGAACCCTGTCCTAAAATCTTTTCATCGGTAGTTCTGGTATGCGTAAAAACACCAAATGCATTTTTTGCTTCGTGCATATCGAATATCTCAACCCTTATCTCTCCCACTCCATCCTTTGAGAATCTTGTGCTTATAGCAGAATCCATACCATACGAAATGTAGAGCTCTGCTCCTCCGTTGATATACTCATATAATGTTTCAGGGATATAAATTTTTGGTTCGGAATCAATAATCCATCCTTCAGGCACAGAAGGAACAAGCTGATGCAGTGAACTGCTTTTTACCGGCATAGATATAACAATTAACAAAATGAAAGGTAAAAAGAATAATTTTCGTTCCGATAACATGATATAAACTGAATGTGTCCCAAACAAATTTAATGAAAATTGAACTGTATGATTTTTTAAAACCGGTTTTAACCAATTGTTAACTTTTTCTCAGACATTTAATTCTCAAATTTTATCTCTCATATTTAATATCTGCTGTTTATCAAGTTAAAAATTATATTAAAGTATATATTTAATAACTTCACATCATTAATAATTTAACCCAAACCAATAATAAACAACATTCATTAAACGTTTTGATCTTATTCGTTAATTATAAGGGAGTAAATAACATGAAGTACTGTTTAACATTTATCGGTCTGCTTATATTATTCACAGGCTGCAATAAATCCAGTTCAGAAGATCAGATATTATCAGATCAATTACTCTCGCTTGGGAACGATTTCATAATGGAAGTAGACAGAGTGGCGGAATCACCGGATGTTCAGTTTCCGATGGATGAACTGGATGAAACAGATTACACTTCATTCAGCGGCGAAAAAAACTATTCTGTTCATTTTACCGATAATGGACAAAGTGTAACCATTGAACCTGGTTCTATTGGCGGTGAAAAGATCGTTGCCGAAAGTGAAATCTTAAGTTATGACCTTACCGAAGGTCTATTCGCCGGAGGCCGGTTTGTTGTATGGACAGAAAATGGAAATTTCGAAGCAGAACTTACCATATACGGATCCGGCATACCGATAATATCAAGTGAACGTGGTAAATTGTTGCCTCAGTAAATTTTATACAATTAATTTTTTTACTATTTAAGATTATTAAAACAACCATTCATCAGATATCTTTTAATCCGGAAAACTTAAATCCAAATTTTTATTCTATTTCATTTTAAGTAATAATGATTCTGTTTAATCATTACATTCGCTTTTATATGATTAAATATCAATGATTTAAAATTAATTTATTCAGATAAATTATGTATTTTAGTTAATCATTATAATTTAAAATAAAAAATACTAAATCCTTGTTACACAACCTCTGTGCTGGAATTTATCACAAATCAGGAAGATTATGTTAGAGGTTTCCTAACATTTACGATGCAGGCTGTTCGATCATACTTAAAAACTTAAAAATAAGTAAATGAAAAATAAATTAATTCTGATCCGACCAATTTTAATATTGATTTTATCGCTTCATTCGGTAAATTTTTATGCTCAGACTGATATTCCTGCCGGTGATGTTTACGGAACATGGTCTAAATTATACTCTCCTTATCATATTAATGGTGATATCACTATTCCGAACGATTCAACTTTAATTATTGAACATGGAGTTAGGGTCGAGTTTACCGGTCTTTATGAGTTAGATGTGCAGGGAACACTTTTAGCTGAAGGGCTGATAAACGACAGTATTGTTTTCACAGTCAGCGACACAACAGGTTATTATAACAATACACACACAGGCTGGAAAGGTATACAATTCTTAAATACTCCTGCAACCAATGATTCTTCCAAACTTGTTTATTGCCTGCTTGAGTATGGAAAATCTGTTGCTAGTACAGGATCAAATTCGGACCCTGATAAAGTTGGCGGAGCATTATACATCTGGGGATTTAACAAAATATTATTATATGGAATTGAAATTCGTTTTAGTAAAGCCTATTCAGCAGGAGGAGGCATGGTGGTCGTTAACCAGGCACAGGGGAAGGAAGTAACCATATTATATTCAAATATCCACAATAATACTTTAATAGACTGCTGTTGGGGAGGCGGAATTTACGCACAGGGAGATCTTAACCTGATAGGATGCCATATATATGATAATAGTGCAGGCGCCGGAGGGGGAATATATATTGAATCTGCTGATAATCTTTTTATCGGTAGTTCAGTTATATCTAACAATTCTGCCAATGGATATGGTGGTGGTATAAATTGTTTATACATTGATAAAGTCTTCCTTGATAATAACCTTATTTGTAATAATTCGGCAGTTAATAAAGGAGGCGCAATTTATATTGAAAATTCAAATTCCTATATTGTAAACAACACCATCAGCTATAATATGTCAACCGATTCTGCCGGAGGAATATTTTCGGTACATAATATTTTATATTCAGATACAATAATGAACTCCATAATATGGGGTAACACAGCTACCAATGTTGATTCATCCATTACCGGCGAATTCGTTGTTAATTATTCCGACATTGAAGGCGGATCTGAAGGTGTTGGTAATATAAATCAGGATCCATTGTTTGCATCCCCCTCAGCAGGTGCCGGAGTATTGTATGACGGTATTGCAGCAGACTGGACATTACAAACATCGTCGCCATGCATTAATACCGGTAATCCCGGGCTGACTTATGCCGAAACCGATTTAAACGGATATCCCAGGATTGACTGTATGAGCGATACAATTGATATAGGCGCTTATGAATTTGTACCAGATATATTGGCTCCTGTTGTTAATGGTGAAACGATACATATTTCTGAGAATACTGCAAACAATACAATTGTCCATACTGTTAAAGGAAGTAATGTAGTTTATTTTAATATTATTAGTGGAAATACAAATAATACCTTTTCTCTCGATTCAATAACAGGGATTATTCGCGTAAATAACAATCAGTTTCTTAATCATGAAACAACTCCGTTCTATGAATTAATTGTAAGAGGTTATAATTGTACTTATTCAGATAACCTGGTAACACTATTCGTTGATGATGCTGCTGTAAATATTCTAGAAAGTGAAACCTCAGAAAATAACATAAATATTTTCCCGAATCCGGTAAAAGAAAATCTGTTTATGACCATTAATCTTGACCGAACCCAACATGTAGATATTGCTATTTACAATTGCACAGGTCAAATAGTTAAACAATTGTATTCGGGTGAAATCAAGCAGGGTAGTCAACAATTAAACTGGCCAATAAATAATTCAGAAGGTTTAAAACTTTCTTGTTTAATGTACATACTCCAAATTAAGGGTGAAACATTTAACAGGACACTGAAGTTTTGTGTTGAATAACTGTGACGCCAATATTTATACTTTTCACACTGTCAGATTGTTTTATTAATATTATAAACTTCTTTCTTTTCTATAAGTGTCAATTATTTCAGTAAATAAAATAAATAATGCTACCTAACGGCTTATTTATAATGTCGTAATAGGCCATAATCCGTTAAAATTAAACGCTCGACACTTTTTCATTTAATAAAATAGTACTGGATTCTGCCAGGAATTTATATTATAAACAGGTATACCAAGAAAATATACATTGTTTACCTGGTTATAATATGTAGAAGACTTAACGAGTGTGCAATAAAAATGCTAAGCAAAATGTGAATTATTTTTTACCCCTGCTTTGAAGAACTGTTAACGATTAAATTATACAGCCAAGCAAAGATGACTCCTCCAATTAAACCATCAACTAATCCCCAGGCCAAACCAATAAGGCTTCCAAGCGGACTTATATTGTAACCCCTGTAAACTACAGCAAGAATGGTCTTGGTACCTGTAGCACCCTCAAACATAATTACCCACCAGGTAAGGAGAAATAAACCGATACCGCAGACAAGTGCAGCTGTCAATGCAAATGCTTTTACGTTGAGTTTCATTTTCTTTTTCTTTTAGTTAATAATTCTTTAAAATTAAATTATGTATAAAACAAAATCATTAATGATAGATCCATTAATTATTGCAGTTTAACGATTTTATCATTTAATGTCAATTAAATTATAAGAATTTTATCAGAAAATAAAATTGACGGATTACATTGTGCTACTAAATCTGTTCTTCTTTTTAAGCCATTTATACACTATTACACCCAACAAAATTGTAATTATTGCAATTGAAGATTCGACAGGTCTCTCAAAATAAGCAAGTACAAGAATTATAGTGCATGGCAGAACATACAGAAGCGGGAAAAAATCGTATACTGATCTGAAAAGCTTTTGACCATTCATTAATTTCAGTTTGTAAACCGACAGGACAGCTATTATAGGGAATATTCCAAGCGAGAACCCGAGATATGTTAATATCTGATCGAATGTTCCCGAAAGCAGAATTATTAAAGAAACTCCTGCTTGCAGTAAAATAGCTTTCGCCGGCACATTATGTCTGGGATTTACTTCTGCAGCAAAACGAAAAAAACAGCTGTCTCTGGCCATAGCATAATACACCCTTGGACCAAGAATTATAAATGCACTCAAAGAAGATATCAGGACAAATGATATAAGTACTGAAATGATCTTTTCGAAAACGGGTCCAAATGCTAATGAAGCAGAAAATGCACCTACCGAAATAATACCTTCCATTTCTTTTCCGGAAGAATAAATGAAAAATATATTCAGAAAAAAATACAGGATCATCACTACTCCGGTGCCAAGTATTAAAGATCCGGGGATATTACGGGAAGGCATTTTTATTTCAGACCCGATATATGTAGCAGCATTCCAGCCGCTATAGGCAAACATGATCCACATAAGTGAAAGCCCGATCGATTTCATTCCGGCAAAATCAAATTGAAATGTTGTTTCAGGCACCAGATTTGAAATGTTTCCTTTCCCTGCTAACAGTCCCGCGCCAATCAGTCCTGCAATTAGGATAATCTTTAGAACAGTAAGTACATTTTGAATTAGGGTGCCAGTTTTTATTCCCCTCAGATGAATAATAGTAAAAAGCACAACAATTAAAACAGCGCTGATTTTTTTAAATACTTTCAAACTGATGGATTCAAATAACTGACCCGATGCCTCTGAATGATAAATTGCGGCCCCAAGATATTCCCCAAAACCAATTGCCGATGCTGCTATGGCAGTCGAGAAACCAACTATAAATGATACCCACCCGCTTAAAAAGCCCAGCAAGGGATGGTACAATCTGGAAAGAAATACATACTCCCCTCCCGCCTCCGGTATTACCGAACCCAACTTACCATAACTCAAGGCTCCCATCAAAGCAATGAGTCCGCCTACCAACCAAAGCACAAGCATTACCACAGGATTGTGCAATTTTTCCATCAGCAAACCTGAGATGGTAAAAATGCCCGCACCAATCATGTTGGCGATAACAATATTGGTAACGGGAAACAAACCAAGCTGCCTATTCAGGTCGTTTTTCATTACTTAATAATCTATGTTAATGATTATCCATAAAATCCTTTTTACAGTTCAGATTATGATCCGGCATATTCTCATCATTATGACGCAATATAATTTATATATATCAACGGGCAATGTCAAATAGTAATCATTTCTTTCATATTTAAGAAAAAGAAATAAATACCAGAGGGATTACATCCTTTAATTGATTATCAAATTATTAAAAATATTGCTTTAAACTGAGAAGGATATTTAATTATATTCGTGCAATTAATTTTTTGTTTTAATACAGATATGCATTATTCCATTTTCGATCTTCTTAAATTACTGGGCTCACTGGGGTTTTTCCTTTTTGGGATGAAACTTATGAGTGAATCACTTCAAAAAGTTGCGGGTGACAGGATGCGTACAATCCTATCAGCAATGACTTCAAATCGGTTAAAAGGTATTTTTACAGGCTTTTTAATAACAGCTTTAATCCAATCCTCATCGGCTACTACAGTAATGTTGGTAAGTTTTGTAAACGCTGGTCTAGTTACTCTTATTGAATCCATCGGAGTTATAATGGGATCAAATATTGGAACCACAGTTACAGCCTGGCTCATTTCAATACTTGGATTTAAAATCGAAATAAGCGCCCTTGTTTTGCCATTATTAGGTTTGTCGCTGCCTCTGCTTTTCTCAAAAAATTCTAATCGGAGTAACTTGGGAGGTGTGGTTATAGGATTCGCAATCATCTTTATAGGTCTTGATTTTCTAAACCATTCTACTCCTGACATTGATAACAATCCTGAAATTCTTCAATTTTTAAACAGGTATTCAAACTTTGGTTACCTTTCAATTTTCATTTTTCTTTTACTTGGGACATTTTTAACCATGATCATCCAGTCGTCAAGTGCGATGATGGCACTTACCCTTGTAATGTGTCATAACGGATGGATATCATTTGAGATGGCTGCAGCCATGGTCTTAGGTCAGAATATTGGCACGACGATAACAGCAAATCTGGCTGCACTTGTAGCAAATACATCTGCTAAAAGGACTGCTGTTGCCCATTTTCTCTTCAATGTAATCGGTGTAATATTAATTCTACCAATTTTATATCCGTTTCTAAATATGGTTGGAAAAATTGCCGTAGAATCCGGGTTTCATTCCCCATTTTCCGTTAGTGGTCAATCGGCTGCAGAAACAGCAGAAGCAATTCCCATAGCACTTTCAATATTCCATACCTTATTTAATATACTTAACACTTTAATACTAGTATGGTTTGTGAACCCAATGGAAAAGATCATAGTGAAAATAGTTAAGAATAAAGAAGATGATGAAGATTTCAAACTGCAGTTTATAAGTACAGGACTGCTTTCAACAGCTGAACTATCCATACTTCAGGCAAAAGAAGAAATTAATGTTTATACACAACGTGTAGAGAAAATGTTCTTTCAAACGCGGGAGTTGATCCAGACAAATTCTTCAAAGAAAATCTCTAAGCTTCAGCAAAAAATTAAAAAAGGTGAGGAAATATCTGATCAGATGGAAGTAGAAATATCTTCATACCTGGCAAGAGTTTCAGAGCAGGCAATAAGTCATCAGGTATCGGAGAATATCAATAAAATGATGCATGTAACAACAAATATAGAAAGCATTGCAGATTCATGTAATGCAATATCAAATGCTTTTGAGCGCAAAAATTCAAACAACATCTCATTTAATGAAACCATGCAGACAAACCTTATAAATTTCACTGATATAATAGCCAAACTTTTTTGTTTGATGATTGGTAACATAAACAGCGCGAATACGATAATTGATCAAAAGGAATTAAAACAATTGAAACAGGATTTATACAAAACTCACAATAAACTACAGGAAGAACATTTTAGAAACCTGAGAAAAGGAGTATATAAAACAAAAGCCGGTGTTATATATGCTGATATTTATTCAGAGCTTACAAAAATGGGGGAATATGCATACAAATCAATTGAATTGCTGGTTACTCAGCAGTTATTAACAGTTAATTAAAACATGATATTCATCAATTTTCGAGATTTAAAATCAATTATATTTTCAGATAATTAAAACTCATACATGATCATAAACATTTGAATTATTAATGAAAGTATGCATTATAGCAAACGATTTCCAGGAGGAATACACTGTTAATCTGATCAATTCGATGATTGATTATGGCATTGATGTTGATTTCATTGGTTCCGGGATTTATCCATTACAAAAAATCAATAAGAAAGTAAACTTTCTAAATTTAAGGGGTGACTGCAATCCCAGCGATAATACAATAATTTTAAAAAAGGCAGTACGTATGCTTCGGTATTACCTTCGTCTTATTATTTACATATCCAAAACAAAAACAAAACTGATCCATATCCAATGGTATCGATTTGCATTTACGGAAGGAATATTGATAAGTCTGTATATGAAAATGTGCGGGAAGAAACTAGTATATACCGTTCATAATGTTTTACCACATGATCGTTGGAATTTAATTAACCAGACTTTATTTTGGATTATATACCGTATACACAATAAAATTATAGTTCATACAGAGTATATTAAACTGCAACTCGTAAATAAATTTGGAATAAGACCTGAAAAGATCGTAAAAGTTATTCATGGTTTATATGAAGTAAAAATTAGAACCCTGAAAGACCGTGTTTCTGCAAGAGAACATTTCAGTTTTCATCCGAACGATTTTGTCCTTCTTTTCTTTGGTATTATCAGAAAATACAAAGGGCTTGATTTTCTACTGGATGTTTTTGAAGAACTAACGATGAATGCTGGTTTTAAAATCATTGTTGCCGGTAAAGTTTCAGACAGTTATAAGTCTGAAATGAAGACTTTACAATTATTACATTCTTCGGGTAATATTAAATTCATTCTGCGACATATCAACAACAATGAAATTGATCAGATATTTAATGCATCTGATGTAACAGTTTTACCTTATACAGAAGCAAGTCAGAGTGGAGTAATGTTACTTTCTTATGCATACGGGAAACCCGTTATAGCTCCTAAACTGGGAGGTTTTCCAGAAGATGTTATTGAAGGTAAAAACGGTTATCTGTTTGAACCTGGAAATGCTGAAAGTTTAAAAGCAAAAATTAAATTATTGCGGAGTGTTTGGTTAGAAAATTCTAAGAAAATGAGCTCTGAAATAAGACAGACGGCTAATAAAACCTACTCCTGGAATAAGAGTATATCAAAATTAAATGAGGTTTATCAGTCATTTGAAAAATAAATGTAAGTGTTCATTTAAATCAGGAATGGTAAACAAATCCTTATTTCAGTAGCTCCATATATTCTTTCTCAATTAATTCTGAAACTGCATACCAGTCAAGTATTTCCTCAGAATGAATAAAATCTTCCTTAGTACCTGGTTTTAATAACCTTGGAAGAATCTCCTGAAACTTTATTTTGAGATCTTCTGAATTGCCGACTTTAAAGAAACGAACTTTATATTTTCCAAAGGATTTGTTTTCCGGAATATCAGATACCAGACAAGGTATTTTATGACTAAGAGCTTCTAACAGACTTAGAGAACATCCCTCATTATATGAAGGCAGAATAAAAAGTTTGGCTGATTCATAAAGATCATGTACATATTCCTTATTTAAATACCCTGTAAAAATGATGTTCTCTGATTGACCGGCTATTTCTCTAAGATATTTATTGTATTCTTCCAGATTATCAGCCTTACCAACAATTACCAATTTCCAGTCTGAATAATTATTACCTTCATTAAGAGATAATAATTCCAAAAAGGCTTGAAAAAGAATATTAATACCTTTTTCCGGAGTTATCCTGCCCACAAATAGTATGTAGTTATGGTTTTCGAGATTATGCTTTAGCAGTATATCTGTCTTGAATTTTCTTTCCGGAATTTTAATGCCATTAGGAATTAGGACAATTGATCTTTTAAATTTTTCATATAATTCGCTTTGATGTGTTTCTGATACCGTGATGACTCTTCCGGCTTTTCGGATACTTATTTTTTCACATATCCTTAAAAACACTCTCGCAGGATAATTCCACTTTTCATGTTCATAGTTTTTACTATGATGAGTAACTACAGACTTAATTTTAAACAGGTTTAAACATGGAACAAAAAAACCGGGACCGATATTATGAATATGTACCAGATCAGGTTTATTGAATATTGTATAAATTATGCACAAAAGCGTATGAACAAACGATTCAAAATAACGGTTTCTGGGAGCCCAGAAGTATTTAATGCGAATACCTTTCCATAATCTGGTTCTTTTTGATTTTGGAATAAATCTTTTCCTGGCAAAAAGCGTAATATCAAAATTTCGACATTGCAAAAATGGGTAAATTTCTTCGCAATGTGTTTCTACACCTCCCTGAACATTTGGGATGCCTCGGGTTCCTATTACATATATCTTATAACTTTTCAATTTTAAACCAGATTAAATACTTTTCTGATTGCCATAATTAATTCACTTTCATAAATACCCGAAACTCTGACCTTAAAAACAAAGAATGGACATTCCCTTATACCAATGCGGTTAATTCGCATCATATTTCCTTTACGAACATTCCCGTTAATGGTTGTGAAAGCTGCACTGTATCCTGTTTCCTTTACAATCTGCTGATTTTCTCTCGTAAAGTCTTTTCTTTTCCCCTTAGGATAGGCAAAGTATTTTACTGCGTTACCTGTGATTTCTTCTATAAGTATTTTTGAATTGGCAATCTCTTTTTTTGCATGGTCAATACTGATCGTCGAAAGTACCGGATGATTAAGTGTATGGCTTCCAAACGATATACCCGACTTAATCAAATCTATTATCTGATTCGAAGAAAGATATTTATCTCCGGAATTTATCCGATTATATATTAAAAACACACATGCTGTGGCATTTCTTTCATTAAGTATATCAAACGCATTACTAACAAAATCGGCATATCCATCATCGAAAGTGATAGCCACTCTTGATTTTTTGCCTTCGTTGCGATTATCCAGAATATCATCAAGTGAAGAAATAATGAATTTTCTATACAGAAAGTCAATCTGTCTTCTAAATGATTTCTTTGTAACGCTTATTGAACGATCATCAATATCACTAATATGGTGATAAGTTAAGATAAAACCTCGTTTATTTTTAAACAGAATATTATTCAAGAACAGGTACAATGCATGTATTCCGGAAAAGTAGATTAAAGTTGATATTATGGTTCCAATCCACCAACTGATGCTATACTTATTAAAATAGATTTTCCAGAATGAATTGCTTAACAGCTTTTTCTTTTGTTCCTTACGTATATACTTAATAAATTCTTTATCTATCGGTTTTGGCACCCGACGCACACAAGCCGAAAAGTATCCCCAGAATGATGATAAAGACCCTATAATAATTGGCTTGCTAAATAATCTGTAAATGGTTTTAATAAGAAAATATAACGGATGATAGCCGGTTATATAATCGGTATACCCATGACGTCTGTTACCGGCAAGTATTCCAATCGTTGATCCAAGCTGACGAAGGTGGGTCAGTTTTAATTCTGTATAACTGCGGGTTTCCCATCCATTCATTCGGGCAGTTACTTCATCTATATTATCCCAGCCCAAAGTTATTTTCAGTCCTCCGATATCTTCAAAGCATTCTTTTTTATAAACCTTTGATGGCCCCCTGGTATGATCGAGAGGAGCATCTTCCCATATAAGCTTACCATTCTTTTGTATATAGGTATGACCACTAGCTATACCAAGCTTTGCGTTAAGTTCAAATCTGATAAATATTTGTCTGAAATAATCCTTATCAAACGACAGGTCGCAATCGAGTTTAACCACAAAATCGAAATTTTCGTCCTTGATCAGGTCGAAAGCCTTATAAAAAGCTTCAACCACACCAGAGCCATATTTAGAATACCCGCGATCTGGTAAATTGATCAGTTTGATCCAGTTATATTGTGAACAATATTGCTTTACTATTTCCTCGGTGCGATCTTTAGAACCATCATTAACAACAATCCATTCTTTGGGAAGTATGGTTTGATTAATTACAGACTGAATTGTTGATTCAATGAATTTTTCTTCGTTACGGGCCGGAGAAATAATATAATAAATGGAGTCCATTAACATGTAAAATTTTTAGACGTAATAAATAACAAGCACTAATGAATTCCCAAAGTACTTAACCATGTTAATTATTAAAAATTATTTTGATAAAAGTAAGCTTAATTATGGTATATATAATATAACAGAATATCCTGATTATGTTTGAACCACTAACTATAACTTTTTAGGATAGGTTTAATTGAACTCAGAGTAGATATTTGAGTATGATGACTTGAAATAAATATTCTCATTCCTCTTAAAAAAGATGAAAATATTACTCTTAGCTACAAATTTGTACTTAGCATACCATCCATAACCAAGACATATAACAAATTTTAGCGAAAAGTGAACAGACGGGAAATTATTTCACAACCTCAACCGCACCAAAAACAATAGGGCTTGCATAAGAATAATCAACATTTGCATGCCATGCAATTTTCACATCCCTTCGTTTTACATCATTATCATTCACCTGCACATCGAAGCCCATGAACCTGCAATTATCACAGAATCCTCCTATTGATTTCCACGGGAAAGCAAATTCCATTACATATCCTTTGTCTGTATTTTTCCAGGCCGACTGAATTCCTTCACCGGCGACTCCTCTTTCTGTCGTTATTTTATCAGTATTCCAGACATGCCGGAACATAAACTGACCTTCATTATAGTACTCGGGTTTCTCATTTTGCGGATCGATATATATTTCAACTCCATCGTTATGATATGATCCGGCTCTTTCATTCTTCAATAAAATATCATCGGTAACTTCTACAAGAACAAACAGATTATCGGCATTATAAATTATTCTGTAATTTGCCGAGATATCTTCTTTTGAGGTCTCTTCACCATAAATGGTATTGGTCACAGGGATGACGTCGTATGCTTCCCATACCTTATCTATCTTTCCGTCAATTTTTGGGGCTGTAATAGTTCGCTTAAGTTGTGGACCTTTAAACTCACTTATCGTGATAATGATCTCATCGCTTTTTGTACTGCCAAGCTCATTATATACTTCACACTGATAAACCTGTTTTGTTTTCTCTTCTGATTCTGCAATAACCCTTATTTCCGGTCCTGTAATTTCCTCTTGTATATCCCCGTTCAGGTACCATCTGTAATGCAAAGGATTTCCTGTGGTTCTGACACTGATCTGAACAGCATCACCAACAGAAAGCACTGCACTCTTCGATTGTTTTATTATTTGCGGAGCAGATATTTTCAAACCAGCTAAATAAGATTCAGCATTCAGAGGTATAAGTGAATTGACCATTTCCGGCAGGAACTCACAATAATTCGTATTCGTAAGACATGCTTGTTCAAACATCCATTTGCGGGCCATTTCCGGTGACGGTTTATCTGCTTTACCATTCCAGTAATCCAATATTGACTGAAATCCGTCGGTACGGGTAACAACCCATGGCTGCGTGCTTCGCTCAAACTTTTTGTGTGTCCACCAGGACCAACCCACATTTTGTTCCTGACACATTTGAGTAGCTTGCAGATTAATATTATATGGCGAACGTTGCTCTCCGGTTTCACCATGCCAAAGCGGAACATTGTATTCCTCCCTGAGCTTATTCCAACGTTCTAAGCCTTCAACATTATGAGTAGGCGGATATGAGTGAAAAGCAAGTACCAGGTGTTCATCCCAGTCAAGAGGAATAAGCCATTTGTAGTTCTGTGCCCAGTCGTCACCTTCTATAAAAATTATACCTTCCATATCTACTGTTCTTATTGTATCAGTAAGAATGATGTAAAGCTTTCTCAGCAGTGTGTTATCGATATGTTCATATCTCTCCAGTAATGGTTCATTTAGTAAATCATATCCGGTTATACATTCTTCATCTTTATAGCGATAGGCGATTTTATACCACAGATCGATTGTCATGGGCCAATATTTTTCCGGTTCAGTCCAAAGACGTGCTTCACCATCACTATCGGCAATATTTTCAGCATTCTGGGCACCCGGTGCACCATGAAGATCCCATATAACACCGATGCGATAATCAGAACACCATGTCACCACAGAATCTAGAAATCTAAACCCTTCATCTGAATAGTTATAGGGAGGTTCACCTGGTTGTCCTTCTCTGGGCTGGAGCTGTGAAGCCAGTAAGGGTATCCGCAATGTATTAATTCCCCACATCTTCATAGCTTCAATATCTGCCCTGGTAACAAAATTATCATGATATAATTTCCAGAATTCCAAGGCAGCTTCCCCTCCGATAAGATCAACAATTGCTTTTTCAAATTGCCACGGCCGGTCGAGTTTTCTGATTCCCCACATATATCCCTCAGGCAATAACCAGCCACCAATCCCAAACCCGGTAAGTATTACGATTTCGCCGGTTTCTTTGTCCACTATATTGGTACCATCGGTTGTATAATAAGCATAAGATTTTGAAAACTGAATGGTAAATACACACAGAATTATAAGAACTAGATTTTTCATATTTCTTTCTCATTAAAATAATCATCACTTTGAAAAATATAAAAAATAAAGTCAATCTCCCTGTAAATGCAGGTATTGACGTAGATTTGATGTATAAATGTTGATTCAGGTAAGTATTTTCACATCAGACATTTATAAAGTAGTTAATTAAAGATACCTCCTATAAATTTCAATCATAATCTGAATATTTTTTAATGTATCTTCAGCCAGATATTTAAAACCAACTTCTAATTACACGAATATCTTTTAATGAAAAAACTGCTGTACTATTTCAAAGAATTTCATAAAGGTTATTTATCATTCAAAATGTATATAATATGTTTGCTGTTTATTGCCGCTCTTATAACAGTGAACTATATCTTCGATATAGAAGACGGATATATCGATGAATACCGTGGTAGAATACTAAGATATTTCCTTTTGGGCGGCTATCATGCTTTTGGATATCTTTCTGTACTTTTCATCGTGCTTGTTTCACAAGGGAAATCAGTTAAACTCTCTTCAGAATTCTGGATTAAAATTGTTCTTGGCTTTCTAATTGTCGGGACAGACAGGGGATTATATGGTTATCATGATATTATAAAATCGCTAACACCATATCCTGCCTACAGGTTCACAGATAAAACTGTTTTTTATTCAATGTCTTTTTTTACTATCCTTATACCACTCTCGCTAATTTTGTGGGCATATGATAAAAACAGGAATGAAGGACTGTACGGTCTTAAATTTACCAGCGTTGATTTCAGACCATACTTTATTCTACTGCTTATAATGATCCCATTGGTATTTGCTGCATCGTTCGGAGAAGGTTTTATTGATTATTATCCAACTTATAAAAGAGCTGGGGGAGCAATATTCGCAACGTATTACGGAATAAATGAATGGATATGTAAGATAATATATGAAACTTCTTATATATCAAGTTTTATATATACAGAACTATTTTTCAGAGGTTTCCTCGTTATTGGTTTAACGCGGATTCTCGGCAAGAATGCTATTCTGCCTATGGCAGCGACATATGCTGTTGTGCATTTTGGCAAACCGCCTCTCGAAGCTGTCAGTTCGGTATTTGGAGGATATCTTCTCGGTATCATAGCCTTTTACAGCCGAAATATCTGGGGTGGAGTATTTGTACACAGCGGCATTGCATTATGCATGGAAATTTTTGCTTTTATACGAACAAGTTAAGTGTAAATATTATTATTTAATTTAAACCACTTTAATTTTAAATTATTCAGGACTTATTTTCTTTTCAGCTTTTTCTTTAACGCTTCCAACTCTTTTTCTTTCTCTTTAAGTGTACCGTGTAATTCTTGTTCTCTTCTTGCAGATTCTTCTTGCGTAGCATGCATTTCTTCAATATTCTGTCTCATTTCTTCTTCCTGCGCTTTAAGCTCTTCAGCCTGCATTTGATTTTGTTCCAGCATCTCCTGCATGCGTTCACTTGCCTGGGCAATTGCAAATACCGAAGCCAGGTTTTCCGCTAACTTTTCAATGAGGATAACCTTATATTCCGGTAACTTTTCCATTGATGCTAATTCAATGACTCCAAGAGCTTCATTATCCTGTACAATTGGAACCAGAACAAGGTTCTTTAAGGGAGTTTCGCCAAGACCCGACTTAAGTTTGATATAACTTTCAGGAAGATTGTCAAGCTGGATAGTCTTTTTTTCCGTAAAACAGGTACCAATATATCCTTCACCGGCATCGAAAGATTTATCTTTTTCTTCCATTGAATCGAAACAAAACTGGGCACTTAGATTTAGAATAGTCTTCTCATCATCTATTTTATTAGCAATGAACAAAGCACCGGCGCTGGCTTCGACAAAAGGTACCAACTCAGTTACTATTTCGCTTCCCAGTGTTGCCAGGTTTTTTCTGCTTTTTGAAATTATCTCTCCAAATTTTGCAAGACCTTTATTTTGAAAGCGCATTTCTTTTTCACGCTCATCACGCTCGGCAATTTCTTTTTTCTGATTCTCAAGTTCACGTACATTTTTTTGTATCTCTTTTTGTCCCTCATTAATTTTTTCCTGTAATATTTCTTTATCTCTTTTATTTTGTTCAGTACGCGCACGAACATACCTTCCTATCAGGTAAATAATGGTCAAAGTAAGAATGGTAAGGAACCACCATGTCTTATACCAGGGTGGGTATACCCTGATTTTAATGCTGCATCCCGCTGTATTCCAGACTCCATCGTTGTTAGAACCCTGCACTTTGAAAACATATTTACCGGCATTCAGATTTGTATACATTGCAAAACGCTGCGTACCGGCTTCAATCCAGTCTTTATCAAAACCTTCCATCATATACCTGTAATGATTCCTGTCAGTAGCAGTGTAATTTAATGCTGCAAATTCAATGGAGAACACATTCTGTTTGTGTGTAAGTGATATTTTCCTGGTTGAATTAATATGTTTTTTAAGCGGAGAGTTCTTTGCTCCGATTATCTGTGATTTATTGAAGAGTTTAAAATCGGTAAATACAATAGGCGGTATTACCGGATTATCTTTGACACTGTCCGGATGAAATATGCTAATTCCATCAATTCCGCCAAAAATAAATTTTCCGTTATCTAATTTTTTTTGTGCATCGTATTTGAACTCATTTCCTGCAAGTCCGTCGTTCTTATCATAGTTTTTAAAATCAAGAATGTCTTCCTGCAGAAATTTCCTTGTATCAAGTTTACACATTCCTTTGGTTGTACTTATCCAAAGGTTTTCATCATCATCCATCAGAAATCCCATAACAGCATCCGCAGGGAGACCCTCACGTGATGTAAAATGTTTAAACTTATTTGTTTCCCTGTCAAGGATATCAATTCCTCCTCCATTTGTACCGATAAACACATGACTCAGGGTAAACTCAACACATTTTACATCATTACCTGATATTGTATTCTCATTATTCGGATCATTCACCAGATTCACCACCACGTCTTCTTTTTCATCGAATATATATATACCTCCTCCTTCTGTTCCAAACCACAGATCCCCGTTCATGTCTTCATTTATATACATAACATTACCAAAACCAACCCTAAGTGATTGAGATGACTGGGCACCATAAAGTGTAAATGTTTGCGTATATGGGTCATAAAGATCAAGACCATTTTCAAGTAAACCCAGCCAGATGCGATCTTTGCTATCGCGAAAAATACTCCAGACATGTGGTGCATGCAAACTGTCAGAGGTAATACTCCCACGACGGAACTGAGTAGAGATTTCTGTTTCAGGATTAAAACTCATCAGTCCGGCAGCAAAGGTTCCCAAAAGAATATTACCCATCGGATCTTCACCAATAGAAACAATGACATTACTTTGTAATGAATTCGGATCGTCACGATCATATCGGTAATGTTTAAATTCCCTGGTATCGGGATCAAACAAATTTAAACCGCTACCATCATTGCCAATCCAAATCCTTCCTTTGGAATCCTGGAATACTGAAAGAACCGGATTCGAAGCTATGGAATTCGGGTTATCCGGATTATGTACATAAGGTGTAAATTTATATTTATATTTATTCCAGATGTTTACACCACCACCATAAGTTCCTACCCATATTATTCCATCATCATCCTGAAATAAATTATAAATACCATTTACATTTAAACTACCCTTAATTTTAAGATTTTGCTGATAACCACTGAACTCTTCGGTTATCGGATTAAAAACAATTATTCCACCCCCGTCGCTTCCGATCCACCATTCGTCTTTACTTAAAAATATCACACCCCCGCCGGTATTATTAGATAGTATATCTGAATTATCTGTTCTGTAACTGACACCATCAAATGTCATGGGATTAACAATTGTAAGACCGTGATCATTTCCACCGATCACCAGATTACCGTTATTGTCCTCATTTATTCTTTTCAGGAAATAATTGCCAAACTGTGGTTTACCGTCATTAATGAAAATTCTCTGCAATTTTTTCTTATCCGGTAAGTATTCAAAAATAAAGTCATGCCTCGGCGAAACAAAGTATCTGCCCTGTGATGTTTTTATCACCGAGAATGCTTCTGTATAAGGCCGCAGGATTTCCATATCCGCAAACCTGTGGTTCTCCCATTCATCTTCATCAGGATAATAGATTGAGACACCCTGATCATTTGTATACCAAATGGTTCTGTCATCATTAAATCGAAAAATACCATATCCTCTGCCTCTCATATAACCTGCGTTTCCGCTATCAACCGCATGAATTCTAATCACTTTATCCTGATCGAATACCAACTTATTTAATCCAGTCTGTGTAAGTGACAGTATATTACCTTCAAAATCTTCATTAACGGCAAATATTGTACTGTTGTCAAGAGACAGAGTATCATATTTATCGTGCCTGTAGATTTTAAAAGAATACCCATCGTACATATTCAGTCCATCACGTGTACCAAACCACATTAAACCACGGTTGTCCTTAAAAATACTTTCTACAACACTTTGAGACAGACCATCTTCTACGGTGAGGTAATCAAATTTTACATCCTGTGCAATCAGGCACCAAAAAACGATGTTAACAAATAAGGTGACAATTAATTTCTTCATATCGGCTCAGTAAAAGATATATGAATTTACTAATTTCTGATGTAAAGTCAACTTTAATTATTATATCCACACATACAGTGGTGTTAATCAGTTCTTTAAAAATATAGAAAAGATTTTTATTGTAGGTATTTAATTGTAACAGTTACTAACAATCCGTTGACTATTAAATTCATTCATTAGTTAACCCAAGTTCTCTTATATTTTCCATCTAAGTGCTAAACTGTTTTTATTAGAATATTTATTCTATGATAAAAATAAGGCACGGATTGAATAAAACAATCCATGCCTTTTATCACGATTAGCTTTGTATACTATTCAATAATCAGATTTCTATACTTAGGATATTTTACTGAATATCTAAGTTCTAATTCCTTATCTTCACCCGGTTTTAGGTCAAATTCCCATTTTATTTCTCCGGTTTGAACATTATGTTTTGCTCCCGTAATCTTTTGAACATCCACCTCAATTTCTTCAAGTGTAGATACCGGTACCTGATCAAGAAGAACCATGTTTATCTTCTCATTCTTACTGTTTTTAACAGTTATCATCCAGGCACGCGTATCCTCTTTTTTGGTGCCGATGAATTGCTTTGAAGTATATTCTTTAATTTTTTCCCGGGATACACTTACATTTTTATCTCTTCCCAATGAAATATTCAGAGTATCAGATGCATATCTGATATCCAGCAGTGTTTTACCGATATATGTATCCTCGAAAAAGATATTTGCTTCACCTTCCAGCAGGTTATACTTTTCCCAATCCAATATTTTAGCAATAAGGAATGCATCCTTATCGATCTTTGGAACGCTGTAATACTGATAAAATGCCGGAAGGTTATAAACAGCCATGTCTACCGAATAACTCTTATTATCCGACTTTATGGTATAAGGTGTCTCAATCTCAAAATTAACTGTTGTTTGTTTTGAAACCTGCATAGTAGGTATTGCGAGGCTGCTATTCCCTCTTATTCTTGGTTCTTCGCTTTTTTCAATATCCAATCCTGCTGTTCTTCCCGAATATGCGCCAGTATGATCTGCTTTCTTCACTGTTCCATAACCCATAACAACAACCTCATCCAGTTCCATTTTATCCATATTTAAATATACAGTTATACGACTATTAGAAATGGGCTGAGTTTGTTGTACATAACCCACATATGAAAATGTGAGGTTTGTCGCGTTATTAGGCACTGTAATAGAAAAATTGCCATCCAGATCAGTAATTGTGCCGATCGTAGTTCCCTGTACCATAACATTTACACCCGGCAACGGTTCACCACTGCTACCATCAATTACTTTACCACTGACTGTTCCTGTTGATTTATCATAAACTGGAGGTAATGTATTATAATTTAAATAATAGGTTTTAAGCTCCGGTGCTACTCCTGAAACATTTGGATCGGAAGAAGAAAAGCCGAGTTTAACATTATTCCAGTCGACTTTTGTATCCTGTCGCACGTTAGCTTTATAAATAAGCTCAACAGGCTCATTGATGTTCTTAGCCCTGATATCATATGAAGGAAACCAACCGGCATTTGATACTAAATAAGATAATTCGAAGGAAACTCGTGAACTTTTTTTAGTATCTACCTTAACCAGTATTTCTCCGGTAGGATATTCTTTTTTACTAGTTAAAGTATTGATCTGATTCTGAATATCAGCTCTTTGTTTATTCAACTCATAAATGGCTTTATTTCTGTCTATCTCTTTTAATTTCAATGCGGTCAGCCTTGAACTGTAAAACTCTGCTGCATCCTTCAGATTTGATACACTTATTTCCTGGTTTTTACCTCCTATGTCCCTGTTCTCCTGTAAGAATGCCAGTTCTTCTTTCAGTATTGACAGGTGTGTATTTTCCAGTTTGATTTTATCATCGATATCCTGAAGTCTTGTTTCTAGGTCGATAAGTTTCTGAGGTTTTTCTAGTTTGTCCAGGTAATTCTGCTGATGATTGACCGAAAGTACCATTAACTGCCCTTCGGCTTTAACCTGGATACTTTT
Source organism: Bacteroidales bacterium (assembly GCA_016929525.1). Taxonomy (GTDB): domain Bacteria; phylum Bacteroidota; class Bacteroidia; order Bacteroidales; family UBA10428; genus UBA10428. Next base: position 26,367 of record JAFGIP010000041.1, read on the forward strand.
AGCATCGATAAACGGCGACAAACTGACAAACTTTAAAATTGTCTTACCCTCTGCCAGGTCGATAGATTTTTTTCGCGTAATTTGAGCCCCTTTGATGTAGACAGTAACATTATTTACATCAGTTTTAATTTCCTTTTCTGCTATTTCTTGTGAGAAAGAATTAGCAAAAATTAAGCTTAGAATAAAAATGTTAATTGATTTCATAATTTTTTTTCTGGAGGGTGCAGATATGCATTTATTTCCATAAATGGAACGGAGAAAATTTCAAGCTGACTATTTATTACTGATTGCAAAGGCAACCACTATGAATTCATCAACTCTTCTATCTCGCTCAGATGGAGTTTCAGATGACGCAGGTAATCTATAATACCTTCTTTCAATGTAATAAGTCTGTCCTCGCTGTATTTCCACTTATTACTCAGTTTTGATTCATCAATATTTCTGAAAACGTGTGCTATATGAATATTTGAATATTTCCACAGCTGCAATAATACATGCCAGTCTTCATCCTGATAATTCTGTATCGCTATCCATCTGTCGTTATTACCATCTATAGCATAATTTGGAAAATCGAGAGGGCTTTTTTGGTATTGCAAATGCACTGCACGATGTGTATTGTTTGATGCAGAATCGCACATATGACCTACAATCTGTTTTACTGTACGATTTTGACTGTTTCTTTTTTTGGATATTTTATCTTCCGATAATGCAAGCAATCGGGGTTCCCAAACCTCAATTACTGAAAGGATGCCATTAATTACAAAATCTATTTCAGTCATAATCCTGTTATTTAAAGTTTGACAGACAGTTCAAATTTAATCAATTTCAGTTGCATAAAAAGCTTCCCGACCGGTAATAAAAAGAGTTTTTCTTTCTTTTCCACCAAAGGTAATTGTAGTGGGCCTTTCAGGAACTATTATTTCATTTATCAAATCACCTTTATTATTAAAAACGTAAATATCCCCGTCAGCAATATATAAATTTCCATGATTGTCAACAGCTGTAGAGAATTCACCCTTCTCGGCAAAATATTCCGGATTCGATAAATATCCCCTCTTATCAACACTTAGCTTTACCACTCTTTTATCGTATTCATCGGTTGCATAAAGTGGCTTACCGGGATATGCTTCAATAAGAGCACAACAGCGGGCCAGATCATAACAAACAGGTATAACGGTCACACCATCCGGAGCCAGCCAGCATTCTTCATTCTTAGCAACAACAATCTCATTAAAATCGTGTGAGTCTCTCCAACGATTCGAAGGATACAGTGCTTTATGAATATCAGTAACAGTATTCATAGGAACCTTCCTGAGAAGTTGCATTGTTTCATCGGGGTTTTCCGGGTCAATTGAATAAACCAATGTTCCAAAGCCGGAATTACCCCAACCACTGAAAGAGGAACCTGCAGCATCGGGGGGATTTTCAAATACTTCAGGTTCACCGTTAATAATCAGACCAGGTTGAGGATCATACCTGAATACAACCAGCAGGTTATCTTCATTATCGCATGCAAGTGATAAAGGTTTCCAGGGGAAATCTGCAATCAAACTCAATGAATTGGTCTCGACTGACCATTTATATATTCGCCTTAACCTGTGTTCACAGAAGTATACATTCCCTTTGCTGTCACTGCAGGAGCCTTCAGCAAATTCAAAACCTTTTGCAAGCATCACTACCTTATCTTTCGATACAGGATTTTCATAGTTCTCACCTTCAATATACAATCTCACAAATTCCCAGGGACGTATTTCGATACCCGTGTTAATATCGTAAAGCGGATTATCGGTAGTATATTTTATTTGTGCATAATTGTGCACATTTAAAAATTCAACACCTGTACAGTTCCAGGTTCTGACGGAATACGGGTAAGGTGTTTTTAAACGAATAGTCCGAAATGTATAGAAGTTTGCAAATAAAACATTACGACAGTTATCCAGTTCTACGGGTTGACACCAGTAACTTTCCCTGTCCTCTTCCTCGAGCTGAAGTGCATATGATTTCCAGTTAGAGACATTCTTAAACCTTACTTCATTCCTCATGTGATGTTCAACAGACATTGCATAAATACGCCCGCGGGTGCTTGTATTTGAAACATACAATCCATTTGTAGCAAATGTACTGGCTGTCCAAATATTCTGGAAAATACCTCCCCCATTATTGGTGATCCATAAACTCCAATACTGAGAGTCCCAGCCCGGATCAGTAATAGGTACAATACGGTTTCTCCATGCACTCCAGTCCCTGGGTTTGAATGGACCGCGATCCATATCACCATGCCCGCCAAGGAATTTAACATCATTCATATATGAATTGGCACCGGCCATCCATTTGCAGGCTACAGCACGATAATTATGGATTCCGGTACTTAATCCAATACCACTGATAATATTACTGCCTCCTTCCGGTGCTTCAATCAATGGCTTTGGAGGACCAAAACCTCCAAATGATTCGGTATTGTCTTTTATAATTAATTGAGTTGCTATTGGACTTAAACCAATGATTACCGTATTGGTTTTTAATTTTAATGTTTCGCTGATAATATACCAACCCTGCGGAATATAAATAGTTTGATACTTATCGATTGCTTCCTGCAATATTTTAGTATCATCAGATTCATTATCTCCTTTTGCACCAAGTTCTTTAAGATTAACCCATTCCTTAACAGGCGGAAAATCCGGGATATCCCTGATTTCGGCAGCAGGAAATATCTCAAGACTTTCAATCTCGGAAATAGTTTTTATTTCAGGACGTGCGCTGAGATTATCAATATGTAAACCGTCAATAAAACATTTCACCCTGTATATATTTCCCTCTCCTTTTACCTGCCTGCCACTCCTGCGATAAGTTGCCAAAACAGGAACGTTTTTACAGCTGATATTAATAAGACTTATCTGGCTGTTAGCGTTACCTTCATTGCTTATATTAACTGCAGATTCCTTAACACTATGCAGCCTGCAGTCTTCCATATATAGTTTTTCCCAGTAATTTGGATTAATATCAATTACTACGGGAACATTTTTTACCTCCATTCTGACTATGGTAAGTCCCGCTTCCTGTGTTTTTATGGCGGCTTTACGCTGACCTTCAAAATATGTATCAAGCATCATGAACTGCCACCCAGGTGAAGTTTTGGTAGTGTAAATCCCGTAATCACCTCCGAAAAAACGAACTTCTTCAATTAAATTACCCGCATCAAATATTCCCGCTTTACCCCCACCAATATCTATATCGCAATAAGAAATATAACTATGCTGAGCAAAGTGCGTTCTTAAAGCAACAGCTTCAGGATTTCCTTTTTCAATTTTGATATTGATATTTGAGAGAGCACTATAAAAAGTACCGGCATTTGCATCATCAATATCTTTTCCGGGTTCTACTAATCTGCTTGTAAACCAGAACATATAATTTGCTTTACCTTTATCTGTTGAATCAGCAGTCTGGTATCCCGGAGTATTTTCATCCAAAATAAAAACAGGTCTGTTCTCTCCGTATCCAATCAGCCTGATTGCCTTAGGAATATAAATTGTCCGTGAAATCTTATAAGTTCCTTCAGGAATGAATATGATACCAAAGTTCTTGTTTTGCTTCAGCTCGTTAATTGCCCTCTGCAATTCTGATGTAATATCAGTTTTTCCATCATTTGAGATATTAAAATTTTCCGATGTGAAATAAACCGCTTCTTCATCAATCAGTTTCCTGGTATAAAAGGACTTTCCACTATTATCATTTGCAGATACTACATTCAGAACAATAATTAAAACGAAGAATGTTAGAGAATCAGTTAGTCGAAGTAACATGGGCAGATAGTTTAAAGTTTAGACTTTACAGTTTTAGATTTATTTAGGATCAGGGTATAATGTTTTATACAAATACACTGAACAATAAAAATATAGTAATATTGGCGAGTCTCCAAAAGAAAATCGCCTTATCCACTGATCAAAATTGCTAAATATTCTTATGAAAAGCCTATAACTTTACTGCAACTATTATATTTGTCATACGTAGTATGATTACAACATATTTAAGTTTGGCTTAATAGAATATTTGAACGAAATATGCGTAAGACATTATTATCTTTATTTCTTATCACATTTTTATTAGGAAACGTTAATTCTCAAGTGTTTATTAACGAATTTCTTTCATCAAACCTCAATATTATTGAAGATGAGGATTTTGAATATTGTGACTGGATAGAACTTTACAATGCATCAGGAACCCCTGTGAATCTCGAGAGCTATACGATTTCTGATGATATTTTATCACCTTCAAAATGGAGCTTTCCTGCTATTTCGATATCACCAAACAGTCATTTACTGATAATGGCGTCAGATAAAGACAGAACTGCCAGCCCGGTTTCATATAATACTATTATTGATGTTGGGGATGGTTGGAAATTTATAGTTCCGGAAGAGCCTGTTGCTACAGAATGGAAAAGTCCTGGTTTTAATGATTCTGCATGGAGTATCGGAAAAAGCGGATTTGGTTATGGTGACAATGATGATTCGACAGACATTGGCGCTGTAACAAGTGTATATATCCGAAAAGAATTTGAACTAACAAATATTGAAAACATATCCAAACTTGTTCTTAACATTGATTATGACGATGGTTTTGTTGCTTATTTGAATGGTAATGAAATTGCCCGGGATAATCTGGGAACGTATGGTGAAGAAATATTATATAATCAAACCACCAACGGGCTTCAACGTGAAGCAACTATCTATCAGAACGGATCGCTGGAATATTATTTTACCGATAATCCCTCTGAATACCTTATTGAAGGCACCAACGCAATTGCAATTCAATGTCATAATGTGAATGAAACTTCATCAGACATGTCTCTTATTCCTATTTTATCAATAGGCCGTGCAGGTGAAACACAGGAAAATGAAACTTCTTCTTTTATTCACTTACCTAATAGTTATCTACATACAAATTTCAAGCTCAGGGCATCCGGAGAGGGTATTTATCTGTTCAACTCATCGGGTGTACTAATAGATAGTGTTGGTGCCACAGAGCTTACAGATGATATATCTTTTGGTCGTAAACCTGATGGAAGTGAAGACTGGCTTTACTTTGGTTTTCCGACTCCTGGTAAACCAAATAATAATCAGGGTGTTACACAGTTATTTGCAGATACCGTCGTATTCTCTCATCAGGGAGGCAGGAATATTGGAGGATTGGTATTGTCACTATCATCAAGTAATCCGGCAGATTCAATTTATTACACACTCGATGGTTCAGTTCCTGATAAAACCGATATACTGTATACCAGCCCATTTATAATAAGTAACAACACAGTCGTTCGTGCCAGGGTTATAGATTATCTATCGCTGCCCGGTAAAATAAGTACTAATACCTATGTAACAAATATTGATCATGAATTCCCGGTGGTTTGTATTTCAACTGAACCGGATAATTTATGGGACTACGAAAGCGGTATTTATGTAATGGGCCCTAATGCCCAAACTGATTATCCATATTTCAATGCCAATTTCTGGCAGAATTGGGAAAAGCCTGCGCATATGGAACTTTATGATCAAGCCGGGATCAAACAAATTGATCAGGGTGCAGGAATAAGAATATACGGTGCCTGGTCGCGGGCACATGATCTTAAATCTTTTGCCGTATTTGCACGAAGTCAATATGGAGAAGGATCGTTTAATTATAAATTTTTTGCCGATAAACCAATTGATAAGTTCGAATCAATTGTTCTGCGGAATTCCGGAAACGACGACGGACAATGTCATTTTCTCGATGGTTTTATTACCGGTTTGACAGAACATATGAACGCCGACCGGCAGGCAATGCAACCTGCATCAATATATTTGAATGGCGAATACTGGGGTATACTAAACATAAGGGAAAAAATCAATGAGCATTTTGTTGCGGAAAATCATGGCGTTGATCCGGAACAAGTTAATATCCTGGAATTAGAAAGCAATATTATTCAGGGTACCAATGAGGATTATCTGGAGATACTTGATTTTTTAAACACCAACTCCTCATTGCAAAACAATGATAAATACAATTGGATGCAGGATAGGATCGATATCGACAATTATATTCAGTACCAATTGGCACAGATTTATGCAGACAATAAAGACTGGCCAGGGAATAATATAAAATTCTGGAATTCCTCTATAGCAAAAAAATGGCGCTGGATTATATACGATACTGATTTCGGTTTCGGAGCAAATGGTTCATATACCTTTAATACATTAAGTTTTGCACTTGTACCTGACAATGGTGGTTGGCCAAATCCTACATGGTCGACACTGTTATTCCGAAGAATGGTTACCAATATTGGTTTCAGACATAATTTTATCAATCAGTATTGCGACCGGTTAAATCTTGACTTTTACCCGGATCGGGTAAGATTCAAACTCGATTCATTACAGTCATTATATGAACCTGAAATGCCTGATCATTTCAATCGTTGGGGAGGTAATATGAGCAGCTGGGAAGACCGGATCAGAGATAAAAGGATATTCGGGAACAATAGACCAACATATTCGCGCACTCATATAAAAGAAGTTTTCAATCTGGATAATCAGCTGGTTATTACTGTTAATGTCTCTAACACAAATGCAGGAAGAGTAAAAATTAATACAATTATACCAAATGAATATCCGTTCGAAGGTGTATACTTTGAAAATGTACCTATAAAACTTACAGCTGTTCCCAGACCAGGTTTTAAGTTTACCCGGTGGGAAGGATCATCAAACCAAACGGATATTGAAATTGATTATGATATGAGAGAACAAGGCAGTTTCACTGCAATTTTCGAGGTTGCTGATGCTTCTGATATTTCTGTTATTGTAAATGAAATTAGTTATTGCTCATCCATTGATCATGATACCAAAGATTGGGTAGAAATACTAAATAACGGACAAACAACAATTGATTTGAACGGCTGGATTATAACAGACAGTGAACCTGATTCCGGTTTTGTTTTTAATTCATCCTATATTTTAACTCCGGGAGAATACCTCGTTATTTGCAGGGAAAAAGATGATTTTGAGAAGCTCTATCCTATGATTGATAATATTGTTGGAGACCTCCCGTTTGGCTTTAGCAGTAATGGTGATTTTGTAAGGATATTTGATGCTGAAAGGAATTTGATCAATGGTATACGTTACCTGCCTTACACACCGTGGCCGGAGGTTAACTGTTCCGAAGGAAGGACTATTGAACTCATCAACCCTTCGCTGGATAACACGAGAGGGGAAAACTGGCAGGTATCAGATATCGGAGGGACACCAGGAGATGACAATTATAACTATATAATTACTGATGATATACATACTGAATATGCTGTGATTTCCGGATTTGAATGTTTTCCAAATCCTTTCTCCGATTTCACTACCATTCAGTTTAATGTTACCGTAAATGATAATTACCGCTTAGAAGTATATGACATGAACGGCAAATTGGTGAATATATTGGTCGATGAATACCTGACAGAAAATATTTACTATTACGATTGGTTTGGTACAGGAAGTAATAATGAATACTTACCCGGTGGAATATATCATATCAGGCTATCCTGTGAGTTTGTGGTACAGAACATCAAAGTTATTTTAATTAGATAATCGGAATGAACCAAGACCCGAATTACTGAATAACAACCTCTTCAGTAAATGATTCTTCCCGGGTATTAATTTTAATATAATAAATACCAGCCTGAAGGTTATTTTTTTGAAATACAATTGTATTTCTTTCAGGATTGTCAAACTCAAAAACAACTCTCCCTACTGAATCAATTAACTTCATTGAACTGATACTTTCGGCATGCTGATCAATTCTTATAACAGCACTTTCGATAACCGGATTTGGTATAACCTTAACCGGTGAAGTATCATAAATATTTTGAACATAGCCTGTCGCAGATTCTCGATACCTCATCATAATTTTATATTCATCATCAATCTTTTTATGATAATACATAATTTGTTTATCACTTGTAAGAGTGGCCGCTTCTGCAATGTTTGCAATAACATCAGCAAACAATACATTTGGTTCGGAAAATACTTCAGTCGAATTATTACGAACGGCAACGCACATCTCAACGATTGTACTTTCAGTAATTTCTCCTTTTAGATAGCGTGTGAAATAAAGTTCAAGATTATCCCCGGATATGCAGGGAGCATAATATATGTAATCATCATCGTTAACATTTTGCAGTATCTCATCCGAGTTGGCAAGTACATTAAATGTTGAATCATTTTGTTTCTGTGCAATACCGATATGTGTTTCACAGGGACCTGTGCAACTGGCCGCATCCAATCTAGCATTATTAAAATAAAGGAACTCTCCGTTGCAGCTTATTCCATGATCCATAATCAACCAGCCCGGAATATAGATATAAAAGCCTCCCCGAACCCTTCCAATGTTTGAAACAGAACCCTCAGTAAAAGTTCCATGGAAAAGATTTTCGAACTCACCGGGATAATCTCTTGTAGAAGTCCAGTAGAAATTATTCAGTGAATCTATATCGGCTACAGCATCAAGGCATTGAGCTGCTTCCTGATTTGGCCCGTTCAGTTCTCCTTCGAAATTAAAAGTAGAATCATTAACCCTTGAAGCATAAAACAACTTTACAATAACAGATTCATTACTACAATTAAAAAACAGGTAGTTGCCATCCGGTGTAATAAAAGGTTCCATTGCATCAAAGGTAAGTTCATTCACGGTTATCTGCTTCTCATCATTGTATACCGGATAGTCCTGGCAAAAAAACTCCAAGGAATAAAAAAAAGAAATACACACTATACTAATACTTTTAAGAAAATAATAATAAGAACTTATCATGATTTCATAACATTATAATATACTGTGATATATAAATCAAATATACCGGGGTTCTCCTAAAATTAAAATTTAATATACATTCCCGTTAATACTGACTGTGAATACAATTCTTTGAACGAGATCGGGAAACTGTCATATGGAGTAAAGTCAATGTTATAAGCAACAGACCAGTAGAGCTTTTCCATCATCCTGATATTTAATCCTCCCATAAAGGCAACCGTCTGATGAAGAGGCATAAATATATTCACTCCTATTGCGATTCTCGGTTGAATTATTTTTCCCGGGTATTTATATTCAATTTGAAGTGGAAATTGTATTGACTTTTCATTAAAAAGACAACCTGCTTTAAGAAACAGCTTCTCACTTTCACCCGGTATCCACAAGTTTAATATTGCCCCAACTACAGGAGCTACAGCGACATTGTCATCCTCTTCATTATAAAAATCTTCAACATTAGAATAAAAGATAACACCTGCAACGATTTCCGGATTTACCCTGATCTGAGTTTCTTTTTTCTCATACACGACACATTCCTCACCTTCCTCGCAAACTTTATTATGATAATCTTTTGCAAGGTTTGTCAGATTTTTATGGTTTGGTTTATCAATCGATTCAATCTTCGTCTGAAAATCGGGTGCATCCTGCATATAATATTTTAATACACCAATATGTTTTGTTGATTTGTACTGATATGGTGTAGAACCTCCGGCATTACCGTATCTGTCTCTTCTTACTACTAATTCCTCATAAGGTATTTCTACAAGTTCAGTTCCTTCCTTTTCCAGGTAATAATGGCTGTTACTTTCTTCTTTCAGAAAATAAATATTCACCCTCCCTTTTATTAGCACCTCTATAAATTTTGGTTCGCCATCAATTTCTTTTGAAACATAATATTTACCGTCTATAAACCTATATGCATAGATTTCAGCAGGACTATAACTCTTTATTGCTGCATTTGGATTAGGTTTAAACCTGCATGTTTTATGCATGATATAATCTCCCCTATTATCAATATCACCATAAACCGTATCGCCGGGTACCCTTATCAAATAGCCAGGTTCAAAGTTCTTTTGTGCGCTAAGAAATCTAAATGAAAATGCAATAAAAAAAAATAATACTATTCTTAGTTTCATCTTATATAAGTTATTACAAATAACTTAAATAATATTTGTAATGATTGCGGTACAAAATAGTAAAATTATGTGAAATACACTTTTGGAATTTTTAATAATTTTTTATTGTATTTTAATAGAAATTAAATCAACGGAAAATAATCAGCCCTTTATAAGTATACATTTCCGGAATTGTTATTCCTCCAACTCACATTTAAAAAAAAGTTCTTCACGCAGTGCAGTAATATTATCCTCTGCTAATTTTCTTAAGGAAGCAGTATTTTGATTTTCATCCGGTTCACGATCAGAATCCTTTTTGGGAGGAAGGCTTTCGATAAATGTATTATAATACCTGAGTGCCTGGTTCGGATCTTCTAACCTGTTTTGATATACTGATGCCATATAAAATAAATACTCCGGTTTAGCATTGTACGAGTAAGCAATTTTATAACACTCAAGAGCTTTATCGTAAATTTCAAGGGCACTATAAATTGATTGCCTCTCAATATATAATGATGCCATTGATAAAGAGTCTGGCTGCAAGAGAGCTTCAGCCCTGTCTAAAAAATAAAAGCTCTTGTCAGGATACGGAGAATTCAGAAAACCTTTTGCAAGAAAAACACACACATCAATATCACTCGAATCCTGTTTATAAACTTCCAAAAGATGATTCCTAGAATTGATGTAATATCCGTTTTTGAATTCACTAATTCCAAGATATTTTAATACAAATTTACCGGTATCACCAATTTCATATAAATAATAAAAACATTTCTCGGTTGTCTCGAAGTCATAATTATAAAAACTAGTTAAGCCCTTTAGTTTGATAAACTTAGCATTGGTTGAATCTTTACTCAAGATAATATCACAAACTGATATTGCTCTTTTATATTTTTCAATTTTATTATAAAGATTAACAAGTTTATTGGCTGTTAACTGATCGTTGTTATTTATCGAAAAAGCTTTTTCGTAATTCCTTACAGCCAGATCGAGACTGTCGATCTTGTAATAATTATCTCCTAAATGAATATAGTACCTTATGTTTGAAGAATAATTTTGTATTCTTTCATCTAACAATCTGATGGCTTCTATATTTTCATTTTGGAACTCCAAAATATTGATCAACTGAATAAATGATTCCGGATTATCCTGATACTTTTTAAGATATGGTTTTGCTTTAGTATAATCACCAGTTTCATAATACAGGTCTGATAAGAGCAACTCCAGTTTTTGATTATCCGAATAACTCTTCACACCTTCTTCTAAAGTCGAAATGGCTTTTAATACTTTACCCTGCTGATTATTTATTAGGGAATACCAGTAAATATCTTCAACAGTTGATTTGTTTTCTGCCTTTAATAATATCTGGTCGAAATCTCCCTTAAGAAATAAAAGCTCATAGTTACTTTGGGAAAATAGTCTCACGACGCTGAATCCATAAAATAAAATAAGAAGAAGAAAGTAATTTGTTTTCATTGAGAAATAAATATTTTCCAAACCATACAAAGATCAATCCATGTCACAGATCATTAACTTTAACTAACTTTCATTTAAACTGCCCGTCCGATATCCTTCCGGGTCGATTATTATATAACGGAATCCAATTTTTTTCATAATGGTTAAAATTTCACTTCGGTTTTTATTATCACTTAATTTGTCAATCTGTTTTTTGTCAACCTCTATTTTTACTGTATCGTCATAATGCCTTGCACGTACATTTATAAATCCCCGATTAACGAGCTCTTCTTCAGCCATGTCAATCATTTGCAGTTTACGTTTACTAATCTCTTTACCATAGGAAATTCTTGTAGCAAGACATGCCAATGCCTCCTTATCCCAGGTTGGTAAACCATAGAACTTACTCAACTCTCTGATTTCTTTTTTTGTAAATCCGGCTTCCCTTAACGGGCTTCTTACACCTTTTTCTTTCAAAGCTTTTGCACCAGGTCTGTAATCTTTAAGATCATCATGATTTGAGCCATCTGCAACATAAGAGTAACCTTCGTTTTGTGCAATTTGCATTATCACATCAAAGATAAAATGCTTACAGAAATAACACCTGTCAGTCGGATTTTCTTTAAATGCTTTATGATCAAGAATATCCACCGGCTTTTTAATTATATCACAACCTATAAGTTTTATCGTTTCTTCAAATAAAAGCCTTTCTCTTTTAGGTTGTAACGGAGAATCGATATAGATGCCAACAGCATTATTCCTCAGCATATCATGGGCAAGTTTAAGCAGAAGGCTGCTGTCAACCCCTCCGGAGAATGCAACTGCAACCGATTTCATTTCTCCCAGTATTTTCTCAATGTTCCCGATCTTATCACTAATAACTCTCGATAGCTTCATACATTAATTTTATCCCTATTTTATTAGACTACTCCGTTTAAGTATATTACTAGCTACATCTTTCATGTAAGATCTCTTTCAGTTCTACCCTGCTGAATTTTGTCGGATGGTTTTTCAGTCCTGTCTGATCAATAATATCATCAAAATTATCTCTGGTTATTCCAAACTCAGATAAACTGGGTATGTTTAACTTTTCAATATATCCTTCTAATGTTTCCAAAAGCAAATCAATGCAATATTCATCAACCGGATTTTCTTTATCGGTAAAAAGTTTTCCAACCTGAACATATTTCCCCAGAATATTTTCACTATTCTGCTCCTGTAATTTTTCAATCGTTTTTCGATTTACAGCTCCCATAAGTGTACCGCATACTATTCCATGAGGCACAGGAAATAAACTTCCCAAGGGCTGTGCAAACCCATGACTTAAACCAAGACCTGCATTTGCCAGTGTTATTCCCGATAACATTGCAGCATATGCCATATCAGTTCTTGCCTTAATATCATTCCCATCTTCATAAGCTATAATTAAAGAGCGTGCTATTCTCTCTAATCCTGAAAGTGCAAGAGCATCTGTCATTACATTCGCTTTAACAGATACAAAAGACTCCAACAGTTGAGTAAAAGCATCCATGCCGCTTGCAGCAGTTATTTCAGGCGGACATGCGACAGTAAGCTCCGGATCGACAATTGCAAAATCAGGCACGTAATTATCATGTCTCAGCGACTTTTTAAAACCTCCCGGCCCTGTTTCCGATAAAACTGCGTTTTTTGTTACCTCACTACCGGTGCCTGCTGTTGTTGGTATGGCAATGACAGGTAATTTATTTCCCGATGGAATTTTATTTCCAACACCTTCAAGATAATCTTTAACACTTCCGGATTCACAAAGCATCGCAGCCAATGCTTTTCCTGCATCCATAACGCTGCCACCTCCTATTGCAATTATCATATCAACATCCTGATTTCTGAACTGGTCGGAAATTTCATTAATACGTTGAGGTGACGGTTCACCTTCAATTATCACACGATTCTTTATAAATGAACTCAATTGTTTGTTAATGCTTGCGGATATATTGCCAGATTCGAATGATTTTTTCCCTGTTACCAGCAATATTTTTCTTCCATATTTTGCAACGATAGCTTCCAGTTGATTTATCGCACTGCAACCAAAAATAATTTTAGGTATACCAGAAAATTCAAATGCAAAACCAGACATTACCATTTCGATTTATCAGCAGGAAATAAAATATTATGTTTCACACCCTCACGCGGTTTAAGCATCCAGTCGGCTACTGTTTCTCTCCATTTTAAATAATGATCCGTTTTTTTATGATCTGCAGCCGCGTCCTCAGACTCGTATGCTTCATAAAGAGTAAATTTAGAAGGATCACCAGCATCCTGCAGAATATCAAAGCGTAAATTACCCGGTTCGAGAACCGAATTTCTGTGATTTTCTTCGCATGCTTTAACAAATGCATCTATGTGTTCCGGTTTAACCCAGACATGTACAAAAGTTACAATCATATCGTTAAATATTTTTAAGGTAAAATTATAAAGAAATAGATATGAATTTAATTGAGGTAATTAAAGTAACAGAACCTATCTTCTCCTGATATAATTTATTCCGGTATACAGAAAGGATGTTGTGATAATTATTCCCGATAAAAAAGCAAAAATAATGGCAATATAGGCAGCGGCATAACTGGCATCTTCATGAATGCGGTAATATAACAGATCATATATCGGACGGAAAATAAGATAAATGCCAACAGTAATAAATAAAACATGAAAAATGATAAATAATATCCTTGCCAGCAATGAATTTTTAAGTATATAGCGCAATGTATAACGTTCTGTTATGCCAGGTTTAGCATACCTGAAAGCGTTATCATGTGAAGGGTTTTTTTTATCCTTAATATCTCTGATTGTTTTATTTCGCGATCTTCTGATTATTTCAATTTCTTCTTCGGTATACTGATGTTCTAATAAGTAATGATAGGCATTTTTTAAAATAATAAAATACTGACCAGCTTTATCTGAATCATTTAAATCGGGATGTAATTCTTTGGCTGATTTTCTGAATGCAGCTTTTATCACTTCTTCACTGGAGCCTGGCCGAACCCCTAATATTTTACAGCATGCAAAATACACCATTCTAATTTTCTCAGAGCGACATATCGTTCTGATGATTAAGATACTAAATAAATATCACAATTTTACTTATTTTTTAAATATACGGAACCTTGTTGTACAGCAAAATATAAAACTTAAAGATATACTTCGGTTAGGTATATCATCTGAATTTATTTTTAGAAAATACATATAAATTTATATTCAGTTCACAGGGTAATATACATTCATTTTCCATTCACTTGTATCTTTCACTTCTTCCGGGTTGTTTAAATACTCTTCCCAGGGATTCCCGTTCAACTCAAGATTATTTTCTCCAATGAATTCACTGATCGCAGTATGAGGCTTTTTGCTGTCATACCTTCCCCAATGGGTGACCATAGCAGCTTTTCCTTCCTGCATTTCGATATATTTTATTTTTCCATATGTCCATATTTTCTTTTCAACCGGGAAGCCAACTGCAAAAGTGCTGACTCCACCTGGTACCCATTTATAATAAATAGTGAAAGGATAACCTGTAATAACAATATTTTTTTTCTGAACATATGTCTGCAAAGCTCCAAACATCTCAGCCATTTTTTGAGGTATATCCGAAACAGAAGCCGAATCAGTTATAACAACTGAATGTCTTTTTTCAAGATTTACCAACTGAATATCGGAGAATCTGCTTAAGCGAAATGATTCACACTCTGCTTTCAGGTCTTTTAAACCTTTATTGAAAGATTCAACGAGAACATTTTTAAATAACACCATAAAATAACGCTCAAAGTATTTTAAGTCATGACTGTCAAACCCCCATTTTACGCTTGTCGAATTACCATTATCTATAAATGTCCATGGTGCATAGGCAGAGCCCTCTCCTTCAAATTTCAGCAAAACCCGGATAAATTCATTTGGCCTGCTTTCTGTTATTTCCATACTGCCGCTGCCCGAATTATCACTAATCCAGCTATATTTGGCCCCAACACCAGAGGGAACTTCATTGTATGTCATCACCATGGACGTATCCGCTTTATACCATGGCGACCATTTTTCCCAGCTTTTTAATGTGTTAACCTGTTCAAATACAATTTCAGGCTTAGCGTAGATTTTAATTGAAGATTCCAGGTGGGCTTCTTTCGGCATAAAAATTCCTGCCAAAAGGATTATAGCTATTATAATAACAAAAGCATAAAGGATTTTAAGAAGAAATTTCATGATTGCAGAGTTTAGATTAGTAATGTGATAAAACTAAATTACTATAATTGATGCGATTAAAAAATTTCTGTTTTAAAAGCAACAAACCCGCATTTCATAAGTTCATAGGACTGATAAAATAATTTGTACATCTTATTCCATTTATCGATGTTTGTAAATAAAACCTGAAATGAAAGCTGTTGTAATCCGCAAATTCGGATCTCATGATGTTTTTGAGCTGGATGATCTTCCTGAACCGGAAATAACTAATAAAGAGGTACTTATTCGTGTTATTTCAGGAAGTATAAATCCGATCGATTACAAACAACGAAAAGGAAACCATAAATATATTATGGGATCTGATTTTCCGATTGTCCTTGGATACGATGTTGCAGGAACAGTAATAAAAACAGGAGATAAAGTCAGTAACCTTAAACCAGGAGACAGAGTATGCGGAGTGCTGTATGGAAATAAATATGGTGGTGGTCTGCAGGAAATGGCCAAAGGAAAAGAAAATTGTTTCTCGGTGATTCCGGATGGTATTGACCATATAAAATCTGCAGCACTGCCTATGGCCGGGTTAACTGCTTTGCAGGCACTGAGGGACAAGGGTAATATCAAGAAAAAAGATAAAATACTTATCATTGGTGCTGCAGGAGGGGTTGGTCATTTAGCAGTTCAGATAGCAAATATTTTTGAAGCAGAAGTTTATGCTGTCAGCAGTAGTCGACATCACAAATTCTTAAATCGGCTCGAGCCATTCAGTATTATAGATTATCAAAAAGAAAACATACTTGAACTAAAAGAACGTTTTCAAATCATTTTCGACGTTGTAGGGAAATATTCATTTTTAAAAATGAAGCAGTTACTTGTTCCCGGTGGTATCTACATCAACACCCTTCCTCGACCTAAAATACTGGCGCACAAACTCCTTAGTATATTCACTAAAAAGAAAAAAGTAAAAACATTGCTTATGCGTCCTGTTCCTTCCGATTTAGAATTATTATTAGAATGGGTTCATGAGAAGAAAATGAGTATAAAGATCGATCGTGAATTCGCACTCGATGATATTTCCCTCGCACATAAATATATTGAAGAAGGGCATACAGAAGGGAAAATACTGGTTCGTTATTAAACAAACTTCAAATAAATTTTATGGCCCCAAAGAAAAAACCATTGAAGAGGAAGACAGCTGGTAAAAGGAAAGGTAAACGTTCAAATAAGAATACTAAAAGGACTATCCTGAAAGGCCTGATATATTTAATACTTCTTGTATTTATAATTTCTTTTCTCTTTTATTCAGTAATCATCCTGGGTATGTTTGGAGCCATTCCCTCCAGACAAAAGTTGGCAAATATTAATAATTACATTGCCTCAGAAGTATATTCATCTGACAATTATCTCCTCGGAAGATATTATTTTCAAAACCGAACAAATACAAGTATTGAAGATGTTCCCGATTTCTTTATAAATGCCTTAGTTGCAACTGAGGATGCTCGTTTTTATTCACATAAAGGAATAGATGCAAGAAGTTCACTTCGTGTTCTTATAAAATCAATATTATTATTTAATAAAAGTTCCGGCGGAGGAAGCACTATCACGCAACAGCTGGCAAAGAATCTATATCCGAGAAAATCATTGGGAATCTTTACATTACCTGTAGCCAAGATAAAAGAAATGATAATTGCAACGCGATTCGAAAAAGTATATACAAAAAGTGAAATTCTGGAACTCTATCTGAATACCGTTACATTTGGAGAAAACACTTACGGTCTGGAAACTGGTGCTCTTGTATTCTTTAATAAAAAACCTTCTGAACTGCTTCCGGAGGAGTCAGCAATGCTCGTAGGAATGTTAAAAGGTACAACGGATTATAATCCAAGGAATAATTATGATCTTGCCCTCCAACGAAGAAACCTGGTTTTATCCCAGATGGTAAAATATAAATATATTTCGAAGGAAGAATATAATTCCCTTATAAATACTCCTGTTAAACTGAACTATCGCCAGCTTAAACATGATGAAGGTCCGGCACCATATTTAAGAGAATATCTCAGGCACCTGTTGCACAAATGGGCTGAAAATAATCCGAAGCCTGACGGAACCAAGTACAATATATATACCGATGGATTAAAGATATATACTACAATCGATTACAGACTGCAATCCTATGCCGAAAAGGCCGTAAAAAAACACATGGCCGTATTACAGTCTGAGTTTGACAGCCACTGGAAAGGAAAAGAACCCTGGAAAAGAAACCCTCAGTATGCAATGAATCAGATAAAGCAAAGTAAACCCTATAAAAAATACTCGAAAGAAAAGTTAAGTGAAAGTGATATAATGGAAAAAATGAATACCAAAATTGAAACTAAAGTGTTCACCTGGAATGGTGATAAAAATCTTTCAATATCACCTATCGACTCAGTGTTACACCATTTTGCAATGCTTCAAACCGGATTTATTTCAATGGAGAGCAAAAGCGGGTTTATAAAAGCCTGGGTAGGTGGTATCGATTACCGATATTTTAAATACGATCATGTAACATCGCATCGTCAGGCCGGTTCAACATTCAAGCCTCTTGTATATGCAGAAGCACTTGAAAACGGAATTTCTCCCTGCGACTTCTTTGCAAACGACAGTGCTGTTTATACCGGTTTCGATAACTGGGTACCCCGTAATGCAGACAGAAAATACGGAGGGTACTATTCGGTAAAAGGTGCACTTATACATTCTGTAAATACCGTTAGTGTTAACCTGCTAATGCAGACGGGAATTAAAAAGGTAAAAGAACTCACTGATAAATTAGGCTTCACAGGCGATATTCCCCTGGTTCCGTCTTTAGCTCTGGGCACCGGAACTGTATCTATTTTTGAACTTATAAAGGCTTACTCTCTTTTTTCAAATGAAGGCAAATATGTTAATCCCGTAATCGTACGCAGAATTGAAGATAAAGAAGGAAATGTTCTTTATACAGGAGGACCACTTGTTAGTAAAGAAACTCTGATTTCTAAACAAACATGTGATGATATTACAGCCATTCTGTGCAATGTTGTAAATAATGGAACTGCATCTTCACTGCGGACAGTTTATGGAATTAAAAGTGATATAGCCGGGAAAACAGGAACAACACAAAACCATACCGATGGATGGTTTGTAGGTTATACTCCTGATTTAATAACTGCCGTATGGGTAGGAGGTGATAATCCGGTAGTACGATTCCAGTCACTTACGTATGGACAAGGTAGTCACATGGCTCTTCCAATTTTCGCTTACTATATGAAACAAGTATATTCCGACCCTGTTTACCGTGTTTTAATAAACTCAAGATTTAATATCTCTGAAGAGACAAAGGTCAGGCTGGACTGTGAAGATTTCCATGAAAAGAAATATGATTCGATACAAGATTTTTTTGATATAAAGCATGAATCAATTAGAAGTATAATAAGAAGAGTATTTGGAAGAAAGAGAAATAAAAGAAAAAATGACCAGGATTGATTTAAGAATGAACCATGCAAAAATAAAGATAACATCAGGTAGTTTCATTTTTGAAGCAGAACTTTGTAAATCAACCACTGCAGAAGTAATCATAGAGAATTTGCCTTTTAAAGGAAAAGCCACCTTATGGGGTGAAGAGATATACTTTAGCATTCCCGTGTTTATAGAAGAGGAAAACACTTCCAGAGTTATACTGGATCCGGGTGAGATCGGATACTGGCCTGCAGGACAGGCATTTTGTATTTTCTTTGGCCCAACTCCTGTCAGTAAAGGTAAAGAATCACGGGCATATAGTGCTGTTAATGTATTTGGAAAGATATCGGGCGACTTATCAAATTTGAAAAATATAAAAGCAGGTTCTGATATCACGGTTACTCTGATTCAGAAACAATAACAAAGATCATCACTTTAAATGAGGGATATCATTATTCAAGCTAAGTATATCCTTTTTATTAGCTTTATATTAGTAACCGGTTAGATAATATTTTAGTATTCTGAAATATAGTTGAGCCTTCTTTCATCCTTATACTTCTTCTACTCAGCCTCAAGATTAAATCTTGAGGTTTTTTTATATTAGTATCTTCTAATACAAGTGGCATTTTGAATAAAAGCAGAATTACAGGCATCATACTTTCCGGAGGAAAAAGCCGGCGTATGGGAGCTAAAAAAGCATTCCTTAATTATAGAGGAAAACCTTTAATCGAATATTCTGTAGATATACTTGAGAGATA
Organism: Bacteroidales bacterium; assembly: GCA_016929525.1. GTDB lineage: Bacteria > Bacteroidota > Bacteroidia > Bacteroidales > UBA10428 > UBA10428. The sequence goes on from JAFGIP010000041.1 coordinate 46,183, forward strand.
TTGCAGTGAAATCTTAATTAGTGCGAATGAACCCGGATATGACGAGTATGGTTATAAAGTCATAGAGGATAAAATAAAAAATATAGGCCCTGTTGGTGGAATTCTTAGTACTGTTGAAGAATGTCATAATGATAATTTTCTGGTAACAGCATGCGATATACCGGAAATCGATGAAAACTTAATTTCAGATATCGCGGGTGCACTGAAGCAAAATGATTTGGTAATCCTTATAGATAAGGAAAATAAAATCCACCCATTACCGTTTGCAGGTAATAAAAAAATAATTTCAGAGTTAAATAAACAAATCAGATCTAATAATTATAAATTACATGAACTTTTAAGGTCAGTGTTGAATAACGGAAGTTTTAAGGTTGAAACTATACTGATCGGTGCCGGTTTAAAAAATATAAATACTAAGGAGGATCTGATACAATGAATCTACCGGAATTCAAAAATATATTATCAGTTTTTGGTGAAGGCAGAAATACAGGAAAAACCGTACTTGCGTGTAATATAATAACCAAATTCAGTCGTGAACACGATATTTATGCATTTAAAATTTCACCTCATAAACATAGCAGCCATGGTAATTCCGAACTGATCTATTCTGAACAGGATATTTCAGTTTATGAAGAAAAAGATAGACAATCAGGCAAAGATAGTTCACGCATGCTTCTGGCCGGAGCTGAAAGATCATGGTTTTTGGAGGTGCCACACGAAAAAGTGATGAGTGGTTTAAATCATATATTTTCACTTGTCGGCGATAACAGGCTTTTTGTTTGTGAATCAGGTTTTATCCGGGAATTTATTAAACCTGGCGTATCTTTTTATGTAAGGAACTTTGACTGTCAGAAAGTGAATACAGAAAAGAAAAGTTACATTGCAATGGCCGACAGGATTGTTAACTTTACACAAAACAGTTTTGATATTGATTTAGATAATCTGGAAATTAAAGAAAATACCTGGTTTTTCAACGATAAATAACTTATATGCTAACACTCAACGAAGCCTACAAGGTTTATAATAAAATTGCATTTCAGCTTCCAGTAGAAGAAGTCAGTTTAACAACTGCCTTAAACCGGGTTTTGAGTGAAGATATCATTACGGACATAAATATGCCTCCTTTTGATAAATCTGCTGTTGATGGTTATGCTTTTTGTGCGGATGATCAAAATAAAACACTACAAGTGATAGATGCAGTATATGCAGGTTCATCTTCTGTAAAAAAAGTGAACCACGGAACCTGTATTAAGATAACGACCGGAGCGCCAGTTCCGAAGGGTGCCGATGCCGTTGTTATGATTGAGGATATAACAGACCTGGGAGACGGATTCATTGAAATAAATCGTAAACCTGCAAAATCTAACATTTGCAAAATGGGCGAAGATATCGTCAGTGGAGAAACAATTCTGGAAAAAGGCACCCTGATTTTACCGCAACAAATAGCAGTTCTGGCTTCTGCGGGAAATACAAAGCCTAAAGTATTCACCTTACCAAGAGTAGCGATAATTGCTACAGGAAATGAAATTATTGAACCAGACCGGGAACCAAATGCTTCACAAATTCGAAACAGCAACTCATATAATCTTCTCGGTCAACTTTTAAAAATTGGCATAACCGGAAATTATATGGGAATTGTTGCAGATGATAAGGATGATATTACCGGTAGATTAAAAAACGCTCTAAATGCGCAGGATATAGTAATTATAACAGGGGGAGTATCTGTTGGAGAACACGATTATATACCTTATGTTTTAGAAGAGCTGGGATTGGAACTTCAATTTGATAAGCTGGCCATACAGCCTGGTAAGCCTGTTTCATTTGCATCATCAGAAAATAAATTCTGTTTTGGACTGAGTGGAAATCCGGTTTCATCATTTCTTCAGTTTGAGCTATTGGTTAAGCCCCTTATCTATAAGATAATGAACTACGAATATAAATTACCGTTTATTGTTACTGAACTGTCAGGTACCTTAAAAAGGAAAAATGCAGAACGGTTGAAATTTGTACCGGTTAAGCTGGATAAAAAAGGTGCCGCCAGGGAAGTGGCTTTCAATGGATCGGCTGATATAGTAGGTCTCACAAAAGCAGATGGTTTCGCCATGTTTCCAAAAGACTGCGAAGTGTTAACAACGGGCGAAAAAGTTGAAGTACTTTTAATACTATGAAACAGTTTAGTCATACCAACGATAAGGGAAAAGCCCAAATAGTTGATGTTAGCAATAAACCTGATATAAAACGCACTGCTTTGGCAGAAGGCTTTATTCATCTTTCTGAAGAAACAGTTCAACTCATCAGGGAAAACAATATAAAAAAAGGCGATGTCATCACAGTTGCAAGAATAGCAGGCATTCAGGCAGCCAAGCGAACAGCAGAAATTATACCTCTTTGTCATCCTTTACCAATCCATAATATTAAAATCTCAGAAGAAATTCATGATAACGGCGTTCTTATTAAAGCAGAAGTGACTACAACCGGCAAAACGGGTGTTGAAATGGAAAGTCTTGTCGCAGTATGTTCAGCACTTCTCACTATTTATGATATGTGCAAGGCAGTAGATAAAAACATGGTTATCGATAAAATTAAGCTTACCGAAAAACGAAAAGGATAAATTCATTCTCTGCAGATATTTAACAGGTTAATGCGAATATCAATTCACTTCATGCGCATATTAGTTTGATATTTACCTGTCCCTTTCAGACATGTATATTGGTACATAAATTCATAGTGAAATATGAAGAAATGTTTACCAAAATACAACGTCATGAAAAAAGTTGAGCCATTTAAAAAAGTACTGTTATACATACTAACAGGCTTTTTCTGTATTAATTCTGCCTTAGCAGAAGAGATTAATTTAAGAGGAAGTATCTACGATGCAGAGTCCAATCCCATTTCCGGGGTTAGGGTTTATCTGAAAATAGCGAATCTGACAACATACACCAATTCTGGTGGTTATTTTGAGATTATCAGGAACAATGATCAACCTACATCCGTATCTAATTCATCAATCAGTTCAAATCACGTTAGTTTTAACGGGATTAAGCTACTTCTCCACTGTCAGGGGCAAAATCTGAATATTGAATTATTTGATATTACCGGCAGATACATAAAACAACTGATCTGTCTGGATAATGTAAACGGAAGTTATGCACTTTACCCGGCTTCTTATCTCGAAAATTTACCTGGAACCATTTATTTGATAAGAGTATCAGTTGATAACGAATTTTTCGGTTTTAAAATAATAAAGGGAGAAGGAACAATATTCGAACAGGGACTTCACGCAGTTGACAATCCGGAAGTTTCATATAATTCAAATGATAAAAGTACAGAGGCCATAGATTCTTTTATATTCACCCACGATTCATTTATAACAAGACGTGTTGGCATAAATAGTTATATTACCGACGTGGGTAATATAACAATGTATGAAGATATTATTAATGCTCCTGTACTTGCAGCACCATCGACCACGTATTCAACTTTCGAGTTAACCTGGACATATAACTGGAGCGGTTATTATGGTTCAGATGATCATTATGAACTGGAATACTCATATCATCCAACTTCCGGATTTCAGGTTTTAATTAATTACCCCCACGGAGAACGCACAACACCATTTACACAGGAAATGCAGCCGGAGGCACAAGATATCGGCAAAACAACCTATTTCAGGGTCAGGGCAAAATCAGGAGGTTATTACAGTGACTATAGCAATGTTGTGGGAGTATATTGCCCGAAGCTTGAACAAACAATATTAGCTACGCTAGATAATTTAATGATGTATAGTTCTGATGATCCTAATCTTGCCAACACAAATTACAAGAATGCTTCACTGGGAGTTGGAACTAACTACATTGACGGGCTATACGTGGATAGCTGGCTTGTTGGATCAAGCTCTATATTCTTCGACCTGATGAATCTTATCGAGGGAAGAACAATTAGGAAAGCAACACTGAAATTGTCCGTTGAATATCTTCCAGCCGACATAAATACAATGTACATAGTAAACCCGTTTGCAGGAAGCTGGAATACAAATACAATAACAATGAACAATGCACCTAATTATTACACTTCATATTCAGCAACAGAATATCCTCCTGTAACAAGTGCAATTCCGTGGGAAGTTGATATTACCCGTATTGTTCAGGCATGGGCAAACGGATTTATTCCAAATAATGGAATATTAATCCGCGATTATAATGTGTCATTTCCATATTACACAGCTTACAGAGCTACACAGTTTTATAGCATAGAAACTGCAGGACTGGTAGAGTATAAACCACAAATTGAATTGATTGTAGAATAGAGAGTTGTGGTTAATTAAAATTGAGTCAGGCCCGGTAGTTATAATGTTAGGTGAAATACTACCGGGATTCTTTTTTAATGATTACTGACAAGATCTAAGCAGAAGATTTTCCGATATTTTCCAGGATATTTAACAAAGACTCTTTTTTTCTATATGATACCGGAACAATTGTTTCATCTTTAAGCACAACATAACCCCCATCGTGTTTTTCAAATCTGTCGATAAACCCAAGATTAATCATATGCGATTGATGAACTCTCAGGAAACCACTGTCAGAAAGCATTTCATCATATTCCTTAATAACTTTTGAAACCATTATTTTTCTTCCGTCATTAAAATAAAATTTGGTATATGATCCATCTGCCTCTATATGGGTAATATCTTTAACATTCACCAGATATATACTTTCTGAAGTCTTAAGTACAATTTGCTCAAACTTTTTCTCCTTAGAGCCAAGATTTAACAGGAGGCTCTGCAGCATAACCTGCGTATTCTCTTTTTCAATTGATTGTGCAGCCTTCTGCACAGCTTCGATCAATTCAAGCGGATCGATCGGTTTCACCAAATAATCAATGGCCGCAAACTTGATTGCCTTTAATGCATATTCTTCAAATGCAGTAATAAATATCAGTTTAAAATTAATATTATCCAGATTCTCAAAAATATCAAAGCTGGTACCACCTGAAATATTGATATCTGCCAGCACAAGTTCAGGTTTATATTTTTGAATATCATCCATTGCATTTGCTACATTATCGCTGGCACCAACAACCTGAACATTTTTACAGTTAGTGTTCAGAATTACTAGTATTGCTTCCAGGGTTGGCTGCTCATCCTCAATTATGTAGGTTTTAATCATCTTCAGATTAGTTTTGGAGAATGCAATTTAATTCAGTTTTTTATAAAAAATACTTTGGTAAAGTAATAATAACTTTTGTTCCTTCCGGTTTATTATTGTTATCAAACAGATCAATTATTTCAAAATTTGGTTCCAACCCTTTTACTTTATTTAAAAGAGCTAATCTGCTTGTTGTTATTTCAGTTGCTCTCGATTTATGCTTTTTATCTTTATTCTCATCTGATTTACTTCTGCCTACCCCATCATCAGTTACTTCAATTGATATCCTGTCCGCTCTGTCAATAAACTGAATATCTATTTTACCACTGCAACCTTCCTTCTTAAGAATGCCATGTTCTATAGCGTTTTCAATAAATGGCTGCGAAAGCATGGGCGGTACACTGATTTCTTCCTCATACAGACTATCATCAACGTGTATGTTATATTCCAGCTTATTTTCCAGCCTTACTTTCTGAAGGTTTAAGTAATTTTCAAGGGTTGCCACCTCTTCATCAAGTGTTATAAACTCGGTACTTGAATTATCTAGAATTGATCTCATTAACTTAGCAAATCGTGAAAGGTAAGAACCCGCTTCAAGCGATTTATTTTTCAGAATATAACTCTGAATTGCAGATAATGAATTAAAAATAAAGTGAGGATTCATCTGAGAGCGTAACAACTTCTGCTCTGTTGCCAGTATCTTATGTTTCGACCTTAACTGGCGATTATAAAATAACACTGCCCCCAATAATAATAAGATCAGTACAGCACTTATTGATAAACCAAAAATAAGTCGTGTAAGTGTTAATTCCCTTGCCTTTGTCTCATTGATCTTTTCAAGCGATTCTATTTGTTGTTCCTTTTTTTCAGTTTCATACTGTATTTGTAATTCGTTAATTTGTTTATGCTTTTCCTGGTTAAATACGCTATCGCGTAAAGCAACACTTTTCTTATAACATTCCAGGGCTTTACCAGTATTATTTCTCACTTCATAGATCTGTGATAATAATTCATAGTTGTTTGCTAAAATCCTGTTATCTGTTGCCATATCGATACTCATTCCCAGAAAGCGAATGGCCTGGTCATATTTCTGTTGCCTGAACTTAAGTTCTCCAAAATTATAATACGCAAGAGCAATTTTTTCCTTATCTCCCATTTTCTCGCGAATCGAAATTGATCTTTTAAAATATATTTCAGCGCTGTCGTAACGTTGTAAATTAAAATATGATGTTCCTTTGTTTAAATAAATAACTGATAAAATATTATCATCAATACTTTCTTTGCTAATCGTACCAATAAGATTATATTGTTCTATTTCCTGCTCATATTGTTCTGTTTCTCCATAAACAGCGCCCAAATTTAAATGAGCCAATAATATCTCGTTTTTCTGTCCGGTTTTTTCTGCAGCTTCCAGTGCTCTGTTATAATATTCAATAGCCTTATCATAATTCTTCCAATCCTTAAAAATAATCCCAATATTATTACACGCCGGAGCAACACCTGTTCTGTCGTTGTTCTTTTCAATGATTTCGAGAGCCTGCATAAAATAATTAATTGCCTTTTGATAATCAGAAATTTTATAATAAACATACCCAAGATTATGATATACATTACTGAGGTTCCTGTAATCATCAAATTCTTTGGCAATTTCCAGCGCTCTTAAAAACATTTCAATTGTTCCACCATAATCATTTATTTGAACCAGCACTGTACCTATATTCATATAACTGCTCCCGATATCTTCTCTGTCGTTAAGCAAACTATCAATATGCATCGATTTATAGTAATATTCCAGTGCCTTTTCATTATTCCCCGCATTTGCATATGCCGTACCAATAGTGTTTAGACTCAAAGCCTGTGACTTCTGATCATTAAGCTTCTTGGCAATCATTAACGCCTTGTTAGCATAATAAATTGAACTATCATAATTCCCAACAATATTGTAGGCTGCACTTATTACTTTCAGAGCCTGACATTCTCCTTCCATATAGTTATTTTCTTCTGCAAGTAATAAGGCCATTTGTGAATATAACAGCGAGCTGTCACCTGATACGTAAAAATAATGTTTACCAAGTGTATTCAGCAGATCAATCTTCTCTTTTCCTGTTGATTTTTTTATAACCAATAAAAGACTATCAGCTGTATTGCAGACCGTGTTAAAAGTATTTAAGAAAATAACGCATATTACAATAATACTTTGCAGTATGGATTTCATTTTGATATCTGTAACGAGTCAGGCAGAATAATAAGTCAAATATATTAAACAATCATAATCTTAGCAGGAATCTATAATTCAAATATGATTAAAGTCTTATCAAATTGTCAGCCCTTCATATAGCACAGCATTATATACAGAAGTAATGTTGTTATTGGAATAAGAAATCTGGTTGAAAATCAGTAATTTATAATCATTATAAATTATTTATTATATTATTGATTTACTGTCCATTAACATTTTATATTATTAGATAAATTCTTCATCTGAAACAATAATAAATTGATAATCAATGAATTTTAGTTTAACTTAAAATATAACAGATGATATATCCATTTCATTCAGTTTTACGTAATTTTATTTGTTCATATCTTATTATTCATATATGTATATATTAATATGTAAAGTGTATGACAACTCGCAGAGATTTTATTAAAATATCAGGTATTGGTATTAGTGGTTTAATGGCAGGTGGTGGAGCTGCATACCGTGCCATGGCACAAACTTTAAATAAAGAAATTGGTGGACATATATCTGATAAACGAACACCCACATATTGCGAAGTATGTTTTTGGAAATGCGCCGGTTGGGTTTATAAAAATGATAAGGGAAATATCTGGAAAATTGCAGGTAACAAGGAAGATTATCATTGTAATGGGCGTTTTTGTCCACGGGGTACCGGAGGTGTCGGGATGTATTACGATGAAGACAGACTGAAAACTCCGCTTATCAGAGAAGGTAAAAGAGGAAGCCAGTATTTCAGGCAAGCTACATGGGAAGAAGCACTTGATAAGATTGCAGACGGAATGAAAAAGATTGCCAGAGAACATGGTCCCGAATGTATTGCACTTTTTACTCATGGTTCAGGAGGAGCTTATTTCGGCCGTTTGCTTAAAGCATTTGGATCTCCCAATATAGCTGCCCCAAGTTACGCTCAATGCCGCGGACCCCGTGAAGTTGCATTCATTGCCACATATGGTGAAGGTGTTGATTCACCCGAAAGAACAGATATCAGGGATACAAGATGTTTAGTCCTGATTGGTTCACATATAGGAGAAAATATGCACAACGGGCAGGTTCAGGAAATGTCGGATGCAATTGATAAAGGTGCTTCCATAATAACTGTTGACCCGCGTTTTTCGACTGCTGCCAGTAAATCAAAGTTTTGGTTACCTATAAAGCCCGCTACCGATTTAGCTTTGCTGTTAGCGTGGATTCACATAATAATTGAAGAAGGATGGTATGATAAGGAATATGTAAAAAAATATACTTTCGGATTCGAAGAATTAAAGCAGCACGTAAAAGACATGACCCCGGAATGGGCATACGGAATTACTACAATTAAACCAAATATTATCAGAGAAACGGCTCGTGAAATGGCAAATGCTGCACCTTCGGTAATCATCCATCCGGGGAGACATGTTACCTGGTACGGAGACGATACACAAAGATTAAGAGCTGTGGCAATACTAAATGCTATACTGGGATCATGGGGACGCAGAGGTGGTTTTTATATCCCTGATAAGATAAGCGTTCCTGATTATCCTCATCCTCCGTATCCAAAACCACAAAGAACATGGCGTGAGGCTTTCCCGGGTAAATTCCCGTTAGCAGGTTTAGCCCTTGCATCCGGATTATGTGATGCTACTATTCCAAATGCATCGCGCGACTGTTCAATTAAAGGATGGTTGGTTGACGGTACAAACCTCATTGAAACTTTACCTAATCAGAAAAATACTATTGAAGCTATTCAGAGTCTTGATCTTCTTGTTGTTGTTGATACAATGCCTATGGAAATAACAGGCTGGGCAGATGTTGTATTGCCTGAATGTACATATCTGGAAAGGTATGACATGATTCGCACCAGTCCCCACCGTAAACCTCAAATTGCATTGCGTATGCCGGCCGCCGAACCAAAGTATAATACAAAACCCGCAGAGTGGATGGCCAAAGAATTAGCAAAACGACTAAATCTGGAAGAATATTTTGCCTGGAATTCCATGGAAGATATGCTTGACTGGCAATTAAAGCAACTTGGATCATCGCTTGAAGAAATGCAACGTGTTGGAGTTAAGACTTTCCCCAGAGAGTACGATGATCTGTACTTCCCGGACGGAGAGGAAATTTCATTTAATACCAACACGGGAAAAATAGAATTGTACAGCACCGAATTTGCGGATGCAGGTTTCGATCCAATTCCCACTTACACTGCACACGAAGAGCCCCCTGATGGATTTTACAGGCTTAACTATGGTCGCGGACCTGCACATACATTTAGCCGAACATCCAATAATGCAAATTTAACAGATATCATGGATGAGAATGTGCTTTGGATCAATCCAAAGGTAGCAAGGGAATGGGGAATTAAGAGCGGTCAAAAAATATGGCTTAAAAACCAGGATGGCGTTGTATCTCAATTTCCGATAAAAGCACGTGTTACGGAGCGTATCCGCTGGGATTCCGTTTTTATGGTACATGGTTTCGGGCACAATGATAAGCGTCTGACACGATGTTATGGCAAAGGAGCCAGTGATACTTCAATGATTACACGGGTGCATACAGATCCACTTATGGGAGGAACAGGCATGCGTGGCAATTTTGTAACATTTTTTTTTGAACCTGAAAAAGAGGAGGCCACATTATGAGATATGCAATGGCAGTTGACACAAAAAAATGTGTGGGTTGCTCAGATTGTGTAGTGGCCTGTCAGACTGAAAATAATGTTCCTATTGGTTACTGCCGCGACTGGGTTGTTGAAGTTACGAACGGTACATATCCTCAGCTTGAAATTGAAATCAGAAGTGAAAGGTGTAATCACTGTGATAATGCTCCTTGCGTCAGATGTTGTCCAACAGGTGCCAGTCACTTCAGTGACGGTGGTATTGTGCTTGTAAAAGAAAAAAAATGTATCGGTTGCGGAGCGTGTATCGCTTCATGTCCGTATGATGCACGCTACCCCCACCCCGAAGGATATGTTGATAAATGTACTTTTTGTCTGCACAGGGTAAAAAAGGGATTACAACCTGCCTGTGTTGCAGTCTGTCCTACAAAATGCATGTATTTCGGTGATCTTGATGACCCGAAAAGTGATGTCTCGGTTATTCTAAAAAAACGAAAGTGGAAAACACTCATACCTGAAGCAGGGACAAAACCCGAATTGTATTTCTTAATCTGAAACATTTTAGAACATGAAGGAAGAAATAATCATAAGCGGCAGAATGAATCCAAAAATAGACCCGGTGTTAAATATCTGGCATTGGGAGATCCCTCTATACTTGTTTCTCGGAGGTCTTGCTGCCGGCATACTTTTCTTTGCTGCATTATACATTATCCTGAAAAAAGAAGATGAATTTCCCACTGCTGTAAAAAAAGCCCCCTTAATTACACCTTTTCTGCTTATTATTGGTCTCATTGCCTTGCTTCTTGACTTAAATCATAAACCCTATTTCTGGCAACTTTACACAACAATAAAAATTCAGTCACCGATGTCATGGGGAGCATGGACACTTATGGTTGTTACACCTTTATCCTTTATCTGGGCTGCCTTAAATATTAAGGAGATATTTCCAACCTGGGACTGGAATATCTCATTTTTAAAACAGTTTGAAATCTGGTGTAGAAAGAACATTTTACCCATAGCATGGATTACAATAACATTCTCGGTTATTCTTGGAATTTATACAGGAATACTCTTTTCAGCATTCAATGCACGTCCTCTTTGGAATACTTCAATCCTGGGACCGTTATTTCTGACATCGGGTTTGTCAACAGGTGCAGCCGCAATAATGCTGATGAGTAAGAATCATATAGAAAGAAAGGCTTTTGCACGAATCGATCTTTTACTAATTGCCATCGAACTATTTCTGATAACACACATGTTCATGGGTTTCATGGCAAGCACGCAAGTGCAAATAGAAGCTGCCCGCTTATTTCTTGGTGGCCCTTATACAGCGTCATTCTGGGTGTTTGTAGTTGGGCTGGGACTGGTTGTGCCGGCTTTCCTCGAAGTACTGGAATTGTCCCGGAGAAAAATACCTGTAATAGTACCGGCAACTTTAGTGCTGTTCGGAGGTATTATGATGCGTTTTATCCTGGCATATGCCGGGCAGGCCAGTAGATGGCTCTATTAACTATCAGGAACATTAAACTAACAACAATATGAATAAAGGAAATAAATATTTAAACCCATACATTGGCGGAATACTTTTGGGGTTGGTGTTGCTGGTTGCCAACTTTATATCCGGCAGAGGACTGGGAGCCAGCGGAGCTGTTAAAAGTACTATCCTTGCAGGTGTGAAAACAGTAGCTCCCGGCCATTATGATAATGCTGCCTACTATAAGGAATACCAGGAAGATCATAAAGAAAAAAGTCCATTGAACAATTGGCTGGTATTTGAAATGATGGGGGTGCTGGTAGGTGGTTTTTTATCGGGGGCAGTTGCAGGCCGACTAAAATTAAAAGTGGAACATTCACCGCGGATAACCTCAAGACGAAGGATGATTTTTGCCCTGCTTGGAGGAATACTGTTTGGATTTGGTTCACAGATGGGAAGAGGATGTACAAGTGGTTCAGCACTAAGTGGCATGGCAGTGCTCTCACTCGGTGGTTTTATAACTATGGCAGGCATATTTGGAACCGCCTTTGCTTTTGCTTACTTCTTCAGAAAAAACTGGATTCAATAATGAAATAAACAGTGAACAGTGAACAGTGAACACTCCCGTGAACAGTGAACAGTGAACAATTAAACAGTTAAACAATTAAACAGTTAAACAATTAAACATATAATACAATGGCACCATTGGTTTCTTATGATATAATATCACAAAACACAAATTTACCTTTAGCATTTGCAATAGGAATTGGGTTTGGCTGGGTACTCGAAAGTAGTGGTTTCTCTTCGAGTCGTAAACTTGCCGGTGTTTTTTACGGATACGATACTGTGGTTCTGAAAGTATTTTTTACCGGGGCAATAACGGCAATGATTGGTTTACTTTTTTTCAGTTTGTTCGGATGGATAGATTTAAATCTCGTATATGTCAATCCTACATTTCTTACATCAGCCATTTTGGGAGGCGTAATAATGGGTCTTGGATTTATTATGGGTGGTTTCTGCCCGGGAACAAGCTTTTGCGCAGCTTCAATTGGAAAAATAGACGCTATGGTCTTCATTGGCGGATTATTCATCGGGGTTTTTATTTTTACAGAGGGTTATCCCCTATGGGAAGGTATTTATAAAGCAAATTTTCAGGGATACCCGAAAATCAGCACTTCGCTTAATCTATCAGATGGCATACTTGCATTGTTAGTAATACTTGCGGCAGTTGGCATGTTCTGGGCAGGTGAATGGGCTGAGAAGAAATTCCCGCAGGCAGAGTATTAATAAAAAAATAAAAAAATGAATACTAGAATTATTATATCGATCGTATTTGTCGGGCTTGGACTTATAATTGCCGCAGTACCGCAAAATGTGACCCTTCCATATAAGCTAACGGCAGAAGAAATGTTGGTAGAATCAAATAACAGGGTACAATTTTATAGTCCGGAGGAAATAGCTGAGATTATTATACAGAAGAACCCTGAATTTCAACTTATCGATGTCAGATCGCAGGATGAATATGAAAAATTTAGTCTGCCAAATTCAATTAATATCCCACTTACCGATATTCTTGCCGATGAATATCGTGACCTGCTGCATCAGGATATTAAAAGAAATATCTTTTTCTCAAACGGAACAGTAAATGCAATGAAAGCATGGATGATTACACGTCAGCTCGGATGGGAAAATAATTATGTAATGGAAGGAGGATTAAATTACTGGGCAGAAGTAATTATGAATCCCATTCCTCCTGCTTCGACAAGTCCCAATGAGGAAATAGCAAAATACGAATTCCGAAAAGCTGCAGGTGAAGCAATTCATGGGAATACCAGTATTAAAATAAAGGCCAGCACAACTATTGAAATTGCCAGACCACCCATAAAACGCAAAAACACCAAACAACGGGTACAGGGAGGATGCTAGATCTATAAATGTTCTATTAAAAAATAATATTTTGGTATTTGTAATTTCTTAATCACCGGCATTTATTCCAATGAATACATTCTTTAGTGTATCAATTGTCATGATTGTAAGTTAATGGTTTTATTTAAACTCTTCTTATTGTTAAAAATTAAAACACTTTATTATTATTCTTATTTCATAAATCATAAATTATTTGATCCTTTGTAATACTTTTTGCAGCACTTTCAAAATAATTTCGTCTTAATAATGAATTCAAACAGCGACGAACGAAGAATTTCAAAAGAAGAGATGAGCGCACTAATTAGTGCCTGCAGAAAAAATAACAGGGTTGCTCAGATAAAGTTATACGATCTTTATTCCAAAAGCATGTACAATACATGCCTGAGAATTGTAAAAGACAGTATGCTGGCTGAAGACATCGTTCAGGAATGTTTCCTGACAGCTTTTCAATCGATAGGTAGTTTCAGAGGTGATAGTTCTTTCTTTTCGTGGCTTAGAAAAATAGTAATTAACAGATCGCTTGATCAGATAAGAAAAAGAAAAAAGTTCTTTGAACAGATAGATGAGGAATCGGACAATTATTCAGATGAAATAGTCGATCAAAAAAAAGACGATGTCGATGAATTCGACCAGGAAAGACTGGCACTTTTAAAAAAACTAATATTGGAACTTCCTGAAGGATTCAGAATCATTATTTCACTTTATTTCTTTGAAGGTTATGATCATGAAGAAATTGCCCAGATACTTGATATAACACCATCAACATCAAGATCGCAACTTACACGAGCAAAAAGGAAACTACTTAAAATGTATAAAGAACAAACAAGTTCAACGTAAGTTTTAACTATGGTTAAACCAGGATAGAAAAACACAGCAACTATGCTAGAAAATTTATTAAATAATAAAGATCCAATTTTCAATGATGACCTCCCAAAAGGACATCGTGAAAGATTTGCTGATAAACTGGATTCCCGGCTGCATTCGGAAAGCAAAAATCGGTTCGCTGATTATTATACTGCAGCGGCGTCTGTTTTAGTGCTGATTACAACTGGTGTAATAATAATCCTTCTTCTTAAGATTAACAGGCAGGATGATGAAGTATTGAGTGATGTATACCCTGAATTATATGAAACAGAGATGTATTATATAAATGAAATAAGCAATAAAATGAATACCCTTACAAAACACAGGGAAATAAAGAAGAGTGTTCTAAAAGATATTAAAGAAATAGATAAATCATTTATTACAATTAAAGAAGATCTGGAAGAAAATCCAGGTGACGAAAGATTAATAGATGCAGCAATAAATACATACCAGATAAAGCTTGAACTGATTAATATGGTATTATCTCATATCAAATAACTAAAATTTTTAAAAAAACCGAAAAATAAAATATATAATGGAAACAAAGACAAGATATATAATAATTGGTGGTTGGTTGGTCATATTGAGCATCATTCTTCTGAACCTGACCAGTGCTCAGGAGAACGTAGTTGAAAAGACATTAAAAAAATATGCGGTTAAAGCTTCAACACAACTTAATATTGAAGCAAAATACAGTCACATTGATGTACGCGATTGGAATAAAAATGAAATCCAGGTTGAAGCTACAATAACTCTGTTCAATATAAGTAAACAAAAAGGGGAACAAATCCTTGATGAAATTAGTATTGACTTTTGGCAGGAAGGAGATGTAATACATGTGGCTACCAATTTTGAGGAATCATTTTTTAAGTCGTTTGGATGGAATCACAATGAAGATGATTTTAAAATAGAGATTGTTGTTATGATGCCATCGGATGTTAAAGTTGATATTGAAAATAAATATGGTAGTTTGTTTGTCAATAAACTGACATCCCAGTCAGTCCTGAGAGTAAAATACGGCAGTCTGAAAATAAATGAATTACTTGCAAAAGGGAAAGGGGAAATGGCAGAAGTAGATCTTGGCTATTCGAAAGGAAGCATTGAAAACTGTAAATGGTTAAAAGTAAATATTAAATACTCTAAGATCGATATTGAAAACAGCAAAGCATTAATCGTTGTGAGCAAGTATTCAAAAGTCAATATCGATGAAGCCAGCTCAATAGTGTGTGAGTCAAAATATGATACCTATGTAACAGGAAATGCAACAAATTTTGTGTGTGAGGCAGGATATTCAAATTTCAAATTCGATAAAATAAGAAAGAAAATACACCTTGAGACCAAGTATACAGATGTAAAAGCAGATTATATCCCACCAACTTTCGAATCAATCAGCATCGATAACAGTTATGGTTCCATATCGCTGTATATTGATCCCGAAGCATCTTACAGATTAAACGGATATGCAAAGTATGCTAAAATACATTATCCTGACAATGCCCGGGTAAACCGAGTCCAGGAAAATAATGAACTTACTGTAAAAGGTACAATAGGTGGAGAAAAGGGTGAACTCCCCACCGTAAAAATTGAAACTAAATATGGCGGAATTAAGTTAAGTCGATAGCTTGTTTTACAATGTCTTCATTATCTTTTGAATAGACTATAAAATAAGGATTCTGAAGGTTTTCCTTATTGTAAATAAGAGATTGTAATCCGGGAAATTGTTTAACCTCGCATCCGGCATAAACTGCAACAGCATGGCTTGCTGCCGTATCCCACTCCATTGTTGGTCCGATACGTGGATAAATATCGGCAGCACCCTCTGCTATCATACATAATTTCAACGAACTTCCAAAAGATTTCATTTCACACTCACCTGTTATCAACTGTATTTTTTCAATGAAATCTTTAGTTTCATCTGACAGATGCGATCTGCTTGCAACAATCTGAAGTTTATCTCCTGATTTCCTGCCATTAATCCGGCTTGCATTTGCAATAATATCATCAACTAAAACTGATTCACCGGGTATTGCTTTATAACTCCCTTCACCTTTTAATCCATAGTAAAGAATATTCTGGACAGGCACATATACAACTCCTAATACTGGAATTCCGGACTCCACCAATGCTATATTAATTGTATACTCAGCCCTCTTATTTATAAATTCTTTTGTACCATCCAGAGGGTCAATTAGCCAGAAGAGATTCCATGCCGATCTTTCACTAAATGATATATTAGCATTTTCTTCACTTAACTGAGGAATATTGGTAGGTTTTAAAGTTTCGCAAATAATCCTGTCCGATTCAAGATCGGCCATTGTCAGCGGGGAATCATCACTTTTTGTCATTACCTCCACTTCATCATTATAATATTGCAATGTTTTTTTCCCTGCTTTGATAGCAGCTTCAATGGTTAATTTCAAGTTTTCTCTCATACTCAGTATTAAAAATATATTGCATATAAAATGAGCACCGTAGTAACCATATATAAGACCGTCAGCGGTGCACCAATTTTAAAGAAGTCTTTAAATGAATAATTACCCGGACCATATACCATCAGGTTTGTCTGATAACCTATAGGGGTCATAAAATTAGCCGCCGCTCCATATGCTACTGTCAAAACGAAAGGAATGGCCGAAACATTCAGATTACTGGCAACGGTAATTGCAATAGGGAAAATTATACCAACCGAAGCTTTATTTGTAATATATGCGGCAAGTACTGTTGTAATAAAATAAACACCAAAAAGCACCCCGACTTTCCCAAGTGGCATAAAAATAGAAATTATACCTTCAGCCAGCAGTTCTGCTGCTCTTGTTTTTGTCATGGCAGTGGCAAGTGCAAGAGAGAGGACAATAATCAGAGCAAGGTTATAATCAAGGCTTTTTGGTAAATCTTTTGGATTGGTAATTTTAAGGATCATCGCCATCACCATTAGTATTAACAAGCCTTTGAACAATGCAAGAATATTTAGTGCAGATAAAAGAATTGCAACTAAAAGTCCACCAAGTAAAAGGTATACCTTATAATTCTCAATTTTCACAAAATCTTTCACTCTTGATATAAAATAAAAATCCTGCGACATTTGAATGCGGCTGTCAAAAGCTGCACCGGCATACATTAATAACACATCCCCGGCTCGCAATTCAACATTACCCATTTTACTGCTTATATGCTCTCCATTTCGATGAACGGCAAGTACCGCAGCATCGTATTTTGCCCTGAAATTGACCTCATGAACTTCTTTGCCAATAAGTGTGGAATTTTGCGATACAACAATCTCAATTACCTCTGCCTTTTTTGCCTTCGACAACATTCCTACTTCAGGAACAACCAAGCCTGACTCGGTTTCAACAAGATCTGCAATGTTTTGCGTATCTCCTGCAAAAACAAGTATATCGTCCGGATGAATTATTATCTCTGAATGATATGCCTGTATTGAATTAGTATCCCTAATGATTTCAACCAGTATCAGTCCTTTTAGATTTCTCAGGTTGGTTTCACCAATCTTCTTTCCAATAAGGTATGAACCTCTTCTAATTCTCGCTTCAATAAAATACTTTCTTGTTCCGGAAGGGCTTTTTACAGCAGTATCACTCCTTTCCGGCAGAAGTTTTTTACCAATAAGCAGTATATATAAAAAACCAATAAGAACCATTGGTATACCAACATAAACAAAATCGAACATCTGCAGTTCTTGTATTCCCGGAATTATAGTCTGGCTTTCAAGCATACCTGCAACTATAAGGTTGGTTGATGTACCTATCAGAGTAACCGATCCTCCAAGTATTGCTGCATATGAAAGGGGTATTAAAAACCTGGAAGGAGAATATTTATTTCGTTTGCACCAGTTATGAACATAAGGCATCATAATAGCCACCAGTGGTGTATTGTTTAATACAGAAGAAAAAGTAGCCACTATCAGCATCATACGACTTAAAAACCCGTTATAACTGCGCGCCGAACGGAACATTCTGTCAAATAACATTTCTATGATTGCTGTTTTTCTAATAATATCTCCCAATGCAAGAAGCAACAGAATTACTGCAACCTGCTCATTTCCGAAACCTTCCAGTATTTCACGCGGAGTAAGAACATTGAATAAACCCAGAAAAAGAATAGCTAACATAAATGTAAAGGCAGGACCAAAAAGTTCGGTATAGAGCGAATACAATATGAATACAATAGCTATAAATACCAGTATGATATCGAATGTAATCATATTATGCGCCTACAATTTATACTCCTTCTTCTTAAGGTAACGAAAGTATAAAATATCTTGGGTTTACAAAACAGAAAGCATTGAAACTGTGCGACAGTAATAGTGATATTAAATATTTAGGCTAAATTAGTAGAGAAACATAAATCAATTTGTTGATGACAGAAATAAGTTCTCTTCAGCCTAAAAATGTATGGAAATTCTTTGATAAGATATTAGAGATTCCCCGTCCTTCAAAAAAAGAAGAAAAAATTATTGCATACATCGAAGAATTTGCCCGGAAGTGCAAACTGGATCTTAAGAAAGATAAAACAGGCAACATTGTAATTTCAAAAGAAGCATATCCTGGCTTTGAAAACCGAAAGAAAATAATATTACAAGGTCATGTTGATATGGTTTGTGAAAAAAATGCAGATATTAACCATGATTTTAATAAGGATCCCATTCAGGCATACATCGATAATGACTGGATAAGATCAAAGGGAACAACACTGGGTGCCGACAACGGAATAGGAATTGCAGCTCAGTTGGCCGTTCTTTCTGATAAATCAATAAAACATGGCCCTTTGGAGTGTCTGTTCACAATAGATGAAGAAACAGGACTTACAGGTGCGTCCTGCCTTGAACAAAATTTCATAACAGGTGACATATTAATTAATCTTGATTCAGAGGAAGAAGGTGAAATATATATGGGATGTGCCGGCGGAGTAGACACTATTGCCAGTATATCGTGCAAACTCAGGGACCCCAATAAAAACAGCATAGGTTACTCCATCGGGATCAAAGGACTCAAAGGTGGTCATTCCGGTGGTGATATTGAAAAAGGACTGGGTAATTCAAACAAATTATTAATCCGTCTTTTATGGAATTTGTCTCAGAAATATGATATAGGCATCGGCAGTTTTAACGGAGGAAATCTCAGAAACGCCATACCACGAGAAGCCGTCTCTACTATTGCTATCAGAGAAAATGAGGTTGAAAGCATTTTAGATGACATTAATGAGTACAGGAAGATAATATTCAATGAATTTGGTAATCGTGAACCAAACTTGTCCGTAATTACTGAGAAAACCGACCTACCTGGAAAAGTGATGAAGAAAAAACAGCAGAAAAAATTCTTAAATATGCTTTATGCAATGCCAAATGGTGTCATCGAAATGAGCCATGATATTCCCGGACTTGTTGAAACATCGACAAATCTGGCCTCCATAAAATTTAATGAGGATGATAAGATCGAAATTGTAACCAGTCAGAGGAGTTCAATTGAGTCATCAAAAACGGACATTGCCAATCGTATAAAAAGTCAATTACTATTTCTAAAGGCAAGCGTTAAACATACTGAAAGTTATCCCGGGTGGAAACCTAACACTGACTCTGAAATTCTTAACATTACTAAATCATGTTATAAGGATCTTTTTGGAAGAGCTGCAAAGATAAAAGCTATACATGCCGGACTTGAATGCGGACTATTCCTTGAGAAATATCCTCATCTCGATATGGTATCTATAGGTCCAACAATCGAGGGAGCTCATTCTCCCGATGAAAGAATGAAAATAAATACAGTCGATAAATTCTGGAGACTGCTTACAGAAGTATTGAAAAGCGTTCCGGAAAAGTAATTATTAAATCATTCAACCGGCTCAAAATCCTCTTTTGATACACCGCAAACAGGACATTCCCAGTCATCCGGTATATCTTCAAATGCTGTTCCCGGCGGTATCCCCCCATCCGGATCGCCTTCAACAGGATCGTATATAAAACCACAGACAGTGCATTGATATTTCTTCATGAATTGAAAATAATAGTTGTTATAAATTTTTATTAAGCACTTCCATGCTTCCCGGCAAAAATATAACAATTAATTATAAAGGAAAGGTTTATGAATGGTAAGAGCGTGTCTCAAAACTTTTGTTTTAGTCAATGTGATCGCGATTTAATCGGAATTCATACTAATCGCAATAACAGAGTTCAAAAATTTTGCGACACCTCCTGATTGTTTACTGTATAATTACAAAATCTGAATACAGTAGTTTATTCTGTGATAACTTTTATTCAATTTACTTAACTACTGACATCAATACAATTTCAACACGATTCATTGAAGTTTGAGCATCAACAATCAATTCAGCCTCTTCGTAGGTAACAAATTCTGCCATTAATTTGTAACTTCCAGGCGTGATATTCTGAAATGTAAATTCACCATCGAAGTTGGTGTACGCAATTTCAGTAGTTCCTTCGATACATACAGCAACCCCTGTCAGAGCATCACCATTTTCCTTATCAATAATTTGTCCTTTCAGCTCGCAAACTTTCTTTTCAGGAACAGCATTTTTGTTCTTATTATTATTTGCGGTAACTATAGATACCATTAATAATAAACCAAATAAAACAGAAAGTTTTTTCATTAATTCCAAGTTTTAATATTTACAATACAAAACTAGCTTTATAAGAAAGAAAGTGAGTAACGGGAATATTACATTAATCTTAAATTTAAGTTAAGTCTGTTAACAATTTTATTAATGCAAAAAAGGCTGCCCCTTTTGAGGCAGCCTTCGTTTTTCAAAATCAATAAGAACTATTGTCTATACAGATAAATTGTATCCTGAACTTCTTCTTCATCGATAATTAATGTCAGGTCATCCCCTTCTACCTCATAGGTAGCCTCAAAATCAAGAGGTATGGATCCTGAAAGGTAAGTCTCATGAATTGAACTGAATTCAGTCGGATTATCAGTCCTGTTCTGCCAGTTGTAATTGTTTAATCCAACATCCCATAAACCTAAATCAGTCAGACTAACATCAAGCGTTTGTTCGTCAATTTCGTCAATATCACCTTTTATACCCATAAATTCGCTTAAATTGGAAGCAATTACAAAAAATACTTCAGCAGTAAATGCACTTGGGGTAAAAGTAAACACTATTTGCTGAGGAGGTGCCTCTCCGAATACGGCAGTTTCCCAGGTCCCGACATAAGGTGGCTGTTCTTCTCCGTTCTCATCGTCCTTTTTACATGTAGAAAATACCAAAATTAAAGTAATAAATCCCAGTCCGGTTAACAGTAATTTTTTCATAATGATCTATTTATAGTTAAACTTAAAATTTAATTTCTGCACCAAAAAGGTACAAGGTACCTATTTCGTCCATGTAGGCAAATTCCCTTTTTTGTCCTAATATATTTTTCACGTTTATAAATACAGTAGCATTCTCCTTATAAATCCGGTAACTTATTTTTGCATTCCAGATCAGCTTACTTTCAATATCAACAGTGCTGTATTTACTTCTTAAGGTATGACTTGTATATGAGTACAAATTCGTGTTAATCCATAGTTTCTCATTAAGAGCATTTGCAGTAACAACCAAACCACCATAAAAGTCTGGCGTGCTCAGGTTCTTTTCCTCATCAATTTCATAACCTTTAAAGTTCAAAGAATAGGTTGGTCTGTTTATGGTATCCAGCTGATATCTTAAGTTAGCATCAATAATCATACCTATTACGGTTGCATCGGGAGTAACAGATATCACATTATATGCCCTGGTTTCCTGGAATGTACCATAGACTTTCACAACCAGATTTTTATTAACAACCCAACTTACACTTGCTGTAACTCCCAGTTGACGTGTTGTAAGATCAATGTTCCGATAAGCAATATTTACATACGGCCTCCCGGTTGGCGGTACATTCTGAAAGCCGTCTAAATTTACGGAATCGGGATACAGTGCACTATAATTTTCAGCTTTTAACATAAACACCTCAAGGTCGGCCTGAATGCTTTTTACCGGTTTCACCCTATAGCCGAATTCGATCATATGCATAGTCAGTAAGTCCAGATCTTTATTACCCTGGTAATAAATAACACCGGGTGCCGGTCTTCCTTCCCTTACCCATCGGTAATTCGCATACGAATCAACCAGGAAAGGCCCCCTGTTGGCACGACTGTATACTAATCTGAAAAAATGGGAATCTTTTAAGTTGTATGAACCGATAATCTGAAAAGAAGGATAGATTACATCCTGAGTACTATATTTTTCACCGCGAATTGCTCCGATTAATCTGAGCTTTTTAAACATCAAATAATCCGCCCTTAAGCTAAAAGCTGTCGATGAAATTTCTCTTTTTCCGTTAAGAAATCCCTCTTCATCCTGTTCCAGAAATGGCATATCATCATAAGTTCCCAGCTGATAAGCAAAGCCGGGGCTCAGGTTCAGATCACCCAAATGAAAATCGTACTCCAGATTTGCATTCAGATTGGTCATATCTATTTTAAATCCGTTATCTGCCCGGACGATATCCTGCCAGCCACTCATATAGTTAATCTGAGCTTTCAAACCGTAAACACCTGCATGTAAATCTATATAACCTGTATTTGATACTCTTCCTGCGTAAGAAGTAGGATTATCACCCATTGTTGTGGATAGCACTTCCGATCTTTGATAACCTCCTTTTAAATCAATTTTAATGTCATCATTTACATCATAAAATATATAGCCGTTAACACCGTATCTGTCTCTTGAATTTATAGGATCAGGATACATCTTCATAATATCGTCGGATGGATCAAACACATAAAACCACTGGTTCTCTAATCCCGACCAGGTGCGTAACGTATCCAGAACGTCCCTGGCAATATATCCACCTTCACCTTCATTAGCATCATGTGCATAGAGCAGTTCACTATTACGATCCATAGTTTGGAAATTACCCGTAACCCGGAATGATAAATTGTCGGTAATTCCTTTTCCTGCACCAATACTGGTAATAAGTGTATTTTGATTTCCACCTTCGACATGTGCATCGGCTTTGAATTCTTTTATTTGCTGTTTTTTGGTAATAATATTTACAACTCCTGAAACTGCATTCGGTCCGTATAATGCACTTGACGGACCACGAACCACTTCTATTCGGTCGATATCTTCAAAGTCGATCGGAAGTGTTTCCCAGAATGTTCCTCCATGTACATAGTTATATACTGGCCGGCCATCGATCATAACCAGTGTAATGGAATTTTCAGAATATAACAACATGTGATGTGGCGGCAGATTTTCATTACCGCGAATATGGACATCGAAATTCCCGTTTGTTTTTTCTCTCACAATCATTCCCGGCACCAAACGTAAAGCTTCTTCGATAGTTCTTGCTCCCGATGCTTTTATTTCGTCATATGAAATAACCGAAGTAGACAACGGACTTTCAAAACTGCTTTCAACTTTTTTCGATGCTGAAACAACATCTTTATTTAAAATCATTTCGTAGAGTTCATCAAGCGATACCCCGACAATTTCTGCCAGTTTGAGTAAATCTTCAAATGGCATCTCAAGCAACTCATCGTAGGTTAGCTCCATAACATCCTCTTTAGTCATCTCCGAAATATCCTTTTTTACATCCTGGGCAAATGACAAATGCAATGTGTATATTAATGCAAAAATTATGAGTAGTATTCTTTTCATGATGATTCTTTTAATTATTCAACAACATTACCCAGTGAGAGCAAAACTGAATTTATCTTCACACCTTGTTCCTCCAGATTTTTTCTGTTTATCTCAAAGCTCTGTTTTCCGTTTATATTAATATAATTCAAGCCGGCCCCCTGTTTGGCTAATCCCTCTTTGTCAGTAATAATAACTGTTCCGCTTTTCCCTGTGATGGAAACCACTTCATTTAATTTTGAAGATCTGTTTTCGGGAAGGAATAGAATATTGCACTTATTAAACTCGGAGCTTGAACTGATTTGTTTAACAATAATCGGTTGTGCCCCTACCCTTTTCTTTTGTGCAATAATTCCTAACTCGTCGATAATTGGTGAGCTCCCATAAATACCTATGACAAAGTCACCGCTTTGTTTTGTGGAAGGCCACTCAAGGTACTTCGTGAAATTGTACATAAAGAGAGCCTTAAATTTGGCTTCCTGTGCCTGAACCTGCTGAAATAATATGAACAGGAATGCCAGGTAAATAAATCGTCTGTATTTCATATTCGGTTTTAGTTGAAATTATAACTGTCTGTTATTTGCCTATATCAGGTTATTATATTCATTCATTTAAGTTAGTGGATTCTGCACTACTTTACCATTAAATTAATATAAAAGATTTTAACAATAAACATTTTTGTATTATAAATATGAAATGCAAAACAGGGAGGTTATCTAATCAGTATAGTAAAAAAAAGTAAAACAGGATCTACTGATGATACTTGCGCAGCAAGTCATTAACTGTTTTAACAGGATTGAATGTTTCAACCGGAACCTCGACAAAAATTGTTATCCAGTCGGCCATAGCACCATTCCATAACCCGGGAAGTTCAAGCGCTTTCAGTTCTTTTCCTCCCTTCGATTTCTGAGATATAAAACAGGTATTCTTATCAACATATTTTTTCAGATCGAACTTTTCACCTTTATAATTAACCGGACTGCAAACCAGGTCGACGGGATTAAAATGTGTGGCTTTTCTGAATATCTCTTCCTGTTCAATGTTTGCATGATCTACCTGCGATGATTCTACCACCTGTAATGTAATATCACCACTACTGTTTGGCGCCCAGTACGGACCACCTCCGGGCTCTCCCTCATTTTTCACCATCCCGCATACCCTGACAGGGCGGTTCAATATAAATCTCAGAAATTCCTTATTTACACTCTCAGAATCTGTAGCAGGAATGTCTTGCGGTTCGTAACAAAGCTTTTTCCTGATAAACTCAAGCATCTCTCCTGCTCTTTCTTTGCTCAGGGGTTTTTCATCAATTTCTTCAAGCATAGCATAAATATGCTTCTGAACATCTATTAAAACCCCGGCAAGTGCCTTTTTATATTTAACTGTTACATCGAGATATTTCTCAGGAACAACATTATCAATATTTTTAATAAAGATTATTTGAACATTAAGTTCATCAAGGTTTTCGATAAGAGCTCCATGTCCGCCGGGTCTGAATAATAAACTACCGTCCTCATCGCGAAACGGATTATTATTTAAGTCGACTGCCATTGTATCAGTTGATGCTTTTTGCACAGAGAAATCGACCTGCAATGAGCATCCAAATCTATTTTCAACTTTTTCTTTCAATGAACCAAGTAACGATTCGAACCTTCTCTTATGCTCGGGTGAAACGGTAAAATGCAAACAGGCTTTATTACCTTTTGAAATTGCATATTTCATACCTTCAACCAGGTGTTCTTCGAATGGTTTTCTGGGACCATCATCGTAATTATGGAAATCCAGCAAACCTTTTGGGCTGTCTCCATAATTAAGACCTTTCTCATCGAGTAAAAGTCTGAGAACCTCAATATAATTATTATCAGCTAACAGATTCTCCAAACTTGAACCTGACTTTTCTGCTTCTTCGTTCAGTAAATCGTAAAAGGCAAAAAGTCGGATATTGGTAAAGAAAGTACCGATAAACTCAGGCATTTCCGAACTTACTTTTTCCGCACTTTCAATATATTCATACAAAGCTTTAAACATCCTGCTTGCAGCACCAGAGGCCGGCACAAACTTTATTTTATCAATATCTGTTGCATTTTCATATATATTAATAAATTCCGAAATTTCGTCTTCAGAAAGTTTTAGAATACCATCATTAATAGTAGCAGCACGATCGAGCTTCATAAACGGAACGCCTTTCTGAAAGATGCCGATTTGCCAGTTTAACTGGTCATGTGTTATCCCTTTCTGTCTTATCAATTGATTTTCTTTTTCAGTAAACATTGGTTTAGTTTTTAATTTATTTAACTGTATATAGTCAGGACAAGTTTCCTGTTCCCGGAATGATTTCTGAACTCACAAAAATATATCCCCTGCCATGTCCCGAGATTTAATCTGTGATTGGTAATGGGTATAGTAATACTTTGCCCTATAACAGATGCCTTAATATGTGCCGGCATATCATCGGCTCCCTCAAGTGTATGGGTAAACCCGCTGAAATTCTCAGGAATGAGTGCATCGAAGAAAGTCCTGAAATCGTAACGAACCGAAGGATCGGCATTCTCGTTTATTGTAATCCCTGCAGAAGTGTGTTTTACGAGAATATTCAACATTCCTTTTTCCGGTAAAGAGTCGAAACTGTTTACAATGATATCGGTAATAAGATGATACCCCCGTTTATATCCGTGAAGATTTATTTCTTTTTGCCGGATCATAATGAACCCTCCCGTAAATTGGTATTAAGTTAGATTTGTTTTATTATTTAACCAAATTTAACGTTCTATGTTTAACAGACAGAGTAATTAGTATCTTAAAAGTTTTACCTTTGAGACCACTATTTTAAAACCAGTAATTGCCCCAGATGAAGAGGTTAATAGTTCTGTTTTTACTGTTCACATTGAATATTCTGTATGCTGCAGGACAGTTAAAAACGGAAAGGAAAAATAAAGAACTGGTACAGTTAACCGGCAGATTGTTAGATGAACTATTACAGCCTTTACCCTATGCACATATTCTTGTGTTGAATAATTACAGAGGCACAATTACAGATAAAGAAGGAAAATTTTCATTTGTTACCGAAGAAAATGATTCGATCATGTTTTCTTCTCTGGGTTATAAGAGGCAGATCATCATTATCCCTGATAACTTAAAAGAGCCATTCCTCACAATGGATATTGTGCTTGAAACAGATACATTCATGATTGGGGAAGTTGAAATATACCCATGGAAATCATACGAAGAATTTAAAAAAGCTTTTCTTAATCTTCAGCTACCTGACGATGATATGGACAGGGCAAGAAAAAATATAGCTCTTCTTAAAACCCAGATTATTTTGGATGAAACGCCAAGTGCCAGAGCAAATTTCAAACAAATTCTCGAACAGCAATATCGCGATACTTATACACAGGGAACTTATCCTTCGTATCAAATATTTAATGCTTTTGCCTGGGCCGAGTTTTTTAAAGCACTTAGACGCGGAGATTTTAATAAGTATAGCAAGCCCGAAGATTAAATTATTGTTGTTTTTTAACAATTTTATTCCATTCTTTGAGTTTTTTTCCTAAACATGTTTTTACAGTAATATTATTGAAAAGAAAACCACATTTGGTGTGATTAATAAATACCTGACATATATAGTTATTACCCTAATTACAACCTGCATATCTTTCAGCCAGCGGGATGCTACACTTAAAGGTGTAGTAACCGATGAAGAAAACACTCCGTTATTTTCTGCGTCAGTATCTGTTAAAGGAAGTTCTGTTGGTACTGTTACAACTGATCAGGGGGATTTTATTTTAAAAGTCCCTGCTGAAACACAGCTTATTATTTCAGTTTCTCATATAGGTTATGAAACAGT
Organism: Bacteroidales bacterium; assembly: GCA_016929525.1. Taxonomy (GTDB): domain Bacteria; phylum Bacteroidota; class Bacteroidia; order Bacteroidales; family UBA10428; genus UBA10428. The sequence continues at coordinate 73,909 of JAFGIP010000041.1, forward strand.
AGAAGATACGATATGGCTCAGATCGGAACAGATATTTGAAATGAATAAAAAACTGAAACCGGAAATAAGAGAAATTGAAGATGTTATTGTAAAAGGAATTCATGAAAGGGAAAATACACTTGTACGCATTGATATAAAATCAATTGATCAGTTGCCAAATGCAAGTGGAAATATTGAATCGATACTCAAAACACTCCCGGGGGTTGTTTCCGGCAATGAATTATCTTCCCAGTATTCGGTGCGTGGAGGAAGTTTTGATGAAAACCTGATCTATGTGAACGATATTGAAATCTATCGACCTTTATTGGTTCAGTCGGCACAGCAAGAAGGGCTAAGTTTTGTAAATCCATCAATGGTTTCGTCTATACAGTTTTCGGCAGGAGGATTTGATGCAGAATACGGAGATAAACTATCTTCAGTATTAGATATAAGATATAAACAACCTGATGAAATTGAAGGATCGGTAACGGGGAGCTTTCTTGGCGGTGCAGCACATCTGGCAGGATCAAGCAAAAATAACAAGTTTACTTTCAATACCGGCTTTCGTTATAAAACAACACGGTACCTGCTTACAACCCTGGATACAAAAGCAGATTACAAACCTGTCTTTACCGACTTTCAGACATATCTCACATATGATCTTACCAAAACCGTTGAGGTCTCGTTCCTTGGCAATTATGCCCTGAATGGTTTCAGACGTGTTCCAAAAGACCGCAATACTGACTTTGGAACTGTTCAGGAAGGATATAACCTGACCGTTTATTATGAGGGACAGGAAATTGATAAATTCGATAATTACCTCGGAGCACTGGCTGTCAACTATCATCCTAATGATAACTTATCCCTTAAACTCATTGGTTCTTCCTATAAGTCAAATGAAGAAATAACATACGACATTCTGAAACAATACTGGATCAATCTGGCTGTCAATGGTTCAACAGGCCGGGCCGACAGCCTTATTAATATAGGTATAGGATCGACGCTCGAACACGCGCGGAATTTCCTGGAATCAACAATTTACAGTGTTGAACATAAAGGAAGCTATTACGGTTCCGGAGGCATATCAAAATGGGGTGTAAAAGTTCAGCAGGAGATAATAGATGATAAACTCAATGAATGGATATTGATGGATTCCGCAGGAATGTCGCTGCCATATTCAGATGAAGAAGTTCTGTTATACGAAACCTTTCGATCATCAACTGACTTAAATAGTACGAGAGTATCGGGATTTATTCAGCATACATTTCAGTTCGATAATAACTGGAGCAATATTTCTTTAACACTTGGTATTCGCTCTCAGTACTGGACCCTGAATGGTGATATAACAGTTAGTCCGAGGACAAATCTGACAATAACTCCGTTTAATACACCCAATATCAAATGGCACCTGGCAGGCGGATTTTATCAGCAGCCCCCGTTCTACAAAGAATTGCGCGACCGGAATGGGGATATATATTCCAATACAAAAGCTCAGAAAGCATTGCATCTGGTTGCAGGAATGGATTACACATTCATGGCATGGGGAAGACCTTTTATTTTTAGTTCTGAACTGTATTATAAATATATATACAAGCTCATACCTTATAAAATTGACGATGTACGACTTCAGTACCTTCCAACCAGAAGGGCTAAAGGTTATGCCGCAGGTATTGATTTCAAAATATATGGCGAATTTGTACCGGGTACCGAATCCTGGTTTAGCCTGTCTTTTCTTTCAACAAAAGAAGACATTTACAATGATTATATTATTGATCCTGACGGAAGAGTTCAGTATCCGGGATATTATTCCAGGCCAACCGATCAGTTGATGAGCTTCTCGTTATTCTTTCAGGATTATTTACCTTCCAATCCGAATTACAAGGTCCACCTTATGGTTATCTATGGTACAGGACTGACATATTCAGGCCCGTCATACGATCGTCCTTCAGAAGTATTTGGCCTTGGTTCCTATCGAAGGGTCGATATTGGTTTTTCACGCCTGATTGTCAGAAATACAAAAGGCAACTTTGGTGTTAAATCGATATGGATCAGCGCTGAAATTTTAAACCTGCTAAATGCAAACAATGTTGTTTCATACGACTGGATAAGAACCGTCGAAGGAACGTATGGAATTAATGCTTATTTTGCTGTACCTAATTATCTGACAGGCAGAAGTCTGAATTTCAAGTTATCGGCGTATTTTTAAATCTCAATGCACGAAATTATTAAATACAGCTTATCGGCTTTTTTACTTGGACTTATGGCAGGTATATCACCCGGTCCGATATTAATGCTTATCATTTCAGAAACTCTTAAGCATGATAAAAAAGAAGGTATCAGAATTGCCATGGTACCTCTGATAACTGATTTGCCCATTGTTATTGCATCTGTAATACTTATTTCACGTTTAAGTTCTTTCAACAATGTTTTAGGTGTAATTTCTATCCTCGGAGCACTATTCATCATTTACCTTGCATATGAAAATATTGTCTATTCAGGAAACAGGAAAGCCGGTAAAAACTCTAATTTAAAACCAGCAGTAAAAGGTATTATTGCAAATTTTCTTAGTCCGTACCCATACCTTTTCTGGATGCTTATCGGCGCCCCATCCATAATCAGGGCATATGAGTTAAATCCTCTTGCAAGTATACTCTATGTCATTATATTTTATTTATTACTGGTTGGTTCGAAAATTATTATAGCCATTGCAGTGCACCATTCAAAGAACCTGATCAATACTTCCGTTTTTATCTATACAATAAAAATTCTTGGTATAATATTAATTGTCTTTGCCGGTTTGATGACTATCGAAGGATTCAATTTATTATCATTGAATTGAGCTGTTAACGCTATTATTTAATATCGATTATTTATTTAGTAATTTGACATTTAAACACTTCAATTTTTAAAAAATGAACATACATTTATTCAGACGAATAAGGAATTTTCTGCGGATAACACTTTTAGGAGGACTGGCAGCCATTCTTCCTCTGGCCCTTGTATTTATTGTTTTAAGGTGGATATTCAATCTTATTTATAAATATTTAGACCCCATAGCCAGTTTGGTTACTACAAACTCTAAAATTCATCAAATTCTTGTATATGTTGTAATAATAGCAGGTATACTGTTGATCTTCTTTCTTCTGGGTCTGGCAATAAAAACCAGGATAGGCCGGTTTTTCAACCGGGTATTGGAAGAAAAATACCTCATTAAAATACCCGGATATAAAATTGCAAAAGATACAGTGCAGCAGTTCTTTGGTAAAAACAAATCATTCTTTTCAGAGGTAGTACTTGTTGATGTTTTCAACTGTGGGACATTAATGACAGGATTTATTACTGATGAATTCGGAGATTATCTTACGGTTTTTATCCCAACAGGGCCAAACCCGACGTCAGGTAATATTTACCACGTAAAAAAGGATAAAGTTATCAGGACGTCAACACCAATTGAAAGTGGTATGAAATCAATCATCAGTTGCGGAGCCGGTTCGAATGAAATATTCAGCAATACAGACAAACAGAATAATTAAATTACTTTTTTTGGGATACAAACAAGTTCGCAATTAAGTCTGAAAAATGTAATGTATGTTGATAATATGTACGTTAACCTAACAATTTTTTAAGTAAATTACGGTTAGAATCTAATTAAGAAACAGTACATTAATGAGAAGAATAGTTTTATTTATTGCCACGAGTCTGGATGGCTATATTGCAGGAAAAGACGGAAATACAGACTGGCTTTTCACCGAAGGTGATTATGGTTACAAAGATTTTTATAAGTCGATTGATACCACATTGATGGGACATAACACCTTTGAGTATATAACCCAGTTTGGACGCTTTCCTTATTCAAATAAAGAAAATTATGTATTCTCAAGAAAAAAACGGGATCCGGGTATATTTCCTGTAGAATTTGTTTTTGGTGACGTTGCAGAATTCACAGAGAAACTAAAAGCAAGGAAAGGCAAGAATATCTGGCTTGTCGGAGGCGGGCAAATAAATTCCATACTGTTGAATGCCAATCTCATTGACAGGATGATTATTTCAATTCATCCGGTTGCACTCGGCCAGGGTATCCCTTTATTTAAAGATGAAAGTCTGAAAAAATTACAGTTTAACCTTGTAAAGCACGAAGTATTCAAAAAAGGGCTTGTTCAGCTCACTTACGATAATTCTTAGTTTGTTATTTCAGTATTAAAAAGCCCCCATGGGCAAAAAGCTTATCAACTTTTAAATATTGCAGTTTAGATAATATTAAAAGATCTTATAAGAACGAACTCCCTTTTTTTATTACATCACTTGACTTCGATTCCTTTATTAAATACATTTGAAAAGTTAGGGAAAGATTTTAATTCAATAATTCAATCCGGTATATTGTATTCGACAAAGACAATCAGCTTTGGATAGCAACAAGCAGAAACGGTTTATTTAGCTATGATGGAATAACCTTTACAAATTACA
>JAFGIP010000042.1 GCA_016929525.1 Bacteroidales bacterium
CTCACTCTCATGTAATACCTCCTGATAATTTCAGGAAGTATTGCAGATTATTTTTTATTCTTGTAGATGGGAAGATTTAGCGCTTACAGTTTTCTTTGCACAACTTTGAAAATGTCAGCCCAACCAATCCGCTTTCTTATCTTACCTGTAATAAAAAAAGGCTTCTGTCGCTTTATCTGAAAAGCTTTGTATTAACATAATTTAATATACCTCATTAAGGTATACCTATTCAAGGTATATTCAGGTAATTGTTATTCTTATAATAAAGAGCTTGATACCTTTTTATTTTCATATATCAATTTTAAAATAATATACTATCTTCAACAACACTATTTTCTTCACGCGCGTAAGCGTCGCCCTGACATTTACTTACCCGTATTTTCGTGCCCTCGACAAGCGAAGCAACAAGCAATTTTTATGACAAAGTAAATATCAGGTTGAAGCAGTTGTTAGTTTATTTTCTTTTGAAAGATAATACTGTCCCAATTAGGTCTTAACGTACTGTCAAGTATACCATCTTGCAAATACAAGAAACCATTCTTATAAAATATTCCTTTTAAACTTTCTTTCTCATATTGTTCAATCGTACGTATAATCTTTTCTCCATTAATTTCATGATTTTGTATAATACGACCCGAACCGATTCTGTATATTACCAAGAACAATCCATCTTTTTTTAATACTTTTGATACTATCTGAATTACTTTTTCAAGATCATTATTCTCAAGATGAATAATTGAGGAGCATGAAAATATTCCATCGAATAAACCTAAAGAATAATCAATATCAAAGTAATTCATTTCATGAAATACAATGTTATTATTTCTTTCTTTTGCTATTTTAATAGATTCACAACTGTAATCTATACCAATTACTCTTGCACCATTGTTATATAAGCGTTTGCTTTCATGACCTGATCCGCAACCTAAATCTAGAATCATGGGATTTTTTATTGTGAACAAGCCAAGATATTCTTTAATTGATGGTAACACAGTTTCGTTTGCATACCATTCATCTGCAGACGGCTCAGCTTTTAAATCATAAAAACGTTTGTTGTAGTCCATTTCATTACACCTTTTATGTTTGATATATATAATCTGGTAATATATGGTAATTCTGTATTCTTCGCGCCCGCCTGATTCAGGACGGCGATAGCGATTTCTTTATCCCTGTTCTGCCACATTTTCAAATGTTTCTTCATAATCTCTTATTGTAATTACCGTATCGTAAAGACCAATATTTTCGCCTTTATGCTTATCGATTCCAACGTATACAAGGCTTGCGTCTTCATATCGCTTAAATTTGTACACTGCATCATTCATCAATGCACTGTTGAATACTCCAAGACTTACCAATAGTTCAAAGTCTTTAACGGTAAGGCCGGTGACTTTTTTGAATAATCCAGGTTCAAGCAGGGTTATAACATCGCGTAAACTTCGTTCGCGGTAATCTGTCAAATACATAAACACAGGAATTCGAGTTGCAAATTTTATCAGTTTGTCCTGTATTTGCTTTCGTAAACTCTTGTATTCTTTTTCTTCCTCAGTAATTTGTCTTTTTTCAGCCGCGGAAGGTTCTTTTTCGCTGGCGTCTTTTTTCGCCTTTTTTACTGATTCGGATTTATTAATGATTGTCTCAATTTCTTGATTCAGATTTCTAAAACCTTCAATACTCATCAGTGCATTCATAGCATCTTGATTTTTCATAAGCCGTGAAAGCGTATCGTTATCAACATTGACTAATAAAGCACTTTCCCATCTGCGAGCCAACAGGGTAGCCGTAGTCCCACTCATTGCAATATCAAGAATTCCAGCAGCATCAATTTGCTTCATGGAACTGCCGTCATAGGCAAGGACAGGAAGGAAACTGATAAATTCTTCCACTTTCTTTTCCGGATTGACTTCGTCTACATTAAGGCGGCAGCTATAATCGGCAATTTGCCGCAAGGCGCGGTCCGGCGCGAAATCAAAAACATAGCATTCATTTTTTATGATTTCTTCTTTATTGGGCGATTTGCAATCAGTATTCTTTACAGTCCAGGGAGTTTGAACACGGCAAGCGGCCTGAAAATACGTTTCCGGGCTGGAGCTGTTTCTGAGCATAAAAATACCTGTCCAGGGCTTGATAGAAATGCCATGAAGCTGATTCATGATGCCTCCGCAGGTATCATCAGGACCATCGGCAATATCACATGGCAGTCACTCATCAAGGCATACCTCTCAAAATCCGCTCAAGTGGAAAAGGAGCATGTTCAGATGGTCGTGGCAGGGTAACATCCGGCACACTCTTTTCAGTTTAGGCGGCCCGGGATTTCCCGGGCTGTTTTTATCTCCAGGATGTCCCGGTTTGTTTTTGACAAGAGAATAGAACGGGAAAAAAAGAATTATACGGCAAAAGTCGTTTAAAAATAATGCGGGTATCGAGTGTAAAATAATGCGGGAATTAACAGTTATACCCATTTTATTTTGTTCTGTTTCTAATAAATGTTGCAGGAGATACGATAAGTTTACTTTTTGGAAAATGTATTAAATTCCCAGTTACCAGGAAATCAGCATTGCCAGTCAATGCCACTTCATAAAATTTCTTATCTTCAATATCGGTAAAATGTATTTCTATTGGATTTGCAGGAGTGAATATTTCTTCATTTTTTAAAAAATCCATTAATACCAAAATATCTTCTTTTTTAAACTTAAATTTATTCCTTAACAAAACATTTTCATATTCTTCTATTATTCGAAAATCATACAGTAATTGAATCTGATCATTCAGAAACAGGTTTAAAATCTGAGATGGATTACTATTGGGTTTTAGCAAACCCGAGACAATAACATTTGTATCTATTACAACTTTCATTTTTTATTTTTTCGATATGTTTTAATTTCTTGAATTATTTCATCTTCTGAAATATCCATTTTCGTTTTCTGAGCATTTTCTTGAATGTTCTTTAGAGCATCAATTGCGCGTGCTTTTCGAATAGATTTTATGGTATTCTCCATATTTGTATCAGTGAGTGGAGTGAGTAATGCTATTGGTTTACCATTATTTGTTATTACCATTTCTTGTTCATCTGGTAATTGTAATCCGTCACCCATTCTGACCCCTCCCGTCATTTAAAATGACCCCTCTCCGTCATTCAAAGTGACCCCCCTTCGTCACTAAAA
>JAFGIP010000004.1 GCA_016929525.1 Bacteroidales bacterium
AGGTTACTGTTGTTGTACCTGCATTGAACGTTGCTCCCGGTGCATGACTGCGGGTTGTATAGGTCATTGCTCCGTCGCAGTTATCATAGGCTGTTGGTTCTGTCCATGTTACTGCTGCATTGCATCCTGCCACATCGGTTCCCTGATTGATATCTGCAGGGCAGCCGCTGATAACAGGTTCCTGAGTGTCATAGTCACAAGTCTGAATATCTTCAAAGAAATCATTAATAGGATTATCTTCAATGTCTTCTACATTACCGTATCCACAATTATCAGGGTAATCATTGGGATCAGGACACTGAAGATCGTCATAACCATCTCCGGTTTTTATATCCGGATCATCATCAAAGATATATACACTACCACTATTATCAAATGATCCCTGAGTATCTGAGCCCAGCATTCCAAATTCTCCTGTTACAACAAAAGTTCCTCCTGTACTGATCTGAACCTGATTATATGAAAGGTAATCACCAAAGATTATCAGAATTCCTGCCGCATCAAGCGTTAAGTCACCATTATTCAGCAAAGTAAAATTACCGTAAACAATAACTGTATCGTGTATTGTTATAAGTCCGTTATTGAAATCAAAATCATCATTTATTGTAATGTAACCTGAAATATCAAGATTAACTCCGTTTACAGAATATCCGGGAGAAGATCCGTCCTGCCATGATGCATCATCTATCCAGTCGCCGGTATAATTGTTATATGTTGCTTCCTGGGCAATGGCCATCGAATAAGCTGACAGCATAACAAATATTACTATGATAATTCTTTTCATCTTACAAAACTCTTAAATTATTGATGTAGACTGATTTACAAGATTTGATATACAATTCAGGATACGAATTCGAAATTTTTAAAGTAAGATTCATAAATATGATCACTTTTTCTGAGTTATCGTACTATATCCTGATACGATAACTTCCTCAGAATGTTTAATTTGTAATAAAAAATGATGAGTTTTAACAATTTACTGTTATATAATAATAAAATCCACTCTCCTCTTTTTACACAATTTACTGATAAATTGACACATACAATAATTATTATTAAGATTTATTGTTGAAAACTTAAAAACGTTTTTAAATATATAATAAAATTGGTATATTTAAGTTTCTTATATATACAATCTTTTAATATGATAGAAAAACAACTACTCAAAGGTTCTTTAAAATCGATTGTGCTGAAACTTCTTAAAGAACATGACCGGATGTATGGTTATGAAATCACGCAAAAAATTGAAGACCTTACGAATAACAAGATTAAACTGACATTTGGAGCACTGTATCCTATTCTGCATAAACTCGAATATGATGGAGATGTAATAACTGAATCGGAAATTGTAAATAACAGAACAAGAGTTTATTATAAACTGACTACAAAAGGCGAAAAGACGGCCAAACTCAAAATCAGTGAATTAAAAGAATTCATTGAAACATTGACTGTTATAATAAATGCTGATTATGGATTCGCAATTGGTTAAGTTAAATCCGGACCAGATCCGTTTCATTGAAGATGATGTTCGTAAAGCGGGAATCGGTTTCTCACACCTGGAGACTGATCTTATAGATCATATCTGCTGTTATGTTGAAGAGTTGATGGATATCGGCAATTCTTTCGAAGATGCATATAAAAAAGTAAAAAAAGAAATCGGATATAATAATCTGAAATATATAGAAATAAAAACCATTTTATTAATAACCAAAAAATTTGAAACCATGAAAACGTTTATGAAAATTACGGGAATTTCGGGAATATCATTATTCCTGATCAGTCTGATATTTAAAATGAATCACCTTGCAGGAGCTAATGTTCTGTTCCTGCTGGGTGTTATCTGTATTGCATTTGCATACATCCCTTCACTTCTTATCACCGTGAAAAAAGAAAAACTGATTAAGAGAAATATACATGTTTTTTATTCAGCCGCAGTCACGGTATTTCTTTTTCTCATCACGTACATTTTTACAGTAATGCACTGGCCATACAAATCTTACATGATACTTCTTATATGGATATCAACTTTTGTATTTATTCTACTGCTTTTTTTCTCTGCAATAAAAATCCAGGAAAATCGGATTATTAATCTGTCAGCAGTGCTGATCCTTACTATAATAGTTGCGCTTAATATTTTCAGTTACTCTATTACCGACAGAAATTCACAGAACGAAATAAGAGTCCTGGAATACAATCTGAAAGAATCTAACGAGTACTTTTCCCATAAAACAGAAGAATTAAAGCATCAGTTTAAAACGAAAATCGATGATTCAGTGAACCCGGATAATTATAAAGATTTGGTTAATCGTACCGAAGCAATACTAAATCAGTTAGAAAGTTTTAATAATAAGCTTTTCCCTGATGAGCGAAAACTGCACAATTACAACAAGAGTATCTTAAAACCATATATAAAGAAGGGATCCATACAGGATGAAGCTATAAATCTTGAAGTATCTGTAAGGGCATATCAGGAATCTATTTTGGACTTCACAAACAAATACAATATAACCACACTTGATCAATATATTCGTCGAAGTGTTATTTTCAGTCAAATTGATTTCAACCAGAATTCTGTCGTGGTCTACAATAATATTCAAAGACTTCAAAGAGATATCCGGATACTTGAAAGTGAAATACTGGGGGAAATTCTTCGAAAGTCTGACTCTTAGAAAACACGCACTGGTTTTGTTAATTGACCTGCAAGCTTTCTGTTATTACCCGAAGTGCCTCTGTTTCGTTCCCTTTTTGATCTGCTTCGCATATTTATTTCTAATAATAATTCAAGATATTCATTTTGTTTTAGATAATGTTTACATTTGCACATTCGTGTTACCTTTAGATATTTAGTGTTACTTTATATATTATGAATACCAGAATCAAATCAATTCTAACCCTGGCTATTATATTATCAGCCATTCATGTTATTGCCAACGAGGAATCTTTGAACGACACCATAGCTCTGAAGGAAGTTGTGGTTACGGGAACCAAAGTATCGGTTTCCAGAAATAATGTGCCCCTGACCATTTCTGTTATCAAAGAGGAAGAAATTCAACAAAGTTCGGAATCTGCTTTGTTTCCTGTTCTTTCAGAACAAGTCCCGGGATTATTTATAACAGAAAGAGGTATAACGGGTTTTGGTGTTGCTACGGGTTCTGCCGGTCAGATTTCGATACGTGGCATCGGAGGTTCACCTACTACTCAAACACTTATCCTTTTAAACGGAAATCCACAGTATATGGGAATTATGGGCCACCCATTAGCTGATGCATATGTTGCTTCCGATGTAAAACAGGTTGAAGTAATTCGGGGACCGGCATCTACACTTTATGGCTCTAATGCAATGGGGGGTGTAATAAATATTATTACCAAAGAGCATGATAAAGAAGGATATACAGGAAATGGCAGAATAATGTATGGATCGTACAATACTCAAAAATATATGGCCAATGGGGGATTCAAATCTAAAAAATTCAATGTTTTTATCGGACTTAACCATGACAGAACCGATGGTCATCGTGATTCCTCTGACTTTTCAATAACAAACGGATATATAAGCGCAGGATATAAAATTAACGAGCACCTAAAGATAAATGCAGATCTGTCGCTTGCACAGTTTGATGCTACCGATCCGGGACCTGATACAGTAAATGCAACAGCAGGAGAAACAATTGACATATTTCGCGGTATGGGAGCTTTTACAGTTGATAATCAGTTTGAAAAATTCTCCGGTTCACTGAGATTGTTCTACAATTTCGGAGAGCATACCATAACTGATGGTTTTCATTCGAACGATAATAATTATGGTCTGGTCATTTATGAGTCATACAATTTTTTCAAAGGAAATACAACAACATTGGGATTTGATTATAAAAATTACGGAGGATTGGCAGAAAACACTTTTGCTATGCACGGTGAAGGGATAACATTCATCGATACATCAATATATGAGGCCGGTGGATACATTTTCATTCAGCAGCAAATTGGTCAAAAATTTACATTGGATGGTGGTTTCAGATTAGATTATCACAAAGTATATGGTCAAGAACCAATACCATCCATCGGGTTTGCATATCATGCATTGCCCGGCACAACATTTAAAGGATCAATAGCAAAGGGATACCGCAGCCCAACAATTAGGGAGCTTTTTATGTGGGATATTGCTAATGACAGCCTTCAACCAGAAGAAATGATTAACTATGAAATAAACTGGTTACAGTACCTGTTAAAGCAGAAACTATCATTAGAAATAACTGCATTTAATGCACACGGGACAAATCTGATCAAAGTCCAAAATATCGGAGGCGTTCCGAAATATTATAATACAGGATCATTCAGACATTGGGGCCTCGAGTTTGCGGCAAATTATACCCCTATTGAAAATCTGAAACTTCATGCTAATTACAGTTACATCCATATGAGCGATCCGGTACCGGCAACTCCTGTTCATTCAGTATTCATAAGCGGAACATACACCCTGAAAAAGCTGAATATAAACCTGTCACTTCAAAGCATAAATGATTTGTACCTGCTTACTGACAAGGAAAAAATAAAAGAATCGTATAATTTACTGAATGCCCGTGTTAGTTATAATTGTAATAAACACTTTGGAATTTTTATTAAAGCCGAAAATCTCCTTAATGAAGAATATCAGATCAATTATACTTATCCCATGCCAAAAATTACCGGGTTTATAGGAATTAATTTACATTTATAATCAGTAGCGTTTCGTTATAAATTGAACATTTTCAACTGATTATAATTTTGTTCTTTGAAATATTGTAGATTAGGTTTGTCAAATAG
>JAFGIP010000043.1 GCA_016929525.1 Bacteroidales bacterium
CCAACAAAATTGTACTGGAGATTAAACATGGCAAGATAGGCCCAGATCAGGTATCTGTCAACATGTGGGACGCCGAATGCTTACGCTCCATCGCCATCAGTGTCATTAATGTCGTATTCTAAGCCATAAATGGTCGGAGGATCATTGGGCGACGGTATGCATGAAAACATGCCAAGTAAAATATACAATAACAAATATTTAAGTGTATTCATTTCATTGATAATATCGGTCACTAAGGCGCAGGGACAAACTGTGGTTCTTCCGGGGATGAGGGCGGAGTAATGTCAAAAGGTTTCGATGATGACTGGGGAACAGGTGCGTTCGAGAATAGCATCAACGGCAGTCCCGATGTAATAACAGGATCCAGAATCTGTATTGTGACCACCGGAAGGGAAGATGTGGAACCATCTGTCCTTTTTTTTACATCAATAACTTTGAGAGCCACTAATCCGAGATTTGCTCCCATAAAATTGCCCTTCAGGGGAGAATAGTTTATGCTGATATCGCTGTCGTAAACCACAGCCACAACCGTTTTCTCTTTAAGCATTGCAAGCCCTGTTTCACGCAGGGGTGTTACATCAGGTATCTTTTTTTCTCTTTGTAGTGATCAAAGCCAAGATTGTTCATTGTTGAATATAACGGTACAGACTTAGTATTATTGATCGATTAAATAAGACCGTAAAGTTTAAAGTCTGCTAATAATTTTTGAATAATATCATCAATAACAAATAGAAATAACGTGTAATTATTCCGCCATTTGTATCCATTTTTCTCACAATTCTCTCTTATATCTGCTGCCTTACAGCTGTAACTGCTTGATAAGTCCGAACTATATAAGATTTGATTATCCTTGATTTGCTCTACAGTAATTTTTGCTGAAAGGAGCTGATCAATTTGAATATGAGTAAATTTATCCATACTATTGAAAGAAAGCTCATTAATATCAATCTCTAAAAGATAATCAGGATTTGAAATTTTCTCTATAAATCCTTTCTTAGTCAACCTTTCTTTAAAAATTTCATTTACTCCCGGAAACCATTCATTATCTTTGTCCTTGACTTTCATTTTTGTTCCAACAATAACCCCCGGCTTCTCCCCGATAATTAAAGGATAAGCTCTCTTATCATAAAATTTGATTTCTACTTTATCACTTATCCCGCTAAAAGATTCTGAAACAGCATCAACATTGTTATTTATACCATTAGTAACTGTTTGTTTAAAAAGTTCTCTCTCTCCATTGGCATAAATAATCATAAAGACATCCGACACAGAAATACTACAGATTAAAGTATCGTCCTGCCTGTTTAAATCTATAAATTTTATATCACTGTCACCTATCTCAACAATTTTCGATTTTATTTCAGTATGATCCTTTTTATATATAACATCTTGCGCTTGAATAATATTACATGTTAAGAAGCAATAGAATACTAATCCTATAAACACTTTAATTATTCTTGTATAAGTGGAATAATTATCCATTATTGAAAAGGTATTAATAACTGTACGAACTTACTACTAAAACTGCCAGGACCCAGGTTGCCCAACCTAAAGCAGCATTTCCTATGTTTTTCTTTCTAGCTTTTTGCGTATAACATGTTCTATAAGAAGGGTCATTAAAAAGTGATTTATTGGGGGACATCATAGTTGTACGAATACCTGTTTCCGGAGTAGGAGTTGAGACAGCAGCTCCTATTAATGCAAAAGGACCAAATGCGACACCGTAAATAAAATGAGCAGCCCCTTTACCATGCAAATTATCTGCATCATTTGTTCCATGGATACATTTATCTGTCATGCTAATTGGAATAGATACATAATTCTTATCCAAATTTATCTCTGTTTGTGATAGATTTTGTGGAATTTGATAAGTAATTGGTTGGTTCACCGTTTCAGTTTCATTTTTTTGATAAGTCTCTTTTATTATTTCTCGTGTGCCGTCTTCATAAATAATCATGAATACATCTTTATTCGAAATATTTCTCAACGGACCATCTAATTGATCAAATCTTTTATATTTAATAAGATCATTCGTTAGCTCGATAATTTTAGCCTGGATTTCTGAACCATCGATTAAGTAAATTACATCCTGAGCATTTAGAAAAAAGCCAAGAAGAATTAGAATTGTGCAAAATAGAGTTCGTTTCATATTGTAATTTGTTTTGACAACGGATATACTGATTGTCTATTTTTCTTATGGATCAAGATAGATAAACCAATACCAATTTATTTATAATAATTTAAGTTGTCAATCATCAATGTTGAGTATTAAGGCTAATTATTTATAAGTATTTTAAATAATCTGTTCCAGCTTTTGTCACTTGAGTATCATTCGTGATTATAGAGATGAATTTCTATTACCTTTTCTTTTCATGGTACACAACCCTAAATTCGCATTGTTAATCAATTCCTACTGTAGCAGAATTTACTATCACAATTCAGCAGTTAACAGATGTAGTGCTGTCCGATGAATTTATCTTACGCCTCTTTGTAATATAGAAAGGTTTGTGTAATTTCTTACAGATAGCCATCAGTCTGTTCAAAAAAATAGTGTCACATCCTGTAGTAACTTCCCGGGAGAATCCAACTATTTATTCCGTGGACAGGATGCGGCTGAAAATATTTTAAAAAATTGTTCATAAGTTTTGACTTATGTGTTATAAATATCTAACTGTGTGTTAGATATATTAAACTAAAGATTCAATTCTATGAAAAAGCAATTAAACGCTTTTATCGTATCCGGACTTGTTATACTGGCCACAGGGCTGTGGTTATTTAAGTCTGCCAGGGAGCTCAGTTCAACGGAAATCATAAAATCAGATGTTATCCTGTTGGTTGTAACTTTCGCACTTTTCCTGGGGTTTAAAAAGCTGAGCAGTGTTAAGCGGGGAGAACCTGCTGAAGATGAATTATCAAAAAAGATACTTCAGAAGACAGCAGCTGTTACGTATTATGTTTGCCTCTATAAATGGGTATTTCTGATATGGTGAAAGACAAAGTCAAACTTGACACCGAAGAACTTCTCGGATCGGGTATCCGCCATGGCACTGACCTTTGGAATTACCTGGCTGGTAGTAAACTTAAAAGGGATTAATAATAACTAACAGGATCAGGGAATTCAGGGCTGGCTATAATCTTACCCAGGACGAACTTGCTAAAAAGGTTAATGTCCGAAGGGAAACAATAGTATTCCTGGAGAAGAACAAATATAACCCTTCGTTGAAGCTTGCTCCTGATTTGGCACGAGTCTTCTAGATAACAATTGTAGATCTCTTTATTTTCGATGACAATTCTGAAAATGGGCCAGGCTTGTGACTTACAAAAAATGGTTATGTTACCGACGGATTTACTGCTTGGGTATGCTGCATACAGCTTCCGTTTTTGGAGATAAGATTATTCAACCCGGAGGTGTTGCCTCCCAATATCTCCGGTACCTACCAGGGAATGACTCATCGGGAACTATATGTATCTGAATATTCCTTCAATTATTTCCAGACCTACTCTTTTACCGGTCCCTTCATAAACCGGTTTCCCGGATCTGTCGGATAGCTGCAGGTGAACCTCTGAATCTATGCTCTCTTTTATTCTTCGCGACATTTCTCCTGA
>JAFGIP010000044.1 GCA_016929525.1 Bacteroidales bacterium
ATGTTAATCGGATGTGGCAATCTTAACTGAAATTTCATTCCTGCGGAAGCAGGAGTCCACACCAATGATAAATAGATTCCGGGTCCCTGCCTACCGGTTTACCTACCGCAGGCAGGCAGGCAGGTTCGCCCGGAATGATTGATTGAAAATGAACCTTGCAGGGCTCTCAACTTTCTCAACTTTCTAAACATTAAACTTACTGTCTGCTATTCACTATTCACCAGTCACCCTTGCTAATATTCTACAATACATCACAAACAATTTCGTTTATTGCTTATATTGAAAGCTTTGATTCAACATTTTTTCCTAGTTTTGGGCAATTTCTCAAATATGAAGTTTCGCTTTGCTAAATATATCTTCTTCATTTCCCTGTTTTTTATCGGAGAAATTGCTGTATATACACAGGTTCGCACAATAACCGGTGTTGTAACAGGCTCACCTGATAATTTACCCATTCCGGGCTCCACCATAATTATTCCGGGAACAACAGTCGGTACAATTACAAACAACGATGGTGAATTTTCGATCGACGTTCCTGCCGGAACAGGTTCACTGGAAATAAGATTTATTGGCATGGAGACACAGATCATCACACTGGGAGATTCAGACTTTATAGAGGTTATAATGCAACCTGAACTCATTGCCGTTGATGAAGTGGTGGTTACGGCTCTCGGGATATCCCGCGAGGCAAAATCACTCGGCTATTCCATGACAGCAGTAAACAGCGACGAACTTACCGAGGGAAGCGACAGGAGTGCATTGAATGCAATGCAGGGGAAAGTTGCCGGCGTTAATATCACATCTGCCTCGGGAGCACCTGGTTCATCAACAAGGATTTTAGTAAGGGGGGTATCATCGCTGACGGGGAGTAATCAGCCATTATTTGTAATCGATGGAGTTCCTGTAAGCAATTCACATTCCGGCAGCAGCTCGATCAACGGGGGTACCGATTTTGGTAATAAGGTGAACGATCTGAACCCCGATGATATAGAATCGGTGTCGATCTTAAAAGGTGCTTCAGGTACTGCGCTTTACGGATCAAGGGCAGCCAATGGTGTAATAATAATAACAACAAAGAAGGGTGAGCTTAAATCCAAATCAAGGATTTCTTACAGTTCTTCCTATACAATAGAAAGACCGCTGCGCCTTGTACAATACCAGAACGAATACGGACAGGGAATATTTGGCAATTCCGTGCTATATGAAAATATGAGCTGGGGACCAGAATTTGATAACAGGTTCCGGCCCTGGGGGCATGAGGTGAACAACACATACAGGGTTAAGGCATACAGGGCATTGCCGGACAATGTCAGGGAGTTCTTCGAGACAGGTAAAATGTTTAATAACTCCATCTCAGTAGATGGTGGCAATGAAGCTGCCGGCTACTACTTTTCTTACTCTAACATACAATGGGACGGAATTTTTCCGACAGATGCCGACAGCTATTCAAAACACACCTTTGCTTTACGTTCAACCTATAAAGTCACCAAACGGTTAAGTACTTCCGCTTCTGTAAACTATATCAGGAAGAAAAGCAGCTTCGTTCCTACAGGTCAGGGAGAACAATCGGTATATAACCAGGTAATGCAAACACCACGGGATATCAGTTTACGAGAATTAGCTGACCTTAACAATGAATATAACAACATCGACAATCACTATTCGCTTTATACGGTTAATCCGTATTTTATACTGGAAAATAACGGAAATATAAATACCGAAGACAGGATCTTCGGAAGCCTGGATTTAGATTATATCATTGCAACCGGTCTGGAACTTAAACTCCGTCTTGGAGGTGATAATTCATCAGAAGGAAGAAAAATCTGGAGGGCCAGGATAGAACCGGAAGGGAATAATGAATTTTCCGCTGTTTTTGATCCGGGAATGGTTGGCAATTCTTCAAGTCGTCAGGTACAACTGAACAGCGACCTGATCCTTTCTTACAATAAAGAAATAAAAAACTTCACGGTAAGTTTGCTGACCGGCCATTCACTTAATCACAGGTATGCAGAAACTCACGGCGAAACTGTACAGAATTTGTCAGTGCCGGGGTTTATCAATATATCAAACAGCGTTGAAAGTCCGTCAGCATTCGAATCATCATCGAAACGGCGTTTGGTAGGAGTGTTTGGCAGTGCCGATTTTTCATATAAAAGTCTCTTGTTTTTCTCGGCTACCGCACGTAATGAGTGGAGTTCGACATTACCGCCACAGAATAATTCCTATTTTTTCCCCGGTGCTAATGCAGGTTTAATATTTACTGAGATGTTTCCCGGAATTCAGGATTTTCTTTCTTACGGAAAGGTAAGGGTCAGCTGGGCACGCGTTGGGAACGACGCACCGCCATATTTTGTGAATTCGGTATTTGAGCATGGGTATCACTCCGATGGTTATGGTTACCTTGCCTATCCTCTGACCAATGGCAATATTAATTCATATGATGTAGGGGACCTTATTGCCAACGAGAATCTCAAACCCGAAATTACCGATGAGTATGAAGTAGGCACCGATCTGCGTTTTTTTAACGGAAGGTTCTCAACTGATCTGGCATATTATAACAAATCTACAACAGACCTGATATGGGCTACACCGGTACCATCATCATCAGGTTATACATTCCAGATGCAGAACCTTGGGAAAATAACCAATTACGGTGTTGAAGCACTTGTAACAGTTGTGCCCGTAAGAAATAATAACCTGAGATGGGAGTTAACAGTAAATTTCACCAGGAATTACAATGAACTGAATTACCTCAACAATCAGTTGGAAAGGGCTGAATTAAATTCTTTACGTGTTGACGGCGGGCAGCAGATAAACTGGTCAGCCATTCCGGGAATGCCCGTCGGGGTATTTGAGGCCAGGGCACCAATGTATACTGAAGATGGTCAAATGGTTGTTAATAATCAGGGCCTGCCTGTTGCAGATGAAGATCTGAAGATATACGGAAATTCGCAGTACAAGTATTTTGGAGGTGTTATATCTCGTCTTAACTATAAGAATATTTCTGTATCCGTTCATTTTGATTTTCGCAAGGGAGGCCTGATGTATTCGCGTACCAAAGATATTACTCTTTGGGCCGGAACCGTCCCGGCAACATTGTACAACGAACGCCAGCCGTTTATTATCCCCAATTCGGTAGTTGAAGTGGATATTGATGATGATGGAGAAACGGAGTACGTTACAAATACAAAGCCGCTCGATATGGTACAACTGGTAAATTATTGGGGTAATGGAGGTTCTGAGATGGATGGTGCTTCATTAATTGATAAGTCGTTTGTTAAATTGCGCGAGGTGGTAATTTCATATTCATTACCGAAAAAATTCACGGAACCAATACATGTTAGTAACTTTGTGATTAGCATTGTAGGTAAAAATCTGCTGCTTTGGACACCGCAGGATCAAACTTATATTGATTCGGAACTGACAACTTTTGGTAACGATCTATTGGCCGATTTTGGCGAATATGGAGCACAACCATCAACACGGAGTTTAACATTAAACCTGAGAATTGTTTTTTAGCTGATGAAATTATTCAAGTATATACCTGTTCTCTTAATTCTTGTGTCATGCGGGGAATGGCTTGATGTTAATAAGAATCCGAACAGTCCGTCGGAAGTTGAATATGAACTGGTACTTCCTTCGGGTATCTCATCGGTAGCTTATGTTATGGGTGGAAGGTATCAGGTTCTGGGTGCCCTGTGGTCGCAGCACTGGACGCAGTCGCCGGGAGCGTCGCAATATTCAGGGATTGATTCGTATGATATTAACAGCAGCAGCTTCGACAGGCAGTTCCGGGAGTTGTATTCGGGGGCTTTGAAAGCATTTGAATATATTAAACAGGAATCGGAAAAAGAATCTGAATGGCAGTACTACCTGATAGCAACAACAATGCAGGCTTATACTTTTCAGGTACTGGCAGATTTGTATGATCAGATCCCTTTTTCAGAGGCTCTGGAAGGAGAGACAGGGAATCTGACACCCCGCTATGAAAATGGGGGGGATATTTATGACAGTCTCATTACCCGGCTTGATTACGCACTTTCGAAAGATTTCTACGATCTTGAATTAAAAAATCCGGGAGAGAATGATCTGCTTTTTGGAGGAGATATAACTGTGTGGGAACAATTTGCAAATACACTTAAACTGAAGATTTATCTCCGCCAGACAGAGGTTAATCCTGAAAAAGCACGGCAGGGAATTGAAGAATTGTATAGGAACGAAGTTGATTTTCTTTCGGTCGATGCTGCTATGGTGCAATTCAGCAATGAAACGGGAGGCAGGAATCCTTTATATGAAACAGAAATTAACTTTCTGGGAGGTAATCCCAACCTGGTTTTAAGCAGGACAATGCATTCTTATCTCATAGAAAAAAACGACTTCGACAGGTTGAATTATATGTTCTATACGCCTGCAGCCGGTGGAGGGCATAAATCGCTAATACAGGGTAATTACAACGACCCCGAAGAACCGGCAGGTACAAACAGTTCAAGTTATTCAAAGCCTGTATTTGGTCCTGTTGATCCGGTATATCTGATGAGTTACAGTGAAGCATGTTTTCTGCAGGCAGAAGCGATCATGCGTTATGATGTCGATGATTATTCGGTGGCAAAAGAAAAATATGATGAAGCGGTTATATATGCATACTACAGGGTTCTTTACCCTTATTTTTCCGTAACCTATATTGTTGACCTGGCAGAAGCGTATTTAAGGGGGCCTTACAGATTTCCCTCAGATGGAAGTAATATTGAAGAGTTTATTAAGAGTATTATCATACAGAAATGGGTATCACTTGCAGGCATTCAGAGTCTTGAGACATTCTTTGAGCATAACCGCACACATTATCCGGAAATTTCTGATATCTCCCCCGATGATGATGGTTATGAACCGGGTGAATTTACGGTTTCAGTAAACAATGTGACAAGCGGTCGCTTTCCAAAACGACTGATATTTCCAGAATCTGAGGCGTCAGGCAATCCAAACACACCTGCGGGCAAACCTGTTTGGGAAAAGATATGGTGGGATAAAAAACAATGATTTGGAGTAAATGAAGAAATTCTTAACATACCATATATTATTGTTATTCATCCTGGTTACAGGGTGCGAGAAATGGTACACAACAGAAGATGTGTCACACATATCTTATATACCGGAATTTATATTAGAGGGAGGTGAATTCATCTCGATAATAAGAAATGATAGTATGGAGTTTGAGGATCCGGGCGCTGAGGCATTCTCAAATGGTGAACCATTACACGTATATAGTGCCGGGGAGGTTGATGTTTCTGAAGTCGGTGTTTATACTATTGTTTATGCTGCTCAGAATTCCGACGGACTAATAGGAGCTGCAGAGCGGGTAGTCGCTGTAACACATCATGATGTAACTAATGTAGATGTTGAAGGGACATATATTGGTACTGTATGGGATCCGGTGCAGGCCAGGGTGAAAAAGATTGATGAAAAAGGATTATACGAATGCGACGAGGTCATGGGATTTCCGGGCGCTGAAATGAGGGGAAGGTTTGTTATTTTGGGAAATCACGAACTGGTGCTTCTTCATGGCGAAGGTTATTTTGGAACCTATGCCGCTTCGGAAGGGGAATATACCCTGAGTACCTTATCATGGACCATATTTTTAACGGAAGAACCATATGAAGGAATTGATATTCCAGTAATCTGGACAAAAATTGATTAAATGAGAATATTTTTTAAAATAGTATTACTAATTTCATTTGTTATTATAGTAAGTTCATGCCTGAAAAAGGATTACGATATAGAGTATCAGGAAGGTTATCCGAATAGTCTGGCTGGTATCTGGATAGCTTTTGAATTTCAGGGAGGGACAATTGAAGGTAATTTTTTATCACCGGCATATGAGCTGGTTACATCGCTTGATCCGAATGTAGACAGCAGCCTGATACTGGATAAATTGTATAATTCCGATACCAGGGTAAGGGCTCATTACCGAGACAGTACCTTCTGTGTTGAAATGGGTGAACAATTGGAGTATATTAGTGAGGATTTATATAATATAAGCTATATCAGTGTGGATGGGTATGTTACTACCAATCCGATACTTATTGATTTGGCTTATCAGATGGCTTCGATCTATTTTGAAGGGGTGGAATTCGAACCATCAGATATCGAAGATGTTATTTTTATGCATGCCGGCTATTACGATGAATTCAGATATATGATCGATACTGTTTTACTGATAGGTTACAGGAAAACAGGTTTTGAAGAAGTATCTTATTAAGAAATTTAAAATGAAATGCTATGATACGCAAATTCGACAATTTTTGGTTAGTTGTAACTGTTGCAGTGCTATTATTTACTGCCGTTTTTAGTATTCAGTATTTTTCCACACATATAGGGAAACCGATCTTATATGAAGAAGAAAGTGAAGAAGGTTATGATAAACCGGGGGAATATTTTGAATACATTAGTCAGATAAGCAAAAGACTGGGACAGGAAAAAAGCGGTTATAAGATAAATTATGCCTACAGTGAGTTACAGAAAGCTAAAAGAAGAAATCGGGAAAAGCTTTCTGAGAGAGCATTTAACTGGACCCATCGCGGTCCGGGAAATGTTGGAGGAAGGACCAGAGAGGTTATTCTTGACCCCAACGACGCAACACGTAACACCTGGTTTGCTGCTTCTGCAAGCGGCGGTGTATGGAAAACCACCGATGCAGGCAGCCATTGGGAATGTCTAACCGATGATCTGCCAAATCTGGCTACCAATGCCATGACAATGGCTCCTTCGAATCATGATGTAATATATATAGGTACAGGTGAAGGTTATGGTGGCGTTGGCATGGTTAACGGAAGCGGCATGTTTAAATCAGTTGACAGGGGTCTGACATGGGAACAACTTGAATCGACAATTGAGGGTGATCATTTCAGGTTAGTAAATAAGATCATTGTTGATCAGGAAGATGAAGATATATTAATTGTCGGTACCAATTCCGGTATTTATAAATCCATTGACGGCGGAGATTCATGGAATGAAGTATACAGCACCGGTTATGCAGTTCAGGACCTGGAAATAACACCTTCGGATCCTGAGATCATTTACGCGGCTGTAAAAGGATATGGTGTACTTAAATCAATTGATAACGGCGATTCCTGGGAAGCAGTAAATAATGGATTCGGTTCAGGAGGCAGAATAGAATTATCGGTGAGCCCCGTGGATGCCAATTATATTTTTGCGAGTGTTGAAGGAAGTGATTATGAAACACATGTGTACATATCTGTAGATGCTGCTGACAGCTGGCGAAGGTTGAATGATATGGATCAAACCTTTGTTCATTTTTTAGGTGCTCAGGGCTGGTTTAATAATGTTGTCGAAGCACATCCTTTTAATAAAAACAAAGTATTTATAGCCGGTGTTACTATTGGAAGCCTTGAATTTCAAAGCAGTACGTCGACAGGTGATCCGGAAGTCAGACGTGTTGACACGATCGGCACAGCCCCATTCCTTTCCTTTATAAATTTTGGCGGTACTTACCTGGGAGGGGGAATGTCAACCGGTGTTGAAGAAGGTGCGGATGTTGAAGATAATGATTATACAAGTGTAGAAATACGATTTGGACCTGGAGTGACCCAAAAGGCATATCGTTTTACAGTGCCGGAGGGTGAAGGTCCGGGCGTACCACCGGAAGATTACACTTATCACAATTATATTGATGTGCCATTCCAGGTTTGGGATACTGATAACGATCGCCAGTTGATGGTTTCAATCCGAGACCAGGAAAGAGACTGCGAGTTTAACCTTGTGGAACGTGATCCGAATGATGATCTAATTGGCCGCGAGTATATTTTTGTTCAGTCGGTTGAATATAGTGAAACGCCGGATGCGAATATTGCACAGGATGGAGGGCATTATCATAAGATGATATATTTCTACTGGCCGACACTGGCAGAAGATGGTGTATGGGAGCCTGAAAATTTACCTGAATCGATGGTGAAAGTTGATTTTGGAAGCTTTATTCTGCAGGATGCCAGTACAACCGTTCTTACCAGTTCCGGTGATAAGAATCCGCATGTCGATCATCACGATCTGGATATGATAATCACCAACGAAGAGACCGAAGAATTCATGATCCTTGATGCCAACGATGGTGGCCTTTCTCGTTCATATAATGGCGGAGAGACATGGGCACAGTTACATTATACCCTGCTTACAACACAGTTTTACGGAGTGTCGATGAAACCCGGTTATAAAGAATTTGTTGGTGGCATGCAGGACAATGGTACTTATCAGTCACCCATGGGATCTTCTGCGGGTTATAATTCCCATTATATTTCAAGGTTAGGGGGCGACGGATTTGAAACTTTGTGGCATACTGAATCTCCGACTCGTATTTTAGCTTCAATATATTATAACGGAATGAGAATTTCACTTAATGGAGGTGTGAGTTGGCAATACGCTGTTGATGGAATAACAGCAGGGGACGGACCATTTGTTACAAGATTATCAAACTCTCCTGATAACCCCGATCTTATTTTTGCCGTTGGAAATGATGGAGTATACTATCATAGTAACTTTTGTTCTAACAGAAATCCCTGGGAGCAAACTGCAATAGGTACCGGATGGAATGTCGGCACCGAGGTTACCAGCTTCCATAATGTCGAAGTTTCCCTTGCCGATCCGAGTGTTGTATGGGCCGGTGCCGGTATGTACGACGATCCGCAGCTTAACCTGTTTCTTTCAACCGATTACGGAGAAACATTTGAAGCGGTTAATATCTATACCGAAAGAGAACTGGGCTACCTTTCCGCTATAGCAACACATCCTTCAGATGCAGGAACAGCATATGCTTTGTTTTCCGTAGATCATGCTCCTAAGATCCTTAGAACTACAGATTATGGAGATAGCTGGGAAGATATCTCAGGATTTGGTGAGGATAGTACCAGCAGCAATGGCTTCCCTGATGTTATGGTATATTCCCTGCTGGTTTTCCCATATAATACCGATATTATATGGGCAGGGACTGAAATTGGTATTTTTGAATCGGTCGACAATGGTGAAACGTGGTACTATGCCGATAACGGAATGCCCGCTGTCTCAATCTGGCAGATGTTCATCCAGGATAATACTATAGTTGCCGCAACATATGGCAGGGGAATATGGACAGCTAGTATGTGGCCTGTTTCAATTGAGGAAGATAATCTGCCAACTGACCTCAGGTTAAACATTTATCCTAATCCGGTGAAAAACAATCTGAATATTACACTGGAATCTGAAGATTATGGTAGCTTAATTATAGATATTTATGATTTGTCGGGTAAAAAGGTTTTTAATACTTCAAAACTGAAAAACGAGAAAATCTTTAATGACCGGATCAATGTATCTGAAATAAGATCAGGTCAATATCTACTGACGGCAACAATTGATGACAAGGTTTACAACAAAAAGGTGGTTATTGATTAACGTATAACTTACATTGATATAAGCTTGGCAGATTAAACTTTGTTTTTTACTATATTTGCACCTCCTTTTACAGGAGGTGTTTTTTAATTCCAACATTTGTAAGATCACTATGGAGAAGTATAATATTAACCATTTGAGGGAACTTGAAGCGGAATCAATATACGTAATTAGAGAAGTAGCAGCGCAGTTCGAAAAACCGACCTTGCTTTTTTCGGGAGGAAAAGATTCAATCGTTATGTATTACCTGGCAAGAAAAGCTTTTTGGCCTGCAAAAGTGCCTTTCCCTTTAATGCATATCGATACGGGACATAATTTTCCTGAAACGCTTGAATTCAGGGATAAATTAATGGAAGATACCGGTGGCAAATGTATTGTAAGGTACGTTCAGGATTCAATTGATAAGGGCAGGGTAGTTGAAGAAAAAGGAGTTAATGCCAGCCGTAATGTTTTGCAGACAGTAACTCTGCTCGATGCCATTGAAGAATTAAAATTCGATGCTGCTCTTGGCGGAGGCAGAAGAGATGAGGAAAAGGCCCGTGCAAAAGAAAGATTCTTTTCCCATCGCGATGAGTTCGGACAATGGGATCCTAAAAATCAGCGTCCCGAATTATGGAATATTTTCAACGGGAAGAAAAGAATGGGAGAACACTTTAGGGTATTTCCACTGAGTAACTGGACTGAAATGGATGTATGGCAATATATCTATATGGAAGATATTGATATTCCCGATCTTTATTTTACGCATAAAAGAAATGTTTTCAATCGTGATGGTGTATGGCTTGCAGAAGCACCGTTTATGCAGTTAAAAGAAACCGAGAAGATAGAAGAAAA
Source organism: Bacteroidales bacterium (assembly GCA_016929525.1). GTDB lineage: Bacteria > Bacteroidota > Bacteroidia > Bacteroidales > UBA10428 > UBA10428. The sequence goes on from JAFGIP010000044.1 coordinate 10,264, forward strand.
AGATGTCAGGTGCCGTACAATTGGTGATATTACCTGTACAGGGCTGACACTGTCAAAAGCAGATTCTCTGGAAGATATTATTAAAGAAGTTGCAGCAACGAGAACCACTGAAAGAGGAGGCAGGGCTGACGATAAACGTTCGGAAGCTGCAATGGAGGATAGAAAAAAGGAAGGTTATTTTTAATCTGAATTCAGATCATTCCATTGAAATGATTTTAAAGAAAATATTATAGTAAAAGTATAAACCATATTTAAATGTCAGAATTTCAGGAAAAACAGGATGGCTATCTCAATATGGAGCTTCTTCGGTTTACAACCGCGGGTAGTGTGGACGATGGTAAAAGTACCCTTATAGGAAGATTACTCTATGATAGTAAAGCAATTTTTGAGGACCAGATGGAAGCCATTGAGCTGGCTAGCCTGAATAAAGGTGAAGAACAGGTGAACCTGGCGTTGTTAACTGATGGCTTGCGTGCTGAAAGAGAGCAGGGAATTACAATCGATGTAGCATACCGGTATTTTGCTACACCAAAGAGAAAATTTATAATTGCGGATACTCCTGGTCATGTTCAGTATACCAGGAATATGGTTACAGGTGCTTCAACGGCCAACGTAGCCATTATTCTGATAGATGCGCGCAATGGCGTGGTTGAGCAAACATTACGTCACTCCTTTATAGCATCTTTACTTCAGATACCACACGTTATTATATGTGTAAATAAAATGGATCTTGTTGATTATAAAGAAGAAGTATTTGAAGAAATCAGAATGGATTACCAGGGGGTCTCCGATAAGCTGAATGTTAAAGATACACGGTTTGTTCCCATTAGTGCACTGAAGGGAGATAATGTTGTTGATCGTTCAGTTAACATGAAATGGTATGACGGTCCGACACTGTTATATTTACTGGAACATATTCATATAACCAACGACAGGAATTATGACGATACCCGTATACCGGTACAATACGTAATACGACCTCAGTCTGCTGAATTTCATGATTTCAGGGGATATGCAGGCAGAATGGCAGGCGGTGTTATAAAAAAAGGCGATGAAATTTATGTTCTTCCATCGGGCCTGACATCAAAAATAGCTTCAATTGAATCAATGTCCGAAAAACTTGAACGGGCACATCCACCACAATCGATAGCTGTGACCCTTGAAGATGATATTGATATCAGTCGGGGTGATATGATCGTTGGTACCAGCAATCAGCCTCAGGTAGGACAGGATATCACTTTTATGTTCTGCTGGCTGAATGAGAAGCCGCTTGTTCCAAATGGGAAATACAGTGTAAAACATACTACCAAAGATGTACGTTGTGTTGTAAAATCAATCGATTATAAGATCAATATAAACACCCTGGATCAAATCAATGATGATGAAAATGTTGGTTTAAATGAGATTGGTAAAATGACGATCAGAACAACACAACCTTTGGTATATGACTCTTATAAGAAGAATCGCATCACCGGTAGTCTTATCCTGATTGATGAAGGCACTAACGAAACAGTATGTGCCGGAATGATTATATGATTTTCCACTGAACAGAAAATAATAAGTTAACTTATTTAATTAGGTGCTTTCTTGTAACACTGTGGTTCTCTGTTTTTTCCTCTGTGTAACTTGGTGGTTTAATAAAAAGTACTGAATCACAGCACTTCGTCTGCTATAGCAGACTATGTTCTATGAAGACAGAGAAACACCAGGAAGTCACAAAGAGATCCACAGAGAAATTAACTCAGGTTATTACAGGAATTACATACTCAAATCATTCGAGTTATTTTTGAAAGGTAATGGGTATACTTATTCAGATCTGAACTGAATATTCCCTTTTCATCTATTTTATCGATATGTACCGATATCGAAGCGTGAATAATGGTATTGTTGCCCAAATATATTCCTGCATGTGATATATTTTTAGTATCGCTGTAAAAAAATAATAAGTCGCCTTCAACAGCATTGCTTAGTGAATTAATTTCTTTACCGGTATTTGCCTGTTGTATCGCATCGCGGGGAATTGTGTGGCCATGGATCTTATATACTGTTTGGGTCAGGCCTGAGCAGTCGATGCCTAATGCAGTCCGGCCCCCCCACAGATAAGGGGAGTTCATGAATGCCAACCCGGTTTCTGCAAGTGATTGTTTTATATCAGCCTCGTAATGGCTCTTTATCTTAAAAGTCTTACTATTAATGTTAAATGCATTATCAGAATCAGGTTTACTTATCTCAGATCCTGCCGGAATAAAAAAACGGTTTCCTCCTTGTTCAATTTCAATTATTGGTTTATTTACAATTATCTTTTTTTCTGTTGCAGCGGTTAATTCCTGAACTGATCTTTTTTCAAGCCAGCCGGCATAGTTATCGAAATCGGCAATGATCCTGTACCAGTTTTTATATTCATCTTTAATGATTAAAGTTTCCCCAAAAAGAACCTGGCTTAATTGCTCCGATTTATGATCAGGGTCTTTCCTGAGAGGAACTGCAGGAAGCATGCATATGTATTTATTTATCATATATAATTGCGAATTGAACCAGAAATTCAAAATAAACAATAAATAATCAATTATGTTACTATACTTTAACTTAATTAGTTACTCTTTCTTTTATAGTGAATTATGACATTGATATTTTTTGGTAATTTTAGAAGTTATTAATAAAAAGAAATATGTTACCCATATTCGATAAAATAAGGAATAATTATAAATACATAGGAACCCTGTTACTGTTTCTGGCTACATTTCTGATCATGGCATATCTGATGCCGCGGGAGAGAAAGTTCGATTATGTATATTCCAAGGGTAGTCCGTGGAAAGAAGCTGACTTAACAGCACCATTTAAATTTTCAATATATAAAACGAATGAGGTCTATCAGGCTGAAGTTGACTCAGCACTGAAAAACCTGAAGCTGTATTTTAATTTTGATGCATATCAGTTAGCGGAACAGCTGGCAAAATTCAAAGAAAGTTTTAATGAAGATTGGGAAAAATTTGCATCAGAATCAATGAAAATTACAACAGATGATTACAGTAATAGTGATCGTTATGAGAATATTCGTAAGTTACAGGAAGAATATGAGGGCTTTTTATTTTCAACACTTGAAAAAATCTATCTGAAAGGAATTGTTCAGGTTCCTGAGGGTGAAGATATAAACCTTGAGCCATCAACAGATATAGTTCTTGTCAGAGGCAATATTGCAGAGGAAATTTATTATTCCGATATGTTCACTCCGAAAAGTGCATATGAATTCATACAACAGAAAATACAGGAGGATATTACCGGAAAAAGGAATAGATATTTAAGTCGATACAAACCTTTTATTACAGAATTTGAGATCGAAAGGTTTATTTTACCTAATGTTTATTATAATAAAGATGTAACAGAAAAAGAACGTGATTTGATAGTTAAGGATATATCAAAGGCGCAGGGTGGAATAATGCAGGGTGAACTTATCATTTCGAACGGTGAAATTGTTACTGCTGAAAAATATCAGATACTTGAGTCGTTGCGATCGGCTTATTTAAGTCAGAAACGCAGTGTAAACACAATTTTTGTTTTAGTAGGTAAAATGATCTTTGTAATGTTCTCGCTTGTTTTGATATATATATTTCTGTACAATTTCAGGCGCGAAGTTCTTAAGGATCTTGTAAAGACATCTTTTATATTATTCATGCTTGTTCTAATGGTGTTTGTAGCAAGTACATCAGTCCGTTTGGAAAAAATAAGCTTTTATGTTATTCCATTTACCATTCTTCCGATAATACTGAGAACGTTTTTTGATGAACGTCTTGCACTTTTTGTGCATGTGCTGGCGACAATCCTTGTCGGTTTTATTTCACCCAATGTCAACGAGTTTATCATATTAAATATTTTAGCGGGAATAGTTGCTATTTTCAGTCTGACAAATCTGTATCGAAGATCGAGATTTTTTGTTTCGGCACTTCTCGTGGTCATTACTTATAGTCTTGCATATATAGCGATCTTTGCTATTCGCGAAGGAACATTTCCCAAAAATGAATTAATGCAATTTGCCAACTTTGGTTTGAACGGTGTGCTTATTCTTATTTCATTTTTACTTATATATATTTTCGAAAAAACATTTGGATTTCTTTCTGATACAACATTGATGGAACTTTCAGATACAAATCAGCCTATGTTGCGAAAGATCGCTGAAATTGCTCCGGGGACATTCCAGCATTCTTTACAGGTGGCAAATTTATCTGAAGAAGCCTTATATCATATAGGTGGAAATCCTTTGCTGGTAAGGACCGGCGCACTATATCATGATATAGGTAAGATGTATGACCCCATTTATTTTATCGAAAATCAGACTTCAGGTATCAATCCGCATGATAACCTGGAATTTTCAGAAAGTGCCAAAGCTATAATCAACCATGTATCAAAGGGAGTAGAACTTGCTAAGAAAAATAATCTTCCTCAGCCAATAATTGATTTTATAATGACACATCATGGTACAACCACTGTACAATATTTTTATAAATCATATATTAAGAAATATCCGGAGCAGGAGGGTGATACAAAAGAGTTTTCATACCCTGGCCCAAAACCATTTTCAAAAGAGATGGCAGTACTTATGATGGCTGATGCTGTAGAGGCTGCTTCACGCAGCCTGAGTGAATATAGTTATGAAAATATTTCTGATCTTGTTGAAAAAATAATCAACAGGCAGTTAAAAGAAGGACAGTTCGAGGATGCCCCAATAACATTTAAAGATATTGCTACGGTTAAGGAAGTATTTAAAACAAGACTTAAGAATATTTATCATGCTCGAATCTCTTACCCAGCCTGAGGGAATTCAAAGGATGTGATGTAAAGTTACCAGAAATTGATTGTTTAATTGTGTAATTGTTGTTCAGAAAAAGCGATGGCAGAATTTACCAGGTTATTCATTTGGAGATTATTCTTTTTTGTTGGTTATCATTTCACGAATCAGCTTGAGACTGTTCAAAAAAGTGTGTCAAGTATAAAAGATAAATGATTTACTTGACTCATTATGAAAACAGAAGAAAATACAAAATTTG
>JAFGIP010000045.1 GCA_016929525.1 Bacteroidales bacterium
CCCGCTCTGACGATGGACGCTAATGTTTTTCGGTGGGAAAAATGATTTTTTGTTGATAATTAATGTCAATTGTTGATTTGATGTTTATAAAAGGTTATAACAGATATAATCATTAGACGTCAATAGAGAAAGCTTGAAAAGTTAATAACTTCAGGCTTCCCTTTTTTCAGCATAAGTTATTTGTAAACATTGAAATATTACGTCTACATATTGGAGTCTCAAAAGGATTACAGCTTCTATATCGGGCAAACTCAGAATTCGAAATCAAGGCTTGAAAAACATAACAAGGGTTATATTAAAACAACAAGTTTTGTTGATTAAAATTATTATTTATTGCCAAATCAATACAGATTAACGATCTTTCTGAACAATATTAAACCTGCTTTCTATTTTTGATAGACCTTGACTTTTTTAAAATGTTTAAATACTACTACAACTCAAATACCATGAAAAAACTGAATCGACTTATTATCATCGTCATTTTTCTTTGCAGTCTTACATCCTGTTATAATAAAACCGATAGTGTGGATATAGATAAGATTATTGAAAAAATGACCCTCGAACAAAAGATTGATTTTATTGGAGGAATTGACAGATTTAACATAAGGTCTTACGATTCGTTAGGCATACCGGAAATAAGAATGGCCGATGGTCCTGTCGGAGTAAGAAACTATGGCCCTTCTACGGCATATCCTGCATCTATTACACTTGCGGCATCATGGGATGTTGATCTGGCAAATGCAGTAGGCAGTGCAATTGGCATGGAAGCCCGGGTCAAAAATGTACATGTTATGCTTGGGCCGGCAATAAATATCTACCGTGCCCCTATGTGCGGAAGAAACTTTGAATACCTTGGAGAAGATCCTTTTCTGGCAGGTAAAATAGCATCCGGTTATATAAGAGGCATGCAAAATCAGGGGGTAATGGCAACCGCAAAACATTACACTGCCAATTATATGGAATACGACAGGCATAATGGTTCTTCGGATATTGATGAACGGACTTTGCGCGAAATTTACCTGCCGGCATTCAAAGCATGTGTGAAAGAAGGTGATGTGGCAGCTGTAATGACAGCCTATAATCTCATTAATGGCATCCACGCATCGCAACATGATCATCTTATTAATAAAATATTGAAAGAAGAATGGGGATTCAGAGGATTTGTGATGTCCGACTGGACTTCTACTTATGATGGTGTTGCAGCAGCAAAGGCAGGGCTCGATATTGAAATGCCGGAGGGCACTTTTATGAACAGAGATACGCTTATTCCAGCAATAGAAGACGGACGCTTAGAGGAAAAAATAATCGATGATAAGGTAAGACGAATATTAAATGCTTACAAACGCTTTGGTTATTTTGAAAAAGACAGCATAGCGGAGAGATATATTCTTGACTCAAACCTGATAAGAAAGACTGCTATCGATGCTGCAAGAGGAGGCATGGTGCTTCTTAAGAATGATGATAATACATTACCGATTGACAGGTCAAAGGTAAAATCGATTGCAGTAATAGGTCCGAATGCTCACCCTGCCGTTACAGGAGGTGGGGGAAGTTCATATACGAAACCTTTATTTCCTCTGTCGCTTTATGAAGCAATTCAACAGGTGGCTGGTGATGATATCGAAGTGAAATATGAAACCGGTATGTACGGACAGGAACCAATGCCTATTGAATTTTTCAATAATTCAGAGTTCTATACATATAAAGACAACAAGAAAATCAAAGGTTTGAAAGCAGAATTCAGGGGAAGCTGGCGCAGAGATGCCCCACCAGATTATATAGATTATTTTGATAATATAAATCTCGAATTTAAAGATTCAATACCAGGGATTCCTCGTAAACGGTTTGCTGTGTTTTTTACCGGATTTCTAAAGGTTAAAGAATCAGGAATTTATGGCTTCGTTGTTTCATGTAATTCAGGATATAATCTTTCTATTGATGATCAGGAAGTTGTCGGGGCATGGAGAAATGAAGGAGAAGAGGTTCGTTCAGCTGCCTTTAAACTTAATGCTGATCAGGTATACAAAATTAAACTGTTTTATTTTCAGAGGGATAAAACGGGAATTATAAGGGTGAGCTACCAGAAACCGGAAGAATACAAACATAACCTTGACAATGCTATGAACAAAGCTATTGATCTGGCCAAAAATAGCGATATCACTATTCTTTCCGTAGGTTATAACAGTGAAACTGAACATGAGGGCAACGACCGAAGTATGGACCTCTCTGAAGAACAACAGGTGTTAATTAACAGGATAATAGAATCAAATAAAGACATTGCTGTTGTATTAAATGCCGGGGGAAATGTAAATATGCCATGGCTTGATAAAACAAAAGGTCTTTTGTACGCATGGTATCCGGGTCAGGAAGGTAACCTGGCCGCTGCTGAAATTTTATTTGGGGTAACCAATCCTTCCGGTAAGTTACCAGTCAGCTTTGAGAAAAAATGGGAAGATAATGCCACATATAATAGTTATTACGATGATGACGGCGATAAACGCATTGAGTTTAAAGAAGGAATTTTCTTAGGCTACAGACATTTTGATAATAGTAATATTAAACCCCTCTTCCCTTTTGGGTACGGACTGTCATACACCAAATTTGAATACAGCGATTTAAAACTAAATAAAGAAACATTTAATAATGATGATGGTGTTACTCTTACTTTAAAAGTGAAAAATACCGGCAACTATGACGGGTCAGAAATTGTGCAGGTTTACGTAAGTGATCCGGAATCTTCCCTGCCAAGGCCGGTTAAAGAACTTAAGGCATTTACCAAAATCCATTTAAAAGCGGGTGAAGAGAAAAAGGTAAAACTTGAATTATCACCTGAAGCATTTCAATATTTCAATCCTGATGAAATGAGATGGATTACAGAACCCGGGGATTTCGAAATTATGGTTGCCAGTTCTTCTGAAGATATACGATTGAAAGCAGCACTTAAAATTTCTGAATAAAATTTATTAAAAATTTAAAGCCTGTCATGCACAAGGATGGCAGGCTTTTTATTTAATGCAGGGTCTGTTATTTAATTAATAATGAATTTCTGAGTTAGTTTTTTACTGCCTGCAGTTAATATAAGAATATAAATGCCCCTTTCTATCAATGATAAATCAATACGAGAATCTACAAGTTTTCCTTGTTTTACCTGTTTACCCTGCATATTTATTATTTCAAAAGTTATTTCATCACGTGTCAGATAAAAAACAGAATCATATGATGTAAGATATAATACATCATAATATACTGTAGCACGTGTAAAATAACCCGATTTACCGGGAACAGGTTCCCAGTTAACATCGGCAGGAGACGTCTTTTAAAGTCCTCCGCTAAAAGGGCAGGCATATATCATGTCGCTGCAGTTAATTACCCAGTAAGTATTGCTTATATCAGTACTTTCCCAAGTTAATCCGTAATCTTCTGATACCAGTATACCGGACCATGAGTCAGCAAAATATTTATTCTGATATTTAGCGGTTTTAAATAACGGTTCAATGCCCACATCTGTCCAGTTGTAACCATAATCAGATGAACGATAAGTCCCCCCTGAAGAACAGGCAATAATAATGGAATCATCGGCGAATACTAAAGAATAAATACCCTCCGGTGCAGGCATATCAAACCAGGTTTCGCCATAATCATCAGAAATAAATACGCCGATAACGCTGGCAATATAAATATTACCTCCTGAATAAGATAGTGCCTGAGCACACCCAGGGTGAGTTCCTCCGTTTTTAGGTTCCCAGCTTTCACCGTAGTTATCTGAACGGAAAATGCTACTTTCAGTAGCAGCATATACATAATTATCGACGGTTATAATATCATTTATCCAAATTGAATCGTGGATTCCTGTGGTCATTTGCCAACCCTGGCCTGATAACTGATAACCAATAAAAAACAGGCAAACTGCTGTCATTAGTGTCTTCATATTATTGCAATTTGTTTATTCTAATGACGATCAGTTTGATGTTACCCCCTAAAATGACAACTAGTTAACAACAAATTTGTGTATGGAAATCTTTTCGCAACTAATTAATTTCAGATAGTAAATTCCCTTGTTTAATATTGATATATCGAGAAATGATTCCTGTAAAAGTCCGAATTTAATTACCACCCCATGCTGATCTATTATCTCAAAATATGCCCGTTCAACCGCGAAAAAATGGTCAATATTAATTACTGAACCGGAAGGATTAGGAAAAATTAAGGTCTCGTTATTTGCTTCAGTATCGTTAATACTATTTGGAATATCATTTAAAGAACAGTACCATATTCCGGCTCCTTTCCCTGAATTATGCTGTGTCCCGACAATAATATATTCATCGCTTACCGCAATACTCCACAGATAATTTCCATCTGATAATGGCAGATTGTCAGTTGTCAATTCCTGCCATCCCATTTCCGGATTATCTCCGGATTTGTAATAAACATTATCACTCGTAACAACAAATAGTCCTGTCTCAGCTTTTGATATTCCATTCACAGGTTGTTTTATACCAACTACATATATCCATCCGATGTCTAATGGTGAAGTTTTATAAAGCCCGCCTCCAAAAGGGCATGCATAAATACTATCCATATAATTAATTACCCAGTAGGTTATTTCACTCAAACCTGAATAATCCCATGTAACTCCATGATCATCTGATATCAGTACATCGAACCAGGAACCTGCAAAATAAAAATTCTGATACTTTGCGATTTTATAAAAGTGATCACCACTAACTCCAAACCATGTTTCCCCATAATCGGCAGATCGATACAAGCCGCCACCAGGAACACCGGCGAGTAATATTGAATCATCAGCAAATACCGATAAGGCAGGATTCTGATATGGTAAATTCATATTTGACCAGTGCTCACCATTATCGTCACTGGAAAATACACCAAGCATATTTGCCACATATATTCTATTACCGGATTTAGCAAATGCACGTGTGTTTGTATTTTCAGGATTTATACCATTATTCTTTGGCTCCCAATTGATGCCGTAATCCGATGAGCGATATATCCCATACATTGTAGCTGCGAAAACATAATCATCGCAAACTGCAATATCATATATCCACAGTGTATCAGGAATTCCTTCAGACTGTTGCCAATTTTGAGCTGATAGCAGATTGATAAGAAATATCAGACATATTGAGTTAAATAATGTTTTCATCTTATTATAACAATTACTTTATTGCATTAACGACGATCTGTTTTGTACTGACCCCTGCAAACCGGGACATTTATATAACTCTCAGTGACCTGTTGACCATATAATATGTTTATACAAATCCTGAAAAGTAATAATCATTATTTTCAAACCATAAAAATCTTCATTCTAAATTACAATTAATTTAAATACTCTATGAGTTACTGTTATGGTACAGATATTATCAATAATTTAGTAATTCATTTTCGAAGAAATACAATTTCCACTTATTTACTTTCCAGATATGTTTTAAATAATTGAAATTCAAAACACTTTATATTTTCTAACTTTAAATTATTTGCAATTATTAATTTAAACCAACTCATTATGAAAACATTATGTGCATCGTTAATGCTATCATTTATTTTATTAGCACCTGCTATTTATGGTGGTGATGATGAAACTGCAGTATCTGAAACTGTTCAAAAAGAACTAAAAGCATTCCTTGATAAAGATTTTGAAACATGGTCAGCTTGCTGGCTGCATGAACCCTATGTAACCCATTTAACTGTTGGCGCTATAGGTTTAGACTATAAAAAATCATGGGATTCTCTTTCAGTGTATGTGCAAAAAGAATTTGAAAAAGAAGGCAATAACTTTAACATTGAAATACTCAAAGAAGATATTCATGTTTTTGATAATATGGCCATAGTCTATGCTAAAGAAAAGGTGACATACGATTTTCTGGGAATAGAAAATGAATTTAAGATTAAGTCAACTTCCATTTTAAAGAAAGATGAGGGAAAATGGAAATTTGTGTCGGTTACTGCAATAAATAAATCATCGTACGAAAACAACGATTTTACAACCGAATGGCAGATCAATATGGCTGGGTATAAAATGGTCTGGACCGACCAGCTTGATAAAGCAATAAAAATTTTTCAGTTGAACACAGAACTCTTTCCTGAAGCATTTAATACCTGGGATAGTTTGGCTGAAGCAAATATGTTAAAAGGTGATTATGAAAATGCTATAAAATATTATGAAAAATCCATGGCCTTAAACGCAAATAATACCCATGCCAGGGAGATGATTGAAAAAATGAAAGCAGAAAAATAGATGCTAAGTCTGGGTAAAATAACCTGTAAAATACTGTCGCTCATTTTTCAGAGCGGCGGTTTTTATTTCCTGTAATTAATAAGATGCCCAGTTAGCAATTCTTACTGCTTTCACTCTATCGTATTACAACTTATCTAAATTCACTTATGGTATCTATCATATGAATTATTGTTCATATTTCGGATATTCATTACCCGTAAAACCTTATCAAATAAATTTAACAGAAATGTTTATCAAATAATAGCAGGTATAAGCTTCTGAATGTCTTACGAATCATGATAATTAAAAGAATCATGAAAAAATCAAATAAAAAATCAGATAAACATAGCTTTCGATATCAGCTTAGATCTTTCATATTTGCATTTAGAGGTATAACAATATTCCTTGTATCAGAAACTAAAGCGATAATTCATTTGGCAGCTGCAATCTTTGTTATCGTTGCCGGTATATATCTAAAAATTTCAAAGACTGACTGGGGGCTGATAATTTTTGCCATCGCCCTGGTATTCGTTACTGAAATGATCAATACAAGCTTTGAGAAATTAACTGATCAGATAAAACCAGATTATAACGCAGAAGCAGAAAGAATTAAGAATATCATGGCGGGAGCTGTTCTGGTAAGTGCGATGGCTGCTGTTGCCATCGGGTTACTTGTTGTTCTTCCGAAGTTAATATGAAAACTGATATACAATACTTAACCTACTACTCTTCCTTTCCACTCTTTAACAAATTCTTGATTCGCTCAATCTGCTTTTGCTTGTTTACTTCACGCAGAGACATAGCCGTTTTGGTAAAATACTGATGATTTGAGATGAACTTTATCTGCATACGGTTCCACTCATTCCAAGTAATTACCTTGCCAAATTTTTTAAACTCCTTGAATAGTTGGGTAGATACAGGAATCATATCACTTCTGCCCAGGTAGTCAAGATCTGCATCGCAAATTATCTTTTCAAGTTTATTCTTCGGCTTAGGAGGCATTTGAGTTGCCATAATTAATTCGCATATTTTTTCAATTTGCGCTTGGGTATAGTAAAAATCCGGAAGTATCTCACGTGCAATAAGAGTGCTGAATCGTTCATGATCCTCATAACCCAGAATATGTCCTGAGTCATGAAATAGTGCCGCTGTTTTTAACAGGAGTAATTCCTCATCGTCAACACCCTCACCTAACCCAATAAGTTCAACCTGCGTAACAACATCGATGGTATGTTTAACATTATGATAGTATAAATGGTCAGGAAGTTCTTTTTCGAGTTTATTTAGCATCAGCTCCTGCATATCTGTGAATTGTATAAGGCCAAACCTTATGCTAAACCTTCTGTTTGGAATAATAGACTTTTTTTGTAAGGAATATTCCGACTTGATCCCCTTAACATAATATAAAAGCATATCGCCTTTATATTTTACGGGCATCTTGGTATAATATTCACATTGAAATAAGTCTTTTACAAGCTCATAAGTAGATTCGGAGATAAGTATACTCCCCTTGTGACAATATGATCTGATTCGTGTGGCTAAGTTTACTGTTTCTCCTTTTACATCATAATTAATTTTTCTGCGCCCTGAGATGTGGGCAACCACCGGCCCTGTATGTATGCCAATACGAAGATTCCATATACGGTCCGATTTATATGTCTTCTGGATTATTTTCAGGAAATACTGCATCTCAATGGCAGCCAGTACCACCTGTATCGGATTTGTCATGTTCTTTTGAGGAATACCCCCAACACAAAGTAGACTATCACCCAGGCTCTTCAGATTTTTTAATTCATTCTTTTCAACAATATTAGAAAGCTCGATAAAAATCTCGTCAAGATTATCTACCAGTATGCGGGAGTCCATATCTTTCGATATTTCTGTGAACCCCTGGGTGTCTGCAAATAAAACTGTAGAGAGTTTAAATTTCAGAATATTCGAGTCTTTTTGTTTCTTGAACTCTCTGTCTTTTTTCTCAAGATTATATTTAGATATAAGGCTTTTATACCTTTCCAGTTCGAGAGTAACCGACTCAAGCTGTTGTTGTAATTTCAGATTATCCTCTTCAAGAGATTTGTTCTGAGATATCAGCTCGGCTAAATGCCTTAAGGTAGTCTTACTTTGATCTTTCATCAGCTCTGTCGTTCTTCACTTAATTTAATTATTATTCAATTTAAATACGCGCAACAGTTTTTACTAATTTTGAAAACAATAAACTATAAATTAATTCATTTCTGTTAAGTATACAAAATAGAAAGCATTATTTTTTATCAACTTCATTAAAAAAATGGACTTTAAGCTGGAGAGTGAGTATAAACCAACAGGCGATCAACCCGAAGCAATTAAGCAGCTTACCGAAGGAATTTTAGACGGAATACCATATCAGACACTACTGGGTGTGACAGGTTCAGGAAAAACTTTTACTATGGCCAATGTTGTGGCTCAGGTTAAAAAACCTACACTCGTTTTAAGCCATAATAAAACACTGGCAGCACAGTTATTTGGAGAATTTAAACAATTCTTTCCGCATAATGCGGTTGAGTATTTTGTGTCGTACTATGATTACTACCAGCCCGAAGCATACATTCCGGTTTCCGACACCTATATTGAAAAGGACCTCTCAATAAACGATGAAATTGAAAAATTGCGGCTCAGCACTACTTCATCTCTTCTATCGGGAAGACGTGATGTAATTGTTGTATCATCTGTTTCATGCTTATATGGCATAGGCAATCCCGATGATTTTTACAGTAACACAATTTATATCAAACGTGGCCAGAAAATAAGCAGGAATGTATTTCTTCGTAAGCTGGTCGATAGCCTGTATTCCAGAAATGAAACCAGTTTTGAAAGAGGGACATTCAGGGTTAAGGGAGATACGGTAGATATATTTCTTGCCTACAGCGATTATGCATACAGGATTGTTTTCTGGGGTGATGATATTGAAGAGATAGAATCCTTTGATCCTGTAACCGGTAATATGATTGAAACACTTGAGAATGCAACAATTTTTCCGGCAAATATTTTTGTTACCACCAAACACAGAATGCAGGTTGCCATTAACCAGATCCAGGATGACCTTGTAAAACAGGTTGATTTTTTTAATGGTCTGGGTAAAATGATGGAGGCCAAAAGGCTTGATGAAAGGGTAAATTACGATCTTGAAATGATTCGTGAATTGGGTTACTGTCCGGGTATAGAAAACTATTCACGCTATTTCGACGGAAGAGCTCCTGGTACAAGACCTTTCTGCCTGCTGGACTATTTTCCCGACGACTTTCTGACTATCATTGACGAAAGTCATGCGTCGCTTCCGCAGATAAGAGCAATGTATGGTGGTGATCACAGCCGGAAACAAACGTTGGTTGATCATGGTTTCAGATTGCCGGCTGCTATTGATAATCGTCCTTTGCAGTTTGAAGAATTTGAAAGGCTTGTCGGACAGATTATCTATGTCAGTGCCACACCTGCCGATTATGAGCTGGCCAAATCGGAAGGCGTAGTGGTTGAGCAATTAATCAGACCGACCGGCTTGCTCGATCCGGTTATTGAAGTTAAACCAAGTCTCAATCAGATTGATGATCTTTTACACCAAATAAACATAAGATCTAAAAATAACGAACGAATACTGGTAACAACACTTACAAAAAGAATGGCAGAGGAGTTAACAAATTATCTTCTGCGTTTTGAAATTAAGTGTCGTTATATCCATTCTGATATTGATACTTTAGAAAGAATTGAGATCATGGAAGGATTACGTTCAGGAAAATTCGATGTACTCGTTGGTGTGAACCTCCTTCGAGAAGGGCTTGACCTGCCGGAAGTTTCTCTCGTAGCTATATTGGATGCCGACAAAGAAGGATTTTTAAGATCGGAGCGTTCCCTTACACAAACAGCGGGCAGGGCTGCCCGAAACCTGAATGGTAAAGTTATTATGTATGCCGATAAAACAACCCAGTCGATGCAAAAGACTATTGATGAAACAAACAGGCGAAGGGAAAAACAACTTAACTATAATCAGAAACACAGTATTGAACCTCAACAAATCATCAAGGCTGCATCGAATATTATGAAAGAAGTAAGAAGTATAACAGGGCAGGCCTATGCTTATGTCGAACCTGAAAAACCGAATATAGCCGCTGATCCCGTTGTTCAGTATATGAATAAAGAAGCTATTATGAAAGCAATAGAGAACACCAAAGCCAAAATGGAAAAAGCAGCATCGGAACTTGATTTTATTGAAGCGGCAAGATACCGGGATGAAATACAGGCTCTGAAGGAGTTGCTGGAAAGTAAGGAGTGAAAATATATAGTAAACAGTGAACAGTGAACAGTTATCAGAAAAAATTAATAATTATCCCGATTTGCTCTGCAATCTGGATTTGTTCAAAATTTAAATCTCATTTCGCTTCGTTTCTGAAATTTTTGTTTCATAAAAAAAGCTGCCTTATTTAATAAAGCAGCCTGAGAACTATATAATCTGTGTTTTTAGGTTTTTCCTTTAGCCCAAATATGTCTTCAGCAGTTTACTGCGAGAAGTATGTCTTAATCTTCTGATTGCTTTTTCCTTGATCTGACGAACTCTTTCACGGGTAAGCCCGAAACGCTCTCCAATTTCTTCAAGTGTCATCTCCTGAACACCAATTCCAAAGAACAAGCGGATAATATCGCGTTCTCTGTCGGTCAGCGTTGACAGCGCACGTTCAATCTCTCTCGTAAGCGATTCATTTAACAGCTTTTTATCTGCTTTTGGTGAATCGTTGTTTACCAAAACATCAAGCAGGCTATTTTCTTCACCGTCGGTAAAAGGAGCATCAACAGAAACATGGCGACCGGAAACTCTGAGCGTATCAGAAATTTTTTCTTTTGGCAACTCAAGAGTATCAGCTAATTCCTCAGGAGTAGGTGTTCTTTCATATTCCTGCTCAAATTTAGAGAAAGCTTTATTGATTTTATTAAGTGAACCAACCTGGTTCAGCGGTAAACGGACAATACGCGATTGTTCTGCCAATGCCTGTAAGATTGACTGGCGGATCCACCATACAGCGTATGATATAAATTTAAACCCGCGGGTTTCATCAAATTTTTCGGCCGCTTTAATTAAACCGAGATTACCCTCATTGATAAGGTCCGGTAAACTCAATCCCTGATTTTGATATTGCTTTGCCACAGAAACAACAAAACGTAAGTTGGCCCTTGTAAGTTTTTCCAAAGCGGTGCGATCGCCTTTTTTGATACGCTGTGCAAGTTCTACTTCTTCCTCAACCGTAATCAAATCCTCTTTCCCAATTTCCTGTAAATACTTATCGAGAGATGCACTTTCACGATTTGTGATTGACTTTGTTATCTTTAATTGTCTCATACTCCTTCTTAAAAATTTACCGCGAATTTAGATTAAAATGTATTTAAATTCAATATTAATAAGATAATTAGCTCAAATGAAAAAGGGTCCGCAAAATTGCAAACCCTTTATTTTATTATTGATTTGTAATTTTACTTCAACCCGAATGCGTAATACTGAATCACCCCGTTGGGATATATTCCTTCAATATAAACTCCTCCATTAGTCCTTTTAATTGCGTTGCCCAGATCTTCAACGGAATAGATGGGTTTGTTATTGACTTGTGTAATTATAAAACCCTCTTTAACACCTTCTGCCCTTAGCTTTCCAGCCTTAAGTTCGACAACCTTTACACCGTTTTTAATACCCAGTTTTGTCTTCTCACTACCTGATACTTCTTCAAAGCGTGCACCAAGAATGCTGTCGAATGAGTCAGCTGATACGTAGCTCGTTTTCCCTTGCAGGTTACGTAAAGTCACTTCAAATTGTTTCATTTTACCATCTCTTTTTACAACAACGGTAACTATATCGTTAGGACGATAACGGCTGACCTGCTCCTGCAGTTCACCTGAACTGTTGACATTAACTCCGTTTATCGATATAATCACATCTCCTTCTTTTATACCCGCTGCTTTTGCGGCACCGTCATCACGAACAGATGCAATATATACACCTTCAATTTTATCAAGGTCCTTCTCTTTGGCAAGTTCAGCAGTAATATCCTGGATACTGACACCCAGAATTGCTCTCTGAACCACTCCAAATTCCTTCAGGTCCTTTACTACCTTAGCTACAATAGCGACCGGCACGGCAAAAGAAATACCTGCATATCCACCTGAAGGTGATATTATTGCGGTATTAATTCCCACAAGATTTCCGTTTATATCAACCAATGCACCACCGCTGTTACCGCGATTTACAGCTGCATCAGTTTGTATAAACGATTCCATCCTGTACTGATCCTGGATGATACCAATGTTTTTTGCCTTTGCACTTACTATGCCTGCAGTAACAGTCGACGTAAGATTGAACGGATTACCTACAGCCAGCACCCACTCACCAACCTGCAAAGAATCTGAATTTCCCCATGGAATATAATGCAAACCTTCAGCATCTACTTTTAATAATGCAAGATCGGTACTTGGATCGGTACCAATTACTTTTGCAGAGAATTCACGCTTATCATTTAATGTCACATAAACTTTATCGCTTCCTTCCACAACATGATTATTGGTTACAATATATCCTTCGTCCGAGATAATAACTCCCGAACCAAAACCCAGAACAGGTTGTGAATCGCGATAGCCATCACCATAAAAGAACTCCAGTATCGGATTATATGACTGTCTTGTTGACTGAGTCTTAACGTGGACTACAGCCTCAACAGAATTTTGGGCTGCCCTTACAAAATTGAATGATGTAATATCTGTACCGGAAGGCATATTAGCAAAATTTATTGGCTGGGTAACGGTTGTGGTGACAACACGTTCCTCTCCGGGAAAAATCTTTGAGTATACAAATACAGCTATCAGCCCTCCTAATAGTGCGATTACAAATGTTCCTGCTGCTTTTTTCGTTTTCATGACTATTTTTGTTTTTTCAAATTTACTAAGCATTTTTATTCCAGTTTTGTTTAAAACCAAAATTTCTACCCGTTATTTTTTCGTTTACGAAACTAACGCAATTATTGCACAGATTGTGCGCGAATATCCGTATTTTTAACAATTATTAACTGCATGAATTTTCAATTCTATAAATATCACGGCGCCGGCAACGATTTCATTGTAATAGATAACCGGGAAGACAGATTTCCTCAGTCTGACAATAAATTCATAGCCGGATTATGTCAAAGAAGATTCGGCATTGGTGCCAACGGATTAATGTTATTGCATAATCATTCAAAGTATGATTTTGAAATGAAATACTATAATGCAGATGGTATGGAAGGCAGCTTATGCGGTAACGGAGGCCGGTGTATTGTAGCCTTTGCCCATAGACTTGGAATTATTGGTAATAAAACCGTTTTTTTAGCCATTGACGGAGAGCATCGGGCAGTTGTGGTTTATCATGACTACATAAGACTTAAAATGAAAGATGTCAGTGAGATAGAAAAAGGTGATGATTATTTCTTCCTCGATACCGGTTCTCCTCATTATGTGACTTTTACCGAGAAGGTTAAAGAAAAAGATGTTTATAGTGCAGGTAAAGCAATAAGGTACAACGACAGGTTCCGGTCAGAAGGCACCAATGTAAATTTCGTTGAAAGATTGGATGACAGTTTGTTTGTCAGAACTTATGAGCGGGGCGTTGAAGACGAAACACTTGCTTGCGGAACAGGGATTGTTGCTTCTGCCATATGTGCAGCAATCAATGACAATACAGACATAAATTCTTATCATGTAAAAGCATTAGGAGGTGAACTGAAAGTCAATTTTAAAAGAAATGAAGAGAAAATTACCGATATATGGCTGGAAGGTCCGGCAGTAAAAGTATTTGAGGGAACGATTGAAACTGAAAGTCTGTGGTGAGGTTTTTATTCAAAACAGTTTAATGCCGAATCCGTTTGAACTGTAGAATATATGCATAAGGAAAAATTAACATCCTTGACTTGAATTCACTAATTACATACATTTGAAAAAGTTAAGGGAAAGAATTGTAAGTTATAAGTAACTCTGTATCTCTTTGTCATTCAAGAAGGAATGAAATACGATTTAATTAGAATTTCAACTGGTTAAGGCAACATCGCAACTAACAACCCATTACAAATTAAAACCTACTCAAAATGAAACCAAGAAGTTATTTATTAATCATTGTATTTACAGTTATCGCAATAATAACTGGTTATTCACAATCGGAAATCAACCTGAACTATTTTGAATCTCACCAGGACCTTGGCGGTGAGATAAAACTTGTTAATACAGTTATAAAGGAAGAAGGAGGCATCACCTATCAGATTTTTAACATCCTCTCTTATGATAATGGTAATTATTACGTGAATGCCTGGGTTATGGGTATTGAACTGGATTCGGAAGGAAGCGGGAAATTCCTGGAATACGATTACTATGTTAATGATGTAAAGCAGGAAGAAAAACTTATCCCGGAAAAAAGTAACTGGCATAATGCTGCTATCAGGGATGTTAAGGGAAAAGAAAAAAAGTCATTTAAGCTCAAAAAAGGAATGAACCGGATTGCATTTTCCTGCCCTTCTCCCGAAGTTCCTGAAATTGAATTCATCAGGCTTTCAAAAAAACCCTCGGACTCAGAAATACCTGAAGACAATTATCTCCGGTTTATTGAAAATCTTCATCAGCATAGTACGGAAGAAAAAGGTGAAGTAATGGATGAAGAAGATACATACGCTACCAATAAAAACATAAAAGATGAAGGGGATACGGTACCTCCCATGGATTATGTATACGTAAGCGATGTTAATTTCAAATACACCTATTTCAGATATTTTAACCTTGATGCAGGAGATTATATTCAGATTCATGCCACCGGATTAGGTTTATATTATTCAATTGAATTCTTCTCATTTGATAAACCCGAAAATTATAGTTATATCGCATATTCAAACCCCGGTTACATTGCAAACCTCAGTGTAACCATTCCGGAACATGGATACTATATATTAAAGATCACCGGCTCTGGTTATGGAGATTTTGTCAAGTATATTTATAATATCAATTACGGCAGCGATCATTATGTAAACAAATGTGTTATCTCTAACACAGGATTCACATATCAACATTTTGCATATCAGACCTATAATTATTTTACAACCAACTTAACTGGTGACAGTCATATGTGGATAACTGACAACGCCAACAAAATAAGGGCTCATAACGACAATTACCTTGGAAGTAACTCATACGACTGGAATTTAAATTCAAGATTGATATTAGATCCTCCTTTATCAATACGCAGAATTCAGATATCATCACATCTGAGTTACTGGCCTAGTGGAAAATGTGATCTTTATCTACAATGTCCTACTGTGGACCCATTTTATATTAACATATTCCCACAACTTGATACAAACGATGCAATAAAATCTGCCGACGGGGATGAAATATACAATTGTGCCAGCTGGTCTCATGGAATATGGTGGAATAATTATTGGCCACCCAATTATACAGATCCTTATCATGATGACAGAGGTCCATTATATTCATTTGATAAGTTTTATTCAGATACTATTGGAAATATGATATATACCCGAACAGGAGCAAATGCTTCAAACAGTGTAATTGATTTGTGGTCAAATGATGGAGAATTTACTCATGCAACAGTTACTGAACCGGGTAATCATCATCTACACGGATATGACTTTGAAAGTAAGCATGGCAGCGGACAACGTTTTTTTCATCCTAGATTTGCTTTTGATAATTCTGTTTATGGCTTCGTTACACATTACTATATACCTGATCCTTCAGCAAAATCTACGATGTCGTATGGCGAATTATTAGCAAGAGGATTATCTGTAATTGAAAAAGTTGAACTTAATGACTCTGAGAAAAATTGCATTGAAAGATCTATTAATTCCTTGACACCAGTGCAATTATATGAGCTTGAGAAAAGATATAAAGCATGGAAGCTAACCTGGAAGAGACCTGAAATCGCCATTCACAGTAATCCAAGAATGTATGCAAAGAGTAAAGAGTACGATGATTTTATTGATTATTGCAAATTGCAGGGAGAATCCGTATGGCCTTATGTTTTCAATACGTTTCTCGAAGGTGATTTTTATGTGATCAATGCTATTGAGGATTTAACCTTTGATGATCATATGGACAAACTCAGAAAAGTAAGAAATGAGTGTGAACTTAACCGTTATAATGAATCCGGGGCTTATATTATCAGATCAATGCGCAGTTATACAACAAGATATATATTAGAAATCCTTAAATCGAAATATACAATTACTGATGAAGAAACTAAAGTACAGTTTAATAATTCCTTTGATTTTGATATCTTTCCTAATCCTGTAAATTCAAACAGTATATTGTCATTCGATCTTGATACCAGTGCAAAAGTATCAGCACAGGTCCGGAATTTAAAAGGCAGGTTAATATCAATTATTATTAACGAACAAATGTTAGATGCCGGCAGCAAGTACTATCCTATTAATTTATATGAGAACTATAAAGGAACTTATCTCGTAGAATTGATTGTTAATGATATAGTTAATGTTAAGTTAATCGTAGTTCCGTAAATTTGCATTAAATTAAATATGACCAATGCATGATTCCTTAAAATATATAATAGTGAAAACAATAGTCTTTTACATATTGGTCAATTGCTTAATCCAGCCGTTAATAGCACAATCTCATACGTCATGGTTAAATTATACATTCAGCTTCAGGGTTACGGATATTGTTATACATGAGAATGATATCTGGATAAGCACTCAGGGTGGTCTGGTTAAGTATAATAAGTTAACAGGCGAAAAAGACTATTATAACCGCGCAAATGTTAATTTACCGGATAATAATTTACTTGGTTTATTCTGTTCTGACAATGGTAATGTTTGGGTTACCGGAATGCGTTATGGTGTAGGAAAGTATACAGGTGAAGAATGCATCATCTATAATACATCAAATTCAGAACTTCCGTTTGATCAATGGAATACCAAAGTTAAAGAGGATAAAATTGGGAATGTATGGCTAATATCAATGCGATGGATGGTTAAAATCAACGGTAGTGAATGGAAAACATGGGAAACAGGTAGTGAATTTTCTTCATTTCCTTTGATCACTGATTTCGATATTGATAATGAAAACATTGTCTGGATGTTTTCCACCGACGGTATTGGTAAAATTGAAAACGATGAATATACGGTTATTAGTGATATTGGAAGCAGTTTAACAGCAAAAAACGGTTGTTTGAATGTTGATCCTGATCAAAATATCTGGATCGCGGTTGAGGATGAAGGATTGTATAAATACGACGGATCTGATTTTACCAATTATTCAACCTCAAATTCCTGTTTATCCACTAATAAAATATCAGATATATCTTTTGATGCCGATAATAGAATGTGGCTGGCGACACAAGATGGATTGATAAATTTCAATATAACCGATTGCAGTGTTTATCAACCCCCGGGAAATGAAAAAAAATTACTTGCTTTGGAATGTAGTTTGGGTGATACTATCTGGTGTGGTACTTATAGTGGTTACCTGTTATGCTTTGATGGTGATGATTTTACGAAAATAGAGATTTCTAATTCTCCGCTGAAATCCAACTATATTGTAGATATTCTGGCTCAGGATGAAAATAATATCTGGATCGGGACCGGCGAAAATCTTGTTAAAAAAACCGGTGATCAGTTTTTCACTGTTTATAATAAACAAGCTAATGGAATAGAAAAAGATAATGATGGGAAAATATGGATTGCATTTGCAGAAGGTGACACAAGCCTGCTCAAATTAGACGGTGAGGAAAGCCTGGTTTTTGATTCACTGAATTCTCCGTTTAATACTAATTACAATCCAATCCGGGACATTGTATTTGACAAAGACAACCAGATTTGGATTGCAACAGGTGTAAACGGCCTATTTTATTATAACGGGATAAATTTTACAAATTATAACACGTCAAACAGCCCTATTCCCTCAACCGGTATATTTGAATTATTAATTGACAAGGAAAATGCTTTATGGGGAGGTACTCTTAACGGATTGTTCAAATTTGATGGAGAAAACTGGAAGGTTTGGAATACTGCAAATTCAGACATACCTACGAATATTATACCTGGTTTAGCATTAGATTCAGAAAACAAACTATGGTTTTCCTGCATGGATGAAAGAAGGAGAATAGCACCAGAATTAGGGGGAGGAATTGTATCTTTTGATGGCAAGCATATGACGGTTTATAACAGAGAAAATTCAGATCTAAGTTCTAATACGATCTTTGACATTTATATCGATAATAATGATGCTATATGGGTAACCACTTACTTTACCGGAATTATGTGTTTTAGTCAGAAAAATCCATGGGGAATTAAAGCAAATCCGTGGATATCTTATTCCGTGTCTAATTCAGGCTTATCAGATAATGAACCAATTCTTATTAAAGGAGATATAAACGGCACTCTTTGGATTGGACATAGATATGAAGGAATATCGGTATTTAACCCTGATTCAAGTCTTCAGCCTGTAGCAATTAACAATGAAATATATTCTTCTGCTACAGTTTTCCCAAATCCTGCGGGTAGTGAATTGTATATTCGTTTAGGTTCCATCCCTGAGACACCGCTCCGGATAACCATATATGACATGAGCGGCAGGTTAATAGATAATATACCTGAAAGTGAGATCATGTATGATAATAATAATATAAGGCTTAACCTGGATCATTCTCATTACACAAATCAGATTTACATAATCAACATAATAACCAGGGAGGGGCTTCACTATAGTTCGAAGTTTATATATCTCAAGTAAGCAGATCTTCCTTATAATATAGAATAAAAAGAATTGTTATATAATAATTCTTGTTTTTATAAATCTGAATAATTAAAATCTAGATATATTTTGTAGCCTCTCTCCTGCTGAGTCCTGATAATTCATGGTTTTCAACAAATCCGGCAACCCATGACGGGTCGGTTTTTGAATATTCGCGTAAAACCCAGCCTATCGCTTTACGAATAAAGAATTCCTTACTATCGATAAGTAATTCGATATATCTTGCCAGTAAATCTGTGTTCGTTTCTTTTTTATATTTCAACTGAAATAAAAGCGCCGAACGTTGCAGCCACATATTATCCGATTTTACCCAACTGTTTGTTACAGATTTTATCTGCTCTGGATATTTATTAAAATATGTCCCGCACAACCATGCAGCAATTCCGTCGACTGTATCCCACCATGATTTACTGGTTATCATATATTCCAGTAACTGAATATCTTCTTTCTTTAGCAATTTCTTAAATTTCATAAGAATTTCTATTGCGGCATATTGAAATTCACGTTCCGGAAGATTCCATAAGTACAGTGCACATGTATCAATTCCAGTTTCAGCAGGAGAAACATTATTTTTAAAAAAATCCTTTATAATACCTCTGAAAATCTTTGCCTCTATCCCCAGGCATGTGAACTGATTCTTCAGATATTTCATTGACCAGGCAGCTCTGTCGGTATTTCCCGAGGCACGAATTTCCCTGATCAGCGGATCCAGGTATACTTTACACTCGTTAAGTTGCTTCCGGGTTAAAGACAGTTCCAAGGTATTATCAATTATTGTTAATCGCTGTAGTAAGACTTTAATCTCTTCTGAAATGCCTGTTTATTATATGTATTGATATTTTCAACTATTTTCTCAATCTCTTCTTTCCTTTGGTTCATGACATCATCATCGAGATTGGCTGTTGCCCTGAACACAATCGATTCAATGTTATAACCATCGACATCGAGTGTCATTGCCGCAGCTGCATCAAATTCATCGAAAATAAGAACAGAAGGCAATTTACTTGCTGAATATGTTTTTACGGCATTTTTCACAGCATTACTGATATAATTGATTTGTGGTTCACCCAGATAATTTGCCCCCAGTATAATTTTTACAAGATCGATTTTTGCCACCTCATTATACTCCCTGTTTCCCTTTAATTTCAGATATTCTTTATCTGAGGTATTTAAAAATAATTCTATATAGCTTGCCGGTAAATTCTTAATATCTCCAAGGGCATTTTCTTCCTGTCGAAGTTTATATTCTTTGATCGCTGTTTTCTGATTTACCGGAATATAATATTTCCATTTCTTTGTTCTTTTCCACGTTTCGGTAACAGGATCGGGTTTCCATTTGGTTTGCGGTCTTTTTAAAATGGGTTCCTGCAAATTCAGCAATTGTGTTTCCAGTGCGTATGCAATACAGTTTGTGAAATGTATCCATCCGCCGCCAAGGTTTGCATGGAGAGCACTCCACAGTGTTTTAAACGATGTGGTATCCGTTTTCCCTTCATTTATCCGTTGGGAGTATTCTGCGCCCGGCGATACAGGATAAAATACAAATTCAGTAGAAAAGTCGGTATTCTGAACATCGGTAATATGAAATAATTCCCGAATATCATAAGTATAGTTCGAGTCGTTAGACATTTTAAGGTATATCTCATAATCAAGTTCCCAGTTCATTTCTGCAACCTGGGAATACCCTGAATATACTACCTGAACAAATACAAGCAATGTTAAAATTCTGTTCTTCATAATCCGGACCTTTGCGTTCACCCTAAATTATAAAAAACAATGTTAGAAGAATTGTTAATTGAGTTAAAGTTATCAATAAGAAAAAGGCAGTATTATAAGTACCTTTTATGCCACAAAAACATTAAAACATTTAAATGCTGTAATCTGAACTTTCTTAAAATTAAACTTTTGTGTTCCGGTAAACAACGGAATTTATGCTTTTGAGAATTCGCAGCTATAAGCTAATTAATAACTTTGCTGACAGCCTCTTTCAATACTGAATGAATACTTCATACTAACTGATAACTTCAAAAATGTTTCTATGCATCAATATTTGCATATTTAGCATGTTTCTCGATGAATTCTCTGCGGGGAGGGACATCATCACCCATCAGCATTGAGAATATCCTGTCGGCCTCAGCAGCACTTTCTATGGTAACCTGCCTTAACGTTCTTTGTTCAGGGTTCATGGTAGTCTCCCACAACTGTTCCGCATTCATTTCTCCCAAACCTTTATAGCGCTGAATACCCACATTCCCTTCTTTCCCCTGTCCCATTTCTTCAATGGCTTGCAATCTTTGTTCTTCAGTCCAGCAGTAGCGTTGTTGTTTTCCCTTTTTGATAAGGTACAAAGGAGGAGTAGCTATATAAAGATGACCGCGGTTTATCAGCTCTTCCATATGCCTGTAAAAGAAGGTCATAATCAGGGTTGAGATATGACTGCCATCAACATCGGCATCGGTCATGATTATAACTTTATGATAGCGCAACTTTTCGAGGTTCAGTGCTTTTGAATCTTCCTCTGTACCAACCGTTACACCAAGGGCAGTAAATATATTCTTGATCTCTTCATTATCAAATATCTTATGAGGCATTGCTTTCTCAACATTCAGAATTTTACCCCGGAGGGGCAGAATAGCCTGAAACTCACGGGCTCTACCCTGTTTAGCCGTACCACCTGCAGAATCGCCCTCTACAAGGAATATCTCACTTACACCCGGATCCTGATTTGAACAATCGGCCAGTTTACCCGGCAAGCCGGAGCCGGACAATACGTTTTTTCGCTGTACCAGTTCACGTGCTTTTCGTGCAGCATGTCTGGCCTGAGCTGCCAAAATTACTTTCTGCACAATGGTTTTGGCATCTTTCGGATTTTCCTCGAGATAGTGCCCCAGCATGTTGCTTACCGCCTGATCAACCGATCCCATTACTTCAGTGTTACCAAGTTTTGTTTTGGTCTGACCTTCAAACTGAGGTTCTGCAACTTTAACAGAGATAATTGCTGTAAGCCCTTCACGAAAATCATCACCGTTAATATCGAACTTCAATTTTGCCAGCATGCCTGATTTATCAGCATATGCTTTAAGCGTTCTGGTAAGTCCGCGTCTGAAACCAGCTAAATGTGTACCCCCTTCAATAGTATTAATATTATTCACATATGAGTGTATATTTTCAGAAAAAGAAGTATTGTACTTCAAAGCAATTTCAACCGGCGTTTCATTCTTTACCGTTTCTATATAGATGGGTTTTTCAATAAGCTTATCTCTTGTCTGGTCAAGAAGTTCTACAAATTCAATTAATCCATTCTCGGAATAAAACACTTCTTTAGGATACTCACCGCCATTTCCATTCTCTTCCAGTTCACGCAGATCAGTAAGTTCCAGTTTTATACCTTTGTTCAGATATGCCAGTTCACGTAATCGTGAAGACAGAACTTCGAAACTGAATTCAGTGACAGCAAAAATTGACTGGTCCGGCTGGAAAATTATCTCTGTTCCCGTATGATCGGTTTCACCAATCACCTTAACATCAAACAAGGGCTTTCCCTGCTGGTATTCCTGGGTATAGATCTTCCCATTTCTGTGCACAAATGCTTTAAGGTGACTGGATAAAGCATTAACACAAGATACCCCTACTCCGTGCAATCCGCCGGAAACTTTATAAGAATCTTTATTGAATTTTCCTCCTGCATGCAGCACGGTCATCACAACTTCCAGTGCCGATCGTTGCTCTTTCTCATGAAAATCGACAGGAATACCGCGTCCGTTATCTTTTACAATAATTGAATTATTCTCGTTTATTATAACTTCAATATGATCGCAGTGACCGGCTAAAGACTCATCTATTGAATTGTCAATCACTTCGTATACCAGATGGTGTAAACCTTTCGATGAAACATCTCCAATATACATAGCAGGTCTCTTTCTTACTGCTTCTAAACCTTCAAGAACCTGAATACTCTCTGCCGAATATTCATTGGATGTTTTCCCTTTTTTCAATTCCTTTTCTAATTTGCTCATATTCTTTCATTTTTTATACATAAAGCCTAAACCCTTTGACTGTCAGATCAGAAAAAGGATGATCTGTTGGCTCAGTAAAAATTCCAGGTAGTTTTTTAGGTTTACTGTTATCTTTATTCCAGATGTGAAAAAATTAAAATGATATCTGTCAAATCACTTGATTATCAGTCTGTAAATGTTCACCAAATATAGTAAAATTCAAGCTGATATCAGACATTAACAAGCAGAAAAAACCGGTAATTTTCAACAATATTTTAACACCCTAATGGGTTAGCATATAACTACTTACAGGAATTTGATTTTTAAAATTTATAGGTTATACCCAGAATTATATTAATACGCTGGCCGGGATACCTGTTCCAAAGGTAATATTGCTGTGAAGCCAGGTTATAGAAATGTAAAAATCCGGTAAGAATATTTGAGTATTTATATTCTATTTTTAAGTTTAGATCAAATATCGGATCAAGTGTAAAATATTCACCATCTCCCGAAAGATCCTGTGCATATCTCTTACCTAATGTTAAAAGTTCAACACTGGCATAGATCTTCTCCCTGAAATTATATCGGGTTGTAAAATTCAGGTCGTATGCAGGTTTATGCCAGGGTTTTTCAATACCTGCCATTTTATATGAGTATACATTTGATCGAATACCGAAATCGAGGTATTTTAACGGGGAATAATATAAATCGAAGTAATACTTTATAAGATCAGCTTGGTCATATACTATGTTAAAGGTATTTTCCAGCTCTGATATGGTGTCATTAACGAAAAACGGTGCATTTTCCATCGCATCAAATGTTACCCGGGCATGATAAGTTGTATTTCTGCTTAAATGCCCTTCAATGCCGCCATATACAACAAACCGGTGTAAAGTATTGCCAACCTGCACACCCGGGGTAATATACGGATTCACATCCGACATGCTCTGATAGCTGTTATTTTCCAAATATCCGGTTACACCGAACTTTGTAAACAATGCCTGGTTTATTATACGGATTCTTAACGATGCCTCGGGAAAAATATAAATATTGTTCTCTTCATTATTTTCAACAAACAGTCTTCCTGCCAGCTTAATTTCCCATTCTTCTTTCTTCTTCTTTACATATGGATTTATTTCAAAAATCCCGTCTCCATAATCTTTTCCGTCAGCAGAGAATGAAGCATAATAAGCCGATGCATTTAATCCCAGCCTGAAACTCTTTATCAGATGGCTTACAGATAAATTAAAGTCAACGTTTGGTTCTTTGGTTGAAAAATGGTCTGCAAAATACTCTCCCTTAAGGTTCAGTGTATACTGAAATGCTCCTGAATCAGCCTCGGCAGAATAAACGCCGACCTGACCATACAGTTTAAAAAATGATTGTTTGATATCTTTAATTTCAAGATCAGGAACAGTATCAAAATTATCTACATTATAACCATAATGTCTCAACCGCCTTGTGTTTAAGCCGATATCACCGGTTACATTTACATCCTTATAAAATCTTTTACCATATAGAAGAATGTCATTATTGCCATACCCTGCCGGCACTTTATGGCCATTTTCAAGTTTAATTTTGTTATATGAAGATCGGTGAAAAATATACGCTCCTATGGAATATTCTTTTGATCGAAGATTATGAATGCTATACTCGGCCACCGGTGTATTATAATTACCAAAACCGGCTTTCAGATAGCTATTATACAGTTTATCCAGAGGTGTCCCTGCCATCTTTGCCGGTTTGATCGGGCGCAGCTCAAAAGATGATTTCAACCGCGAAGGCAATACAGTGTAATCTGCTTTTGGTTTATATGTACTTGTATCATCTATCACAGGTAATTTTCCTATTTTGCCGGCATCGCTAACCTCTGGTTTGAAAGATGATACTACATACACTTCCTTATTCAGGTCCTGAGCTGTTACATTTATAAAAAATGTAGCAGAAACAAGAATTAGCAAAAAGACTATTATATTTTGATTTTCACGAATCATTTCAATCGATATTAATTTCCAGCTCCGGATTCTCTGCAGGTTTTTCTTTTCTTTCCTGTATTTCAGTTATGGCTGCCTTTTTTACTTTGGCCATTTCCAGGATACCATCTGTACTATTCTCATAGTAGTCGATCAGACTTTGCAGGGTTTGAGTTGCCTGAAAGTACTCTCCGCGCTCAGCAAAGATATCGGCCCAGAGTATGAAGCTTCTCGCAATCCAATATTCATGTGGCGATGATCTCTCACTAAATTCAATAATTTGCTTTTCAGCATTTGAATAGTCGCCTCTGTTAAAATATAATTCAGCAATGCGAAATTTACTTTCAGCACCTTCTGTGCTAACTACCTCGCCGGCTATTAATTTATACTCATCAATTGCCAGGGCATCTCTTCCTTCTTCCTGTAACGACCTTGCGGCAATATAACGGGCCTTTCTCTCAGTAAATTCATCTAATTTGTCAAGAGTTAAAACTTCTTTTGCCGAAGAAAGTGCATCTGAATATTTCTTCTCCTGAAACTGTGATTCCATCATTGCTATTAAGGCTTCTTTTTTTATCTCGATCCCGGGATTGTTTTGCAGGATCTCCCTGTAATAGCCTGATGCCTTGTTATAATTCTTTTTCTGAGATTCTATTCTGGCACAACCAAGCAATGCCTGCATTCGATACACACTTCCCGGCTGATCAATTACATATTTAAAAGAGCTTAAGGCTTCTTCAAAATCACCATTCTGATAATCACAGTCGGCCTTAAAGAAATGCGCGTTCAATAAAAAACTTCCATTAGGATAATTTGTGATATATTTTTTAAATGCTTTAGCAGATGCCTCACAATTACCAGCCATATACTGTTTTTCAGCGGAAATATAACTCAGAGAATCCTGTTCATCTGCACTAACAAAAATCGAAGAACCCTCAAGACTATTTACAAATGCAAAATAATCGTCAACCCTGTCAAGGTCGACATATATATTTTTCAGTCCAAATAGTGCATCTTTAGATGCCTGTGTACCCTGAAAGCGTTTTACTGCTTCTTTATAATATTTAATTGCTTCGGTGTTGTTATCCCTGTTATAGTAAAGCAGGCCCAGCTGAACATACGAATTTGGAGCATACGGACTTTCAGGATTTTCAGCTATTAGCCTTTTAAGCTGTGCAACCGCTTTATCGATCTGTTGCAATTTGATATAACTCTGTGCCATCTCGTATATGCCGTCATCGGCAAACTTCGAATTCGGATACTGTGCAACCAGTTGTGAAAGCGTATTTACTTTTTCTGAATCTTTATTGATCAGGCCGAGGCAAATACCTTTTTGCAACAGTGCATAATCCGTATTTGGTCCTCCTTTTTCTATCGCCCTTGAATAAAAATCAACTGACGGATAATATTCTGCCTGTACAAAATAGCAGTCACCAATGCGAATTAAAGCATCACCTGTATAATTTTTCAGTTCCTGATCAGCATTTGTTACAAATTTTCTGAAGTTTTCAATGGCACTTGCATAGTTCTTTTGTTTAAACCGGCAATATCCGATATTATAATCCGCAATTTCGAATTCCTCAAGAGTGTATGATGCCGTTGTATTTTTAAATGCATTGTATTCAGTAACTGCTTCATTGAAATTATTTATCCGGAACTGTGACTCAGCTTTCCAGTAATGTGCCTTAGCTTTTAACAAGTTATCATTATTTCCAAACTTCAGTGATTTGTCGAAATGAATTGAAGCCTCTTTATAAGCACGGTTATTGAATAATTCAACACCTCTGTAATAGGCTATCTTTTGGTATGCTGTTTTTAATTCAGGTGTGTTCAGCGCTGACTTATCCAGTGATTCCAGTGCTTTTCTGTAGTTATGAGCACTCAGATAAGCCTGAATAAGATAATGGTATGCTTCATTAATTCGTTTCGATTCGGGATATTGTTTGATAAATTCTTCGAATGCCCAAATTGCCTCATTAAACGGATCACTTCCCAGTTCATAGGTAATCAGGGCATAATTAAAGAGTGCATCTTGTTTTATAACCGGGTCATAATCCATCCCTGATGCAGACTGAAATGCCAGTCTTGCTTTTTGTTTCTCATTGCTTTTCAGGTAGCAGTCGGCAAGATAATAGGAAGCATTCTGTCCAAGCTGACTTTGCGCACCTGAAACCGAGCTAAACAGATCAACAGCCCTGTCATATTGTTCTGCTTTGTAAAATGAATATCCTGCCTGGTATTTATCTTCTTTTGTTACGGTTTTTGCACTGTCAAGGAACGTCTGGTAAAAAGGGAGTGATTCTTCATATAATCCCAGTTCCGAATGCGCTTCCGCTGTAATGTGCGATACTTCTGCAAGTCTTTTGCTTGTCACTTTTTCTATAACTCCCGGAGCAAAATCAATAAGTTCTTTATATCTGCCTTGCTTATAATAGATCTGAACAATATAATATGGTGCTATAGGACCAAAGGTCTTATCTTTTAATAATCTCAGGTAACCATTTAATGCTGTTTGATAATTCTCCTCTTCATAATGAATATGGGAATAATAATACAAAGCCGGTGGAGTATATTTGGTATCGATATCCTTTATTTTATAAAATGCAAGCCTGGCATCGCTGTAATCCTCTGTCATAAAATATGCATAACCAAGCTTAAAGTGATGCTCTGCCATTTGTTCACGATCCAGCCTGTCCGGATTTGTATGCTCATAATATTTAATTGCATCTTTCCATTTATTTAGAGAGTAAAAATAACCGGCAAGATTGAAATATGCATCATTTACAAGAGGACTTTCAGGGTTTTCTCCAATAAAACGAAATGTAAGGAACTCTGTGTCTTCATTAAAGAGTTTTACAGCACAATACGCAATATAATAATTGGCCTGTTCAGCAATATAGCTAAGGTTATTCTTGTTTCTTTCATAAGCTGATTCAAATAACTTTTGAGCAGTGCTGTATTTTTCTTTTTCAAGTAATTCTATACCACGCTCAAAATCGCGGTCGACTTTAATATGTGAAAGTGTTTGCTGTGCTTTAATACAGTTTACCAGGGAGTAAGTTATTAAAAATATCAGGCAGATTTTGCGCATTGTACTATTCCAAATTATAACAGTCCATAAATTTACAGAATACCTCAAACTAAGTACCGAAGCATTTCCCTTTTTAATTAACATAAAACTGTTAATTCTTGAAAATATTTTAATTTAGGCCACTTATTTAGTAACTGTTTTTCTATTAGAAAAAATCGAATGAAAAATAACCCGGTTATAACTTTTACCGATGCTTCAATATTCCAGGATGATTACCTGGTGCTGTCTGATGTTAATTTCGAAATTCAAAAAGATGAATTTGTTTATTTGATTGGAAAAGTAGGCACTGGTAAATCGAGTATTATTAAGACTATAAATGCAGAATTACCGTTAAAAAAAGGTATGGCCGCTGTTTGTGGTTTTAATGTTGAAAATATTAAAAAGAAACAAATTCCGTTTCTTAGAAGAAAACTGGGTATAGTTTTCCAGGATTTTCAGTTACTGATCGACCGTAGTATTCATGACAACCTTGCTTTTATTTTGGGTGCTACCGGTTGGAATAACAAAAAAGAAATAAACGATCGTATTGAAGAAGTATTAACAAAGGTGGGATTAGAATTTAAAGGATATAAAATGCCTCATCAGCTTTCAGGAGGAGAACAGCAACGTGTTGTCATTGCACGCGCACTGCTGAATGAACCGGAAGTTATTCTTGCCGATGAGCCGACTGGAAATCTTGATCCTGATACTTCTGATGATATTATGAAGATACTTACAGATATCTGCAACAACGGAAGAGCTGTTGTAATGGCTACCCATAATTATAACATTATTAAGAAATTTCCGGCACGGACACTTAAATGCGAAAACGGAATATTACGCGAAGTCAGGCAGGGTGAAGAAATTGAATTTAATTCACTGATGTAAATATGTTCAGGAATTTTCGGCCACGTATTTTAAACTGGAAACAATCGGATTTCAGAAAAAACGTCGCGACTTTGCTTACCGGAAATAGTATCTCGCAAATTCTGCCGTTATTGGTCTATCCTGTATTAACCAGACTTTATTCTACGGAAGACTTTGGTGTACTGGCTCTTTTTATGAGCACCTCCGGAATTTTATCTATACTGGCTACAGGAAGATATGAGTATGCCATTTTACTGCCTCCGAAAGAAAATAAAAGCTTTAACCTGATTGCATTGTGTACATTTATATGCTTAATAACAAGTCTTATTGTTTTTACAATATCCACTATATGGAACAGACCAATATCTATACTACTTGGTTCTGAAAATATTAAAGATTTTCTCCCGTTCGTTGGTCTGATGGTTCTTTTCACCGGTTTCAGCCAGATATTGAATTTAACAGGAACACGTTATAAAGAGTTTAAAAACGTTGCGGGTTATCTCGTTATCAACAGTACTGCAAATACAGTATTGAGACTGTTACTCGGAATAGCTGCAGTTGCAGGAGGACTTATTGCAGCAGTTGTCACATCGCAAATAATCAGTACGATATATTTCGGCATCAAGATATTAAAAAACAAATTCAGAAATATATTAAAACAGATAAGAATCTCCGAAATAAAAAACGTGTCCCGGGAATTCAATTTATTCCCAAGATTTAATCTGCTGCATGCATTTACCAATTTCCTGTCAGGAAATCTTCCAATATTTGCTTTCAGTCGTTTTTTCGGGGACGATATCACCGGTTTATATTCTGTTGGATTTACTTTGCTGTTTCGTCCCGTGAACTTATTTACCAACTCCATTTCACAGGTAATGTCACAAAAAATAGTTGAACGAAACAGAAATGAATTACCCCTTACCGGCATTTTCCTAAAAACGATCGGAAGAATTGTAGCATATTCAGCAATCCCTTTTATTTTTATCTTTCTAATCGCACCTTTTGCATTTAAAATTATTCTTGGCAGTGAATGGTATACAGCGGGTGTTTATGTAAGAATTATCCTGCCCTGGATATTTTTCGTTTTACTTTGCGCACCTTTTGCATTTGTCCCAATGGCTTTTAAAAGGCAGAAAAAAGCCTTGATCATTGATATTGTTTATTTGTTTTTAAGATTAATTTCACTTGCAACCGGGATACTTTATAATAATATATACCTTGCAATAATCCTGTTTTCAGCTTCAGGGGTTATTATGCTGGGGGCAACGCTGCTATGGTATCATAGGATCTTATTAAATGCTGACAGGAATAAAACGATAATTCAATGAAAATACTCGTAATTCCTTCGTGGTACCCTCCCAATGGCGGAAGTTTCTTTAAAGATCAGTGCGAAGCACTTACTGAAGCCGGTGTTGAGGTGCATGTTCTGGTAACACAGGAGACAAGTCTGAAAAAGATCACGGATTCAAAATCTAAACCGCGTTTCAGAGTATCATATAATAAGGAAGGTCCTCTGCTGGTTGTAAGAAAAAAACTATGGAGAATACCTAAAAATGAGAAACAGAATGTAAGGCGGTGGATTCGAATGACCATACGAACGTTTGATGATTATTTCAAAAAATATGGTGCCCCTGATTTAATTCATGCACATAGTGTTGTATGGGGAGGTTTTGCAGCAACTTTAATAAAGAAGAAGTATAATATACCTGTAGTAGTTACCGAGCACAGAGGAAGATTTAATGCTAACAGTAAAACACATCAGAAGGAAATAAAGACCTGGCACAAACCGTTAATTAAAAATGCCCTTGAAAACATTGATCTGGTTATTCCGGTCTCAAAATTATTAATTCCAACAATGTCATCATTCACTGATAAAGAAGTTAAGTTCAGGGTGATACCAAACATGGCAAATTCTATATACTTTGAGGGATCAGCGAAAAAAGAGCAAAAAGAAAAAACTGTTCTTTTCACACTGACAAATTTTCTGGAGTATAAAGGAATCGGCATCATGTTAAAAGCCTTTAAAAAAGCACTGGATCAGTCTCCCGATATAATTTTGTTCATTGCGGGTGAAGGTCAGGATGAAAATAAATATAAGAGAATGGCTGATGAACTGGGAATTGAAAAACACGTCAGCTTCCTTGGGTACCTGTCAAAAGAAAAAGTAAAAGATGAATTATTGAAAGCAGATTATATGATTTTATCGAGCTTAAATGAAGCACAACCCGTTTCTATTATTGAGGCCTTTGCGGCAGGGACCCCTGTGATTGTTACCGATGTAATATCGGATGATGTTGTTACACCGGAAACAGGAATAATTGTTCAAAGTGACAGTATAGAATCTTTTACAGAGGGTATTCTTCAGGGTATTAAATTTAAGGATCGGTTTAAAGAACCGGCCCTTAAAGAACATGCACGTCGCTTTGAAGATAAACAGATCATCAGTCAGATTACAGATTGTTATCATACAATATTTGCTCAGTGATAAATCTAATACACAACAACGGATTCAAATGGTACCATGATAATTATCTCTGGGTTAAGGGGTATGCTTATGCAGGAAATGTATTTAAATCAGGAAGTATTCTGCTGAAATATCTTAATGAATTTTTAAAAACACACAAACCTGATGATCTTAAAAACGTTAATGGTATTTTTAGTCTGATATATCAGCATAAATCCGTTTTGTATATATACTCTGATAAATCAAGATTTTTCCCTGTTTTTTACAGATTAACTGATCAAGGATATTTTATTTCTGACGATCCTGAACAATTAACCAATGATAAGGTACAACCTGATAAAAGTGCATATATCGAATTTAAGGCTGCAGGAATAGTAACCGGGAACAGAACTCTTTACAGGAATATCTTCCAGGTTCAGGCAGGAGAATTGTTACAACTTAAAGAGAACGGTATTGAGTCAAAAATCTTATTTAGTTATAAAACAACACGAAAAGAGATTCAGACTTATGATGACTCGGAGTTAGAAATGTACAGGTATTTAAATAATGCGTTCGAAAAATCAGGGAATTCACTTACCGGAAAAACACCGGTATTGCCATTAAGCGGAGGTTTTGATTCACGCCTGATTGCATGCAAATTAAAAGAACTGGGATTTGACAATACTATCTGCTTTACTTACGGGCGTCAAAATAAAGAAGTAAAGGTATCGGAAACTGTTGCGAAAAAACTGGGATTTAAATGGCATTTCATTGATTATGAAAAAGAATTTAACAACAGAAACTTATTAGAGGAGACTCAGTTTTTAAATTATTTTCCATTAGCAAGCCGCGCCGTATCAATGTTCTACCTGCAGGAATATCTGGCAGTTGAGAAGTTAAAAAAGAATGGCATGATACCGGAAAATTCAGTTTTCCTTCCCGGTCATTCCGGTGATCTGTTGGGAGGCAGTCAGTTCGTTAAGGTGTTCTCATCAAAAATAAAACCTGATAACGTCGCAGCCGGAATACTGAAAACCAAGTTTTTCTTATATCCGTTGAAAAAACAAGAAAAAATTGAAATTAAGGAATCGGTAAAAACCCAAATCACAGAATTTGACGATTACCTTGGCTATAGCATTCTGGAAGATTGGGATATTAAAGAAAAAATTGCAAAGTTCATTATTAACTCATCACAGGTATTTGTTTTTTTCGGGTATGAGGTAAGATTTCCGTTCTGGGATAATGAGCTGGTTGAATTTTTCAGAACGCTTTCTCCATTATATAAAAGCGGCATGAAACTATACAATAATTGTCTAAGGAGCCGTTATTTCAACAGGTATCAATTAAATTTTGAGAAAGAATTGCATCCATCCAACAGACAGTTAAAACTCCAAAGTCTGAAAAACCTGATCAAGTCATTTCTCCCGGGCGGATATAAAAAGAAATTAATATTCAGATCCGACTGGCCTTATTATTCAAAAATGACAGAAACAATGTTCAAAGAACTGAACAACGATCTTAAACGGGTTCTTCCTTATGAAAACTATAACAGTATTATTATTAACTGGTATCTAAAAGAAATGTTCCCGGAATATTTACAAGATTTTTAATGTAATAACCTGATCTAATTAGATAAATTTGTGTAGTTAACACGCAACCAATTACCATGAAAAACATCTTCCCCATAAATAAAACAACCATGAAAAGAAATATTATCATATTAATGGCTTTAGTACAGTTCTCTTTTGCATGTGAAAGAGAAAAAGATACTAACGACGGTCCAATGGAACCTGTTCAGATCGAGCTGTCGGATAAGGAACAGGAAGTTGTTGAATCTACCAATGAATTCGGGATTGATATTTTTACAAGAATTGCAGAGGATGAACCTGCAGATAAAAATATTTTTATATCGCCAACAAGTATCGCTTTGGCTTTGGCAATGACACGTAACGGAGCCAGAAACGAAACCGAAGAAGCCATGGAAACAGGGCTGCATATGTCCGGTTTGTCATCTGAGGATATCAATTCATCTTTTAAAACACTGATAGAAGGTTTAACCGGAGCAGATGCAAAAGTTATCCTGGATATTGCCAATTCAATCTGGTACCGCCAGGGATATGTGATAGAAGAAGAATTTTTAGAAGTAAATGAAGAATACTATAATGCAGAAATAACAGCATTGGATTTTGATTCACCGGAGGCCCCGGATATCATTAACGATTGGGTAGCGGAGAATACCAACAACAAAATACCCGACATTGTCGACGAGATCAATCCGGACCACCTGATGTTTCTTATTAATGCCATTTATTTCAACGGAACCTGGACAACAGAATTCAATTCTGAAAATACACGTGAAAGTTTATTTTATTTAACCGGTGATAACGAAGTGCAAGTTGAAATGATGAATTACCAGGAACCTGTTGGTTATTTTGAAAATGAGCTTCTTCAGGCTGCCGAACTAGACTATGGAAGAGGAAATTTCAGTATGGTAGTACTTTTGCCTCGTCCGGATTATACTGTTGATGATATTCTGGAACAAATGACTTCAGAACAATGGAATAACTGGATGGCCTCATTCAACGACATTGAAGTTGATTTCTATCTCCCGAAATTCAGTTTTGATTATGAAAAAGAATTGAATCAGATTTTGTCGCTTATGGGGATGGAAATAGCTTTTGATCCTGACAATGCTGATTTTTCAGGAATTATAAACGATATTGATTTATATATAAGCAAAGTGAAGCATAAAGGATTTGTTGAAGTTGATGAGGAGGGAACTGAAGCTGCTGCGGTGACTTCTGTTGAAATCTCATTTACTTCTGTTCCCGATCAGCTGATCATGAATGTTAATCGTCCTTTTATATTTGCAATAAGAGAAAAGACAACCAATGCAATTGTTTTCTTTGGCAGGCTTGCTGTACCGGAATAACATTCAACAGTTTAGTTCTTTATACCAACAAGTTTTAATAAGAAAGCGTATTCAAGAGCTGTTTCCTTATGCTGTTTGAATCTGCCTGATGCACCTCCGTGTCCGGCATCCATATTGGTATACAACAGGAGTAAATTATCGTCTGTTTTGATATCCCGCAACTTAGCCACCCATTTTGCCGGTTCCCAGTATTGAACCTGGGAATCATGCAGACCTGCAGTTACCAGCATATTTGGATAATCATGTGGTTTCACATTA
Organism: Bacteroidales bacterium; assembly: GCA_016929525.1. Lineage (GTDB taxonomy): Bacteria > Bacteroidota > Bacteroidia > Bacteroidales > UBA10428 > UBA10428. The sequence continues at coordinate 34,587 of JAFGIP010000045.1, forward strand.
TCATAGGGTGAATAACTCAAAATATACTCATAGTATTTCTTGTCATTCGGGTTTCCCCATTCATCATATTCACCGGTTGTAAGCGGGATATCATCATCAAGCATGGTTGTTACCACATCTACAAAGGGAACTGCGGCGATTACACCTTTAAATAAATCGGGACGTTCGTTCACGACAACACCCATAAGCAAACCACCGGCACTGCCCCCCATCGCCATAAGTCTGTCTGTTTGTGTAATTTTTTGATCCACCAGGTATTGCGCACATGCAATATAATCGGTAAAAGTGTTTTTCTTGTTAAGTAGTTTTCCATCATCATACCAATCCCGTCCATAAAATTCCCCGCCCCGTATATGGGCAATAGCATAAACAAATCCCCTGTCGAGCATACTTAATCTGGCAATTCCAAATGTGGGATCAATAGTATTCCCATATGATCCGTAAGCATAGAGTAATAACGGCGCCGAACCATCAAGCGGAGTATTTTTTTTATATACCATTGAAATAGCGACCTTTTTCCCATCACCCGCCAAAGCATACAGACGTTTACTTTCGTAATCATCCGGATTATGACCACCAACTATCTCCTGTCTTTTTAAAAGTTTCATTCCTCTGGTCTTCATGTTGTATTCGTATGTAGAAATCGGAGTTGTCAGTGATGAATAACCAATGCGCAGCAGTTTACCGGAAAAATCGGGATTTATAGAGATCCATGCAGTATACACTTCTTCATTAAACTTTATATAATGTTCATCATTCTTATCCGAATCAATAATTCTCAGATTAGTATTGCCATCGATCCTTTCATCAACTACCAGGTAATGATCAAAATTTAAAAAACTCTCAACCAGTACATTCTCACGATGCGGAATAACTATTTTCCAATTATCCCTGGCAGTTGCTCCAACCGGGGTTTCCATCAGGCAGAAATTCTTTGCATTCAGATTTGTTCTGATATAAAACTTATCACCTTTATGACCAATGGAATATTCCACGCCGCGTTCGCGTTTTTGGAAAACACTGAATTCACCAAACGGATTATCGGCTTTAAGAATTCTGTATTCATCGGTAAGTGTCGATGATGAACCAATTACCAGGTATTCTCTTGATCGGCTTTTATATAGAAAAGTATAGAATATTTCATCCTTTTCTTCATAGATGAGCACTGACTTTTCTTCTGATCCGGGCTGATACCTGAAAATTTTATCAGGTCTTAATGTCTCAGGGTCTTTCGAAGTATAGAAAACAGTTTTATTATCATTCGCCCAATAAGCCATACCTGTCGTACCACCGATATTCCCCGGAATAATCTGTTCTGTTTCCAGATTTTTAAAGTGTATGGTATAAATTCTCCTGCCGGTTGTGTCTGCACCATATGCCATTAATTTATTGTCTTCACTCACAGTAATTCCTGACACATGAAAAAAATCATGCCCTTCGGCAAGAATGTTTACATCGATCATAATCTCTTCTTGAGCATCAAGTGATCCCTGTTTGCGGCAATAAACCGGATACTCTTTACCTTCTTCATAGCGGGTATAATAATAGTAGCCGTTTAAAAAGTATGGTACCGACATATCTGTTTGCTTAATGCGACTGACTATCTCATTAAAAAGGACATCCTGAAGTCCTTCTGTATCTTTCATCATCTCAGAAGTATAATCGTTTTCTGCTTTCAGGTATTCCAGCACTTCGGGGTTTTCTCTTTTATTTAACCAGAAATACGGATCAATCCTCTTGTGATCATGTATTATAAGCTCTTGAGTCTGTTTCTTTGCCTTCGGCGGAATCATACATTTTGTTTTTATACCGGGTAAAAATATCAGGCAGCAAATATACAACGTGTTAACAACTAAACCGGTAAACATATTTTAATAAAATAAGCTCTTCTTACTTAAAACAGATAAAATAAAAATTCATATTTCCATACATTAAAACAACCAGTTTTAAAATATGTTTCCCTGCCGGCAATGAAACAGATGTTAGTGAATCCGTTTTACTTATCAGGGTCACCGACCATAGTTCTTATCAAAACAATCATTATCAGTGCAACAAATGCTGTAAACCAGAATACGGGTTGTATATTCTTATCGATATAAAAAAATGCAACAGTAAGAGGTCCAAGTGTTTGTCCTATACGAAGCACCATACTGTTTATTGACATAAAAGCTGCACGCTCAGACAGAGGTGCAAGGCTAACTAAAATTGTCTGAATATTCGGAATAAGAAATCCATGTCCGATCCCAAATATAACTATCGCACCGATTAAAACGGGCCAGTTAAACGCAACTGAAAGAAGTATTAATGAAACTGCATACAGCATAGAGCTGGAGTAAAGCAGTTTCTGAGATCTTATTTTATTTCTTATCTTGCCTAACTGTGAAGCACTCACAGCAGTAGTTACCGACATCATCGACATAGAAATTCCGATAATCAATGAATCGGCATTAAAACGTTCTTCCATTAATATCGGGAAAAACGAAAGCAGTGCCCCGTAAAGAATAATGAATACAAGAATATTTAAAATAAAAAGCCCCCAAACATTTCTTCTGTTTACTGTTTTCGCAACATTCCTCAGATAATTATTTAAAGAAACATTGTTGTGAATGGCTGGAGTGTCAAGCCGTATAATAATCAGCAATAAATAAGGTATTGCCAACACCGGCAGAAAAAAAGCATAATGCCACTCAAATGATGAAAGAAAACCTCCCACTGCAGGAAAAGAAGCGGTACCAATACTTAATACACTGGCATTATAACCCATTGCTTTTATCCTGTCTTTTCCTTCATAGATATCCCCGATCAGAGTAACATTCAGCAGTCCCAATGCAGCAGCACCTGTACCCTGTATGAATCTCATAACGAGTAATCCGTTATAATCCTTTTGAAATGCACATAGAAATCCGGCAGTTCCAAATAAAAACAGTGATATCAGTAGAATAGGTTTTCGTCCGTATCTGTCGGCCAGTATTCCCATGAATGGTGATAATACAATCCCGGGAAGAGTGAATACTGTGATTAAATATCCGATTTGTTTTACAGACAGTCCGTAGTGTTTTATTATCTGGGGAAATGCCGGCGTTATACTCGAAACTCCCATGACTGCAAATAAGGTAACACCGAAGATTATTTGTAAATTCTTACCGGCAAGGACTCTGTTCTTCATTTATCATTGCATAAACTGCGCTAATATAATGTTTCTTAATCAGGAAATATATTTATGAATGTCAGTCAGGGTATTTTATTTTTTATGTGTGTTACAACTGAACCACAAAATAAAAGAAAATGAAAAAGGTAAACGCACTTAAACTGACTGTAATACTTGTTGCCATTTTGATTGGAGCATTTGCAGAGTATTATGAAAAGAAAGTTGAAAAAGAAAAAGTGAAAGCCAAAACAGAAATTGCTTATCTAATCTATTAAGCAGCAAGGAATGATTATTATGAATGACTGGTACCCAAAATGGACTGACACATTGTATGCTTTTCTTGTATCCCGCCGACTCCGGAATTTGTTCTCTATTAAATAATCAGTTTCTTTAATATTTCATGAAATACCAGGATATTTCAAATTCGGCCGAATAAATTAACTTGTTATTCTAATCGGTTGAAAGATGTTATCTGAGTTCGAATAACATGAATTATCTAAAGTACTTATTCAACACTTTTGCCAATTGAACTGTGCTAATCGGTTTAACCAGAATATCATTAATCCCGGATTCCTTAATCATTCTTACCTCATCAGCAAAGGCATATGCAGTTTGGGCAATTATCGGGACATTCGGATTTGATTGCCGAATAATTTTTGTTGCCTGAAAACCACTCATTACCGGTAATTTTATATCCATAAGTATGATATCAGGGTTAAATTGATCAAATTTGCTAATTGCTTCCTTTCCATCCAAAGCACGGATAATTTTTGCCGATGTCTTTAACAAATAAATATTTAATAGATCAAAGTTTGTATCTTCATCCTCGGCAATCAAAATTACTTTGTTCTTCATATCCGGATATTCTGAACTCCATTTATGAGTTTCACTCCTTTCATCAGTTTCCGGTATTTTAAGAACAGGTAATGTAAAATAGAAAGTAGTCCCTTTGTTTAACTCCGACTCATACCAAATTTCACCATCCCACAATCCTACCAGATTTTTACAAATTGCCAGTCCTAATCCGGTTCCGCTATAAAACAAATCATTGCTATTTTCACTTTTCCTAAAACGATCAAAAATATCATCACCTGATTCTTTTGGAACTCCGATACCTGTATCTTTCACATAAAAAGTAATAAGGTTATCTTTTATATCACCTCCAAGTTCTATAAACCCGTTATCTGTAAATTTAATTGCATTGGCTGCCAGATTATTAATAACCTGTTTCAGTCGTTCTTTATCGGCATAAACATTCAGGGACTGTGATATTTTACTCATTGAAAGTTTTAATTTTAATTTCTTTCTTGAGGCCTCAAACTGCCAGCCACTTGTTATTTCCCTAAAGAGATTATGAATATTAACTGTGCTGTAATTCAACGTAATCTGGTCTGCTTGTAACTTAGATAATTCGAGAATATCGTTAATCAGGACAAGCAAAGTTTCACCGTTCGATGTTATAAAATTGATAAATTGCTCCCTGCTTTTATCGTCTACATCTTCATCTCGCAGTAACGAAGCAAAACCAATAATCGCATTCATTGGTGTACGAATTTCATGTGACATGTTTGCCAGGAAAGCGCTCTTTAACCTGTCAGATTGTTCAGCTTTATAAAGTGCTTTTTCAAGTTCCTTGGTTCTCTGCTCTACCAGATGTTCAAGCTTATTTCTGTGTTTATCAAGCTCCTTATTTTGTGCCAGTATTTGTTCTCTTTGAAGCAATAAGCGCGCGTTTTTTTCCTCTAATTTCTTGTGTTGCTCTTTAATTGCCTCATTTTGAATATTGATTTTTTCCTGCTTCTCTTCGAGCAATAAATTTGCTTCCTGCAATTCACATGTTCTTTCTTTTACTTTCTTTGCCAGTAATTGCTGCTGATAATTATAGCTTTTTATTCTTTCCCGAATTAAATGATAAGAAATGCCAAACACAAGAATACTTATCAGGGCAATGAACCAGAAAGTTTTCCAGAACGGGGGTTTAATAATAACCAGTAATGATTTACCCTCATAATTCCAAACGCCGTCATTGTTGGAAGCTATAATACGCAGATTGTATGTTCCCGGATCGAGATTTGTATAAGTTGCAGTTCGTTTATTTTTCACATAGTTCCAGCCTTTATCGAACCCTTCAAGCATATAAGCATACTGGTTTTGCTCAGGTGTGGTATAATCTAGTGCAGCAAATTCAAATGAAATTACAGTGTGATTGTAATTCAAAGTTATCTTGTCGCACTCATTAATGTCTTTAGTTAAAATTCCTTTTTCAGCATTTATTAAAACGGGTTCATTAAAAACGGAAAAACCTGTTATAACAACGTCCGGAGGTATTGTATTACCTCCAAGACTATCTGGGTGAAATATATTAAATCCCTTAGTGCCCCCAAAGAGCAACTGTCCGTTTTTTGTAATACAGCTGCTTCTTCTGATAAATGATTTTCCCTGAAGCCCGTCGGTATAACGAAGATTATAAAACGATGTATCTTTAGGATTGAATTTAGAGATCCCATTGTCGGTTCCTATCCAGATATTCCCCTGCATATCTTCTACAAGGCTTGTAATACGATTGTTAGCGAGTCCGTCTTCTTCAAAATAATGTGCGAATTTTTCCGTCACAGGATCAAATACGTTCAAACCGTTTATTGTACCAATCCATATAGAAGAGTCGCGAGCCTGTAATAAAACCTGACAGTGGCCGTCGCTGAGTCCGTCTTCTTCGCTTTCCGTATAATTTTTAAAACGTTTTGTTTCAGTATTAAAAACGGAAAATCCTCCCACATGAGCCAATATAATATTTCCCTTGTAATCTTCTTTTATATCAATTACCCAGTCATTAGGGATACCACTGTTTTTCGTAGAGTAAGTAATAAATCTTTTTTCCTGAGAATCGTACTGTGATAAACCGACACTGGCAAATGACACCCAGATTCTGGACTTACTATCAACATAAGTGGCAAATATGTTATGGTTGGAAACACCTTCATTAATCTCAGACAATAACGTAAAAGAACCTGTATTCCTGTTATAACGGTTTAAACCTGTTCCCCATCCGCTTACCCATATATTTCCATCGCGATCAGATCCGATATCCAGAACAGCATCTCCGATTAAATTTGAATTTTTAGTTGTATAGTGTTTATACTTGCCCGTTTTTCTATCCAGGACATTAATGCCTCCTCCGTCAGTTCCAATCCATAATTTACCATCAAAATCCATATAAAAACAGCTGACAACGTTATAGCTCAACGAGTTCTGATTGCCATGTATCTTTTTATAGGTCTCAATATTTTTCCTGTTAGACTTATATACATTTATTCCTCCGGTATAAGTACCAACCCATAAATTATTGGCTTTATCGATATATATCGAGTGAACCGAATTACTGTTAAGTGATCCCGGAATATTCTCATCGAACCTGTAATTCTGTGTTTTAAGGTTTGAAATATTGAAATAACTTAAACCTTCATTTTCCGTTCCTATCCAGAAACCGCCTTGTCCGTCTGAGCACAAAGACAGTATATTTCTGGGTTGTGGTATGTTTGTCTGCAAATTGTACCTGATAAAATTTACCTCACCCGTATTTCTGATACTGATCCTGTAAAGTCTGTCAGAATAAGAACCAACCCAGATATTACCTTTTGCATCTTTTACCAGATCCCTGCAAATAATCGGGCTTTCATGGTCTGCCCCTTCAGGATCAATATCGAAATGTTTGAATTTTCCGGTCACCGGATTAAAGCGATCCAATCCGCCTCCATTGGTTGCCAGCCATATATATCCACGCCTGTCCTGTTCAATGGCATATATGGTATTATCAGAAATAACATTTGGTCCCTGACTGAGGTGTGAGAATACATTTACAATGTTATTATCGCTTCCTAAAAGACAAAGACCATACTGATAAACGCCAAGCCATATTCTGCCTTTTTTATCTTCGAATATTTTGCTTACTCCTATTGATCTTGCCTGTATCTCATCGTTCGAAACACCACTGTAATTAATAAAATTATCCAGCTCCCGGTTATAAATACTATATCCCCTGTTATGTGCTATCCACAGATTACCTTTACTGTCAATCAGAAGATCTTCAATCCTGTCACCGGGAATTGACACACTGTCTTTCTTATCACTATTGTAGATCTTAAAAGTATAGCCATCATATCTGTTTAAACCATTCCTGGTCCCAAACCACATAAAACCTGTAGAATCCTGGACAATAGTTGCCACAGTCTGATGGCTCAAACCATTGTCGGTTGTGAGATATTCGAACTGAACAGCTTTTTCCTTTGCAAAAACTGAGAAATTACTAATACCCAAAAACCCAACTACACAGAGTAAGAACTGAAACTTTTTACTTACAGGAGACATTTACATTTTTTTTTGTCTCAAATTAAACAATACACTAAATGATGAAAGACAGGTGATGTTCAGATATTTTAAATGATTTTTATCAGAACCGGTTGTTTCTCAACAAAAAGATAGGATTTTTTTTTGATTTTTATATTACAAAAAAGTAAAATTTATCAGAATCCTGTTCAAATAACACGTCTGAAAATTTATATAAAATCCTATAATTATAAATTTAATTCTTTGAAAATAAGTTAGTTTCAGACTTGATTAATATTTTCAGATATACTACCTTACCGTCATCAAATTGAGTATGCTTTTCTCAGGTTATAGCGAGTCAACATCTTATCAATCTAATACAAAGAAGCCATGCCGACCTATAATGATCTTCGCCCCGATTCCGATTTTAATCAAAAAGATTATGCTTTGCTTTTTTCCGAACTGGATACAGTTACCAAAAAGCGAATAATACAGAACCTGCTTGATCTCAGAACAGCATTAAGCACGAACATTTCTAAAAAAATTGCTGATAAGAATCTTATTATTGCCAGTTGGAATTTAAAAGAATTCGGACACACAACACAGCGATTGCCCGAGACTTATTTTTATATAGCTGAAATTATTAACAGCTTCGATCTGGTAGGCGTTCAGGAGATTAAATCCGGAATGCGTGATCTGGAGATCATCAGTAGTCTATTAGGTAATGACTGGTCCTTTATAGTGAACGATATTACCGAAGGAAATGACGGTAATTCAGAGCGCAGTGCTTATTTGTATAATAATAAAAGAGTGAAATTATCTGGATTGGCCGGCGAGCTGGTGCCATGGAAGAAAATAATTGACAGTTCACCGATTGATCAGTTTAAAAGAACACCTTATATAACCGGATTTACTGCAAGATGGAAATCATTTGTGCTGATAAATCTTCACCTGCACCCAAAAGATAAACCAGAGGATGTTGAAAGGCGCCGCAATGAAGTCACTCTACTGTTGAATATGCTTAAATTTAAAAAACAAAATAAAAGACTCTGGAATGAAAACCTTGTAATTATGGGAGATTGTAATTTTTACAGGGGTACAGAGAAAGATGATAATACAATAGCACTTTTTAATAATGCAGGTTATTTCGAGGTAGAAGGATTAAAAGGCAAAGACACTAATGTATCTAAAACTCAGGTATACGATCGTCTGTTTTTTACAAACAACAATTATTTTAAGTTGGCAAGGAATAATAATAATGAAACCGTTGGCGGAGTGTTCAATCCGTTTAACTATATTTATAGACTTGGGCAGGAAAGCATTTACAGGAAAGAAATGAAAGATGATTATACCGGAAACAAGAACATGAACGACCCTGATAATCTGAAGTCATATTTCAAACACCCGTGGCGAAAAAACCAGATATCAGACCATTTTCCAATCTGGGCGGAATTATTAATCGATTCTTCCGATGATTTTCTGCAGAAGAAGCTTGGTGAGCTGGGTTAATTTTATAATTATGCTTTTCATTAATCTTTCACACAGCGTACTGAGAAGCCATTAGTTCTTGTGCCATTCATTGTACTCGGATAAAATCGATCTGTCAAATAATTAAGACCTGCATATCTGGAGTACATATAATCAAGTTCCTGTGAAGACCAATGGTAACCGTTTGTTCCCATATTATAAGAAGTACCGTCACTATACCCTCTTACGCCACCAGGTAAACCTGTAAAACCGGTTTCATTTGTTGCCCCGGTATTTGGAGAAGTCCAATGAGTTGTTCCGATTTCTTTTAATTTACCCCCGGCAACTTCCTCTCCACCGAGAAAATCTGATAATTCAACCCACTCTGCACTGCTCGGAACATGCCATCCATTCGGGCATACACCCTGCACACCACTGGGATTAGCAGTGCTGCTGGATTCATCATTCATTACTGCAGCCCAAGTATATAGCAACCCATACGTTTCTTTATTTGCTATATCATCATTATAAACAAACCAATATTTTGTCGTATAATCACCTGTTATACTTCCAACTCCTGTTCCGTCTACCAAAGGCGTTCCATCAGAATAATATGTTGTCTCCAGATTTTCTGCCATCCACCACTGATTGCCGATTTTAACGGTATTATATACGTTGCCGTCGTAGTCGGTAACTGTACCTGTTGTGGCCCCTGATCCGGGATAAACATGCACCGTGAACTCATCTTCCCAGCATAAATCCTCGGAATGTGCACAAATATATAGTGAAAATACTACATCTTTTTCCGGGCAGTCCTCAGAGACAGTAAATGTAAAACCGGGATTATTATCGGTAGTGCCCGCCATAATATCACCATAATATACTTCACCATCCTGGACTTCACTTATATATTCTACATACAGATCATCGGTCGAATATATAACATCTACGTTATGTGCATCACCATCGCCGTTGTTGATCAGTGTAATGGTCATGTTAATAAATTCACCCGGCTCAACAAGACCGTCATTATCGCCATCGGAATCGTCAATTGAATGACTTAGGTATTCAATGACCGGGGTTGGAATTTCTTCCTCGTTTACCTGAACTGTTCTGGTTGTTTCATCAGTTAAACCTTCTGTATCTCTTACCTCCATTCTAACAGTATATGTTCCGTTAGTCGCATATTGATGATATTCAACCTTATTTGTTAACCAACCTGTATCCCAAATACCATTATTTTCCCAATCCCACCTTACCTGAAGTAATGATACAGGATCCTGGCCATCGCTGGATGCAGAAGCATCGAATCTGAAATTGGTTGTAGTTGTTCCGGATGAAGGATCAATGTAAAAATAAGCATCCGGTGCAGTATTTTCTTCATTTACCTGAACAGAACGTGTTGTCTCATCTGTTAAACCACCATTATCTCTCACCTGCATCCTTACTGTATATGTTCCGGGAGTTGAATATTGATGATACGTAACTTTATTTGTTGAAAACCCGGTATCCCAGCTTCCATTATTCTCCCAGTCCCATCTAACCTGTAGCACAGACACAAGATCCTGGCTGTCGCTGCATCCGGAGGCATCGAACCTGAAATTTGTTGCTGTTGTACCGGAGGAAGGATCAACGTAGAAATCAGCATCCGGTGGCGTATTTATTTCATTTACCTGTACCGAACGTGTTGTCTCATCTGTTAATCCACCACTATCTCTTACCTGCATCCTCACTGTATATGTTCCGGGAGTTGAATATTGATGATACGTAACTTTATTTGTTGAAAATCCTGTATTCCAACTCCCATTGTTTTCCCAGTCCCACCTCACCTGCAGCGCTGATACAGGATCCTGGCTGTCGCTGCAATCAGAGGCATCAAATCTGAAATTTGTTGCCGTGGTACCAGATGAAGGATCAACGTAGAAATCAGCATCCGGTGCAGTATTCAGATATCCCTCATCTTCTGCAATGATTTGCTCCCACCTTGCCAGATTCATCGGAGGAGGCATAGGTAAACTATATCCTAATATCTCAGCCTCTATTCCAACGTTGGCATCCACTCCACCAGCTAATAACCAATGCCAGTACAGCTCAGATAGTTCAACTTCACCAGCAAATCGTAAATATGGTTCAAGTTCCAAATAAGGACCAACAACTTCATAAAATGTGACGCTTATTCTTGGTGCAACATAAGCCCTGGCTGCAACATCTCCATGTAAATCCCAATCTGGTTCATGCATATTAAAGTCACTCCTTTGCTCCCAAATAGGCTGCCATTCATCCCTTCTGTTATAATAATAATCAATACCAACTTCTAACGACTGAGTTGCATCAAATCCAGTCGTGAAACTCCCATTAATATCAAGTGATGTTTCAAATCCTACAAAAAGCTTGAGTTCAATTACCATTACAAAAATTCCAATGGGAATAGGATAGGTATTTTTATAAACCATTCTTTCGCGTGAATACTCCAGCGGATAATCACATAATAATTCCAAATCACAATCAAAATAGAGTTCACCTTCTGCTGAAAGCATAAATTCATATAAAAAAGGTGGAAAAATTCCTATATCCAGTTTACGATGTATTGTAGGTGTGAATTGAATCAAACCATTCTTAATCCTTGCATTTAGACTAATTCCTTCAACATTACCAGAGTATAATTCAAAGTTTGAAAGACTGATTGATATCGGATCAAATTGAGTGCTTTCTTCATACTTACTGTTTCTTTTAATACTTGCTCCTTCAGCTAAATAATCTATTCTTGACGGGAAGATATTACTGGCTGCTGATGTTGGATATTCATCATTTCCAAATAGTGCGATAGAATCAATTATAGTACCGTCTTCAATAAGATCCGTCAGTCTTCCTTGTGCAGTAAAAAGAATCACTTGATCTCCATCTTGCACAATATGAATAATAATTCTTAAATAACCCCCATTGTCATAATTGACAAGCACCTGCCCTACTTCAAAATCATCAATGTCAGCATTTTCATATATATAAAGTCCATCAGCAAGTTCCAGCGAATCGCTCACTAGTGTTATCACATTTGTATCAACAACAAATACATTACGTTTGTATTTAATAACATTCACATTCGCAGTGTCTGAGTTGTATGCCGGGCAACCGCTTACTGTAACACGGGCTTTATAATAAGCAGAGCTGTCCGCAACAACATAAATCGTGTCGTTTGTGGCACCTTCAATATCTGTCCAGTTAACAAGGTCATAAGACTTTTGCCACTGAATATTGCCAAAATAGTCCCTGAGCTCTATCATAATGGTATCACCTTTATTCACTGTTTCATCCGGACCATAATATACAGCCTGTGAATAGGTTTCGACACAAAATAAAGAGAGGATAAAAACAAAGAATAAGTTTATTCGAAAGTTTGTATCTTTTTTATTCAATAATGATTTTGCTGACATAATGGGCTTTTTCGTTGTAAATTATTAGCAGGTAAACACCTTTACGGTCGCTTAAATTTATTTCCTGTATCCTGTTTTCTTTATTGAAAAATAGTTGTTGGTCAAGAACTGTTGCACCTGAGATCTCAATGACTTTTAAGTTTAGTTCATTAATATTCCCATCAACTTCAATCGAAAACATTCCGCGGTTCGGGTTTGGATATACCTTTACTTCGGTTTCGAGAAATGTATTTTCAATATTGGTTATACAGTCGTTAATGCCGGTTTGATCAATCTCAAGGATAATATGCTTATCCTGTGACATTAAACTACAGCTTAACATAAGCACGATAAATATTATAATTACTCTCATTTTCAATGATTTTGAGGCAAATTATAATTTAATAAATCTAAAGTCAAGATATTTTTGACTAATTAAATTAATAAGATTTCATATTGCACGTATTTATTTATAAACAAGCCGGTTAACAACTATATGAGGATCACTAATGTGATTATACAGATTTTTAGACGCAACCTGATATTACTTATTTCACAAATGATATCGCGTAACTCACAAATGATATCGCGTAATTCACAAATGATATTGCTTCTTTTACAAATGATATCGCTTCTTTCATAAGCGACATTGGAAATTTTATAAGTGACGCTGCATGTTCCAACAAGGATGTTGCGAATTTCAAGAATGATATCTGACGACCCAACTCGCGCGCTTTTATAAAGCGTGCGGTATCTATTATATACTTATTTAAAATGATCAGAACTATAAACCAACTCGCGCGCTTTTATAAAGCGTGCGGAATCTATTGTATAAGTAATAGTGTCAGTTGCCCTATACCCAACTCGCGCGCTTTTATAAAGCGTGCGAAATCTATTGTATAAGTACTATTGTCAGTTGCCCTATACCCAACCCACGCGCTTTTATAAAGCGTGCGGTATCTATTTAACGAGTACTATTGGCAGATGGCCAATACCGCCAGCATAGTTTATGGCAGATGAATATTTGTAATCTTCTTCGTTTACTACCAATTCTTCGGTTACAGGATTTTCGTGGATGTAATTAAGTTTTTGTTCGAGAATTTCTCTTGTTGTCAATTCAATAGGATGAAATCCGTCTTTCCATATCTTATAATTTTGACCTCTTTTAATCCGGTTAGCAGCAAAGGCAAATTTCTTTAACAACCATTCCCTTCTGCTTTCCGGATATTCGTTTATGGCTGTAATGAACTTCTTTGCTGTAAATTTCTTGAAGTCTCTGATTGTATTTGCCAATCTGAAGTTTTCACCTGAACTGACGATTAGATGAATATGATTTGACATGATTACATAGGCATATATAACTAATTCTTTATTATGTATACAATGTTCCAATGATTCAATAATAATATGTTTATAAACCGGTCTAGTAAAAAGATCTACACAGTTTATTGTAGTACACGTAATAAAATATAATCCTTCAGGGTTTCTGACTTTGTATTTTTCTGACATTAACGAATTTAATCCTTGACAAATGTAAATGTTTCGGATTACAAATCCTATGTTATTGTTGTCAAATAACAGACTGGCACACTTAACATAAGCGCGCCAGTGGATAAACTTCATCATTCAAACTTTGCCAAACCCCTGCCTGCATTTTTATAATAAGTTCCGTTTAAACAGAAGGTTTCCTGAACCTTATTCCAAAGTCCATATAGGTTAATGCCCGCCATACCCATTCTAAAGGTCCATAATAAAATTTCTTATTCCAGTAATCGCTGAAGACTGCCTGCAATGTGAAGATCATTAATCCGAGAATCAGGCTCCATGTCGATCCGAGGTATTTGTATAATGCAAACCCGTAACCGTAAAAAATAATAACACCAAGAACTGCCTGAAAGATATAGTTCGACAAGCTCATTTTACCATAAGCGGCAAAAAGCCTGAAAATATAAGCATTTTGAAATTTCAGGTATATCAGAATAATCAATGTAGTTATAACAGATGTGATCGCGAGATTGGAATAAGAAGTCAAAATAGTACTTATTAGCGATAATTGCAGTCGGGTATATGAACTGTCTGTAAAGAACTTTCCTGAATAATAAAACACAAAAAACAGAACAATACTAATTACCAACACTTTAAATAAAGATCGCTTATAATCTGATATCTTTTCAAAAACCCGGGTTCTTCCCAGGATCATACCCACTATAAAAAGTGTAATAAGCTGCAGGTATCTGCCGTTATAAATAGTCCATGCCCACACAGAGATCCTGCCTTTCCAGAAATTATATTTTACAACATCAACAAAATTCCCCGTTGCATACACATTGTTACCTTCTGCCCAGTACTGGGGAATTTTGTTTGCATATTCATATTCAGGTACACTGAATGACCTGATCAAATGATAAATCATTGGTATTTGCAGAACAAGAAGAACGGAAATGCAAAGCAAAATTTTTGTATTCACCCTGTAGATGAATAATAACGGTATTGCCAGCAGCGCATATATGTGTAAAATATCACCCCTGTATATTAATGAGTGAATAAACCCCATCAACAGCAATATTGTTAACCTCCAGATAAACCTTCCCATAAAATTGACCCCTTCGTTCTTTTTTCGATCCATCTGGATGAAAAAGCTAAATCCGAATAACAATGCGAAAATGGAATATGCTTTACCGCTTATTATAATGAAGATCCACTCCATAACCCTGTTGTCGGTTTCCTGCGAAAAGAGGAAGTTTATTTCGGGATTCATAAAGAAATCGAAGTGTTCTACGTAATGAATTAATACAATTAATAATAGTGCGAATCCGCGCAGGGTATCTACAATTAAAATTCTTCCGGTTTTATTCATTTCCTGAAACTGAGATTTGTGAATTGATTATCATGAGTCTTTTGGCGTTTAATTGAAGGTTGTTAAAATAATAACATCATAGAAATTATTAAAATATATAATTGCGAAAATCAGTTGTTTCAAAATAATATTTGTTCTGCAGGCGATCACTTAACCCGCGCGCTTTTATAAAGCGTGCGGAATCTACTGTATAAGTACTAGTGTCAGTTGCCCTATACCCAACTCGCGCGCTTTTATAAAGCGTGCGGAATCTATTGTATACTTATTTATAATGACCAAAATTGCAAATCCTTGCACATTGCTGTAATCAGTAAATTAGTCACGCATCATTCAACTTCGCTAGCACTTTCACTAAAAGTTACAGTGCTCAAGGAAAGCTTCGTTGAACAAAGAATGCACGCCAGTGGGAATTTCGTCTTTACGGGATTAACATTTATTTACCTGTTAACAAAATTTAAAGGACAACGAACCCAACTATTTATTACCTTTGATGCACTTAAATTATGAGAGCATTAGCGCTGATATTATTTGTATTCCTTTTCTATCTGGGTAATTCTTACGAATATTTTCAGGTCAATTTCGGTTTGGATTATAGTCTGGACAATTCCGAAATACCCTCAGAATTATTCTTCAATGTAACCAAAAGTGAGTTATGTGAATATCACCTTCAGGAAGGAACATTGAGTAACCCGGAGAAGGATGATAACATAGATAAGTCTGTTGTTCAGATATCACACCGCTGTTATCTTTTTAATATTCATAGTAAGATCTTTGATCTTACCGATCTTTCAGATAATTACTTACAACATCTATCATTTCTTTTATTAGATCTGCCTCCACCATTGATTTAGAAATAACAGTCCTGCTAATAAAGTTACATTAACATTTTTTACAACAATATTCCTTTAGTAAATATTGTTATTACAATATAACGGTATATAAATTTATTATGATGACTAGAAATTTAAAGGATTTAACAGACAAAGAACTTGAATCATTAATAAATGATGAGAAAGAAGATTTCGGGTTACGCAAAGATGCTTTGCAGTACATAAAAAAAGCCGAAATAATCTACAAAATCGCTGAAACCTCTGAAAATGACTGGATCAGGCTTGAAGCAGCCACACTATCAAATAATCGAAAAGTACTTAAAAACCTTGAACTAAATCAGGATAAACAAATAAAACTACAGGCTGCTGTTGAACTTAAAGATCAGGAAATGCTTAAACAAATTGCCGAGGACAGATCGGAAGATGTAAATAGTATTATCGCCCTGAATAATATTTCTGATAAAAACACGCTTGAAAAAATAGCATTAAACGGTGCCAGCGATAAAATAAGGACAGAGGCCGCCATCAGGGTCAGAGATACAAAAATTATTAAGAAGCTGGCGACCGAAATTCATAATGACTGGCTAAGATATAAACTATGTCTTTATGTAAATGATTTAGGTCCGTTGCAAGAGTTGGCAAATTCAACAAGCGACAAGCGGCTTCAATCCATTATTAATGAAATACTTGAAGTAATTAACCCTGCAAATGAAGAGGATATCGATTAATTGAGGTCAGGTTTTTTATTGAAATGAATAATATTAAAGATCTGATTAACGTCAGAACGATTATCCATTTGCTGGGACTGGCCGTAATTTTTGAAAGTGGATTCATGCTCATAGATCTGCTGATTTGTGTCATTTACGATATGAGCAGTTTTAAATCCATATTTCTTTCATTTATTATTACCTGCACTTCCGGGGTAATTCTGTTCTTTACAACCAGTAAGAATAATGGAAAGTATCCCACGCGAAAGGATAGTTATGTCCTGGTATTTTTAGCCTGGATATTTCTTTCTTTATTTGGAACACTGCCATTTTTAATCAGCACTGCTATACCAAAATTCACCAATGCGTTATTTGAATCAGTTTCAGGATTTACGACAACCGGAGCTTCAATTTTAAATGACATTGAAGCTATCCCAAGGGGGATACTTTTCTGGAGAAGCGAAACACACTGGATCGGAGGTATGGGAATAATACTGTTTATGCTTGCAATATTCCCGTTCTTTAAAAGCGGAGGTGTGCATCTGCTTAGTGCTGAAAGTTCTTCTGTAATCTTCGAGCGAATAAAACCCAAACTTATTGATACCATAAAACGCCTTTGGTTAATATACCTGCTTCTTACAGTTATTGAAACAATATTTCTCCACATCGAAGGAATGGATGTTTTCGACAGCCTTTGTCATGCTTTTGGAACAGTGGCAACTGGCGGGTTTTCAACAAAGAATAACAGTATTGAAGGATTCTCAAAGTATATTCAGTATACAGTGCTCATTTTTATGATCCTGTCAGGGATAAATTTTACCCTTCACTATTTTCTGATAAAAAGAGAATTTAAAAAGTTCATAACAAACGAAGAATTAAAACTCTACTTTTCGATACTGGTTATTGCCGGAGTAATAGTTACACTTAGCGAATCGGCCCAATAGCACCAACCCTTCGAGAACGTATTCAGAAAATCATTTTTCCAGGTTGGCTCTATTCTTACTACAACGGGATTTTCTACAGCGAATTATAATAGCTGGACACCTTTTTCCAAAGCCACAATATTACTTTTAATGCTGGTTGGCGGATGCGCTGGGTCTACCAGTGGAGGAATTAAGATCATCAGAATTGCAATTGCCAGGAAAAATATAGCGCTTAGCTTCAGGAAAGCGTTTAATCCTAACATTATTGACAACGTTAAATATAACGGTAATGCTATTATCCGAAATGATATAAACAGAATAGTCGGCTACCTCATTATCTATCTTATTATTGTAACCTCAGGAATGCTTTTATTAATGCTGCTGGGATCAGATCTTCCTACATCCGTGGGCAGCATAGCAACGTGTCTTGGAGGTGTAGGGCCCGGATTCGGGCTCACCGGACCTGCAGGCAATTATTTTCTTCTTTCCGGCATCACTAAATATATACTTATGTTTTTTATGGTACTGGGCCGATTAGAGATCTTTACCGTACTGGTACTTTTTACATCATCATTCTGGAAATTTTGATTTAAGCAAATTTCTTATCGGAAAAAGCATTTTGAATTTTTTTAGTTCGTTTTCATTCCAGACCTGATCCGAAATCCATATACCATGGTTCAAGTTTTTAACTTGGACCAGGTCTTATTTAATAATTTTTACTCAGCACAAGTCATAACTTGACCCGCCCGAGGCAGGAATCTTGCTCCGTGTTTGATAGAACTGCACTGCAATGTACACACCCCCTGTTTCCCCCTCTCGAGGGTGGGAGGTATAACATTCCAATACTTTACGATCTTCGATGGGGGTGTGTACTATTCAACACCCTGGCACAGCGAGGATTCAATTCATCACTTCATCACTTCCTCAATAAATATCAACAGTTAAACGATTAAAAGATTACACAATAAAGAATTAGGCTCATATGACTTTACGCACCAGTGCAATTCCTTTTACTTCTCTGCCTCTTTAAGACTTAACTGTATTCTCTTTCTGGCCACATCTACCTCAAGTACTTTGACCTTCACATGCTGATTAAGCTGCACCACCTCATTCGGATCAGAAACAAACCTGTCGGCAAGCTGTGAAATATGCACAAGACCGTCCTGTTTGACGCCGATATCAACAAAAGCCCCAAAGTTGGTAATATTTGTTACTATACCCGGTATAACCATACCCGGTTGAACATCCTCTATTTTATATATGCCCTCGGCAAACTCAAAAACCTTAACTTTTGTTCGCGGATCACGTCCGGGTTTCACCAACTCATTCAAAATGTCTTTTAATGTTGGTATGCCAATCTTTCCTCCAACATACTGCTGAATATTTATCTTTTTCTGAAGATCTTCATCAGCGATCATCTTATTGATATCGACCCCCATATCTTTTGCCATTTTATGGACAATATGATAGCTTTCAGGGTGAACTGCACTGTTATCGAGTGGATTTTTTGCATTACGGATACGCAAAAAACCCGCAGCCTGCTCAAAAGCCTTTGGTCCTAAGCATGGAACATTTTTCAAATCTTCTCTTGAAGTAAATGCACCATTCTCATTTCTGAAATCAACAATATTTTTTGCCATCTGCTGGCCTAATCCTGAAACATAAGTCAGCAGGTGCATACTGGCGGTATTAAGATCAACGCCAACAGCATTGACACAGCTTTCTACAACTTCATCAAGAGAAGCTTTAAGTTTTCCCTGATCCACATCGTGCTGATACTGCCCCACTCCTATCGATTTCGGGTCGATCTTAACAAGTTCTGCCAACGGGTCCATCAGTCGTCTGCCAATTGACACTGCTCCGCGAACTGTTACATCGTACTGAGGAAATTCCTCGCGTGCTATCTTCGATGCAGAATATATTGAAGCTCCTGCTTCGTTCACAACAAAAACCTGAAGATCGCGATCGAAACGCATTTTTTTAACAAATCGTTCTGTTTCTCTGCTGGCTGTTCCATTACCAATTGCAATTGCTTCGATCTTGTACATCTGTACCAGGCTCGATAGTTTATGTGCCGATTTTTTGGTATCACTTTGTGGCGGATGAGGAAAAATGGTTTCGTTGTGTAACAGAGTTCCTAATTCATCTATACACACCACCTTACATCCTGTTCTGTATCCCGGATCAATGGCAAGTATGCGCTTCTCTCCAAGCGGCGATGCCATAAGCAGCTGACGTAAATTCCCGGCAAATACCCTGATTGCTTCCTCATCGGCTTTTTCTTTGGAGAGGGCCCTGAACTCATTTTCAATAGAAGGATGAAGCAGTCGTTTATAGCTATCCTGCACTGCCATACGTACCTGTTGCGAAACATCATACACACCATGAACGAACAAATCTTCCAGTGCCTCCAGTACTTTCTCATCATCGGGTTCAATCGATAATTTTAAAATACCCTCATCCTCTCCCCTTCGCATAGCCAGAATTCTGTGCGACGGGCATCGTGAAAGTTCTTCTTTATATTCAAAATAGTCGGTATATTTTACGCCTTCTTCTTTTTTACCCTTTACCAGTGATGATATAATTACAGCACTTCGCTCAAAGTGATGCCTTACTAACGAGCGTGCCCGTTTGTTTTCATTGATCCATTCCGAAACTATATCACGTGCGCCTTCCAGGGCAGATTCTCCATCAGGTACCTCATCATTAATAAATGCAGCTGCCTTACCGTAAATATCCATCTCTTTCTGTTTCATCAGAATCGCAGCAAGCGGTTCCAGACCTTTATCTCGCGCAACAGTTGCACGGGTTTTTCTTTTTGGCTTATAGGGTAAATACAGATCTTCAAGCTCTGTAAGCGATTCAGCTGCTTCGATTTTGGTTTTTAGTTCCGGGGTAAGTTTATCCTGATCCTCAATTGTTTTTAAAATGGTCTCCCTGCGTTTATCAATTTCAATAAGCTTATTCATTAAATCCCTGACATCCGATACCTGCACCTCATCCATGCTTTCGGTCATCTCCTTACGGTACCTGCTTATAAATGGAATTGTTGCACCATCGTTCAACAGAGTAATGACATTTTTTACATATTTTTCTTCCAGTTGTAGCTGACTGCTTATTTTCACAGCATAATCCCTCATAGTGCCTTCGATTTTTTAACAGAGCACAAAAGTATTGATAAAAACAGGTTTTTCAACCCATTGTTGACAACTCCTTTCATAATAACATAATACTATTTTTTATATATCTACATATATCTAGATTATTAAATATTTTTCTTTTTAAAATTTACTTTTTAATTTTTTTTTAAATGTTCTTGACTTTTAATGATATTTTTAATAATCTTGTTCGCTCAAAGAAAAATTTTTCATGGAACTGTGGGAATCCGATATTAACCAAAAGTACGCAGGTAAGGACTTAAGAAAGATCCTTCAGAAGAAACGTATAATCAGGTACCTGCACAACAAGGGTCCACAGTCCAATGCATATCTAGCAAAAAAACTTAATATCAGTGTTCCTACAATTCAAACCATACTTAACGAGCTTATTGAAAATGAGCTTGTAGAAGAACAAGGGCAGGGAGACAGCAGTGGCGGCAGACGTCCTAATATTTATGGTCTGGCTGATAAATCGTTTTATACCATGGGCATCGATATCGGGAGATATACTACTCGCATTGCTATATATAATCACCTGAATGAAAATATTACCGGTACTCAGATCCTGAATCAAACCCTGGAAAGCAGTCTGGAATTTGTTGATCAGACTGCCAGCTTTGCACTGAAGCTTATCAGCGAAAATAAAATCAGTTCTGAAAAGATCATTGGTATCGGTATTAATATGCCGGGATTGATCGATTCCGACTTAGGTATTAATTATACATATCTGAATTTCGAAAAACCCATCAGAGAAATATTTGAAGAAAAGCTCGGTGTAAGAATCTTTATTGAGAACGATGCCCGTGCACGGGCATTGGCTGAACTTAAATTCGGAGTTGCAAAAGGCCATTCCAATGTACTTGTTCTTCATGTTGACTGGGGCGTTGGTCTGGGCATGATCCTCAATGGAAGACTTTATCGGGGATCTTCAGGTTTTTCGGGAGAATTCAGTCATATACCAATAATCGACCAGGGAGCACTCTGCAACTGTGGTAAACACGGCTGTCTTGAAACCATAGCTTCAGGAATGGCACTGGCAAAAAGAGTAGAGGAAGGCATTGCTGCAGGAAATGAATCGATGCTGAAGAATTTGAATGCAGACAATCATAAATATACCCTTGAAACCATTATTGATGCAGCTAACAGTGGCGATCACTTTACCATAAGTCTTATTTCCAATATGGCCCAGTACCTTGGAAAAGGCATTGCCACACTTGTACAAATTCTCAACCCCGAACTGATCATCTTGGGGGGAAGAGTATCTAAAGCCAACGAATATTTAATAACACCCATAAAACAAGCTCTATACCTCTATTGTATTCCTAAACTCCGCGAAAATACCGATATCATAATATCGGAATTTGATAAAGAGGCAGGAGTTCTGGGTGCAATTGCTGTTGTTACCGAACGGATTTTTGAATAAAAACTAACATTTATTAACCCTAAAACTAATACAACCTGCGAATGAAGAAACCAGCTCATATCCACTAATTAAAGAAAAGCTCCCTTTTTATAAAACGGGAAATAAAATTTTAAAACGGTTTACTGGCAGTAAAGCTGCTATTAGCCACATGTCAATAATATGTATCACCAGATATTTAAATTTTTAACACTATTAAACCCTAGAAGAATGAAAAAGAATCTATTATTAGCTTTCATGCTCATCTTTGCATTTGAAAGCTTCTTGTTCTCGCAAGAAAAAACCATTACCGGTAAGGTGACTTCGATGGAAGACGAATCACCTCTGCCGGGTGTAAACATTGTGCTAAAAGGAACCAATGTTGGAACTATCACTGATGTTTCAGGTGAATATACCATTATGGTTCCTGAAAGCGGAGCCGTGCTGAGCTTCTCTTTTGTCGGATATTTATCTGAGGAAGTAGAAGTTGGTACAAAATTTACGATTGACGTCGGACTTACTCCTGATATTTTAGGGCTTGAAGAGGTAGTAGTTACAGCTTTGGGTATCCAAAAAAAGGCTATTGGCCTTTCCTATTCTACGCAAGATGTAGATGGAGAAGAATTAACACAGGCAAAAGAAGTAAATATGATAAATTCGCTTGCTGGCAAAGCTGCCGGTGTAAGTATTTCCAGAAGTGCATCAGGAGTTGGAGGTTCATCCAGAGTAATTATAAGAGGTAATAAATCAATTACTTCATTAAACCAACCTCTTTATGTTATTGATGGTATACCAATGAATACTTCTACCTTAGGTCAACCGATCGAATTTTATTATGCAGTTGACAATGGTGATGCGGTATCTAATTTAAACCCTGAAGATATTGAAAGTATCAATGTTCTTCGCGGAGCTGCAGCTTCAGCACTATATGGCAGTCAGGCTGCAAACGGAGTAATTTTAATTACAACTAAAAAAGGTACAAAAGGAGAACCAAAATTTGAATTTTCATCAACTGCATCATGGGAAAATCCATTAATGCTGCCGGAACTCCAGGACACTTATGGACCTGTAGACCCTGAAAACTCAGTATCTACGTGGGGTAACGCTGATAATGGTTCAAGCAGTTCACATGTAAAGGACTTTTTTGAAACTGGTTCTAATTATATTAATAGTCTTTCTGTTACATCAGGAAATGAACTTGGTAGTTTTTACGCTTCATACGCAAATACAAGTTCAAAAGGTATTGTTCCAGAAAATACAATGCAAAAGAACAATTTTACGGTAACGGGATCAACTAAAGCCTATGATAAGCTTACTATTGAGGCAGGAGCAAATTTCATAAATCAAAAAATTGAAAACAAGCCATATCTGGGTACATATTACAATCCTGTGTTGTCTACATATCTTTTTACAGAGACTGCAGAACAGTTCGAATACTATCGGGATAATTATGAGGTATTCGATCCGGTAAGAAATATGTACGTACAGAACTACCCTACTGCACATATTAACCAAGTATTCACTACCGATAACCCATACTGGCTTACAAATAAAAACTACAACGAAAGTTTAAGGAACAGGGGGATTTTCAACTTTAAAGCAAAACTTGAAATAACTGAAGATTTGAGTTTACAAGGTCGTATTAATTATGATCGCGTCAGTGATAAATTCGAGCATCGCGTATATGCTACAAGTTCTAACGTTGTTAACCAGGATAACGGGGAATATTTTACACGAAGCCAGATAGCAACTCAAATGTATTCTGACATACTCCTGTCTTATAATAAGATCTTTTCTGACATGGTTTCTGTAGATGCAACAGCTGGGTTCAGTAATACATATAGTACAAGTTATGCAAACCTGTTTAATTCAATTTCAACTGGTTCAAGTCTTTATTTTGCAAACCTTTTTAATGTGCGCAATCTGGAACCAGGATTTGAAAAATATGAAACAGAATCAGAAGTTTTATCACAAGCACTATTTGGAACGGCTCTTATTGGTTTTAAAAACCTTGTTTTTGTTGATCTCACTGGGCGTAGCGAGTGGTCATCAACTTTGTCAGATCCAAATAAACCATATTTTTATCCTTCTGCAGGTTTGACATTTGTTGTATCCGAACTAACCGGCACAAATAACATTTTCAATTTTGGCAAAGCCAGATTCTCATATAGTGAAGTTGGTAATGCGTTGCCATTTGGATATGCTAACATGAATCAACCATATACACAAGGATTCGATGGATCTGCAGTTGCACCGACAGTAATGCCTTTAAGCGAATTAGAACCTGAAAGAACCAGTTCAATTGAACTTGGAGCCGATGTAATTCTGTTTAACAATAGTGTAAATCTTGATTTTACATATTATAGCAATACAATTAAAAATCAGGTATTCCAGGTTATTGCTCCCGTTGGTTTTCCAACAGCAAATGCATATATAAACGGTGGAGAAATAAAAAACAGTGGTATAGAAGCAGTTATAGGTTACAAGGCAGTAGTTGGTTCAGATTTCAAATATGAGACTTCATTTAATTTTGCAAAAAATAAAAATGAGGTAATAGATATTGACGATAGTCTAGCAAATAATTATTATGTTGTAACACCATATATAGCAGGCAGAATTGCCGAAATAAGAGTAGCAGAAGGAGGATCATATGGAGATTTTTATGGACTTGATCTGGCACGTGAAGAAAATGGAGACCTGCTACTTAATGAATCTGGTGCGCCTGTACCGACTGGTACTGATTCTTTACTTTACATGGGAAATCCAAATCCCGACTGGCAACTTGGATGGTCTAACACTTTTACATATAAAAATTTATCGTTAAAGATACTTATAGACGGAAAATTTGGAGGTGAAGTTATTTCAATAACTGAATCGGTACTGGATGCTAATGGCAGAAGTTTGCGATCAGGTGAAGCTAGAGATGCGGGTGGTGTAGTATTCGAAGGACAAACTTTTGATACAGAGTTATGGTACACAAATACTGGAGGTTTAAGTGGAGTAACTTCACAATATGTCTATGATGCTACAAATATAAGGTTGAGAGAAGTAGTACTTAGTTATACAATACCAGGTTTATTTGGCAATGCAATTGATAAAGTTACTATATCCGCCTTTGGTAGAAATCTGTTCTTCTTTAAAAACGATGCTCCCTTCGATCCGGAAAGTACAGCAACTACCGGAAACGGGCTCCAGGGAATTCATATGTTTGGAATACCCACCACAAGGTCTTTCGGATTTAATCTTAAGGTAACTTTCTAATTTTTAACTCAATAATTTAGAAACGTCATGAAAGTAATTTATAAAAATATATGTATGGTGGCACTGCCACTGATATTCACCATTGGTTGTACAGAAAGAATGGAAGATATGAATGTGGATCCAAGAGGATTCCAAGAAAGTGACCTGTACGCTGATTTTCAGAATGTAAAATCA
Source organism: Bacteroidales bacterium (assembly GCA_016929525.1). Taxonomy (GTDB): domain Bacteria; phylum Bacteroidota; class Bacteroidia; order Bacteroidales; family UBA10428; genus UBA10428. The sequence continues at coordinate 60,244 of JAFGIP010000045.1, forward strand.
TTTATTCCTACATTAGAAAACAACATTAATGAAGTCACAACTTCATGGATGTACCAGGTACAACAGAATCTGAATGCAGATCTGTTCTCTGGATATATGATGAGTGCAAACTTTTTCGGAAGGGCAAGCGATAACTCAAATTACAACCTTGTTGATGGTTGGAATGGATTTATTGCCAGTGTTCCTCAAACTACATTGTCCACAATGCTGCAGTTTGAAGAAGAATTACAAACATTAGCTGTATCTGGTGATTATCTTTCTGTAGGTTTGATCATTAAAGTAATATCGGTTCACAGGATGATAGATGCTTTTGGCCCTTACCCATACACAAGATATGGGGAAGGTACTGATGTAGCGTGGGATGACATTCCGGATATTTATGATGCCTTCTTTGAAGAACTTGATTTTGCTATTGACACTTTATCTTCATATATCGGAACCGATTTTGAGAACAGAATTGGTGATGCTGATATTTCAACATTTGAAGGGAATTATATTAAGTGGATTAAACTGGCAAATACAATGAAACTACGTCTAGCAATGCGCATTTCATTAGTAGACCCTGCAACTGCACAGGAAAAAGCAGAGGAGGCTGCTAATCATGAATATGGAGTTCTAGAGCAAGCAGATGGTATTTTTGCTATCAATCATAATTTCTCTCATCCGCTTTGGACTATTAGTCAGTCCTGGAAAGATATCCAGATGGGATCAGATATGGAATCGTTTTTAAGTGGTTTTGCTGATCCTAGGATTGGAGAATTTTTCACACCAGCTGCTGACCCTGTTGTTGCAGGACAGTATAAAGGAATCCGACAAGGAATTCTAAGAGATGATAAAAGTGTTTACCAGGATTACTCAGGAATAAACTTTAGACAAAGTTCACCCGTAGTAATAATAACTGCAGCAGAAAGTTATTTCCTGAGAGCTGAAGCTGCATTAAATGGATGGGATATGGGAGATACGGACGCTCAGACCCTGTATGAAGATGGTGTTAAAGCTTCCTTTAGCCAATATGGTTTGGGAGGTGCAGATGCTTATCTTACAAGTAGTCTAACTCCAGAAGATTATACAGATCCTAAAAACTCTGATTATGACTATAGTGCAATAACTACAGTTACGCCGAACTGGGCGGATGCCGCCACAGATGAGGAAAGACTTGAAAAGATCATAACTCAGAAATGGATTGCTATCTTCCCGGATGGTGCGGAAGCCTGGGCAGAATTTAGGAGAACCGGTTATCCACAACTACAACCTATTTACAGTAATCAAAGTACTGAAATACCCATAGGTGAATTTATAAAAAGGATACCTTATCCTAGTATTATTACTTCAGCGAGTGCCAATGCATATTCAAACGCTATAAATTCATTTTTAGGTGGTATTGATAGTCCGAATACAAGATTATGGTGGGATGTAGATTAGATTAGGTTAGGGCTGATTTAGTTCCCTAAGGGCTGCAGATTTAGACATATTAGGTTAACAAAACTTTAACGGGTTCAGGTATTACGTAATGTCTGACATTTGCAGCCCTTCACACTTAACAGTTGTTTGAAGGTTAGAAGTTTTTAGTAATATTTATAAGGAGAAAATGAAGAAAGCAGAGTATTCCGAGATTGAAAAACTGTTCATAGAAAATGGTGAACCACACAGATTAAAAACAAATATTCCATACATCACTGTCGATAATTTTCCATTGCTGGGTTTTCTGACATCCGTTCGTTTTCTCGAGTGGGTTTCACATAATCCGGAAGGAGTTATATCTCTCCCTACCGGAAAAACACCGGAATATTTTATTGTCTGGACAGTTTATATGCTGGAGAACTGGAATACCGCCAAAGGAAAAAGAATAAGGGCTAAATACGGGCTGGAGAATTATGATAAACCGGACCTCAGTCAGTTGAGATTTGTGCAGATCGATGAGTTTTATCCGATAAGCTCAAAACAACACAATAGTTTTAATAACTATGTGAAAAAATTCTATCTAAACGGATTCAATCTTGATCCTGACAAGGCATTACTGATTAATTCTGATGAGATTGCCCTTGCTGAAGGGAAACACTTCTCAGAGATGTTCCCTGATTCACAGGTGGATTTATCGTTGCGATACCGTGAGCCAAAGAATGCAAAAGAACTTCTTCAGCAGGAATCGATTTTTGCGATCGATAACTGGTGCACTAATTATGAGGCGAAGATCAGAGAAATGGGAGGTATCGGATTCTTCCTTGGAGGAATTGGCCCCGATGGTCACATTGCTTTTAATACCAAGGGATCTGATCATCATTCAACTACGCGGCTTACAGCTACTAATTTTGAAACACAGGCAGTATCAGCTGCCGATCTGGGTGGTATTGAGATTTCAAGGAACAGGCTTGTAATTACCATAGGCCTTGAAACAATCACATATAATCCTGACTGTGTAGCCATAATTTTTGCATCGGGTGAAGCAAAAGCCCCAATGGTTAAAGATGCTCTTGAAAACAAACCTTCAAACCTCTTTCCGGCTTCTGTTTTGGCAAAATTGCCAAATGCACGCTTTTATCTGACATCAGGTGCTGCGTCAATGCTGGAGGAATCTGTCGAAACATATTATAAACAAGGTGAATGGAACCAGGAAAAAACTGACAGGGCTGTAATCGACCTTTGCAGGAAACTGGATAAATATGGTCATCATTTAACAATCGATGACCTTAAGGCCGATAAATACTGTAAGCTGATTCCCGGTTTAAATTCAAAGATGGTTGACACTGTTATTCAGTCAACCCTTAATAAAATGAAGAAAGGAATGCAGGGTGAAAGCAACCAGGTATACTATCATACAGGCCCACACCACGATGATATCATGCTTGGTATTTTACCCCATATACACAGGTTGATGAGGAATGAAACCAACAAGGCTGAATTTACTGTTCTTACGTCCGGATTCACTGCTGTGACCAATTCGTTTATCATAAACACCCTTGAGGATACACGTTACTTCCTGGATAATGGTCTGATACAAATGGTAAACTATTCCGACTTCTTTAAGGTAGGATACAAACACAAGTGGGATAAAGATGTTTACCATTATCTGATCAAGGTTGCATCCGGTGAACCTGAGGAACGCAGAAGAGGGCTGTCGCACAGAATAGTAAGAGCAATTGTTGAAATATACGGAGTAAAAGATACTGAACAGCTCAGAGACCAGATTAATGAAATACTGGCTATCCTTAAAAAAAGTTACGACGGAGAAAAAAACCCGCCGAATATTCAGCGCCTGAAAGGAATGATTAGAGAGTTTGAAGAAGAATTGGTATGGGCCTACCTTGGTATTAAAACAAAACAAGTCCATCACCTGAGGTTAGGTTTTTATACCGGCGATATTTTTACGGAACAGCCAAAAAAAGAACGAGATGTTGAACCTGTGTTGCAGCAACTGAGAACCATTAAACCTACCGTGATCAGCCTTGCTTTCGATCCCGAAGGCAGCGGACCGGATACACATTATAAAGTACTGCAGACTATTGCAGAAGCATTACGTTTGTGGCAGCAGGAGGAAGATCTTTCGAAATTACGAATATGGGGGTATCGGAATGTATGGTACAGATTCCACCCTGCTGAAGCCAACGTAATTGTTCCGGTATCGCTAAATGCAATGGGGGTAATGGATAACGCTTTTACCAACAGCTATCTGAGCCAGGTCGAAGCTTCTTTCCCCAGCTATCAGCACGATGGAAAATTTAGTGAACTGACTCAACAGATATGGGTTGACCAGTTAAAAACTATTCAGCTTTTGTTGGGAAAGAACTATTTCTATCTGAACGATAGCCCAAGAATAAGGGCATCGCACGGATTACTGTTTTTTAAAGAGATGAAAATTGATGAATTCCTGCTTCATGCCAGAGAACTGGAGAAATCTATGGAGGGTATGGTAGACTGATATATAATTTTCAAACCTGAATAATAGTACATTTGAACCATTGGTCGCCGGTACGGCACATTAAAAACTTATTATAACAAAAAAGATAAAGTATGATAATATCATCATTCGATTGGTTGATAATTGGCCTGTATTTTCTGATAAGTATCGGGATTGGCATTTTAATGTCGAAACGTGCAGGGAGAAGTACCGGGGATTTCTTTCTCAGCGGGAGAAAATTACCATGGTATATTGCCGGCACCAGTATGGTTGCTACCACATTTGCAGCCGATACACCATTGGCCGTAACTGAACTGGTAGCTCAAAATGGTATTGCCGGTAACTGGCTGTGGTGGAACATGTTGTTTGGTGGTATGCTTACAGTATTTTTCTTTGCAAAATTGTGGCGAAGGGCAAACATACTCACCGATGCAGAATTCGTATCGATACGTTATGACGGTAAGCCGGCTAATTTTCTACGCGGATTCAGGGCTATTTACATTGGTATTTTCATGAATGTAATTGTCATGGCCTGGGTTAACCTTGCCATGTTGAAGATATTGAAGGTAATGTTCCCCGGGCTTACTTTCTTCGGAATAGAATCAGTACATTTTTTAGGTGCCGAACTTTCGGCGCATATAATATATGTTGGGCTGCTATTACTCTTTGTTGCTATTTACTCGGCATTGTCAGGTCTGTGGGGTGTATCAATTACCGATACTTTTCAGTTTATTATGGCGATGACCGGGAGTATAGCACTTGCCATATTTGCTTTAAAGGAAATAGGAGGAATAGAATCATTAAAAAACAGTCTGTCAGAAAGTAAATGGGTATTTGAATTTCTCCCGGCAGTTGGTAAGGAAGCCGGTACAGGTATTAGTTCAACAGGACTCCTGAAAATGAGTATCACTGCCCTGGTAGCATACCTTGGCGTACAATGGTGGGCAAGCTGGTACCCCGGTGCCGAACCAGGCGGAGGAGGATATGTTGCCCAAAGAATGATGTCGGCTAAAGATGAAAAAAATTCTCTGTTGGCAACACTCTGGTTCCAGGTAGCTCATTATGCCCTGAGACCCTGGCCATGGGTAATCGTTGCACTGGTAACTCTTGTAATATATCCCGCTGCACCCGACCGTGGAGCTACATACGTAATGATGATCCGCGATCTGATGCCTGCCGGTCTTTTAGGATTATTACTTGCAGCATTCTTTGCAGCATATATGTCGACAATTGCTTCGCAAACTGTATGGGGAACCTCATACATAATCAACGATTTCTATCGTCCGTTTATAAACCGGCAAAGCAATGAAAAGACCTATGTAAAAGTATCACGGATTACTACATTTATCCTTATGCTGTTCTCATTGACTGTTACAACGCAGTTTGAAAGAATCAGTGACGCATGGCGACTGGTTTTAACGCTAAGTGCAGGTATCGGTCTTGTGTTGATACTAAGATGGTTCTGGTGGAGAATAAACGCCTGGAGTGAGATTTCAGCCATGTTTGCACCATATCTTATATACCCGGTATTAAAGTATGTTTTCAAACTCGATGTTATCAGTTCCGATTTTGAAATCTGCCTTATAATTATTGTTATCTGGTCTACTCTGGTCTGGCTTGTTGTCACCTTCCTGACACCAGCTACCAGTAATGAAAAGCTGAAAGAATTTTTCTCCAAAGTACACCCGGGAGGTATAGGTTGGAAAAAAATAAGCGGAGAACTGAAAAATGTAAAAGGCGATACCGGCTATAAATACCTGTTCATGAACTGGCTCTGCGGTTGCATTCTGGTTATGTTCAGTTTGTTTGGTTTTGGTAAAATAATCTTCCATGAATATATACATGGTATTATTTATATAATCATCGCTTTAATGGCAGGAGCTTTAATTATACTGAATTTGAAAAAGGTCAGCCTGAGAAATTAATTTGTTTGTAACTATATAAGAAAAGGTAGCGTGCTGAAATTTGAAACTTAAAGCTGATTTTAGATTACAGGAAAATAATTTGTGAATTTTAAAATGAAAGATGTTAAAATAGTTGGAGTTGATATTGGAGGTACAAAAATCTCAGGGGGACTGGTAGTTAATAGTCATATCACGCAAAAAGCCACGACATGCACCGGTTCTGAGGGATCGAAGGAAGAAATTTTAAGTAATCTGTTCCGGACTATTGACAAAGTTATTATGCCCGATGTTGATGGAATTGGAATTGGTGTGCCCGGAATTATTGATATAACAAATGGCGTAGTGTATGATGTTAAAAATATCCCTACATGGAAAGAATTGCATCTCAAAGAAGAAGTTGAAAAAAAATACGAGGTTAAAACATACCTGAATAACGATGCGAACTGTTTTATCCTTGGTGAAAAAATATTCGGGAAAGGAACACCTTATAAGAATCTTGTTGGTCTTACGCTTGGCACAGGACTCGGAACAGGTATACTGATAGAAAATAAGATATATTCCGGACTTGCCAATGGTGCAGGTGAATACAGTATGCTGCCCTATCGCGATGCAAATTTTGAAATGTACTGTAGTGGCAAATTTTTCAGCCACATAAAAAAAGTCAGCGGAAAGCTGACATATGAAGCTGCCACAGTGGGAGACAAAAATGCGCTCTGGCTATGGGAAGAATATGCCATGCATCTTTCAGAACTAATTAAGGTAATTATTTATTCTATAGCCCCTGAAGCTATTATATTAGGGGGCTCTGTTAGTAAAGGATTTGAGTTCTTCATTGATCATTTAAAAAATAAATTGGGCAGGCTTGAATTGCAAAGGGTGTCACAAAAACTTATCATTGAGCGATCTGAGGTGCCCGATGTATCTATTCTGGGAGCTGCAGCTTTGTATATCAACAATAACATCATAAAAGATCAGGCACATCATGCTTAGTAATTCTAAAAACGTAATTAATAAAATGAAAAATATATTATCTGGTTTTCTTCTCCTTGCCATAATCACAGGATCTCTATCCTGTAAACGAAACAAATTACTGCCTGTGCAGGATGTTTCTCTTTTACCTGCCCCTGCCAAACTATTCCAACAGGAAGGCCGGCTTATTATGGAAAATCCTGTTAAAATTTACACCGACACGTCAATTGAGAATATCGGATATGTGGTTTCATATCTCGATGATTTCTTATCCGAAATATATGGCATTGCTATAACCGAAACAAAAGATAACCTCACTGCCAATATTATACTTAATAAAAATGAAAATATTGCAGGTAATGAAGCTTATCATCTCCTGGTAAGTGACAAAGTGATTATTGAAGCAAAAGAAGCACACGGAATATTCTATGGAATACAAACCCTGCTGCAATTATTACTTCCTCAACAGGGACTATACAGCGCTGTTACATTATCGAAAGTTGATATTGAGGATAGTCCGGCTTTTAAATGGAGAGGAATGCATCTTGATGTCAGCAGACATTTTTTCCCCGTTGAAACAGTTAAAAAACTGATCGATCTTTTAGCAATGCATAAAATGAATACTTTCCACTGGCATCTGACCGATGACCAGGGATGGCGCATTGAAATAAAACAGTATCCGAAACTTACTAAGATCGGGGGATGGCGCAATGGGACTGTTATCGGACATATGGCAAATTATCCGCTTCAGTCCGACAGTATACGATATGGTGGATATTATACACAGGAAGAAATAATAGAGGTAATTGAATATGCAAACAAAAGGTTTGTAAGAATTGTGCCTGAAATTGAAATGCCGGGGCATGCCATGGCTGCCCTGGCAGCTTATCCCCAGTACTCTTGCACCGGAGGCCCTTTCGATGTATGGACAGAATGGGGGATTAATGCCAATGTTTACTGTCCGGGAAAAGATTCGACCTTCACATTTCTTGAAAATGTACTTACTGAAGTATTTGCTTTATTCCCCGGTGAATATATACATATTGGCGGTGATGAATGCCTGAAAGATCAATGGCAGGAATGCAGTTATTGTCAAAAAAGAATTGATGATGAAAATCTGGAAGATGAACTGGAGTTGCAAAGCTACTTTGTCAAGCGTATTGAAGAATTCGTAAACAAGCATGGAAAAAAGCTGATCGGCTGGGATGAAATTCTCGAAGGAGGATTGCCGGAAAGAGCTGTGGTTATGTCGTGGCGGGGTACCGACGGTGGTGTAATCGCTGCCTCACATGGTCATGATGTTGTAATGACCCCCAACCCCCACCTGTATTTCGATCAACACCAGAGCAATTATTACGAGCCCCTTGCCATTGGCGGAATAACAACAGTTGAAGAAGTTTATAATTATAATCCAGTCCCAGCAGAACTTGACGTTAAGAGCAGAAGCCACATACTAGGTGCCCAGGCCAATCTATGGACAGAATATATCACAACACCGGAACACCTGGAATACATGATTTACCCCAGACTCTGTGCGTTGGCAGAAAGATTATGGTCCCCGGAAGAAAATATAAACTTCGATGATTTTAACAGCAGGCTTTCTGTGCATCTTCAACGTCTCGATTTATTTGGAGTAAATTACAGAATTGATTATCCGAACGGGATTTTACCTGTCCAGTACTACTCCTCAGATACCGCAGTTATTAATCTCCTCTCCCCTGTACCCGGAGGTGAAATTCGATATACACTAAACGGAACAGAACCAGAATCATCTTCATATATATGTGATTCGGCATTGGTTATCCACCTTAAAAAGGATACTACAATTCTTAAATTAAAATTGTTTCTGCCATCGGGTAAATCAGGAAACAGTTTTAAAAGCTATCTGATTCGCACACCCGGTCTGCAACCTGAAATAATTGAAGACATCGAAACCGGTTTGAGTTACAGACTTTTTAATGACATTTCAACGTTAAAAGCCAGGGAAATTACTTCTTTAAAGAGTACAGTTACAGGTACAATTTCAAACTTTCAAATTCCTCCGGATACACCTTCAAATTTTTTTGGTATCGAATTCAATGGCTATTTAAGAATTGATGCCATTGGTCAATATGTATTTTCCCTATATGCCGACGATGGCGCCATTCTTTTCATTGATGACCTGGAGTTAATCACAAACGATAACTATCAGTATGGTAGTGAAAAAGCCGGTTCTATAGAATTTAGCAGTACAGGGTATTACCCGATACGTCTTTTATATTTTAATGCTAAGTATGGAAGCGAACTTAAACTGGATTATGAAGGCCCGGGGGTCAGCAGAACTGCATTAAACAAGGCGTCCCTCTTCAGAAAATCAGACATATAAACATCCACGTATACTTACCAAAGAGAATTAAAATGTGAATTCTGAAGTAAAAACACCCTGGAATTTTCACGTTATCATCTAATTATTTATCGTTGACAAAGAACAAAATGCCATAGATATTTGTATATCTAATTGTTACCATATTCTGGTAATTAATTTAAACCTGAACCGTTTATGCAGCCTGCAGTCTCAGTAATAATGCCTTATTATAATGCAGCTGAATCGTTAAAAGCAAGTATCGGCAGCATCCTGAATCAGGATTATGATGATTATGAATTAATACTTGTTGATAACAATTCTGATGATGAAAGTTATGATATAGCGTCGCAGTATTCTAAATCAAGCAAAAAGATCAGACTGATCAAAGAATTAAAAAAAGGGATGGTATTTGCCCTCAATGCAGGAATTGAGAATAGTGCGGGAAAATACATTGCTTTCTCAGATATAAATACAATTTCTGATGTTAGTCGATTAGGGCTTCAATATGAATTTCTGGAAAGAAATCCTGATGTCGATCTGAACTCGTGCTGCGTAAAATTTGATGGAAATGAGTTAAATGAACCGCAATTATTTGAGTATATACAGTGGAATAACCGCCTTATTTCACATGATGATATTTTTTTAAATCAATTTATTGAACCACCTGTTATTCATTCTTCACTAATGTTAAAGAGAAAATTAATTGATAAATATGGCAAGTACAGAATTGGATGCTTTCAGCATGAATACGAGCTAATACTTCGGTTTTTGAACAACAGCGTTAAAATGTACAAGCTTACAAATTCCCTGGTAGAATTGAATGACAGTATAAACAAGCTTTCAGAAATCAGCAATAATTATTCAGAGCATGCATTTTACGAAATAAAAAGTTATTACCTGTATAAATGGTTGAAGCGCAATAACAGGTTTTTCCCGAAGATTGTCGTTTGGGGTGCCGGACGCGATTCCCGGCAAAGATTTTCATTTTTACAGGATCTTGGTATTTCTCCAAAATTTTTCATCGATCAGTGGGCTAATCCACCGCGAAATGTCATTGAATACAAACAGTTATCCACTGCAGGTAAAAATTTTATAGTAAGTTATGTTAAAAATCGCGAGGCACGGGGAACAATAAGAGAGTTCCTGGTAAATTTGAGATATACAGAAGGAAAAGATTTTATTTGCGTGACATAACTGTTCAGAATTACTTTTATACCGATTATTCAAGAATAAACTCGTATTCATCAGTTAGCTCGCAGTTTTCGTATTCACTCATTATTTCATTTAAATTTGAATACCCGTATTGCCCTTTCTTTATTTTGTATTCAAGTTCCGGACAGTCCGAAAAGTGTTCCAGTAATGACTCTTTCTCAAAAGTTTTCGATATTGGTGGTCTTAACCATCCGTTATTCCATAAATAATACAAAGCAGTAAAGGATAGTACTGTTGAATGCAGGTTAATCTCAAGAAACTGATACAACGAATATTCTCCTTTGTATACGATCCGTAAAAACAATCTGCCCATGTCATTTGGATTCTCCATACTATGGAATTCCACTTCTGAAGCCTGATTATTATACTTAAAGCCTTTCAGATCCTTGGGCGTAAATGTTTCTTTTTCATTACCTGCTGTATCAACTGTTGTAACACAAAACTGCAAATTGAACTGATTAATATAAAATGCTTTTGTTTTAATTGTATCACCCTCATTAAGCCATAACTCAAAATCATATATGTACTCATCGTCGGTTTGCAGGCAAATAATAGTTGAGTTATAAACCAGCAGAATTGAACCCAAAATAATAAAAAGACTGAATTTCTTTAGTTTATTCAACATAAAGTACTAAACCTTTAAGATATTCTCCTTCCGGATGATAAATACTTACCGGATGATCTGAAGGTTGAGATAGCTGATTCAGTATTCGAATATTTCGTTTGGCATTGGCTGAAGCAGCAAATACCGATTTACGGAAATTTTCTTTCGATACTGCCTGTGAGCAAGAGAATGTAAATAATATACCACCTGGTTTAAGTTGCTCAAGAGCTTTCTGGTTTAATCTTTTATAACCCTGCAATGCATTGTGCAATACCTTTTGATGTTTTGCAAATGCCGGCGGATCAAGTATAATAATATCATACCTGTCTTTAATATCATGAAGATACTTAAAGGCATCCGCTTCAAATGCCTCATGCTTTGAATCCTTAAAGTTTAAAGCAATATTTTCATTAACCAGTTCAACTGCTTCTGCCGAACTATCAACTGAATGAACCAGCTTTGCCCCGCCCTTTAACGCATAAACAGAAAAACCTCCTGTATAACAAAACATGTTCAAAACATCTTTTCCGAATGAGTATTCCTGCAATAATTTACGGTTTTCGCGCTGATCAATAAAAAAACCCGTTTTTTGACCCTTTGTCCAGTTAACTTTAAAACTAAGTCCGTTTTCCTGTACTATTGTATCCTCAGCATTACCAAGCAAATATCCGTTTGACTTATCTGTTTTTGTCTGAAAGGGTAATGTGGATTCACTTTTGTTAAAAATGCCAACAAGGTTTTTACCATACACTTTTTTTAAAGCAGGCACAATTGAATCAAGATTTTTATACATACCAACCGAATGCAACTGAATTACTGCATGGCCGTTGTAATAATCAATGATTAGTCCCGGCAGTGAATCCCCCTCTGCGTTGACCAGCCTGTATACATTGGTATCTTTACATTCTGCAATACACAGAGTTCTTCTTATCTCAAGTGCATTAGCTATTCGTTTATTCCAGAAATCCTGATCGGTATCTGTATTGTCAAAAGAAAGAATCCGAACCGCAATTGTACCTGCTTGGTAATGCCCTGTTGCTAAAAGATTATCTTTATTATCAAAAACGTTAACAAGGTCTCCATTTGCTATATTTGCATCCATCTTTTTAATTGCACCTGAAAAAATCCACGGATGACGTCTTAGCAAAGACACATCCTTACCCGATTTCAGAACTACCCTTCCCTTCATATCCGTTGATTCTTTTTGTTTTTTGCAAAACCGAATAGATTTGATAACAAACCCAGGCATCGGTTGCTGCATATTCAATTTGTGCAACAGTTAATGTGTCTGCTTCCCAGTTCGAAGTTTGTTGCCGTTTACTGATTCTGAATCCGAGTATATTACCGGTGAGTTTCTTTAAACCCTGATCTTCAATTCCATAATTTTTAACATGTTCCTGTAACTCAATAAATCCTCCGGGGTTAAAATGACTGAGTTTTTTTAGCCCTGCAAGATCATCTTTGATCGCAACCCCTGTTTTTATAATATCATCGTTTGCTAATATTTTCATAAGTGAATCAGGAAGCCCGATTTTATTTACCCTGAAAATAAACGCTTTGACGCCGGTACTGAGTTGCAGTAACGACACCTTATTCATGTTACCTTTTCTAAAACTGGGTCTTGTTTCTGTATCGAATCCAAATATTGTCTCTCTTTCGATTTCCGGTAATACTTTATGATACTTATGGAATGAATCAACGAAGATTATTTCTCCTTCAAACTTTTTCCGTGGCAAAAGGTTTAATTCCTCTCTTGTTATTTTTACTTTAAACAGACTATTTTTCATCATCACTATAATCTTCTTGCCTCTTACTTATAATCCAGTCACTGGTATCAAGATCATCAGGCAGTTCATCAGAATTCTGTATAAAATTTTCATCTTCTATAATCTCTTCATCTGTATAACGAAGAAAATGTAAGGCTCTTAATGCATTTGTGAGCCTTTGCCCCCAATAGGTTTCAAATGCCTGCCTGCATTCCCATATCGCTTCATACATTACCTCATTTGAACCTATTTCATATAACAGAACAAAATCTTTAATATCCTGGTAAATATCGGCCAGGTTTTCCGATATACTAGCTCCGAAATTATCTTCAGTTTCAGTCCCTAGCTTATTAAATACTTCTTCATATGAGTCATACTGCCCAAGCTTTGACAGCATTTTTCCCCTCACATATTCATAATCCTGTTCATTTACAAAACGCTGGTTAAAATCCTCAAACTTTGCATCAAGTACGGGAAGTAAAGTTGCCATTAAATATAATTCCGGTAATAATTTGTGTGCCTTATCAATAAAATCAGATAGATCTGTTTTATCTGATTCTTCAATGAATTTAGTGAACTCGTTCGCTATCTTCACAAAATTGATCACATCGGTTTTATATACAGGACTATCTGAACCACTCATAATTATTGTTTAGTACAAAATAACGCTATTTTGTTATAATTCAAAAAAGTAACTGTACTGAATCGAAAATTATTCTCCGATTGCTATTCTGCCGTCTTCTATATAATGTATCTGCTCTCGTTCAAGTAGTATTCTGACTGCTTTCTCAAGAACACTTTCTTTTATCTCCAGCATTAATGCCAACTCACCAAGATATTGTGCATCTTTTTTTAATGCATTTAAGATCTCCCCGGCAAAGTATTCTATTCTTTCATTACTCTCATCATCATAGAGTCTCGATTTACATACATCACATTGTTCGCAAGGTTTACCACTAGTCTGACCGAAATATTTCAGCAGCTTGATGCTTCTGCATTCATTATTTGAAAATGCATAATCCAGCATTGCTTCCATCCGTTGTTCAAATCTTTGTCTGCGTTCTTTATAAAATTCGTTTGGAATGTGTAATGATTTTTCATCAAGCCTTTCTTCAGAAAAAATATAAAGAGGTGATTTTCTTCTTGGTATATAGTTAATAACCTTCAACTGACTTAGTTTAACCAGGTATTGATATACTAAATCGTATGAAATGTTCGCACGCTTAGCAAGCATCTGTTCGTCGATGGCAACATAATTTGAAAAAAGCCCGGTATATGACCTGAGCAATAATTTAATAAATCCGTCGAATTTCCGGTTTCCAATCTGAAATTTATAAAGATCATCACGCCCCAAAAGAAAGTAAACTCTCGAAGGATTGTTCAGTTCATCTGTAAGTTCAATATAACCTAGCTTTTCAATAAATTTCAGGGCATTATATGCCACTATTGCACTCAGTCTGTAGGCTGTTGCAAATTCATACAGATCAAATTCATAAGCCATTCCTTTCCCCCCTCCGACAGGAACCTGAAGAAAATTAGCCGCTGCATTGTAAATTCGTTTCATATCAGATATTTCAGGAAATAAATTTGAAATTCGCTGTCTGGCCACAGTTTTATCGTGATTATTAACCAACAGTACAGCATAAGCTTTTTTTGAATCACGTCCGGCCCTGCCTGCTTCCTGAAAATATGCTTCCGGTGAGTCCGGTAAATCCATGTGTATTACGAATCGTACATTGGATTTATCAATACCCATACCGAATGCATTTGTAGCAACCATTATCCGTATTTTTTCACTTGTCCATAATTGCTGCTTATACTGTCTCTTTTCAAAGGTAAGTCCGGCGTGATAGAAATCGGCGATAATGTTATTCCTTTGTAAGTGTTTCGCAATTTCCCGGGTGTTCTTTCTGTTTCTGACATATATGATACCTGTTCCTTTGATCCAATCCACTAATTTAATCAGATCAGCAGTTTTGCTATCGCTTTGTCTGACAAAATAAACAAGGTTCTCTCTGGTAAAATCATCTATAAAAACATTCTCACTTCTAAACTCAAGTTTTTTTTGTATATCCTCAATCACTTCCGGAGTTGCTGTGGCAGTTAAGGCTAGTATGGGAATTTCCGGTAAATATTTCCGGATTCTGGCAATTTCAAGATATGACGGTCTGAAGTCGTAACCCCACTGTGAAATGCAGTGTGCCTCGTCTACAGTTATAAAAGAAACATTCATTGCTTTTAACTTTGCTATAAAAATATCTGTGCTCAGCCTCTCAGGTGATACATAAAGAATCTTATATGCCCCGAAAACAGCGTTGTCGAGAGCTACCTGAATTTCATGGTATGTTAATCCTGAATGAATGGCGAATGCTTTAATATTTATGGATTTTAGCTTTTCAACCTGGTCATTCATCAATGCTATTAAAGGAGAAATAACAATACAAATGCCCTCTTTATCCAGCGCCGGCACCTGAAAGGTAATAGACTTACCCCCACCCGTCGGCATCAGACCCAGAGTATCCTTTCCAGATGCAATAGAATCTATTATTTCTGCCTGCACGGGTCTGAAAGAATCATAACCCCAGTAATTTTTTAATATGCTCAGATACTTATCCATGTAACTTCAAATATCGGTCATATTCAAATAATCCCAAAAATTGTTAAAAAACTATTCAGTGAAAGCAGCAAAACAAAAGTTGTGATTATTGAAATAACAAAGGATATACAAACATAAGCTATTGAAAAACAAGCACTTTTATATACACTAAATACATAAAATATGATCCTGTTCATATTGTTTTTCAGTTTTTGATAAGTCTGACTCAAATTGTACTGTAAGAAAAAGCTTGCGGTATTTATTCTCTCGAATTATATTCACTCAATTTTTGTAATTTCGCAGCATTTAATTTTAATCTAGTAATAAATGTCGTTCCTATCAGATAAAATCATTTCAGAAGGATTAACATTCGATGATGTACTTTTGGTGCCTGCTTATTCTGAAGTTATTCCAAAGGAAGTAGACCTTTCGACTATGTTCAGCAGGAATATTACTCTGAATAATCCGATTATTTCTGCTGCAATGGACACTGTTACCGAAGCTAATATGGCCATATCCATTGCACGTGAAGGGGGAATTGGTGTAATCCATAAGAATATGAGTATAGAGGAGCAGGCGCGTCAGGTAAAAACTGTAAAAAGAGCAGAAAATGGAATGATATTCGACCCGATTACAATAAAAAAGGAACGTAACGTGGGTGATGCCCTCAACCTGATGAAGGAATATAAAATTGGAGGTATACCCGTTGTTAATAATAATCACGAGCTTATCGGTATAGTAACAAATCGCGATTTAAGGTTTGAACCACGAATGGAAAGACCTATTTCTGAAGTCATGACCTCGGAAAACATTATAACCACGAGTCAGGAAACCGATCTTAATAAAGCAGCGGATATTCTTCAGAATTACAAAATTGAAAAATTACCGGTAGTTGATGAAAATAATAAACTTATTGGTTTAATAACATATAAGGATATTACCAAAGCCAAAGACCGACCTTTTGCATGTAAGGATCCAAAAGGAAGATTAAGGGTAGCTGCTGCTGTTGGTACTGCAGCCGATACGCTTAACAGGGTTGAAGCTTTGGTCAATTCAGACGTGGATGCAATTATTATTGACACCGCACATGGTCATTCAACAGCGGTTATCAATGTATTAAAAGAGGTGAAAAAGAAATACCCTGAAATAGATGTGGTAGTTGGCAATATAGCTACAGCAGAAGCTGCCACAGACCTTGTTAATGCCGGAGCAGATGCTTTAAAAGTTGGTATAGGACCCGGATCGATTTGCACAACCCGGGTTATTGCAGGAGTAGGAGTTCCTCAGCTATCAGCCATATTCGATGTTGCGGGAGCTGTCAAAGGAAAGAATGTACCTATTATAGCCGACGGAGGTATCAGATATTCAGGCGATATTGTAAAGGCAATTGCAGCCGGGGCACATTCAATAATGGCCGGATCTTTATTTGCCGGTGTTGAAGAATCACCAGGAGAAACTATTATTTATAACGGCAGAAAATATAAATCGTATCGCGGGATGGGCTCAATTGATGCCATGCAACAAGGATCTGGCGATCGCTATTTTCAGGATTCTGATGAAGAAGTAAACAAACTGGTTCCCGAGGGTATTGTGGCCCGAGTACCATTTAAAGGAATTCTTTCAGAAGTAATATATCAGTTATTGGGTGGCTTAAGAGCAGGAATGGGTTATTGCGGGGCATCAACCATTGAAAAATTGCGCAAAGCCAAATTTGTTCGCATAACCAATTCAGGTATTGCAGAAAGCCATCCGCATGATGTAACTATAACCAGAGAAGCACCTAACTACAGCAGGTAATAATTTATAAACCCAATATTTTAATCAAAGTAAAAATGAAAAAGTATATCTCAATTTTAGCATTAACTCTAGTAACATCTCAGCTTATTTTAGGCCAGTCAAAACCTGAGATTTTGTTAACGATAAATGGAAATGAGATTTCAAAAGATGAATTTCTTCGTATTTATCATAAGAACAGCAGTATCACTGTCGATGAACATAAATCGGTTAACCAGTATCTTGATCTGTTTATTAACTATAAGTTAAAAGTAATTGAAGCTAAAAATCTGGGATATGATACTGTACCATCATTTATAAAAGAGATGGATGGTTATAAAGCCCAGCTGTCAAAACCATATCTCGATAAAAATGAACTGCTGGATTCATTATTACAGGTTGCATATGAACGACAACTTGAAGAAGTAAATGCGGATCATATACTGTACAGGATTAAACCCGGAGCATCTCAAGAGGATACACTTCTTGCATTAAAAACAATTAAAGAGATAAGAGAAAAGCTGGTTAACGGAGCAACTAAAGAGGAAATTGTTGAAGAATACGGCGGAGATAAAAATCCTGATATTATTACCAACGAACTGGGATGGTTTTCTGTATTTCGCATGGTTTATCCATTTGAAAGTGCTGCATATAATACACCAGTAGGTGAAATCTCTCAACCTACCCTCACCCGCTATGGTTATCACCTTGTTATAGTAAAAGACAGAAGAAAAAATCGCGGATCAGTCAAAACTGAACATATAATGACCATCCTGCCAAAAAACCCGACAGATATCGATCGGGAAGCAGCGAAAAACAAAATTGAGAAAGCTTATTCTGAATTACAGAATGGGGTTGACTGGAAAGATGTTGTGAATGAATATTCCGAGCACGAAGCTTCAAAAAGACAAGGGGGAAGTATTGGAGAGTTACAATCGGACTCAAAACCCGACATTATGTTAGATACCTGTTTTGCACTTGAAGCCGGGGAATATTCTATGCCTTTCGAAACTCCTTATGGATTCCATATTGTTAAAGTAGATGAATTTATTCCTGTACCCCCTTTCGAAGACCTCAAAGAAAAATATGAAATCCGCCTGAAGAACTTTAATTTCTTTAATGAAAAAGTAAAAAGAAACAGGCTAGATAATATCAAAAAAGATTATAGATATAAATTCTATGATGAAAATATTGATGCTCTGACAGCAGTTGTAGATTCATCTATTTATAATAGAAATTGGATCCCCGAAGCAGCTAAAGATTTGCAGGATCCTATTTTCACAATAGGAGATGAAACTTATTCTCAATATGATATTGCCAATATTTTAGCAACGAGAAGAATTAATAAAAAAGAATCTGTTGAAGAGGGAGTTAAAAAAATCATTCACCAGATTGCTGATGATAAAGTATTGGATTACGGTAAGGCACATCTGCCTGAAAAATATCCCGAGCTGAAATATTTACTGGAAGAATATAACGATGGAATTCTGCTATTTAATCTGACGGAAGATGTTGTCTGGGACAAAGCAGTGAAGGATAGTACAGGTCTGGAAAAGTTTTACAACGATCTTCCTGATAAGTATTCATGGGAAACAAGAATTGTTATTTCTAAATACACTTACAGTGACAGCACCCTAACAGCAGCCATATTGAAAAATGCAGTCAAAAGGGCTAAAAAAGAACTTGCTTCCGATGAATTCTCAAAACTAATCTGTCCAAATGACAGCATGCCTTGTGTAACTATTGAGGTATTGAAATATGAGAAAGGTGACAATGCGGTTGCAGATTCACTTACATGGATTAAAGGTTCTTATCTGATATCGCACGAAAATGATAACACCGTATTGTATTATGTCGAAAATATTCTGCCCCCGTCAGAGAAGACCCTGACGGATGCCCGCGGACTTTATACTGCCGATTATCAGAATTATTTAGAAAAACAGTGGATTGAAGAACTTAGAAATAAATATAATATCGAGGTAAATGAAAAGGTTCTGGAAGAAATCAGAGCTGAAGAAGAAGCATCAAACAAATAAATTTAACACATGCTGACAAGAATAAACCTTTTACTTTTAATTGCATTCTTTATAAGTTGCAACAGAGCAGGGGATAATATTGAAAACCCTCCGGTTGCAAGGGTTTATGATAAATATCTGTATAAATCGCAGATAGAAAATATTGTTCCTGGAGGATTAACTGTAGAGGATAGCCTTCTCGTTGTTCGTGACCATATCGAAAAATGGATACGTCAACAACTTTTACTTCACCAGGCTAATCTTCAGCTTAC
Source organism: Bacteroidales bacterium (assembly GCA_016929525.1). GTDB lineage: Bacteria > Bacteroidota > Bacteroidia > Bacteroidales > UBA10428 > UBA10428. Next base: position 79,594 of record JAFGIP010000045.1, read on the forward strand.
GGAAGACGAAAAAAATGTTGAAAAGCAGATCAGTGACTATCAAACCTCTCTGCTGATTTTTAAATATGAACAAAACTTTATAAAGAATTACCTCGATACTTTGATAGAAGAAAATGAAATTGTAGATTATTATACAAGTTATTCTTCAAATTTCATTCTTAATAATGATCTGATAAAAGGCAGGTTTATAAAAGTTGACAGAAATGCCCCCGAGTTATATAAACTTCGAAGATGGTATAGGTCTGATGATCCTGAACACATTAAAGAGCTTGAAAGCTACTGCTATAACAATGCAGAGATATATAAATATTTCGATGAAGATTGGATCTATTTTAGTGAGATAATAGGAATGATGCCTGAATTGCACACGAGACCTGAAAGCATATTAAAATATTGGAAAAATTATGAAATGAAGGATACAACATCTTTTTATTTACTGAAGATTACAGATTACAAACTTGCAGGATCAGTAGCACCTATTGAGTTGGTGCGTGTTGATATAAAAAGTATCCTTATTAATAAAAGAAAAATTCAGTTAATTCACCAGCTGGAATCGGATGTATATAACAATGCCTTAAACCGCGATAACTTTAGCATTTACTAAACCCCGGATCATACTTAAAATTATAAACAACATTAAAAAAGTGAGAAAATCAAACTTAACTTTTATTACACTCTTCCTTTCAGTCGTGAACATATTTTCTCAACCTTATGTGGTAGATAAAGTAGTTGGAGTTGTTGGCAAGAACCAGGTTCTATATTCTGAAGTTGAAGAACAATACTTGCAGTACATCGCACAAGGTGTTAAACCAAAACCAACAAAATGTGAAGTATTTGAGAATATTCTTTCGCAGAAACTATTGGCTAACCAGGCTGAAATAGACAGTTTAATTGTAGATGAACTTACTGTTGAAATGGAGCTGGACGACAGAATTAAGTATTTTATCAATCAAATTGGAACTGAAGAAAAGCTGATTGAATATTTTGGAAAATCAATCCTGGAAATTAAAGAAGACATGCGTGATGCCGTTCGGGAACAGTTATTAATGCAGATGATGCGCCGCGAAATCACTTCAACACTCTCGGTAACACCCACAGAAGTTCGCAATTTTTTTAAAAGCCTGCCTGAAGATAGTATACCATATATCGATGCCCAGGTTAAGATAAATCAGATAGTTGTTTATCCAAAGTCAAGTGAACAGGCAATACTTGATGTAAGAGAACGGCTTCTGAATCTGAGGGAACGAATTATGAACGGTGAAAAATTTTCCACTCTGGCAGTGCTATACTCTGAAGGACCTTCTGCAGCAAGAGGCGGCGATATCGGATGGGTCTCTAAAGCAGATGTTGATCCTGCATATTTTAAAGCCGCATCAGCTCTGAAAGAAGGACAGATTTCAAAAATTGTTGAATCGGAATTTGGTTATCACCTGATTCAGTTAATTGAACGTTCCGACGAAAGGATCCATACAAGGCATATAATAATGAAACCAAAAATCACCTACGAAGAAAAGGAAGAAGCACTTACCAGAATTGATAGTATTGTACAACTTGTAAGATTGGACACTTTAACTTTTGAAAGAGCTGCAATGTTTTATTCTCAGGATGAAGACACAAGAATGAACGGCGGACTCAGGGTTAACCCGGTAACCGGAAATACCCTGTTTGAACTCGATGAGTTTGAAACTTCCGAACATTACATCATTAGAGAACTGAAAGTTGGTGAAATCTCAAAACCTTACGAATCGAAGGATAAAAATGGAAAGTTAGTTTATAAAGTAATACGAATAAAATTGAAAACAGAACCCCATAAAGCAAATCTTAAGCAGGATTATGAATTGCTAAAACAAATGACCTCACAGGTGAAGGAAAGCGAGATAGTCGATAAATGGGTAGAAGATAAACTCCGATCTACATATGTAAAGCTGAATGAGCCTTACAACAACTGCAATTTTCGAATTAAAGGATGGATAAAAGACTAAAGTATTGTTTATTTATCGTTTTCCCGTTTTCTGACAGTATACAAAAGTGTACACTGATTTCATTCATTCTTTTTCTGTTAAATCTTCCTGCCATAGGACAGAAAACTGCACGTGTCCAGTTTTCTGCAGCAACTACCGAAGTAGATGAAAAACTTGGAAAAGACACCAAACGTTTGCTGGGCAACGTAGTTTTTACACATGGCGGATCAAAAATGTATTGCGATAGTGCATACTTCCATTCTAAAAAAAACTCACTTGATGCATATAACAATGTTTATATAAATCAGGGAGATACCACCCACCTTTATGGTGACTATCTATACTATGACGGTAACACTAAAATTGCACAGGTGAGAAAAAATGTTAAGCTTATTAACAGAGAAACGACTCTTACAACTGATGCCCTCGATTATAATTTATCGAATAGTATAGGGTATTATACAAACCATGCAAATATTATAAATGAAGAAAATAACCTGGAAAGTAAAATTGGTTACTATTATACTAAACAAGACCTTTTTGACTTTCAGGATAGTGTTGTGGTTATAAATCCGGATTATACGATCTATTCAGACCGTCTGAAGTATAATACCGAAACAAAAATTACATATTTCTTTGGTCCGACAGAGATCTTTAGCGACAGCAGCTATATATATTGTGAAAGAGGCTGGTACAATACTTTAACAGATATTTCACAGCTTAACCAGAATGCAGTGGTTAAAAACCAGAATCAAACTGTAATGGGAGATAGTCTATATTACGAAAAGTACACCGGATTTGGAAGAGCAGTTAAAAATGTAGTGATAATTGATAATGAACAAAATGTTATTCTTAAAGGTAATCGGGGTATTTATTATGAGGATGTTGAATATGCAAGAATAACAGAAAAAGCACAGTTCATACAGGTATCAAAAAACGACTCGCTATACCTCAGTGCAGACACCCTCCTTTCCGAGGTGGATACATCAGGAACAAAACTTATAAAGGCCTATTACGGAGTACGTATATTTAAAAGTGATTTACAGGGTAAATGCGATTCAATGGCGTACTCTTTTGCCGATTCGGTAATAAGACTTTATGAAAGCCCTGTCCTTTGGAATGAAGACAACCAGTTATCGGCAGAATACATTGAAATACATACTGAAAACAGACAGGCTAAAACCATGTATATGTACAAGTCTTCATTCATTATCAACATGGCTGATTCAACCAAATACAACCAGATAAAAGGGAAAAATATGACATGCCATTTCCGGAATAATGAATTGTACAGGATCGATGTTAACGGAAACGGTCAAACAGTATATTATCCGGAAGATGAGAAAGGTATAACCGAGGTAAATAAAGCTGAATGTTCCGATCTTATAATTTATCTGAAAGATGGTGAAGTAGATATGATAAGCTTACTGAAAAAACCCGATGCAACGGTATACCCTGTTGATCAAGCTCCTATGAATGAATTAATATTAAGAGGATTTGCATGGTTGGACGATTTACGCCCTAAGGATAAAAACGATATTTTCAGGTAATAAAAAATGGGACTATTTCTTATGCCCCATTTTTAATATTCATCTTCGTTAAAAAAGAAATCATCTTTACTTGGATAATCCGGCCAAATATCCTCAATACTCTCATAAATCTCACCTTCATCCTCAATCTCCTGCAGGTTTTCGATTACCTCAAGCGGCGCACCCGAACGAATGCCAAAATCAATTAGTTCATCTTTTGTGGCTGGCCACGGCGCATCTTCTAATTTTGACGCTAACTCAAGTGTCCAATACATAATTCTGAGATTTTATTATAAATCTTAAAAATTGCTGCAAATATATAAATTTAAATTACTATTACAACTGTGGTTTCCATGGAATTTCAGAAGCCTGAAAATCAACAGCCACAAGCCTTGACAGTGTAAACAAGTAATCGGATAACCTGTTCAAATACCGGATTATTTCACCGGGAACAGTGGAAAATTCCTGAATAGCTATAACTGCTCGTTCGGCACGACGACATATTGTTCTTGCAACATGACAGAAAGATACTGCAGGATGCCCCCCGGGCAGTATAAAATGAGTTAATGGAATTAGCCTTGAATCCATTTCGTCAATTCGTTTTTCTAACCATACGATAGAGCCTTCAGAAAGTTTCGGAACTTTTACATCACAGTCATCACAATCAGTTGCCAGTATAGCTGCACATGTCATTAATTTGTCCTGAATTTCAATTATTTCCTCCCCGAAATCTGTATCTTTTAAAAAGTCACGCACAACACCTAAGATTGCAATTAGCTCATCAACGGTACCATAAGCTTCAATTCGTTTATGATTTTTTGGTACTCTTTTCCCTCCGATTAAAGCTGTTGTTCCTGTATCGCCTGTTTTTGTGTATATTTTCATTACATTATTATATAAATACCTTATCTAAGTATAAATGATTTATTAAGGTTGTTAACCCGGAATGTATTTAAATGTTTTTTTAATATGAAATTTCTTCACTTTTTAGTATGAAAATGATTTTAGAACGATGAAAATTTGAACAAATTATCCACAGTTAACTATTAATTCTTTCAATATCTTACTATATAATGTCCCGGAGTTACATCAGGATTTACTACAACAATGCCCATAAAGAATAAATCAAAAGTTATCTGACAGTTTTCATCTTTTATAATTTCTTTCCAGGCCATGTTCATTTCTCTTGACCAGTGAATATCATCAAATACCATTAAACCTTTTTTTATTCTTTCACAAAATATAAAATAGTATCTGATAGTTGCCTCATAGTTGTGATTACCATCAATAAATACAAAATCCGGCGAAGGATATCGTTTTATTAAATCGGGGATTACATCATCGAATATTCCTTTAATAACCTGAACATTTTTAATATTATTATCCTTAAATATATCATTTGCAAAATCACAAAGTTGTTTATCTGATTCAACGGTTTTAACCTTTGATAAAGTGTTAGCCAATGCCAGATATAGTGTACTCACCCCGACTGATGTACCTAACTCGTAAATATTTTCAGGTTTATAATGACTTACAAGATTAAACAGCAACCTCCCGAATTTTGGTTGTACCGATGATCTTTTTACAAGATCGGAAATTCTTCGTTCATCGGAATTAAAGCTCAACGAGCCTGATCCGCCTTCTTTAACTTTAACTGTATCCTTTGATTTTTTTAAATCATTAACTATCTCTTCCATTTTAATCAATCCTGTTTTCCCTGATCTGTCATACAGAACCTTGGAAACCAACTCATAAGCAAAGGGAGAATGTATGCCCCTGCCTTTTCTGTGCCGTGCTTTCAACTGGTATATCATATAATACCAAACCCTATAACACTTTTTAAAATATTTCATCTATATACAGATAGCTGTTGCATTGAGGGTGCAAATTTAGAGTTTTTAATTTGATGGGATATTACGATATTTAACCTCTATGGATTCCTTCTTACAAAACGACATCACATACCTGAAAGGTATGGGGCCCAAACGTGCCGATCTTTTAAAAAAAGAACTGGGAATATTTACTGTCGCTGACCTATTGCGCCATTATCCATATAAATATATCGATCGATCTAAAATTTACAAAATTGCTGAAATCAATTCTACTTTAACACATATTCAGCTTCAGGGGCGAATCACAGATTTCAGACAGGAAGGACCAAAATATAAGAAACGTCTTATTGCCGCTTTTTCTGATAACAGTGGAAGTATCGAGCTGGTTTGGTTTCAGGGAATTAAATGGGTTGAAAAAAGCTACGAAAAAGGAATAGAATATATAGTATTTGGCAGACCGGCAATGTTTGGCAGAAAAATTAATATTGCTCACCCCGAAATTGAACTGGCTTCTGCATTTGAAAAGACTTCCGGCTCAGCATTGCAACCACAATACAGCACTACCGAAAAGTTAAAAACGAATTATATTAATTCAAAGACAATTCAGAAGCTCATCACATCGGTCCTGCAAAATCCATCCCTGAAAATCCGGGAAAGTCTGCCTGAATATCTTGTTAACGATCTCAAACTTCACTCTTTGCAAAAGGCATTATACGATATTCATCTTCCATCAACCCAGGCTAAAATAAAAAAAGCCGAATTGCGGTTAAAATTTGAAGAATTATTCCTTTTACAGCTCAAAATTTTAAAGCAAAAGTATGGGAGATCAAAGCACTTTAAAGGGTATGTATTTAAGAAAGTGGGAGATATCTTTAACCGGTTTTATAGTGATAACCTGACATTTGAACTTACCGGTTCACAAAAAAAAGTGATGCACGAAATACGTTCCGATCTTGGATCGGGCAAGCAAATGAACAGACTTCTGCAGGGTGATGTCGGCAGTGGCAAAACCCTGGTTGCATTAATGTCAATTCTTATCGCGCTGGACAATGGATACCAGACATGTATAATGGCACCAACCGAAGTTCTGGCAGCACAGCATTTCCATACAATTACAAATTGGATTGTCGGTTTAGGAATTCAGGTGAAGCTTTTAACAGGATCATCTAAAAAAAAGGAACGGGATACAATCTTTGAGAATCTTCAGAATGGTTCCCTGCAAATTTTAATAGGCACACATGCTTTACTGGAAGACCCTGTTCAGTTCAGAAATCTTGGTCTTGTGATCATTGATGAACAACACCGGTTCGGTGTAGCTCAAAGAGCCAGGTTATGGAAAAAAAGTTCACAACCTCCGCATGTTTTGGTAATGACTGCTACGCCAATTCCAAGAACATTGGCAATGACAGTTTATGGCGATCTTGACGTTTCCGTGATCGATGAGATGCCGCCGGGAAGAAAACCGGTTCAGACATATCACTATTTCGAAAGTAAAAGACTGGCTATGTATGGTTTTCTCAAAAAACTTGTCGACCGCGGGCAACAGGTATATATCGTTTACCCTTTGATTGAAGAATCGGAAAAACTTGACTACATAGCTCTTGAAGATGGTTACGCAGGAGTCACTGAATTCTTTCCTCCTCCCGATTATACTACCGTATGTGTGCATGGCAAAATGAAAACCGAAGAAAAGGACTTCGGCATGAGACTTTTTAAAGAGGGGAAAGCACATATTATGGTAGCTACGACGGTTATAGAAGTCGGGGTAGATATACCAAATGCATCAATTATGGTTATTGAAAGTGCTGAAAGATTTGGCCTTTCACAGCTGCATCAGCTCAGGGGTCGCGTGGGCAGAGGTAATGAACAAAGTTACTGTATCATGATGACGGGTTATAAGCTGTCAAATGAAGCAAAAAAGAGAATTGAAACTATGGTTAACACCACAGATGGTTTTGAAATTGCTGAAGCAGATATGAAACTGAGAGGCCCTGGCGATATTGAGGGAACACAGCAAAGCGGAGTACCATTTGACCTGAAAATCTCCAACCTGGTACGTGACGGACAAATACTACAGTTTGCAAGAGACGTGGCTACAAGAATTCTTGATCAGGACCCTGAACTATCCGATCAAAAAAACAGTCTCCTGAATAAACAAATTAGCAACATGAAAAGCAGTCAGTTCGACTGGAGTACTATAAGTTAAAACTACCTGATTCATAATCGCTTTTAAATATCTACTCAAAAACCCTCAAATCTCTTCAAAGATTTTAAGGGGTATGACATTACTATGACTTTATGCTCACTATATATTATCACCATCTTAAAAATGTAAATGTTACTCGTTGAAATACAATATCTTAAAAAGTTAAGAGCGAATAACACCTTGATTTCCGCCAATTCCCTGAGAAGGATTAATTCATACATTTGAGTGTATTGTCACTAAGTTAACAGCTGAATTCTTTGCAACAGCAAGTGTAAATATTTGCATTAACCCTAATTAATCACAAATCATTAAACCAGATGAAAAGAAAACTCTTTCTATTAAGTGTTCTGCTTGCAGGCATTCTGTATGTCAGTGGGCAACAAATCACCGGGAATGTAACAGATGAAACAGATTCTCCTCTTCCCGGCGTAAATGTAATTATCAAAGGCACCACAACAGGAACAATTACTGATGCTGATGGTAATTATGCCATCGAAGTTCCCGACGCAGAAAGTGAGCTGGTATTTTCTTACGTTGGTTATCTTACCGAGACAATTCAGGTTGGTGATAAATCAGTAATTGATATGCAACTGATCTCTGATCTGGCCGAACTGGAAGAAGTTATTGTTGTCGGTTATGGTTCTATTCGTCGAAAAGATATTACTACGGCAATATCAACAATTGACATGAATAATTCCGACAAACAGTCACCCGCGATCTTACTGCATAATATCGAGGGGAAAGCGGCAGGTGTGCAAGTTGTATCACCATCCGGAAAACCCGGCTCAGGATTATCGGTTAGCATAAGGGGAAATACATCTCTGCAAGCTTCTAATGAACCTTTGTATGTTGTTGACGGAGTACCACTGGTTAAAACATACGATAAGAACAATAATCGCTTACCGGGAATACAGGACGTCGGATTTTTAAATCCTGCCGATATTGAAAGCATTACTATCCTTAAGGATGCTTCAGCCGCTGCAATTTACGGGGCCAGCGGGGCAAACGGAGTTGTTCTAATCACAACAAGAAAAGGTGCAGCAAACCAAACAAAGGTGAGGTTTCAGACTTTTACAGGATTTTCAACATTCTGGAAAAAAATTGATGTGTTAGACCGCGACCAATATCTTGACCTGATGACAGAATTGGGATACGATGACCCTAATACTGAAAACACAGACTGGCAGGATGAAGCATTTGGCAGAGGAGTTGACAACAATTACCAGTTATCCTTCTCGGGAGGTTCTGAAAAAACACAGTATTATTTCTCTCTGGGGTATCAAAAACAAAAGGGCGTTGTTGCACCTGCTTCTTTCGACAGGTACTCAGCCCGTTTAAATGTAACCAATAAAACGACCAAATGGCTTAACCTGACCTCAAATCTAAGTTTTACAAAGTCGAAAAGCAGAGATATAACAGATAATGCAGGAGTTGCCAGAGGTGGGACAATTTTATCAGCTCTTACCACACCACCAACTATTGGTATCTACAATCCGGATGGCACTTATACCTCAAATCCTAACAAAGGAGGTTGGGAAAACCCTATAGCCAATGCTTATGCTGCGCAGCAGGGATCAAATGATTATCACTTCCTGGGAAATATGACGGCCGATATTTATCTGCTAAAAGGGCTTACTTTCAGGAGTAATTTGGGAGGCGATTTTCAATATAACCAATGGGATTACTTCCTTGATCCTTTTTCAACAGACTGGGGCCGCACCAACGAAGGAATCGGTCAAACTAGAAGCTGGGACAACTTTATCTGGTTGTTCGAGAATACCTTAAACTATAACCTTAATTTTGGCAATCACTCGGTTACTGCTATGGCAGGTATTACCGCTCAGGAATCGAAGTTCCATTACAGTTACATGCAAGGCTCGCATTTTCAGGATGATTACATCCCAACTCTGAATGCCGCAACTGTAAGAGACGCAATTAATACAGATATTCAGGAATGGGCTAAAAATTCCTACCTGGCACGAATAAGCTATGATTATAAAAAGAAATATCTAATATCATCAAATTTCAGGATCGACGGATCGTCGAGGTTTGGTAAAAACTACAATGTTGGTTACTTCCCCTCTGTATCTGCCGGATGGCGAATATCTTCCGAGAGTTTTATGGAGGACATCAAAAAAATCAATGAATTAAAACTTCGTGTCGGGTGGGGTAAAACCGGTAATGATGAAGGTATTGGCAACTATTCATCTTATGGCCTGTATGATCCCTCGGTAAGTGGTTACAATTTCAGGAAACTGGCAAATGAGGACCTGAAATGGGAAGCAACTACGCAGACCAATATCGGATTAGACCTAGCAACCCTTAATTCAAGAATAGTTTTTAATATTGATGCCTACAAAAAAGAAACAAATGATCTGCTTGTTAATGTAAAACTTCCGCCAACTTCTGGTTTTGATATCCAGACACTCAATGTGGGATCGATTGAAAACAAGGGAATTGAGTTTGTCCTGGCAACCAAGAACTTTGTGGGAGATTTTAACTGGCAGACTGATTTTAATATCTCTTTCAACAGAAATGAAGTTACCAGTCTGGGTGAAGCCACCGATGAAATATCCTACGGATCGATTTATGAGAGAGGCGATGCAATTAAAGTTGTTGTAGGCAGACCGTTAGGGTCTTTTTATGGATATGTTTATGATGGCGTTGACCCAGAGACCGGTGATGTCATCTACCATAATTTCGATACGATCGATGCAATTAATCCCGCATTTGACAGGGTATTTATTGGCGATGCACAACCTGATTTTATTTATGGCCTTACAAACACTTTTTCATATAAGAAATTTGAATTAACCATTTTTTTACAGGGTGTTCAGGGTAACCAGATGTTCAATGCTTCACGAATTGAACTGGAGAGTATGAATGATTCAAAAAATCAGTCTACAGATGTATTGAACAGGTGGATGGCACCAGGAGATGTAACAAATATCCCCCGTGCCGATCAGGGTAACACTTATAATACAGCTATATCTACACGTTTTGTTGAAGATGCTTCCTATATGAGAATTAAAACAGTTACATTGTCTTATACTTTTTCCGGGCCATGGTGGTCAAAAATAGGTATCCAAAACCTGGGATTATACATGACCGGGCAAAATTTATGGACCTTTACCAAGTATAAAGGTTTCGACCCGGAAGTTAGTCAATACGGAGGAAGTGGCCCGTCGATTGGTATCGACTATGGAACATATCCTCAATACAGAACCATCATTTTCGGTTTAAATGTTGAATTTTAAAAGCTACAGCAATGAAAAATTATATAAACATTTTAATAATTGCATTATTGGCAGTATTTATTATTTCCTGCCAAAAAGAATTTCTCGAGAAAGAACCCATTTCACAGGCATTGCCCGAAGAGGCTCAGACAAATGCCGAGGCATTATTGGAAGGGGCATATGCTGGTTTTTACAGTGAATATTATGTCTTCGACTATTGTATTAACGGAGATGTCATTTCAGATAATAGTTACGCGGGTGGAGATAATCCGGCTAATTTTCAAATCGATGAATTTACAACCAACTCGACCAATGGAAATATTGTAAGAGATTGGGGATACCTGTTTGAACATATTAAAAATTGCAATGTGGTAATAGATTATGTTCCGCTTATTGATAATGATTCACTTGATATTGGTAATCGTCGTAACCAGATTATTGCTGAAGCGAAATTTTTAAGAGCATTTTATCATTTTGAAGCATTAAGATTATGGGGACCAATCCCATACATATCCCGGGTACCGGCAACCCAGGAAGAGATGCAACCGTCTCGCCTGCCTGTTGATGAGGTTTACCAGAAGATTATTGCCGATCTTGAAAGTGCTCTTCCCGATGTGCGCATTAATGCACCCAATAAGGGAATTGTAACCAAAGGAGCTGTGAATGCATTTCTTGCAAGGGTTCATGCCCAAAAACCTGATGGCGATTACAATAAAGTATTAGAATATTGCGATGCGGTAATTTCCGGCAACTATGAGCTGATCGATAATTATAGTGAACTCTTCGACGGATTTCATAAAAATAGCAGTGAATCAATTTTAGAAATTCAGTACGGCGGCGATGGCACTGCACATAGTAATTGGATTTGGTGGATATACCTCGGATCTGGATGGAAAAAGTTTAATACACCAACCAACGACCTTGTAAAAGTATTTGAAGAAGAAGGTGATACTGTTAGATTAAATACCAGTATATTATTCCTTGATTCATCAGCCGAAGCATGGACTGATGAGTACTGGGACAAATCACATTACCCTTATATATATAAATATCATAATGAAGACGGTTCTTCAAATGTTTACATGATTCGTCTGGCCGATATCATTTTACTTAAAGCCGAAGCACTAAATGAACTGGGTTATGTTAACGATGCTGCCGATCTGGTTAACCAGATCCGTGCAAGGGTGAACCTGCCAAATACAACGGCCAGCACCCGGGAAACCATGCGTGAAGCTATATTAAAGGAAAGAAGGCTGGAACTGGCATTCGAAGGGCAACGCTGGTATGATCTGCTGCGTGCCGGCAAGGCAATAGAGGTGATGAATGCTCAGGAAGACGGAGAAGGTAATAATCTGAACTATAATATTACCGAAGATGATCTGATTTGGCCCATTTCACAAGAAGAACTCGATCTTAACCCAAATATGACACAAAATTAATTGTCTAACTATAATACGGTGAGGCTTCTTTTATTTTCAATATTAGAAGCCTCATTTTTAATTTTCATACTTTCAAACTTTCAACAATATTATTTAGAGAAAAATAGGCGAAGCCAAAATAGTCCTCTCCTCATCATCAAGAACATCCGTAACCTTTACCTTGTAAAAAGAATTTCTCTCAAGAGAATTATTATCTATTTCTACCGGAATGAAATGCTCTCCATATCCTTTTGTAATACCTTTGTATCTCCGTTCGGTAAGGACTGTTTGAATATCACCGATAAAACTCTTTCTGTAAGTTAACTTCATCTCTTCAGCAATTTGTCTGACAATCTCGCTTCTTTCATTTTTTAGTCTCCCCGGGATTTTATTATCCATTCTTGCTGCCCTGGTTCCGTTACGTTCAGAATATTTAAATGTGTGAATATGACTAAATCCAACTTGCCGAATTACTTCACAGGTTTTATAGAAATCTTCATCTGTCTCCCCCGGGAAGCCTACAATAACATCGGTTGTGAAGTTAAATCTGTTGAACCGGCTCCTGAATTGTTCTATTATGCCAAGGAACTGCTGAATTGAATAAAACCTGCGCATTTGCAATAGCACTTTATCTGACCCGCTTTGCAGACATAAGTGCAGATGAGGACAAAGTTTCGGGTTTTCGAACAGTTCAATAAATTTTTCGGTGAAACCGTCCGGCTCGATAGATGATATCCTTACCCTGAAATCACCTGACAGTGCAAGGATTTTCTCTAAAAGTCCTTTAAAAGTAACTCCGTTATGATTATACCTGCTTATATTCACCCCAGTTAAAACCATCTCTTTTTTCCCAATATCGAGAGATTCTCTTATGTTATCAAGAATATCTTTTACAGGTCTGCTCACCGCCCTTCCTCTTACACGTGGTACAATACAATAGGAACAGAAATTATCACACCCGTCCTGTATCTTAATTGCACTTCTTGTATGAAATCCTTTTTCAACAACACTAAAATTGAACAGATCCTGCTTTAAAGCTGAAGGATGCACTATTTCGCCCTTAAAGTGCGAATCGATCAGGGACAGAACTGAACTCTTCCGCGGGTTATCGACAACATAAGTTATATCATCCCTGTTTTCAAGGTATTCTTTCTGACTTGTTACCATGCAGCCTGTTACAACAACCAGTGCATTCTCTCCTGAAGACCGCACGCTATAATTAATGGAATGTTTCGATTTCTGATCACTTTGATTGGTAACAGTACATGTGTTAATTATGTAAACATCGGCAGGTTTACCATATTCAACTATTTCGTATCCGGCATTATGGAAATCGGTTACAAGTGAATCGGTTTCAAGTTGATTTAATCTGCACCCGAGAGTTTTAAATGCTACTTTCTTTGGTTTCATACTTCTGTCAATTCTTCTTTATGAATCTTGACCAGTTCACCTTCTGTTGCAAAATCAGCAGCTGAAGTTATTTTTATGTCAACAAACTTACCAATCAGGCCAGTATCATCTGATGTGATCCTGATAATGATCCTTCCTTCGTTATATCCTGTAAGGTATTTTCCTTTACGATCTTTTCCTGTAACCAATACCTTATATATTTTACCGATCATTTCATCGTTGTGCTCACGACTATGTTTCTGCAACAGCTCACTTAATATATGCAGGCGTTCTTTTTTAACTTCATGTGAGATATCGTCGTCCCAACGGGAACTTGCAGCACCAGGACGAGGTGAATACCTTGCAATATAGGCCATGTGAAATTTGAATTCTTCCATTGCCTTCATAGTATTCTTAAACTGCTCATCAGTTTCACCGGTAAATCCAACGATGATATCTGTAAACAGCGTAGCCTGCGGTATTGTCTTTCTGAACGAATCAATTATCTTTCTGTAATCTCCCAGACTGTGATTCCTGTTCATACGGATTAATACCTTATCGTCACCTGACTGCAACGGCAGATGTATTTGCTTTGCCAGACATTTATGCCTTGCAATGATTTCAAATACTTCAGGAGTCATATCTCTTGGATGCGGTGATGTAAAATATACCCAGAAATCTTTCCCGCTTTTGTCTCCGTATTTCCCAATCCTTTCTAATAGTTCCGGGAATGTTATTTCCTCACTCCTATTGTCCAACCCGTATGAATTCACATTTTGTCCAAGAAGTGTTATAGATTTATACCCCTTCTGAACCAGCAATTTCAACTCTTCCATGATCTCAGCACTTGGCCGTGAAATCTCACGCCCACGGGTATAGGGTACTGCACAGAAAGTACAAAATTTATCGCATCCATTCTGTATCGGGATAAATGCTTCAAACTCCGACTGATAATGAGGTTGCACATTCCAGAAACCAGAAATTTTTTTCTCAGGTTCCTTCATAAGTACGGGCTGACCAACTATTGTTTTCTTGTTATCCAGCGTTAATACCTTGAACTGACTGGCTGAATTACCAGGCATTTCAGCATAGCTCTGCTCAGTCAAGTCATCCTCTTTCTTCAATGAAAAAGGAGTAACAACACCATACTGTTTAAGCATTTCCGGAAACTGTGGCAATTCACTAATCTGAAAAATGATATCGAATAATTTGAGGAATTTTCTCCTGTCTTCAGGTAGTACACAGCCTGTAATAAATGTTGCCAGATTTCGATTACTCTTCCGGTTATTCCACTTGTTTATTTTTGTATAAACCTTATCAATAGCTTTTTGTCTTACCGAACATGCAATAACACCCAACAGGTCTGCGTCATCTTCATTACTTGCCCATCTATACCCCATCTGCTCTATTACAGTCGATACACGTTCGCTATCCGACTTGTTCATCTGACAACCCAATGTTACTACATGATACTTCATTCTTAAAAATCTAAAACCTCATCTTTTAAATGAGCATTAATTAAAAATAAACTTCGGTTTTTATTTGGTCAGTGTGTAAACCCCTTGTTGTAAGCAGGTCGTAAACTTCGTAGATCATATCACAATTGCCGCAAAGATACACTAAAGTATCAGAATCTACTTCATTGGCTTTTAAATAATCAGTTACCCTGCCATTGAACGACTTATTATTCGTATCGCGAGAAGTGCATAAAACATATTTATCTATTGGATAGGTGTCTTTTTCATAGGCTTCACAGGTAAATCGCACTCCGTGGATTAATTTATAATTTAACCCCGGATAAGCACCTGCGATACTGTGAAACGGTGCAATACCTGTACCCGTAGCAATAAATAAATATTTCGATGTATTCATTATCTTTTCATCCAGTGTAAAAAAACCAAAAGGTCCGTCAACAATCAATTCATCACCCTTATTTAGTTTTTTTAATTTACGGGAAACATGTCCATCTTCTATTTCCCTGATTAATACTTCCAGGAAATGATCATTAATACTGCTGTATATTGAATATTCACGAATCTGATTTTCTCCTGCCAGACCTAAAGTAATATGCTGGCCCGGCAGGAATTCCATTTCGTTCCGATCAAAACGAAGTATATATGTTGAACCGGTTAAATTCCTGACCAAATGTACTTTGTATGTTCTGTCAATTGCCAAAGACGTTGAATCGATATTTACACCATCTCTATTTCTTAAAAGACTGTATCTGCTTTTTTTATTTTTTGCCACTGATATTTGATTATGATCAATCTTAAGATTTAAAAGATATAATCGGGTTGAACAAATCTAACATAGTAATATGCAAAATGTTTATTGTTGGTTGCTTTATTTAAAATTTCAGTATTTTGTAGATTATATTTGGCAACTATGGATCCGTTTCTTACTATGAAAAAAGTCTGGCCGCCTGTTAAAAGAGGTATTACTATAATATTAATCTCACTGGGTACCATATTATTAATTGCAATAATATTGAGCTTTACAGACTATCCGTATTATGCACACAGGTGGCTGGCCAATCATAATACACAGCTGGATGTCGATCCTGATATTATTATCCTCCTGGGTGGAACCGGTATGCCAAGTGCCGATGGATTGCTAAGAACATATTTTACTTCGGGTATTGGAAATAAATACCCGAAAGCAAAAATAATTATTGCCATGCCTGCTGATACGGGATTACATGATAAATCACCTGAATTACTGATGGCTCATGAACTTATTATCAGGGGTATTGACTCATTGCGTATCAAATATGAAAAAGAAGGGTTCAGCACCTATAGTCAGGCAAAAAATATAGCTTCGATGTTGGGTGATGAAACTGTTGCGAATAAATCAATGCAGATCGTTACCTCTCCTGAACACATGTTTCGCGCTGTAGCCACGTTTCGCAAAGCAGGCTTTAAATTCATAGGCGGCCGGCCGGCTTTTGAACATGTACTGCCGGAAGAACAACTCATTGATGGTACCTTACCAAATGAGTTGAGAGATCGTGAGGCAAGAAAACTAAACCTCCGATATAACATGTGGAACTATCTGAAATATGAAATCATTGTGCTGCGTGAGTACTGCGCTATAGTTTATTATAAATTACGTGGCTGGATCTGAGCCAGATCTTCATCTTCCAATTGGAAAATGTCTTCAACCTTACATCCAAAATAATGTGCCATTTTTAACGCAAGAAGTGTTGACGGAACAAATTTGCCTGTTTCAATGGCATGGATTGTTTGCCTCGTAACATTTATTATTTCTGCGAGTTCGGCCTGTGTTATATTTTTACGGGCACGTTCAACTTTAATTAGATTTTTCATAATTCGCCCGTAAATTTTATTATAAATGACAGTATCAACAAAATCGTAACAAAAACAAGAAATAGTACTAAGAAAGTGATCATCATTTTATTGAATCTTTCCGGAGCCGTTTCCTCGCTAAGTAACCATTTTGGGCTATATCGATGTCCGATATGATACAGGATCAGATGAAGGATAAGAATACCTTCCAGGATATAAATAATCACAATGGTCGATATTTTTTCAATTCCTGAACTCGTTAGAAAAAGTACCAGAATTGCTAATATTATAATGGTAAACGATAATGTGTTCTTGAAAATACTATACCTTACCTGACGTGAAAGTTCGTCATCAATTTTATCCTTGCACTGAACCGCAACAGCAAGTGATACCAGGACTATATAGTGAAAAAATACCTGATAGAAATAGCAGCTAATGTAAAAATCACCTCTATAATGGGTCAGTATGTCTACAATGAATACCATTGCCGCTGTTATGATCCAGTATTTCTTTACACGGTTATCGAATAATGTTGTGATATTTCTGTACATAATAAATATAATTAAGTATATTATTATAGTCCGAATGTAATTTTATATTTACATTTTGACAAATATTATTTAACAGTTTTTTTATGATTTTAATAAATTACTCACTCGTTAAGTCTTTCTATAGTCAGATTGATGACAAAGAATATTAATTTTGAGCATTAAACATCAGGATATGATATTTCCAAATACATTCGAAGAAAAAACAGGTTTTAACCGGATCAGAGAAATGATCTCGGAGAACTGTCTGTGCCAACTGGGAAGAAATTGTGTAGAGTCATTATCTCTGATGACAAATTTTGAAAGAGCAGAACATGAGTTACAACTCACAGATGAACTTCGCCAGATATTAACCTTTGAAGAAAACTTTCCGCAGGATAATTACCTCGATGTAACTCCGTATCTTAAAAAACTGGAACAGACAGGAACATATCTTGAAACAGCGGAACTTTTCGAGCTTCGTAAATCACTTACAACTCTTAAAAACATACGAAATTACATTCACAGTGATAATATTAAAAATAAGTACCAGACATTTTCAAAAGAATTCTCACAACTGGAATTATTTCCTTCGATTGAAAAATTAATCGATAACATTCTTACAAAAGAAGGTGGAATAAAAGATGGTGCTTCAGAAAACCTGAAACAAATCCGGGAGCAGAAAAAACAGAAACATGTTGCCGTAAACAGGAAGATACAAAGCATCTTAAAAAGTGCACGTTCAGATGGACTTGTAGATCATGATGCAGAAGTAACTTTACGAGACGGAAGACCTGTAATACCTGTTCCGGCCACTAATAAACGCAGGATCAGCGGACTGGTACATGACGAGTCATCAAGTGGTAAAACTGTTTTTATCGAGCCCACGGTTGTTGTTGAACTTAATAATGAAATTCGTGAGCTGGAATACGCCGAGCGACGAGAGATAATAAAGATCTTAGATTTCACCTCCGGCGAAATTCGGCCTTATGCAGGTGAACTAATCGTAGCTTTTGAACAATTGGGTAAAATAGATTTTGTTAGAGCAAAAGCAAAATTTGCTATTAATATTGGAGGAATAAAACCAATTATATCAAAAGAAAAACAGTTCATTTGGAAGAATGCTGTTCACCCTCTGTTATATCTGTCGCATAAATCTGAAAACAAGAAAGTAGTACCACTCGATATATATCTTAACAGTAAAAACAGAATACTCCTTATTTCAGGGCCTAACGCTGGTGGAAAGTCGGTTTGCCTTAAGACCACAGGGTTACTTCAATACATGATTCAATGCGGCATTTTAGTCCCGATGAGTGAAAACTCGGAAATGTGCCTGTTCAATAAGATATTTATTGATATCGGAGATGAACAATCACTGGAAAATGATCTAAGTACATATAGCAGCCACCTGCTAAACATGAAATATTTCATATCGAATGCAGATAATGAAACACTTATATTGATCGATGAGTTCGGAACCGGCACAGAACCAACCCTTGGAGGTACAATTGCCGAGGCAATACTTGAAGAGCTGAATGCAAAAAAATCATTTGGTGTTATAACAACACATTATGGCAACTTAAAGCATTTTGCGAGTAACACCCCCGGCATTATCAATGGTGCCATGTTATTCGATACACAAAAAATTGAACCTGTATTTAAATTATCAGTCGGCAAACCGGGAAGTTCTTTTGCCATTGATATTGCCAGAAAGATTGGCATTCCAGATCATATATTAACCAAAGCAAATGAAAAAACCGGCAAAGACCAGTTGAATTTTGAAAAACATCTTCGTGAAATAATTCGTGATAAGAAATACTGGAACGATAAAAGACAAAAAATAAAAAATGTAGAAAAAACACTTGATAATCTATATGCAGATTACAGTGAAGAGCTTGAATCTTTAAATAGAGAAAGGAAAAATATTATTAAACAGGCCCGTACTGAAGCGGAAAATCTTCTTAAATTGGCTAACAAAAATATAGAACGTACTATCCGTGAAATTAAAGAAAGCAAAGCCGATAAAGAAAAAACAAAAGAGATCAGAACCGCATTCGAGGAATTTAAAAGAAATATTGCCTACAGTACTAAAACTGAAAACGATATTTCTGCTAAGGTTAACGAAATAAATAAGGCGAGTGAACGTTTGGTTAAGCACAGCCGTGAAATTGAAAAATCTGAACTGGAATCAAGAAAAAAGAAGGATAAAAAACAAAAAGATTCAATTTCGGTTGGCGACAGAGTAAAGATGAATGAAATGAATACAGTCGGTGAGGTTCTGGAAATCAACAGTAAAAATATTCTTGTTGCATTTGGTAATATGATCACAACAGTTGATTCTTCAAGACTTGAAATTGTAAGCGGAGAAAATTCATCCGGAAACCTGAAAGCATTTAAACAAAGTTCCGCCGGTTTCAATGAAAGACGGCTTAATTTTAAATCGGAAGTTGATGTCCGGGGGAAAAGAGCCGATGAAGCATTAGAGATAGTAAAAGATATGATTGACGATGCACTGGTCGTGGCTGTACCAAATCTTCAAATTCTGCATGGTAAAGGCAACGGAATTCTCCGGCAACTCATTCGCGATTATTTATCATCGCTGGATGTGATTAAATCATTTAAAGATGCTCATGCTGACCGGGGTGGTGCCGGTATAACACTGGTTGAACTGGATATTTAATATACCAGATTTAAAGATGTTTAAAAACAATACTTTTATGAAAGATTGGCTTGCATTTAATATTTACAATCTATACTTTTAGCCGGTCTTTTAATAAGGTGAATTTATAATCAAATATAAAGGAGTACGCTGAAAATCCATTAAAGAGTAAGCACTAAAAGAATATTGATACAAATGAGAAAGAATTTTCCACTATTTCTGACAGTCATTACTTTATCAGCTGCTCTTATTTCATGTGGCAAAGACGATAACAGCAGTGGCAGTGCCGGTTACAGAGGAGCTTATATTGGAACGTGGGCGGTAGATGAAACATACATCATGCCTGAGTCTGATACTCTGACAGATAACTACGTTATTTTAATTACAGCACACCCTGATGAAGACAGTTCGGTTTATATTTATAATTTGGGAGATGTTTCACCTGATTTCGAAGTTGAAGCTAAAGTTACACCAACTGCCATGACTATTCCCTCCCAGACAATTACTTTAGAATACCTGGTTTTTCATATTTCCGGTTCGGGAGAAATTGAAGACGAAACACTGACTTTCAGCTACAATATGCCGGGTTACTGGACTGCAGAATGTACAGCTACCAAAAACTGATTCTATTTAGTAAATATGAATAATGAAGCTGTCTTTAGTTAAGACAGCTTTCTTTGTTTTTATATAAATTATTGTTTCCTTTAATAATAGTTAACGGTTGTTCTGCGTTATTATTTATTCTGAATTTTGATGGTTATAGTTTATTCTGAATACTTGCATCCAAGGTTACAATATGCCCTTGATATTGTTTTCAGGGAAGTATTACATATAAATTATATGTTGGTTGACAACATAGATATAATCATTAATTCTGATGATCCCACTATTAACTACAGCGATAAATCAATAGAGAATACCTTAAATATCTGCCCGCACGGTTTATTATCCCGGGAAATCATAGAAAATATCAATCTTTCACCGGGCAGATGGAACAACCTGCCGACTTTATTTCATAACGATAAAGGTACAGTCCCGTTCGACCTGTTCTCTGCTGTATTTTACATGGTATCCAGATATGAAGAATATCTGCCGTTTAAAGAAGACCAGTATGGCAGATTTGAAGCAGATCAAAGCATTGCATCAAAAGCAGGATTTCTTAATCTCCCGGTTGTAGAGTTATGGTGCTCAGAACTGGCAAAGTATCTTAATATTTTCAGTCTATGTAAAGGAGTTCAGCCCGATAACTACAGTTTCCGGTTGACAGTTGACATTGATCAGGCCTGGGTCTATAAATACAAAGGATTCTTCAGAAATTCGTTTTCTTTGCTTCGCGATGTTTTACTGCTCAGATTCAAAGAATTTCAGACTCACCTTAAAACATTGCTCAGTATTTTGCCGGATCCAGGGTATACATATACAGCTTTTAAACAGGCTCAAAGTCATATCGGAAATAAAATATCCTATTTTATTCTTTGCAGAAGCAATGGAAAGTACGATAAGAATATTTCACCCGGCAAGGACGAATTCAAGAGATTGATCAGGACACTTAATACTGAGAGTAATGTAGGTATTCACCCTTCGTATAAGTCTAATAATTCAGTTCAGTTACTTAAAGAAGAAATTAAACGACTATACAAAATTACAGGTAATGAAATTACAGCCAGCAGGCAACACTACCTTATAATAAAGCTTCCCGAAACTTTTGAAAACTTAATACAGCAGGATATTACATCAGATTATTCCATTGGTTACGCTTCGAAAACGGGTTTCAGGGCAGGAATTGCCCGCCCCTATTTCTTTTATAACTTAAAAAAAGAAGAAGCAACAAAATTAAGAATAGTACCCTTTCAGGTTATGGACCGCACTGTACAGTCATACATGAATCTAACACCTGACGAAGCCATCAGGGAATTTGAATATTATACAAACAGTATACGGAATGTGGGCGGAACATTCGTGGCTTTATGGCATAATACAAGCATCAGTAATGTCAGCGAATGGAAAGGATGGAAAAAGGTATTTGAAAGAATGATAGAAATTAATAAGAAGAATGATTAAATACGTTAAGCATTATCATATTAAGAAAGATTTATGGGATCGGTGCATAGGAGCATCCGATAATCCTTTGATATATGCCCTTTCATGGTATCTTGATATTGTATCGCCAAACTGGGATGCACTAATAATGGATAACTATACTGCGGTGATGCCGTTAACCTGGAAAAAGAAATTTGGAATTAAGTATCTCATTCAACCATATTTCAGTCAGCAGCTGGGTGTTTTTGGTGAAAAACAGATTCTTGCAGAAGTTGACGAATTTTTAAAGAAGATACCTTCAAAATTCATACTTATAAGAATTAACCTGAATCGCTTGAACTCATTTAATCGATCAGATTTCAATGTTCTTGACAGAACAAATTTCGAACTTGATTTAAATGATGATTACCATAGTATACATGAAAAATTCGCCACATCAACAAAGAAAAACATTAAAGACAGCAATAAAAAGAAATTAACTGTTGTTGAAATAAATGACACTGATCTGTTCATCGATTTTTCGAAAGGTATATTAAACAAAAAAATCGCACTACCAAATGCATATTACATTACGCTGAAGAAGTTAAGTAATATTTTGAATCAAATGAATTCAGTCAGACTATTCGGCATCTATAAAGATGAAACGCTCTGTGCTTCGGTCATGATGATTAAATCGTATAAGCGCTGGATATACCAGATATCTGTAAGTAATAAAAGCGGATTAAAAAATATGGCTATGTTTTTCTTCTTAGACCGGTTTATCCAGGAACACGCAAATACTGACTTTATACTCGATTTCGAGGGATCAGATATTGAAGGCATTGCTAACTTCTATGCAAATTTTGGAGCAAGGAAGACAACATATCCGCATATAAGAAATAGCAGAATTCCGTTTATCGGCTAAAACTTAATCCGGCAATAAGTTTTAATCTGAAAACCAAAATAATTTTATTGCTGATCCTAAAAGAGACACTATCAGTACCCATCTTACAAATTTTGGTCCCCAGCTTACGGCTACTTTCGAACCCGTCCATGCCCCAAGCATATTTCCAATCGCGAGAACCAACCCTAATTTATAGTCTACCTGCTTCTGAAGAATAAAAACAACCAATGCCAGTGGTGTATATAAAAGTATAATAAAAACTTTAATTGCATTTGCTTTTACCAGATCAAGTTTTTCATGAAGAACCAATCCGCCTAAAAGAAAGAACCCGACACCAACCTGGATAAACCCTCCGTATGCACCTATGATAAAAAAAATTACAAAACTAAGCCAGCTTAACTTTGACCCGGTTTTTCCTGCCTGAGCTTTAATCCATATATCCGGTTTGAATATTATTAGTACGAGCATAAATAACAGTACAACCCCAATAATTGCACGTATAAGTGCTTCATTCAGTTTTACTGCAATCAATGCACCCAGCACAGCACCTAATATTGAGACTATTCCAAGTTTATAACCAATTTTAAAATCTAATACTCCGGCCTTCTTAAAACCTGTTGTAGCTATAATATTTTGTAATATAATTGCTATGCGGTTAGTTCCATTGGCAACATTGGCAGGAAGCCCCAGAAATATAAGCATTGGTAACGAAATTGCCGACCCCCCGCCTGCAAGTGTATTGATAAATCCGGCAGTAAAGCCAACAGCAATAACAGCAATATATAAATACCACTCCAATATTAAACAGATATATAGGCTTCAAAGGTAAATTTTTTAATTAAAGCTTCTTTTGTCAGCAGCAACTGAATAAATACTTCCCGCGATAACAAGCTCTCCCAAACAAAACAATATCCAGTTAAATTTTCGCGGGATATAATTATTAGCAACTTCAAGTAACTTATCATTTCCTGAGAAATGCCAGATTTCCTTTAATTCAAAATATTCAAATAAGTAAGTAGAGTAATCCCAGATAAACGACAGGAATATTATTAAAGCTCCTGCCAAAAGCAAAGTTTCTGTTAGTTTACTTAACCTGAAACCGGTAATCCGTTGCTTTTTATACAATATAAAAACTGCCAGCAAAATCATTGTTAAAGAAACCAGAACCGGTGTAATAACAGGCCCCACCCATGTAACAGGTATCAGGAAAAGAATATCCCAGGTCATCAGTGATTCCGGCCAGCCTATAACAAGATAAAGAAATACATAATAGAAAATATCCCATATCGCAAAACAGTAAATAAAATAAGAAAAACGTTCAGCCAGATCCCGCCCGGTTAAAATGCCAACAGATAAAAGCATAATAATCGTTGCCAGCTCCCTTAAAATTTCAGTAACAGCAATTTTCCCTTCAATCGGGGCAAGTGGAAAATTAAAACCTGCAGGATAGTATATAACCCTGAGATAAATTACAACGGCACTTTCGAGAAATGCCATAGCCACACCAAATATACCAACCCATAATAGTCTCTTATGTACACTAAATGATGAACCCATATTACTTCCCATTTTACACTGAATAATAATTATGTTTCTCTGAAAAGTATAACGAATTAACTGAAGATTTATTCGGCTGCTACTTCAGCTTAAAGATATAGGTTATTGTTCCTGTCTGGTAATAGGCTGCATTTGGGTTATTATCGAAAAGACTGGCAAGTGCCGATTGTTTGGCTACATTAAGCAAATACTCATCGAGAGTTGTTGAACCTTTTACTCCCGGTACTGCACTTACCACTTTCCCAGATCGGTCAACCTTAATCTCGACAACAACTCTGCCTTCCTTTTGGGTTTCAATATTCGGTACGGGCAGTTTTAAAGGATTTCTTCCCTGAAGACTGAATGAAACGCCATCACCGGAACTGATACCTAGCGATCTGTCTGTTGCATTTTCAGAGCCTGTAGGACTGCCCTGGTTCCCGTTGCCTTCGCTGACACCTTCGGAGTCGGTGCTGCCGGAATTTGTATTTCTGCCTCTGTACATTGCCCGGGGATCAACGGTTGGTTTTTTCTCTTCCTCTTTTTTCTCTTTTTCTTCTTCATTTGGTTTGGTTTCTGCAGGCTTTGGTTCTTCCTTTTTTGTTTCCTTCTTAACTGGTTTAGCCTCAACGGCTGCGGGAGCATCTTCGTGATCCTGTGTCATAACAGGATCATCAGCTTTTATATTATTCTCATGTTGCGACACAGGTTCCGGTTGATTGTCAGCCGGTTCTTCTGTATTTTGTCTTGGTTCAACAGTTCCTGAACCAAAATCTGAGTCACCAAAATTGATCAGTATACCCTCTTCTGCAGGTAAAGGAAGAGGTGTTCTGAAACCAAATATGATAAACATAATCAGTATAAATACATGAAATACTACGGTCCCAATGAGTCCTTTGCTATCGAAATCCATAACAATTTAGTTCTCCGGCTCAGTAGCCAGAATTACCTTGTATTTATTCCTGCGTGCAATGTTCATTACTTTCACAACATATTCAACAGGTACACTTCTGTCTGCATGCAAAGAAATGGTCGGTTCCACCCTGTTTTTTAATTCTTTTTGTAAAAGCGGTTCAATTTGACTTAAAGAAACCCTGCTGGTACCTAAATAATAATTCAGATCGGCAGTTATAGAAACTGTTACCTGTGGTTTAGCTACTGTCTGGTTGCTGCTTTTTGGCAGTAACAGTTTTATTGCGTTTGGTGCAATGAGTGTCGAAGTTAGCATAAAAAATATTAAAAGCAGGAAAACAATATCTGTCATCCCTGACATACTAAATTGTACGCTTACCTTATTTCTTGACGAAATTGCCATGTTCCCTCCCTATCATTTTGCTGGTTCGTTAAGCAGATCCATAAATTCAGTTGTAGTTCCTTCCAGTTTGAATACAACCTTTTCCACACGAGCTACCAGAACATTATAGGCAAAATAGGCAATGATACCAACTATCAGTCCTGCAACTGTTGTAATAAGAGCTGTATAGATTCCGTTTGAAAGTAAGCCAACATCTATATTATTAGCCTGCCGGGACATATCGTAAAATGCACGCACCATACCCATCACAGTTCCCAGAAATCCTATCATGGGAGCCCCGCCTGCCACTGTTGCCAGTAATGGTAATCCCCTTTCCAACTTATAAATTTCCAGCTTGCCAACATTTTCTATTGCAGTATTAACATCGTTCAACGGTCTGCCAATTCTGTTAATACCTTTCTCAACCATACGTGCTGCCGGATTATGCAACGACTGACACAAAGCCAGGGCAGCATCAAATTTACTGTCGTGTATATAATCTTTAATCCGATTCATAAAATTAATATCTATCTGAGATGCACGGCGAATAGCAAAAAATCTTTCAAAGAAGATGTAAACTGCGATTACGGATAGTAATAATATTGGCAACATTATCCAGCCACCCTTTTGTGCAAGCTCGAAAAATGGCATCTTAATTTCTCCTGTCTCCTGTGCCAATACTTCTGCAGCAAGTTCATTAGCATTCGATTGTAATAAAAATAATAGTCTCATAGCTTAGTAAATAATTACGCATTAAAGTTATTAAAACGCTTATTTATGTCTTTTATTTCAAATTCTAAATTATAAACAATCAATGTGTTTCTGACTGTTTCTTCTTCTTTTTCTTTTTACCGGATAATACTGCCCAGTATTTATTCATGAGTTCGCCAAACGTATTGAAGTCTTCACGATAAAAAACACCAAGCCCCGATGTTACAGGTGAGTTATTATTTAAAATGTCATCATTGGTTCTTCTGAATGCGCGTATTCTAACTTTCCCACTTTTGTTAATTTTATAATCAACATCAAAATCTCCGGCAAATTTACTGGCATTGCTGGCTTCAGCATTTGTGGTCATATCAACGCTTCCGTTTATGCTAACCCTGTCATTAAGTACCTGGGTAGATAAAGCTATTTCAACCTCATTTTCTGTTGTTGTCCCGCTTCCCGGTCTGTAGTTAACGCCAATGTCGAAATCGTTACTAATTTGCGATAGCCAGTTACTTAGCTGGTTAGACAACAATTCACTGGCATTAACTTCAGCAATATTTGTTGAACTTGCATCGGCTATATTACCTGAGCTCTGATCTGCAAGGTAAAACCTGCTGAGAACAAGTAACGAAAGAAACTGTTTACTAACTTCTTCGTCACTTGTTATTTTACTTTCTACACGACTTTGCACCTCCTGATCGGCATAAGGTAGCTGTATATCATATTTGATATCGGGCGATAATAATGAACCGGTCAGA
Organism: Bacteroidales bacterium; assembly: GCA_016929525.1. Classification (GTDB taxonomy): domain Bacteria; phylum Bacteroidota; class Bacteroidia; order Bacteroidales; family UBA10428; genus UBA10428. The sequence goes on from JAFGIP010000045.1 coordinate 106,878, forward strand.
AAAACCTGGCAATCTACTGTTACCCTTCCTTCATAACTTTCATCGCTATAACCAAATAAGTCTATAAGAGATGCCTTCGTTCTGTATACAGCCGTTATATCTATTTGAGCATTTAATGGATCACCCGACCAGCGTAATACACTTCCCTGCTGAATTTTCAGTTTCTTATTTATGATGTCTTGTAAAGTGAAAAGGTAATCTCCTTTTTCAATTACATACTCACCTACCATCCTGAAAGTACCCCGGGTATCGATTGTAAGTTTCATTTCACCATTTCCACTTGCCTTTATTATATCTCCCATTTGCGGATCGAAGATAAGCTGAACCTCAGCATCGGGTGTTACATTTAAATTGAAATCCATTTGCATACCTGTCTGGTCAACTTTAAACTCCTTCTTAATTTCCTGAACTTCCTGATCCACCGTGTCTCTTCTCACGAACTGAACAAAGTCGTATTCAGAAACTTCATCTTCCTGTGAAAGCGGAATGAAAAACCTTGTATTACGGTTTGTTTCTGCATCTATATCGAACCGGAGGCTTGACGGATGTCCTTTAATATGTATGCTTCCGGTTGTATATGCCGTACCGTAAAACTGATCATTATCAATACTTTTTGAATCAAGACAAAGCAGATTATTTGCTGATATTGCCAGATTAAGATTAATATTTTTCAGATATTCGGTTCGTATCATTCCATTCATGGTTGCTACATTACCTTCTCTGTCTAATATATCTGCATTACTAAATATAAAATTGTTGTTGATCACGTCTATTTTAGATGTAAAATTGTAACGGGTCTTCAGGTAATTAACTGTAAAAGCATTATCCCTCAAATCCATTTTACCTGTAAGTGTTGGTTTACCTTTAAATCCGGTTAGTGTGAGGTTTCCCGATACATGTCCGCGTACATCGGTAAAAACATTTAACAAAAACGGATTGAAAACATCTGTTTTAAGTTTATTTAACCTTATACGAAAATCCATTTTACCATTAAGTGCCGGATAATAATCACCGGAAAATTTAAGTATTGCCATTCCCCCATTTTGTACTTCAGCATCAATATTTAACGATTGTCTTTTATTATTCCACAAAGATCTGACAGAGCAGCTGCCAAATTCCTCCTGATTAATATAAAGGCCGGTAATACTCAGTGCTGAAAAGAAAAGCGGTTTTTTTTTCATTCCGGTCATGAGTGCCTGACCGTTCAATAAACCTGCAAATTCGAAATCCTTTTTCCTGGTAAAAAAGTTGATGTTTGCCAGATTAAAATCCTTAAAATCAATAAATAGACTATCACCTTCAGTATCTGATAAATTGCCGTGTGCCATCAGGTACTGATAGTTTTTTTCGAGTTTAAATTCATCAACAGTAATACGCGATGAAGATAAAAGCATTTCGCACTGATTTAAGTGCCAGACTGAATCACTTATTGTTATATCTGTTGAATCAAGGTTCAAGAAATAGTTTCTGACAGAATCCTTCTTACTCACTAGTAAAACTCCTGAAATGACACCTTTGTACAGAGTTGAATCCCAGTTTAACCACCGGGTTTTAAATGCTGCTTTGTTCTCTTTAATACTTGAATTCACTGTGAAATTTTCCAGATCTAACCGATCATTAAAGCTGAATACTCTGCTGCCAATTTCAATTTTCAGCTTTTCTTTATCCGAATTCATATTCATGACCAAACCTTCCCATGTATTTTTCTGAACTCTGGTTTCAGGCGATTGTAAGTTCATAATTAAAAATCCCTCTTCACCAGCTGAGAAAGTCCCTTTTAGTTTAGAATTACCCGAAATAAAATAATCCGGAAAGAAGAAATCAAAAAATGGAACTGTATATTTAAATGTAATATCGAAGTTTATTTGACGAAGGGATCTGTCTTTCTCTCCAATTAAATCTGTTGAATCAATAATAGCGGGCAAATAATCTGAGAGATAAGAAATAAAATCATCCTTAATGCTTCTCAGGAAATATTTACCGGAAATATTTGCATCCAGGATGTCAGACCGGATTATTAGTTCATTTATTTCTTCATCGTTCTGGGCTATAACATTGATGTCATATATTTGAATTTGTTTATCGGTCTTAGAAAATAATGAATTCAATAATTTAATCTCACCATTCAGACTATCGAATGAATTTCCTTTTGCTTTGGCTTCTATAAGAAATGAAGCATGATAATTCTTATCAGAATCTGAAATATTCAGTTCATATAAATTAGCATCAATAACATTGGCATCAAAATCGTAAACGCCCTGTTTCCCGGAAAGATCTACTAACCCGTTAAATTCCATACTCAGGTTTGGGTCTGAAGCCTTTAGCGATCCATTGAACTTTTTATTTGCAATTGCACCGTTAATTTCGATATTCCTGTAAGGATAGTTTCTGTATGTAAACTTATCGATCCGACCTATAACATCTGCCTGAGGTGGTTTGTCTTTAGATATCAGTCCTTTAATCTCTGCATCTATGCTAATATCACCAACAGAGCTATTACTTTCCATTAAGTGACCGATATTAAATCCATTTGTTCTTATTAATCCTGAGAATCTAACCTGGTTTAATGTGTCGGGAGCAAATAAAACATCCGTATAAATATTTCCCAGGTTAGAGGTTAATTTACCCTGAGCAACAAAATCATTAAAAAAACCGGTAAAATTTCCTTTGTAACTGAAACTGTTAAACTTCTTCAAGACAGATGGTATTTCGAGAGACTTATTTCCGGGGAAATTGAATGATTTTAAATCGCTCATGGTTGCAAACATCCTGTTGAGATCGAAAATAAGAAAGGTTTCATTAATATCCGGCAGTCCGTTTATATCTAAATTTCCCTGAATAAATGATGACTCACCCCATCCAATGATAAACTGATTTCCCTTAAAATTGGAAAGTGGTCCGTTGAAACCGCCCAACAAAGTAACCGACTGAAAATTATTCCAGAATAAATCAGAAAAAAATCCAATGTCGAAGAGATTAACATTCGATTCTTTGAATTTCATGTCAAAAGTTACCTTTTCAAACAGCGCATCTGTTTGGAAATCTTTGAACTTTGAAAAATCCATGTGAATTTTTTCAGCTTCAATTTCAGTGAGTGCTGTCTGTATTGTTATATTATCAAACCAAAGATGGGTTTTGCACATATCCATTTCCCCCTCCAGATCGTTAAGCGCAAATCCGCTTTTATCAATAAAATTCAGTGACTCAACAGATAACCTTACGGTATCAGCGAATGCCATCATATCCTTTACCACAAGATTAAATTGATCGAGATGCAGATTGGTAAAATCAATACCTTTTCTTTCTTTACCCGGCTTTTTATTCCTTAGATTAAACTGACTGTCTTTTATCCTGATCTTATTGATAAAAAACGGTTTCCTGGCTTTTAGCGGATCTCTGTTATTCTTAATGTAATCCACCAGAAACTTCAGATTTACCTTACCGGCGGTATCGACTCCAACGACCAGATATGAGTCTTCCAGTCTTAATTCTCTCAGAACGGTCTGATTTTTTCTCCGATCTGATATAATCCTGAGAAGAACCGGCATTATTACAACTGTTTTAACAGAATATATTACGGTATCATTTTTATTGTCTGTTATTAATAAATCTTTGAAACTTACTTTATTGATATTGTTAACATATACCCCGGAAAAATTCATTTTATTTCCAAAATTTTCCGAAACCTTGTCTAACATCCTCGAAACGGCAAAATTCTGAACCGTGGGTATCTGTAAAATACCCCATGAGATAATAGGTAATATGCTTAACACAATTATCAGGTACGACAGATACCTCACTATTTTTTTAATAATTTTGCTCATCATTTATGAATGCTACAAAAATACATTATATCAATTGTAAAACTAATTCCCCATGGACATTATTATACTAGGCATTGAATCTTCCTGCGATGATACTTCAGCGGCTATAATACGAAATGGATTTGTACTCTCAAACAGGGTTGCTAACCAGGATATTCACAAAGAATATGGGGGCGTTGTTCCGGAACTTGCATCAAGGGCGCATCAGCTGAACATAGTTCCAGTTGTCGACAGGGCAATCAGGCAATCAGGTATAAGTGTAAAAGATATAAATGCAGTAGCATTTACCAGAGGTCCCGGACTAATGGGAGCGTTGCTCGTTGGCACTTCGTTTGCCAAAGGATTTGCACTTGCCAGACAAATACCGATCATTGATGTTAATCATCTTCATGCACATATTCTGTCGCTGTTTTTACGTACTGAAGACGAAAAAGAACCGGTACCTGACTTTCCATTTTTATGCCTGCTGGTATCCGGGGGCCACTCTCAGATTATGATTGTAAATGATTATCTGGATGCAAAAATCATCGGAAAAACTATTGACGATGCAGCGGGCGAAGCATTTGACAAATGCGCTAAAGTAATGGGGCTGCCATATCCGGGAGGTCCGCTTATAGATGAATATGCAGCATCCGGAAATCCTGCGGCTTTTGAGTTCAGTAAGCCAAAAATACCCGGACTGGATTATAGTTTCAGCGGACTTAAAACATCTTTCCTGTATTTTCTCAGAGATGAATTAAAAGGTAATCCTAATTTTATTGAAGAAAGAAAATCTGACCTTTGCGCTTCCATTCAAAAATCAATTATTAATATTCTGCTGGATAAACTAGTTATCGCATCTGAAGAGATAAAAATAAAAACGATTGCTGTTGCAGGTGGTGTGTCGGCTAACTCAGGCTTGCGGGAGGCAATACTTGAAGCAGGAAAAAGGCGGGATTGGAAGGTATTCATTCCCCAACCAAAGTATTCAACTGATAATGCAGCAATGATTGCAATAACGGGTTATTACAAATACCTGAAACGGGAATTTGGTAATATGGCCGATGTCCCTTTCGCAAGAATTAAAGTTTAAAGTCGAGAAGTTCCTGAGCCTTCGTTACCTCTTTATCAAAAGCACCAACAAGTTCTGCATTGGTATCTCTTATCTGACCTATAACTTCATTTGCCCACTTCACATAGTTTATTTTTCTTTGCCTTGACCATTTAATTCTTGTATATAGTATATCGCTGATATTACAGGCTTTATCGGCAATTTTAATACACTTTGCTTCATAAGTAAGTTCCCTGGCCTTGTCAATCTGTAACTGTTTACGTTTTACACGAGATATTCTCTTGTCATCTGTCACCTCCATGACAAGTCTCATAATTCTGTTGCCAAATGCATGCTCTATCTCTTCGGCACTGGTGTTGGTGTCTTCAATAGTATCATGCAGTAAAGCTGCTGCCAATAAATCATATTTAGGATTCTCAAGTAACTCAATGATCATAGAAGTTACTTCTATAGGATGATTTATATATGGAATTCCTGCTGATCCCTTTCTCCTTTGTTTACGATGCTTATAAGCAGAAAACTTTAATGCCCTGAACACTATTGTCAGTTCAACGTTCGTTAGTGAATTTTTAACCATATTCATAATATATCGATAATTTTATCAGATTTTCAGCACTTTAATAAGCTTTCATATTTAAATTGTTGAAATGCTAATGTAGAATTCATGGTAATTTGTTGTATTTTTAGGCTTTTATACCTTATATAGGCAAATTTCAAGTTTTCATGAATAACTTACTAATTGAAAGCACAAAAAAAACACCCGAGGTAAGCTTCAATACCGATGGAAGGCTTAAAATTAGTGGTCGTTCTATACCTGAAGATCCGACAAAATTCTACGATGAATTATTCGAATGGATTTTCTTTTATTGTCAGGAGCCCAGTGACACAACAACTGTTGATATTGAATTAGAATATTTCAATAGTGGCTCATCAAAGGCTATATTACATATTCTAAGGGCACTTGTCGATATTTCTAAAAAAGGCAATAATCTAAGCGTTAACTGGTATTACGAAGAAGGTGATGATGACATTATGGAGCGCGGAGAATATTATGAATCGATACTCGAAACCAAGTTTAATTTCATCGAGACCTGATTTTCTCATAATATATTACCTTACAACACGTATTTATATTAACATCAAAAACACTTTATGTGCTTTCTTGTATTTGATTTATTCACAGATTAAATGAATTGGTACCTTAAGTTAATATGCCTGTTTTTATTCGGAGTTCAGTTTATTTCAGTATGTGATGCTCAGGAATGTAAAGCCAGGAATTATACTTTCCGTGAGGGAGAAGAATTAATATACATAGTTTCATACAACTGGTTTATAATCTGGACAGATGTCGGTGAAGTGACTTTTACTGTAAAAAGCTCTGAATATAAAGATAATCCGGCTTACCATTACATGGGAGTTGGTAAAACTTTTAAAAGTTGGGACTGGATATTTAGTGTTTATGACAAATATCAGTGTTATGTAAATCCTTTAACCCTGAAACCATATTATTTTAAAAGAGAAGTCAAAGAAGGTAATTTCAGACAACTGGTTACTTATGAATATAATTTCGACAATAACACTGCAGTTTCCGATTTTAAAGTGAACGATAATCCTTTAAGACAAGATACTGTTCCAATTTCTTCATGTACCTTCGATGTGATGAGCGGAATGCTTTTCTCAAGAAATATCGATTTCACCAGTTATGAAGTTGGTGATACAATACCAATCACAATCATTCTCGACCAGAAACTGTATCATATTTATTTCCGATACCTGGGCATAGAAGACAGGAAGATAAAACATGTCGGAAAATTCGAATGTATAAAGTTCTCGATCATGCTTGTTGAAGGTACTGTATTTAATGAAGGTGAAGATATGATGGTATGGGTTACCAACGATAAAAACAGGATGCCGATCTATGCCGAATCTCCCATTTTAGTTGGTTCTGTTAAAGTCAGAATTGCTGATGTGAAAGGTAACAGATATCCATTTACATCGCTAAGAAAATAACTTACTTCCAACTAATGTTAATAACGCCGGGACTACATTTTGTTTATTACCGGGAATATTGTGGTAATTTTCATTCTATATTATCAATACAATATAAAAAACGATAGACAGATTATTTATAATAATTCTATTTTAGTGTAATTTTTAGTTCAACATATTAGCAGTTTGTTGAACATATATATTTTTGTACACCCCAAATTCAATATCTACATGATGAGTTCCTCTGCATGCATCGAACAGAAGGGAGTTGTAGAAAATATTTCTGATGGATTTGCAACAGTAAGCATTATGTCATTTTCTGCATGTGCTAACTGTCACTCAAAAAAATTGTGTGGTATTGATGAAAATTCTCAGAAATCTGTTACAGCACTCACTGGAAGCAAAACCTTTTCTGTGGGTGAAAACGTAGGAATAATTATGAAGCGGAGCCTTGGATTAAAAGCAACATTTATCGCCTATATACTGCCATTTATCCTTATGCTGGCTGTGATGCTTACTCTGAATTATACAGGAGTTAAGGAAATTATAACGGGTTTGATATCAATATTGGTTCTTGTCCCATATTATTCTGTTATCTATCTTTTTAATGACAGACTGAAAAAAACATTCACTTTTGAATTAACAAAATTGGAATAATAACACTATGGACTCAGTTATTCTGGATACTGTTTTAACATTGAGCGGACTTGGAGCAGGTGCTGCAATAATACTTTTTTTTGTTGCTCAGAAGTTTAAAGTAGTGGAAGACCCGCGTATCGACGAGGTTGAAGAGGCACTGCCCGCTGCTAACTGCGGGGGATGTGGATTTGCCGGATGCAGAAATTTTGCGGAAGCATGTGTCAAAGCAAAAGATTTCGAAGGATTATATTGTCCGGTTGGCGGCAATGAAACCATGGCCGAAGTTGCTAAAATTCTGGGGCGCGATGCCGTTGAACAAGATCCCCGGGTTGCAGTGCTGCGTTGTAACGGGGGTTGTGAGTCGCGGCCAAAGACAAATATATACAATGGTGCAGCAACCTGTAAAATTGCTTCAGCTCTTTATGGTGGCGACACCGATTGCCAGTATGGATGCCTTGGATTTGGTGACTGCGTTGAAGTTTGTGATTTCGATGCATTAAAAATGGACCCGCTCACCGGTCTTCCTGTGGTGAACGATTCGAATTGTACAGCCTGTGGGGCTTGTGTGAAAGAATGTCCGAAAGATTTATTTGAGCTTAGAAAAAGAGCTAAAAAAGACAGGAAGATTTATGTTGCCTGCCGCAATGAAGATAAAGGTGGAATTGCAAAAAAAAGTTGCAGTGTTGCCTGTATCGGTTGTAATAAATGCTATAATGTATGCCCGCACGACGCCATTACGATGAACAATTACCTGGCATTTATTGATGCAGATAAATGTAAGCTGTGCAGGAAATGCGTTCCTGAATGTCCGACAAATTCAATACTTGAAATAGGATTTCCACCCAGAAAAGATCGTTCTGCCGAAACAGACAATGATAAAAATGAGGTTACAAGTGGGGAAAAAGAAATTAACATAAACAATAACAAAGAAGTATAAACGTGCTAAAGACTTTCACGCTTGGAGGCGTACATCCACCCGAAAATAAACTTTCTGCAAAGGAAATAATTAAGGAGTTGGATATACCTGAGAATGTTACGGTACCGCTTGCCATGCATCTTGGTGTGCCTGCAAAACCCGTTGTTGAAAAAGGATATCCCGTTAAAACCGGTCAGCTGATAGCCAAAGGAGATGGTTTTGTTTCTGCAAATATACATTCACCGGTTTCAGGAAAAGTATTGAAAATTGATAAAGCACTTGATGTAAGCGGATATAAAAAAGATGCCATCTTCATAAATACTGAAGGTGACGAATGGATTGAAACAATAGACCGTTCAGCGGAAATAATTAAGGACTTCAACCTGTCTCCGGAAGAGATTGTTAATAAGATCAACGACGCCGGAATCGTCGGATTGGGTGGTGCCACCTTTCCTTCTCATGTTAAATTGTCTGTTCCCAGAGGAAAGAAAGCTGAATACCTCCTTATTAATGGTGTTGAGTGTGAACCATACCTCACCTCCGATCATGCTGTTATGCTTGAGCGCAGTGAGGAACTAATGGTTGGTATAAGTATCCTGAAAAAAGCGTTGAAAGTAAATAAAGCATTTATCGGCATTGAAGTTAATAAGCCTGATGCTATTGAAAAGCTGAGTAACATTGCACAGGAGTTCAAAGGTATTTCGGTTCAGCCGCTTGAAGTAAAATATCCGCAGGGAGGAGAAAAACAATTAATAAAAGCGGTTTTGAGCAGGGAAGTTCCTTCCGGAGGATTACCGATAGATGTTGGTGTTGTTGTATTTAATGTAGGTACCTCTTTGGCCGTATACGAAGCTATACAAAAAAACAAGCCTCTTTTTGAACGTGTGGTTACCGTAACAGGGAAGTCACTTCAGAAACCTTCCAACTTTAAGGTGAGAATTGGAACCCCTTTAATTAAATTAATTGAAGCTGCGGGAGGGTTACCTGAAGATACAGGTAAGATCATAAATGGCGGACCTATGATGGGTAAAGCACTATCATCAGCAGAGGTACCGGTTATTAAAGGCAGCTCAGGGATTCTTATCTTAAAAAGAGAAGAATCAGCACGAAAAGAGGTCGGACCCTGCATCCGGTGTACCATGTGTGTAAAGGTTTGTCCGATGGGTCTCGAACCTTACCTGCTTATGACAATGAGTGAAAAAGCACTTTATGAAAGTCTTGAAAAGGAAAAAATAATGGACTGCATAGAATGCGGATCGTGCAGTTATATATGCCCTGCAAACAGACCCATGCTGGATTACATTCGTCTTGGGAAAAACCAGGTTGGTAAAATTATAAGGGAAAGGAAAAAATAATTATAAAGAATAAACCAGATAGCTATAACTGACTAATGAATAAACAGATAATAATATCTCCTTCACCTCATGTACATAGCGGCCAGTCGGTCGAAAAATTAATGTATGGGGTAATTATTGCCTTGCTTCCTGCACTGTTAGTGTCAATATTCTTTTACGGCAAAGGAGCAATTGCTGTAACCCTCATTTCAGTAGCTTCATGCATAATCTTTGAATTTCTTATTCAGAAGTATATTCTAAAAACACAGGTAAGAATTCATGACGGGTCTGCAATTGTAACAGGAATGTTACTTGCTTTTAATCTTCCTTCCAATCTACCCTGGTGGATAATAGTGATAGGGGCTTTGGTTTCTATCGGCATTGCAAAAATGACTTTTGGCGGGATCGGAAATAATCCCTTTAACCCGGCACTGGTCGGAAGGGTGTTCCTTCTTGTCTCCTTCCCTGCCCACATGACTACAAACTTCCCCTACCCACAAGGAATTTCAACACCATATATCAGTCATATAGACGGGTTTTCAGGTGCCACTCCTCTCGGAATCATCAAAGAAGGATTTAAGAACGGAAAGAGCATTACTGAACTGATAGGCGATGTCCCAAGCTATACCGATATGTTTATTGGTAAACTGAACGGTTCGCTGGGAGAGATTGCCGGTGCAGCTCTGTTACTCGGATTGATTTATATGCTTATAAGAAGGATTATTACATGGCACATCCCGGTATCGGTTGTAGGTTCATTTTTCTTATTTATTAGTGTTCTGTGGATTTTCAGCATTGACGGGCACAATATCATTATGGCAAAAACTAGTTTGAATATTCCATATATTTCTTATACTAACAACGAAGGTGCACTTGTTCCATTTCACATGGCCGATCCGGTCTTTCACATGGTATCAGGAGGATTATTCCTGGGAGCCTTCTTCATGGCCACCGATTATGTGACGTCGCCGATGGTCCCAAAAGCCATGATAATATTTGGTGTTGGCATCGGCATAATCACGGGACTTATTCGCATTTTTGGAGCCTATCCCGAGGGAATATCCTTCGCAATACTTATTATGAATGGCTTCGTTCCATTAATGAACAGGTATATTAAGCCTAAACGTTTTGGTCAAACAAACTAAGCTATGGCAAAAAAAGAATCGACATTTACAAATATGCTGCTTACCCTTGTGCTTGTTTCATTGATATCATCGGCAGGCTTGGGATTTATTTATGAAGTTACCAAAGAACCCATCGCAGTTGCCAAGGACAATAAGAAAAGACTGGCTATAAAAAGGGTGGTTCCCGTATTTACCAACAACCCATCTGATCAGGCGCTAAAAATACCTGCTGATAATGATACCGTTTACATATATACAGCAATTAACGGAACCGATACTGTCGGTTATGCTATTGAAACATTCACCAATAAAGGTTACAGCGGTTATTTTAAACTTCTTGCCGGGTTCCTGCCCGACGGATCGATATATGACATTGCCGTATTAGAACATAAGGAATCTCCCGGACTTGGAGATCAGATGCTGAAAGCCAAATCAGACTGGAGTAATCAGTTTGAAGGAAAAAATCCTGAGAATTTTACTCTAAAAGTATCTAAAGATGGTGGCAATGTAGATGCAATAACGGCATCGACCATCACGTCACGGGCATATTGCGATGCTGTTCAAAGAGCATACGATGCACTTAAGAAAGGAGGCCAACAATGAAACAGTGGAAAAACTTTGCCAAAGGTTTTATAAAAGAAAACCCTGTATTTATTCTGTTCCTGGGACTTTGCCCTACACTGGGAACAACCGGTTCGGCTATCAACGGTATCAGCATGGGGCTTGCAACAATGGCTGTACTCGTAATGTCGAATGTTGTTATTTCGGTATTCGGCAAATTTATCCCTGCGAAGGTCAGGATACCTTCCTATATAGTGATCATTGCGTCATTCGTAACTATTGTCGATTTGCTGATGCAGGCATACCTTAACACTCCCGGGCCACATGGTGAACCCAGTTTATACGACAGCCTGGGAATCTTTATACCCCTGATCGTGGTTAACTGCATTGTCCTGGGAAGGGCTGAAGCCTTTGCTTCAAAAAATACAGTTCTTACTTCGCTGATAGATGGTGTTGGCATGGGACTGGGATTTTCATTTGCACTGTTTCTTCTCGGATCGGTCAGAGAATTGCTTGGCGCAGGTTCTATCTTCGGAATGAAGTTCATCGAAGGCAATGGAATTCTGCTTTTCGTTATGCCTCCCGGTGCATTTCTGGCACTTGGTTATCTGATCGCCATTATGTCGAAAATTAAAAACCAACTTGTTAATTCTTAGTTTGCCATGGAACTTATTCTGATTATAATAGGAGCCGTTTTTGTAAATAACATTGTCCTTTCAAAATTTCTTGGAATATGTCCTTTTATCGGTGTGTCAAATAAAGTGGACACTGCAATAGGCATGACGGGTGCAGTTACTTTCGTAATGGTCTTGGCAACACTGGTTACTTACCTTATACAGGTTTACATTCTTGAAAAGCTCGGTATCGAATTCATGCAAACCGTATCTTATATTCTTATTATTGCTGCACTGGTTCAGCTGGTTGAGATCATATTAAAAAAGGTAAGCCCCCCTTTATATCAGGCACTGGGTATCTTCCTGCCTCTTATAACAACTAACTGTGCAATTCTTGGTGTTGCAATACTTGCAGTACAAAATGAATTCAACCTGGTTGAAAGTGTTATATATGCTTTTGCCAATGCCGTAGGATTTGGGCTTGCTTTGGTAACTTTCTCAGGAATAAGGGAACAACTGGAACTTGCTGATATTCCTGAAGGAATGAAAGGTGTACCAATTGCATTTGTTATCGCCGGTATCCTTGCCATGGCTTTTATGGGATTCTCAAATCTTGTTTAGTATATAATATGAAATCAATGTGAATCAGAACCTTCAAATTATTAAAGCCAAACCTGAAAACAGTGATATAAAGCTCGCAATCCAAAAGACGGCATTTCAGTCGGAAGCTCAACTGCATAACAATTTCAATATTCCTCCGCTGGTTCAGTCTTATGAATCAATAATTAAAGATTTTCAACATTATACATTCTTTAAAGCAGTTTTAAATAACCGGATAGTTGGTGCAGTAAAGACCAGTCTGATTGAAAATAATATTGTATGGATAGGCCGTTTGGTTGTACATCCCGATTTTCAGCGCCAGGAAATTGGTTCGGCATTGATGAATTATATTGAAGTTATTTATGCTGAAGCCTTTAAATTTATGTTATTCACCACCGAGAAAAGTATTCAGAACATACAATTTTACGAAAACCACGGTTATAATATCACTGGTAGCATTACCGAACCGGGACATGATAATATAGCATTGGTAAAAATGGAAAAGCCAGTTTTAAATAATGAAACTGTATAAAACGGAATCGGAATATAGTCTTTTAGTGCTAAATCATTGTGCGTAAGTAACTGATTTAGGTTTAATAATCAATTATTCGAAAATTCTATTCATATTTTATGTATACTTGAAAATAACCACTAGTTAGATTTTACGTTTAATCAAAAATGACAGAAAATAAATTATTTGATAATGTCTTAACAGCAATTAAAAATCAAGTGTTGGAGAATCCGGATAAAACCGCAGTATTTTCAGACGATATAAAATTCACTTATTCATCACTTGATATTTTAAGTAACAAAATTGCTAACTATATTACAGACTGTGGCTTACAGTGCACAAATATTGGTATTTCATTACACCGGGGCCCTGATATAATAATCTCTATACTGGGAATATTAAAAGCGAGATGTGCGTATGTCTTCATGGACCCTAAATATCCTGTTGAAAGACAAAAATATGTTCTGGAAAACTCAGATACCAGACTGCTTATAACCTCGGATGATAATAATGAACTTACCAAAGTTAACGGAATAACCTTTACCACATTTGACGATATTCTGAATAAGGTAACAAATTCAGATAATCCTGATATATCAGTAAAAACCAGTGACCATGCTTATATAATGTATACATCGGGATCAACCGGCAGACCAAAGGGCGTTGAAATATCTCATGCTAATGTTGTAAGTTATCTCAATGCTTTAATGCCTCAGTTAGAGATAAATGAAAGTGATATTTACTTGCATACTGCTTCTTTTTCGTTCTCATCTTCGGTAAGGCAATATATGATCCCTCTTGTCAATGGTATTTCAGTTTATGTTGCCGGTGACGACGAGGTGGCTTCATTAATTAAACTGCTGGATACTGTTAAAAACAAAGGAATAACTATATTCGATACTATACAATCTTTATGGAGATACGGGCTGAAACAAATTGAAAGCCTCGATTACAATAACAAAGAACAACTTATTCATTCTTCGTTAAGGTTACTGCTTTTTTCCGGTGATAAATTACCTGCATCGTTAGTGCAACAAATAAAGGTTCTTTTTAAAAACAGGTTGAAGATTATTAATGTGTACGGACAAACCGAATGTATTGGTGCGCTTACATATAAGATTCCTGATGACTTTGGTAAGCAGGAGGGAATTGTCCCGGTCGGATACCCACTCGGTAATACTAAAATTAGTGTGCTGGATGAAAATCTTAATCATGTAATGGAAGGAGAAACAGGTGAATTATATATTGAAAGTCCAAGTATAAGTTCAGGATATTATAAAAATAGTATGTTAACTGATAAAGCATTCATTAATATAAGCACTAAGGATAATAAACCTTCCAGAATGCTAAAATCTGGAGATATAATAAGATACTGGAAAAATGCTCCGTTAGAGATTATCGGGAGAACTGACTTCCAGGTAAAAATCAGAGGTATCCGGATTGATGTTGATGAGGTTGAAAAAGTAATAATTCAACACCCGTCTGTTTCAGAAAGTATTGTTCTGGGGCTTTCAAATGGAGAAGCTGAACCTAAACTGGTAGGTTTTATTGTTGGAAATAAAGGTCATTCTGTTGATTACAACGATCTGAACAATTTTTTAAAACGTTTTTTACCATCGAGCTATATTCCCGAGAAAATATTTACAATTGATAAAATACCGTTAACTCCAAATGGCAAGACAGACAGGAAGTCGCTTCAGAGTATGGCAAAAGAAATATTCGAAGCATCGGGTGGTAACACAGAACTTATCTTTGAAAATGAAGTGCAAAAAATTCTCTTCTATTCATTTGTCGATGTTCTGGGTACAACTGATTTTACGGTTGAAGATAATTTCTTTGACATTGGAGGTCATTCATTAAAAGCCGTAGAACTCACAGAAATCCTTGAAAGGATCTTTAATAAAACCATCCCTATAGAAATTATTTACAAATACCCCAGTATAGAGAAACTTTCATCTGTGATTGACGAGATTAAAATTGAAACCGGATCAACAAATCTGGTGGCAATTTCACCCGAAGGTGATAAAATACCTTTCATATGTGTACATGGTGATGATGCTAATTTTCTTCTTCCCAAATACATGGATGATAAAATCCCTTTTTACGGATATTTTCATCAGGGCAGAGCCGGTGAAAAGATAAATTATACAAGTATCAGATCTATCGCCACGAAATATGTCGAAGAGCTTTTTCAATTAAAGCCGGAAGGACCTTATATCCTGGGAGGATATTCTATTGGAGGAGTAATTGCTTTTGATATGGTTAACATCATCAGGAAAGCCGGGAAAGAAGTAAAACTACTGGTAATTATTGACGCTGAGAGTCCTCAATATGAAGGTAAAAAAGTTCAGGGCAGAAATATCTTCTTTAGTAAGAAAGTTGAAATTTACGGGAATGAAACAGATGACCGGGATGAAATATCATCTCGACACAGAATAATGAGTTCAGTAAAACACCATTTTGAAAAAGTAAGATATTATTTTGCCAGACTGTTGGCATACTTAAATATCAAAGTACCACTCTCAATAAGGAACAATTATATCATAGGAATTTACCGGGATGCAAGAAAAAATTATTTCCCCGAATCAGTTAGTGTAAATACATTAATTATCCGGTCAACAATAAATAACTTTGAAGATTATAATCTCGGCTGGGAAAGGTTTATCAAAGGTAAGATAACCACTTATGAAATTGATTCGGATCATAATAACATAATAAAAGAACCCCGGGTTTCAAAACTGGCCGATATCATTAAGAGTAACATTATTAAAATTTCTGAACCATTATCATCTGAGCAATCCATATTTCAGAAATAAGTATCCGGAGACAATTATTATCGATACAAACATTAACGGGAGCCCCACTTTCAGGTATTCGGCAAAACGAAGAGGGTACCTGGTTTTTTGTGAAAATCCTGCAACTATGATATTAGCTGCTGCTCCTATTATTGTCCCATTTCCTCCCAAGCATGCACCTAACGAAAGTGCCCACCACAGGGGATCGATATTACCCGGCATAATTGCTTCCATATCACGGATAACTGAAATCATAGTGGCTGTAAAAGGAATACTATTAATAACTGTTGTAGACAATGCCGAAACCCATAGTACAAGTTGAGTAGCATAAGTTATCTCACCTTCAGATAATTCAACCATCTTAACTGCAACAATTCCGATAACTCCCGTTTTTTCAAGTCCGCCAACAATTACAAACAGACCGAGAAAAAAGAAAAGTGTCGGCCATTCAACTTCTTTAAGTATCTCTTCCGGATCCTGCCGGGTAGCCAGCATCATGACAAACCCGCCTCCCAATGCAACCGAAGCAAGGCTTATTTCGTGCAGCTGGTGTGTTACAAATGCCATTATTACAAGCGAAAATACCACAAGAGAAATGGTGAACAACTTTTTATCTTCAATCACTTTTGTTTCATCGAACGCTTCTATCCTCTCCTTCTCTACCACTATTGCCATCAGTTTCCTGTAATATATTAAACGGAGTAACATAAAGGTTACAATTGATACCAGCACTGTTACCGGAAGGTTATTAGATATAAAATCTAAAAAGTCGAGATGAGTTGCCCCCCCTATCATAATGTTTGGCGGATCACCAATGAGTGTTGCCGCTCCTCCAATATTCGAGAACATTATCTCCGAAATAAGTATCGGTAAAGGATTGATCCTGATCGCTTCAGCAACAGCAAATGTCAGCGGCACGATGATCAACACAGTTGTAACATTATCAAGAAATGCAGATAATACGGCAGTTACAATTGAAAGTACCACCAGTATTTTCCACGGATTACCACCGGTAAGTTTAATTCCTTTAATGGCTATGTATTCAAATAATCCCGATTTACGCATCACAGCAACCGAGATCATCATTCCGGTGAGCAGTCCGACAGTATCAAAGTCAATAAATTCAACAGCCTCTTCCTGTGTGACTATACGAAATACAATCAACAGAAAACCACCTGTCATAGCAGCAATGGCATTAGGCAGCTTCTCTGTTGATATAAATATGAATGTTAATATAAGTACAGTAAGAGCTATAACAATATTTACGGAATTGATATCTATCACAAATGCGAAGCTCATTCTACATTTTAAGTTTTCTGCTTATCACTTACTACCGACAATATATCTATTTTTGATACCCATCCTAGGAATATACCTTCTTCTACAACGGGTAAAATAGTCTTCTTATTTCTGGATAATAGGTCTGCAGCATAAGCCATTGAATCTGTCGGTGACAGAGAAGGACATTTTTTATTTATAAGGTGTGTTATGGGGTCATCAAGCATGTTTGTAAGATGAGCTGTGATCTGATCGATCCTTGACATAAAAGATGTATTATAAATCGATTTAATATAATCTGGTACAGATGCATTAATTACTTCCTGGGCACTTATACAACCTGCATACTTACCGGTCTTATCAACGACCGCAACTGCATCAATCCGATGAAGCCTCATGATCCTTATTGCACGTCTCAGCGTGGTAGTTTCGTTTACCGAAGTAATATCTTTATACATATAGTCCTTTACCTGGTTCATGCCAACACCTCCACTTTAATTCTGTCAATATTCTTATCGATCAAAGAAACATCCCTGATATCCTTGTAAAGGTTTTCAACATTTGTCAGACCGGCAGAGGAAGCATATTTCAGAATGTCAATTTCCGGTTTTCCCGTGTGGTATGCATGAACAAAGCCGGCAAGGTAGGCATCGCCATAGCCCAGCATGTTCACTATTTTCAGATTCTCGGGTCTGAGAATATATGACTTTGATCGCTTAACAACTACTACATTCTCAATCCTGTGTGTAAATATTACATATTCAGTTTTCTTATTTCTATTAAGAATTTCTTTCCCGACATTAACAAATTGTTTTATACCATCGCAGGGCTGCCCCATTAACTTATGATAGCTTCGCATATCTGGATAAATAATAAATGGTGAAGAATCGAATAAGGCATCCAGGTGATCCGGTGATGTATGTACAATGACTTTAATATCCATTTCCCTGGCCTTATCAATCATTGACAAATGCACATCGTCATTTACACCCCGTGGCAATGAGCCGGCTATTACAACCATCCTGGCACGATGCAGTAAGCGGCTGTAATTATCAAGAAAAAAAGTGACATCATCGTGCTCTATTTCCTTACCAAAATCATTGATCTCTGTCAGTGTTTCGTTCTTGAGATCAAGTATTGAAGTATTTGTACGGGTTATACCTTCAGTAAATACAAAGCTTGTTGTAATACCCCTTTCACGCAGCTGGTCGCATAGTAAATGCCCTGTATAACCACCTGTAAAACCTGTGGTGATCACTTCATTCCCCAGCAACTTTAAAGTGAGAGCAACGTTAACACCTTTACCGCCTGGTAATATCATACTCAACTCGCTGCTTTTCAAACGATGCAGTTTATGCACCTTAAACTGATTAAGTACGAGAACCTTGTCAATGGCCGGATTTAAAGTTACCGTCAGTATCATGGTGAACAACTGAATAACAAATATAAATGTAAGGAAAATATAATATGTTTGGTGAAACCTGCAGATTTTATCCTGCTAAGCATAGATTATTCACTTTATCCGTGAGCTCTCCCAATACGATATTTTATGATGAACTAACTCTGCTTTTTGTTATTAGTTGATATCCTGACCTAATATTAAAATCGGCAAAGCAGAATAAGAATGATGGCTTAATTAGGTTGCTTTTAAAATATTTTTTCCGGATATTATCTTTAAATGTTTGGCAGCAAGTTCGCACTTTACATACAGTCTGATATAGGCAGCATAGTTCCCCGGTCTATATTTAAAAAGTAATTTGGTGAACATACCAATACAGGTTATCAGCTGCTGTGACTTTTATTTGTTGTCGGACCTGATTTCTTTTCTATTGTCAGTTGGAATTTACTTTTTCAATTATCTGTTCACACATATAATTCCGCCTAAGTTCAAATTTGTCCTCTTCAGTCTTCTTTTTCTTTAATCTCCTTTCAACCAACGGAGCAATGTATTTAAGCTCATCTAATGCAAGGTTTATATCCATTTCATTAAGGACGTACAATGTATAATATTTTGGAAACCCATTCCAGTTACCTTTACTGTCGCGATGTTTTTTCAGGTAGTTTAGTCCGGCCTTCAGCATTTTCGTATCGTTACCTAGTCCACCGGAAGCCAGATTTATCCATAATGCGCATGAACATGATCTGCAACAATACATGCCGTATTCATATCCCGGATTCTTATATACTTTGTCAATTTGCTTTTTCAGTCCGTTATCAGCTCTTATTAATGCTTTATTGATTTTATCATTATTCAAACCAAGCTTTCGTAAAAGCCTGCTGGCTTCTTCACCTATCATATGGCATTTACCTGCGCCGGATTTAATTTTTTCACCGGTAAATAAAATATAATCCCTTTTCATGTCAGATTCAGTCGGAGCAAAAGTATCGGCATATGAATTTGGTTTTCCCTGCCTGCCAATTATGAAATCCGCAATTATATCTTTTTCAGATCTGTCAATATCAAATCCGAATAACAGTGCTTCCGATACATTATCAATAGTTTGTGATAAGCTGTTTACATCAACATATTTCATGGCTGATCATTTTTACTGGATATCTGTTGTAATTATACTCTTGCATTTGTTGTGCTGTAAAACTTTAATTGTTAACCTTTATATCTGTCAACTTCTTTACATTTTCGAAATCTCCGGAATCTTCCATGTCAATATATATGCAACGAGACTTATTAAATCTTTTGGCATTTTTAAATTCACTTTTTATATTATCCGGTAATTCACTTTCCAAAATAATTGGTTCTAATTTATCACCGAACCAAAAAGCAATTCTGAATGTGTCTTTTAAAATCCGGATCCAGAATAATGTCTTTTTCTTTTTAAATACACGAAAAAGCCAGCTTTTCCCGTCATTATAATATTTCCATTCTTCCGAGATATCCTTATTATTATCATATACATATGACAAGATCTGTTTCCATAGCAATTCCTTATCCCCTATTATTGAAAAAATAATTTCATCTGTTGGTTTTACAGATTTGTCATTTAATACCGACTGTTCCATGATGATGAGTTTTCAGTGACTGCACGAATATAATATATCAAAGTGTCAACCCTATGTCAGTAGTTCAAATTGTTATGCAACACACTATATATCACATAACTGAATTTTAATACACAGTTTTTTATGTATAAATTTCCGGTAAAATATTCAATAACTAATGCTTTTATATCTAAATAGCTGCACTAAATCAATATTGGTTAAGGTAAAAGTCATCTTTTAAAATCTCATTGACACACCTGTTGCTATGATCGCGTGTCAGATACCGGCTTTTCTTAAAAAACTTTCATAATTACTGTTTCACATTATCGCCCATCAGCTGATAAAAAGACTTTTACTTGAGTATTCAGGATCACATGTCAGGTTTACCTTTAATTTTCGCAATCCTGCTTCATCGCCCGGAGTAGGAATATGGGTAAGATGTACTTCGCAATCACATATAAATTTGAGTTTTTCCAGCGCCATTTGTGCGGCAGGATTAGATAGTGCACTTATCCCGAGTACAATCAATGTTTCATCGAGATCGAGACTAACCATTTTGCCATTCAGTATATCTCTTTTCAAATAGGTTATCGAATCAATTATACTTTCTGGTAAAATGTACATATTATCGGGGAGTCCGGCCAGGTATTTTGCTGCATTTAAGATCAGGCTTGAAGACGCATGCATCAGCGGCGAGTTTTTGCCAGTTATTACCGTACCATCATGCAATTCAATAGAGGCTCCGCAGAAGATACCTGCATTGCCTTTTCCCCCTTTTTCAGCATCTTTTGCAGCTTCTCTGGCAGGCAATACCACTTTTCGGTCTTCAACTTTTGCCCCTATTTTATTCATAATTTCAATGGCCAGATTAAGTGTATCTTTATCTGCCAGGCCCATTGCATATTCCACAGCACACCTGAAGTATCTCCGGATAATCTCCTGGTGGGATGCTTCCGTGATTAGACGGTCATTCACAATACCTGAACTTGCACGGTTAACTCCCATATCAGTTGGAGACTGATACATAGACTCACCGCCAGTAATTTTTTCAATAACCCTTTTAAGCAAATGAAAGGCTTCTATATCGCGATTATAATTCACCACCTTTACATTATAAGCTTTTAGATGATGTTCATCGATCAGCACTTTGTCTTTCAGATCAACCGTGGCAGCTTCATAGGCAATATTTACTTTATGATCGATAGGCAGGTCCCAGATTGGGAATGTTTCAAATTTTGCATATCCGGCTTTGCCCCCTTTTTTATACTCGTGGTAAAGGTTGCTCAGGCAGGTGGCAAGTTTACCACTGCCCGGCCCCGGTCCTGTAACAATTACAATTGGTTTTGTTGTTTTGATGAATTCGTTTGCCCCATATCCCTGATCGCTGACAATAAGATCAATATCTGTCGGATATCCTTTTGTTGGTTTATGAATGTATACTTTAACTCCCCTTAATTCAAGTTTATTCTTAAAAGATTTGGCAGGAGCCTGGTTCTCATAACGGGTAATAACAACAGCTGTAACATTTATACCCCATTCCCTGAAATCATCGATAGTTTTCAATGCATCAACATCGTAAGAAATTCCGAAATCGGCCCTCATTTTTTTTCTTTCAATATCCCCTGCATGAATACACAGAATGACATCAATCTTATCTTTTAACAGTTGCAAAAGCCGCATCTTAACATTCGGATCAAATCCAGGCAATACTCTTGCAGCATGATAATCATACAGAATTTTACCTCCAAATTCCAGGTACAGTTTATCGTTAAAGCGGTTCACTCTTTCAAGAATCGAAGATGTCTGTTCCTGAAGGTATTTCTCATTATCAAATCCGATATGATTTGCAACTTCCATTTTTTATCCTTTGAATTTTATTTTCAGAATTAATTTAAAGACTACAATAATAGTAAACTTTTATTTACAAGATTCCCGGTACAACAAAAGCCCGGTAACTATAAATTTCATTTATTTAGCCCCTGGTGTAACTATTATTTCTACAGGCTTATCTGATTTTACTATGCCTTACAGCCGGCGATTCGAAATATGACCATTTGGTAAAGGCTGGCTGCCTGTCTGTTTACAGGAATTGATAATCATTAATTCCGGATTTTAAATGAAACAATAACATTTTTCTTTATTTTTCCAATAGTTAAATCAACTGAAATTCTTACTTATGGAAAAACAGGAATTGATTACAGCCCTATTTAAAGCTATGAATACCCGCGATTTTTCAACCGTAGAAAAACAGGTAACTGAAGATGTTGCATTTGATTTTCCTGGAGCAGGCCGCATTGAAGGTGCTAAAAGAGTGTTTATTTTCCTGAAAGCCCTGCTTAGAAAATATAAAACACTTGTATTTACCGTACATGATGTGCTTATAGATTATAATGCCGCCTGCGCTGTCTGGACCAATAAAGGAGAGCATTCAGAAGGACATCCCTATAACAACAGCGGAGTTACACTGTTTCATTTTACTGATAACAAGATTTCTTTTTTAAGCGATTATTTTAAAGATACCTCTTTCGTAAAATGAGTAAAAAACTGGTTGCATTCAACGGGAGCCGGAGAAAAAACGGGAATACTTCCATTTTGCTGGAACATTTTCTAAAGGGAGCAAAAAACAATGCTATAAAGGCTGATGCTTTCAACGCGCACGAATTAAACCTGGAATACTGCCGGGGTTGCCTGCGCTGTAATTTACTGGGCTATTGTTCTATCCACGGTGACGACTGGGCCATGGTGGCAGAAAAGATTCTTGATGCAGATGTAATTGTATTTGCTTCCCCAATCTATTTTCACCATCTATCGGCTTCGATGAAAAAGCTTTTGGATCGTTTTCGTTCCTTTGTTAAAGTTCAGGTCACCGAAACAGATCTTATTCATACCCCGCATACAATATGGAAAAAAGACTTTGTGCTGCTGCTCACTATGGGTTCATCCAATACAAAGGACGCAGCTCCGGTAATTGATCTGTTTAAATATATAACCTCTATACTGGGACCGGAAAACAAACTCCATATTATTACCGCAAACCGGCTGGTAGTTGTAAACCAGTTATTAAGTACAGAAGAGGAATTGGTTAAAACTTACAATAAGCTGCAACTCCCGGTATATTTGGCCAAAGAAGATGTAATAAAAAATCAGGAACTTCTGGATAAGGTAAGTAAACTGGGACGTTCGTTGCTTGCTTAGCCGTTGTAAATGCACATTTTATTCCTTCTTTCGCTAAATACAATTTAAATTATATAATTAAAAGCATACTTAAGCTTTACGATCACAGTAAAAAAACCGCCGGTAGGAACTGGCCCTGGCCGGCGGCTTTTTAATATACTTACTTAGTCCGCTTCTATTGTGCAAAAAGAGGATATGCACTCATCAGTTCGTTTACCTTTTTTCTTACATCGGCAATTACCGTTTCGTTTTCGATGTTGGTAATTACCATGTCAATAAGTTCAACGATCTGAGCAATAACATCCTGTTTAACACCCCGGGTTGTAATTGCGGGGGTGCCAACCCTGATACCTGAAGTCTGGAACGGCGACCTGCTGTCGAAAGGTACCATATTCTTGTTTACCGTAATATCGGCAAGCACAAGGGTATTTTCCACCTGCTTTCCTGTAACATCAGGTACTTTCGATCTCAGATCGATAAGCATGGAGTGGTTATCTGTCCCTCCCGATACTACATTGTATCCTCTTTCGATAAAGCTTTCTGCCATCTGTGCGGCATTCAGCTTTACCTGTTTCATATATTCTTTGTATTCGTTTGTCAGCGCTTCACCAAAGGCAACGGCCTTTGCTGCTATAATATGCTCCAGCGGTCCGCCCTGTATGCCGGGAAATACTGCCGAATCGAGCAGCTGTGTTATGGTTTTTGTCACTCCTTTAGGTGTTTTCTTTCCCCAGGGGTTCTCAAAATCGTCGGAAACGAGTATCATTCCTCCCCGGGGTCCGCGCAGGGTTTTATGCGTTGTTGTGGTAACAATATGGCAATGCGGGAAAGGGTTGTTGAGCAATTTGGCAGCGATCAATCCGGCAGGATGAGCGATATCACACATGAGAATAGCACCAACCTTATCGGCAATGTCACGCATCCTTTCATAATCCCAGTCGCGCGAGTATGCCGATGCCCCTGCCACAATCATTTTTGGCTTTTCTTTTTTAGTCAGCGATTCCATCATATCGTAATCTACGCGGCCTGTTTTTTCGTTCAGCTGGTAGGCTACCGGCCTGTACAGTATCCCCGAATAGTTGACATACGATCCGTGAGTGAGATGACCGCCATGCGAAAGGTCGAGTCCCAGGAATGTATCGCCATGCTCCATAATGGCAAGCATCACAGCAGCATTAGCCTGCGCTCCCGAGTGCGGCTGCACATTTGCCCAGCCGGCACCAAACAATTGCCTGGCACGCTCAATGGCAAGGCTCTCTACTTCATCAACCACCTGGCAACCCCCGTAATATCTTTTGCCGGGCAATCCCTCGGCATATTTATTCGTAAGGTACGAGCCCATTGCTTCCATTACCTGCCCGCTTACGAAATTCTCCGAAGCAATAAGTTCTACGCCATTCAGTTGACGCTGGTGTTCTTTCTCAATCAGATCGAAAATGGTTTTGTCTCTTTTCATCCGGCTTACTTATTTTGAAAGTGACAAAGTTACTTTTTAAAGCAATTCAAGCAAATATTTAAAAAATATGTTATCAGAATTTATGAACCGTACAGTTAAAAATTACAACCTGAAGTGATTGTATAGTAAAACCTTACAGTCTATTCCCCCTGAGCAGCAGGTACTGTTCATTGTAAAATTATCATTATCGCCACCTGAACATATTAAAAAAATCTTTATCTTCAGTTTTAAATCCGATTAAAATCTATTTTATGAAACTAGAAATTAAACATCAGGAAAAATATTCTCGTGGAGAATTATTACTGCGTACACTATTCGGGTGGATATACATTATGATACCACAAGGATTTGTATTGTTTTTTGTCAGTATCTGGGGAATGATCTTGAAGATCATAGCCTTCTTTGCCGTGCTTTTCACAGGAAAGTATCCAAAAAGCATGTTTGAATACCATGTTGGGCTCTTCCGCTGGAACTTACGTTTAAACGCCAGGGTTATGAACCTTTCCGATGGCTATCCTGCATTCGGTATAAAAGGTACCGATGAGAATACAACATTAGAAGTAGAATATCCGGAAAAGTTAAGTCGCGGATTACTGATCTTAAGAATCTTATTTGGTTGGATTTATGTTGGAATACCCCATGGATTTATATTGTTCTTCAGATATATTGCAACCGGGGTACTTATGTTTATTGCCTGGTGGGCAGTATTAATCTTAGGTAAATACCCTGCAGGGATGCACAATTTTAATGTAGGCACATTACGCTGGGGTACACGCGTATCTGTCTATCTGGGTTTTCTGACCGATGAATATCCGCCTTTCTCAGGAAAATAATATTATTTGGCATTTGTAATAATCATAAGTAATACCTGAACAGTCTTACTTCATGGATTGTTACAATGATGTCAACCGGGCTCCACGTCTGTCTGTATAAATACGGCACCGCATGTGGCCCGGTTGTATTTTGGGGTGCGGACAGACAACCATTTCACAAATCCTTTGAGTAACGTTAATTTTACGGGATTTCTATTTAACTTTATTTGTATTTCTTTATCATCACGTCAGGTAGTCAACACACGATCGAATTCCTAAAATTACGCATCGTGATGGTATTTTCATTTTTTTTCATAACTTGGTTATTCACCTTTAAAAAATAATACAATGGAAAACCAAACCGCTACGAACAAAAGACCTACTTTTCTTACAGTAGTCTGTATCTTAAGTTTTATCGGATTAGGGGTGGCAATTATGAATAATTTATTTACAGTTGCCTTTGGTTCATTTACATCGTCAATAGAACCATTGTTACAGGATGCTTTTGAAGAAGCACTTGCAGAAGTAAGTGCCGAGGAACCCGGTGCTGTTATGCTTGTTGAACAGATATTCGAGGCCATATTAAGAATATTCGAAGTACTCCCAATATGGGCGGCAATTACCCTTGTGTGCTCAGCTATTGCTCTTGCAGGTGTGATCATGATGTGGAATCTGAACAAAATTGGATTTTACCTTTACTCAGGCGGAAAAGTGATCCTCGTGTTTCTGCCGATAATCATGATAGGATGGAATCTTTTATCGGGTTTAATGTTCATGGGTGCATTTATCGTTGCCGCAGTTTTCATCACCCTTTACGCACTGAATCTTAAAGCCATGAATTAGTTTATATTCGTTCTTATATTATCAATGCATTGATATATTAAAGAAACCGTTTTTAATTTTATTTATTAACCCTTAAAATTTATTATTATGGAAAATCAGTCACCAAATTTTGGAAAAGCGATCCTGAATGCTCTTTTCATTATTTTTATTTATGCTTTGTTCGTTTTACCCTGGAGTATCTGGATTGGTGCCGTAAAAAGGTTTGGCAGTGTTAATGAAGGTGAAACATTTGTAAGTAGCCTTAGGAAAACCGAATTCATGGTGTTTAATTATTTCAAAATGGTCTTTGATGCCATTATTGTAATAATATATTTCCTGGCACCCATTATTGCTATCATTATGCTTATTAAATCCGGATTTTCAAGTTTTCTGGGTGTGCTGGTAGGCTGTTACCTTTCACCTATATATCTGTCGGCGATAAAAGAATTGTTGTCGATTGCACTGGTACAGGTAATGAAAATCGAAGAAATTGCCGATAATACTAAAAAATAAATAAGCGTATATATCGGAAAGATAACATTCATATAAAAGGCATCAGATTTTTCTGGTGCCTTTTAATCTGAAACAATAGCTTTAAAAAATGGAAGTGGTAAATACTGAAAAGAAACAATTGCCCAATGCCTCTACTACGCTGGTGCTGGGTATTCTGTCGCTGGTCCTTGGATGTGGCACTATCGGTTTTATTCTGGGGATCGTCGGACTGGTTATTTCCAAAGAAAGTAAAGAACTGTACGAACAGGATCCCGATGCATATATCGGGTATGGAACCCTCAATGCCGGAAGAGTACTGTGTATCATTGGTATTGTGTTCGGAGGAATAGGACTTATGGTGGCATTATTCTGGATAATAGGTATTACCACACTGGTAGGCATTTTTGCCGGAGTGTAAATACTTGCTCCGGAACAATTCTTTATTTTATTATTTAAGTTAACTGATATTATATTCAAGCAATGACACAGTGGCTGGAAGAACATCAGCTGCCCTGCATATTTCACCGGTTATTTGGTATTGAATGCCCAACCTGTGGTTTTCAACGGTCGTTCATATACCTGCTGAAGGGAGAATTCCGTGAGAGCCTGACAACCTATCCTGCCCTGGTCCCGACACTGATCATGCTCATGCTCCTTGTGATGTGGTTATTTTTCAGAAAACCCGGCTTGAGAATTATCAGGCCATTTGCAGTTGCCGACCTGGTGCTGATATTCGGTTCCTACTTTTTTCGTTTGCTGACTGGTTAGCGGTAAAATAATAAGGCATGTTTATTAGCTGGTCAGAACATATATAATCGAATACTATGACACATTTATATCCAAAAAGTTTTGCCCGCTTTTACGACATTATATATCATAAGCAGAGAGATGGCGTCGATAACGAATATTTTCTAAATGAGATCGGCCAAACAAAAGGAAAAATATTAGAACTGGGAGTAGGTACCGGAAGATTATTTGCCGATGCATTAAACAAGGGAGCCGATATTTACGGGATAGACATCAGTCAGGCGATGTTAGACGTGTTGTCTGAAAAACTAACAGAAGAACAAAGCAAGCGGATAAGCCTGCAAAACATGATTGACTTTAGTTTCGATTATAAATTCGATCTGATCATTGCACCGTTCCGGGTGATAATGCACCTGCTGAAAAAAGAGGAACAAATAAAGGCGATTAATAATGTATATGAACATTTAAACAGAAACGGAAAATTCATTTTTGATGTTTTTGTGCCGGAACTGAATCAGTTAATAAAAGGATTAGATAATTATACCGACTTTGAAGGTGAGTATGAAAAGGGGAAAAAAATTAAACGCACTGTTTCAACAAAACCGGATCTGATAAATCAGATCATAGACATTAAATTCAGCCTGGAATGGGATGAAGATAATGAAATAAAGCATGATGACTGGATTACGCCGTTAAGATTCTTTTTCAGGTATGAACTGGAACATCTTATTGAAAGGTCTGAATTTAGCAAATACAAAATATCGGGTGATTATCGGGAAAATGAAATAAATCAAAATTCAAAGGATTTTATACTGGTCTGCAAAAAACAATAAAATAAAACCTTACCCTGCGCGCGGTCATAAAACAATATAGGTTAATACTGTATCTATTATACCCGGTGCATATAATTTTAACTGTTATTAAGTAATTTTATTTAGTTTATAACTTTATAAACTAAATGGAGTTTCATTATATTTGTGCCCTTTAATTCTCAGAAATTCTTTTATGTATGAGTACTGAAGATCGCATTCAGAAACAAAAAGACCTTGTCGAGAAAATAGGACGACATTTCGACAGGGAAGGTTTCCAGCCAATTGCCGGGAGGATTATCGGTTTGCTGATGGTAATGGATAAGGAGCAATATACATTCGATGAAATTACTGAAGAGCTGCATATCAGTAAAAGCTCTGCCAGTAATGTGCTTCGTAACCTTGAAATTCGTGAGATGATCGAGTATATTACAATTCCCGGTGACAGGAAAAAATATTACCGTTTGCGACAACAAAACGCTTTTGAACTGATCGATGAATTTGAGCGAAAATCAAAATTCGTTACGGAACTATTACAGGAAGTTATATGTCTTAAAGCGGATAAAAATTCCACCAATGCTCAGCTGTTTGCAAACGTTATTGATATACTCGAATTCTATCATGAGAATTTGAAGGTGTTAAGGGAAAAATATATTAAGTCATAAAAAGTATAAAAAATAATAAACAGATAAATATTATGAGATTAGTAAAATTTCTGCCGTTTTTAGCTTTTTTCTTTACGCTTTTTGCCGGTGCCCAGGAAGCAGAATTGAAGTTTTCGCTGAACGGTGCGCTGGAGTACGCATTGCAACATAATAAAACCCTGCAGAATGCAAAGAATGACGTAGAGCTGTCGACAGAGCAGTTTAAAGAAGCTCGCGCCGCAGGTCTGCCTCAGGTCGATGGATCGGTAGATTACATGACCAACTTTAATTACGAGTTTGAATTTGCCTTTGGCGGTGAGGCTACTGCACCTGATATTGATTATGATCTGCTTGATGCAGGCGACTATGAGGTATTGAATTTTATCGGGCAGGCTTTTGGTTCGTCGGGCAGTACCATTGTTATGGAAGACCAGGCCAGTGCCAATATTCAGGTGACGCAACTTATATTCAGCGGTCAGTACTGGATTGGTTTGCAGCTGGCTAAACTGGGGCAATCCATTCGTGAAACCAGCCTTACTGTGACAGAACTTGACGTTAAAGAACAGGTAAACAACTCATACTACCTGATTCTTATGATAGAGAACATGTTAAAGGTTCTGGACGAAAACACCAACAACCTGAAGGAGATATATAAACACACTCAAAATATGTATGACTTTGGAATGGCTGAACAAACGGATGTTGATCAGCTTTGGATAAATCTTTCACTGCTGGAAAATTCACGAAAAGAAATGGAGCAAAATTTACAGTTAAACTATAATATGTTTCGCTTTGTAATGGGAATAGAGACAAACGAAGATATTATCTTAACCGATAAGATGACAGACCTGGTACAATCTGTTGAAAATGTTGTACTGGTAGCAGATTCATTTGACATAAATAATAATCCCACTTACCAGCTGTTGCTTACACAGGAAGATATGGGCAAAAAACAACTGAATATGCAAAAATGGGCTTATGCTCCCAGTGTGGTTGGTTACTATAATTACAAAGAAAAGCTGCTAACCTCCGATTTCGACCTGTCGCCTAAAAATGTTGCAGGAGTAACCCTTAGCGTACCAATTTTTGCCAGCGGTTCAAAGCAGGCCCAGCTAAGCCAGAAAAAAATTGAACTCGAAAAGATCAGCAGAAATAAAAGCATGATGGAAGAACAGCTGGCATTGCAGCACAATCAGCTTTCGTTTGAGTTAAAAAGTGCTTATGACAACTATACAACCCAAAAAGACAATATAGAAGTAGCTAAGCGGGTATACCAGAGTTACCAGAACAAATACAGGCAGGGAATGGTATCGAGCCTTGAATTAACGCAGGCAAACAATAATTACCTGCAGGCCGAAAGTAATTATATATCGGCAGCCATTAAATTACTACAGTCGAAACTGTCCTTAGATAAACTGAATAATAGAATATAAACAACATTAAAAAGAATAAGATGAGATCGTTTAAATATGCAGCAGTTGCTGCAACACTGTTTCTTATTGCTTCCTGTTCAAATACTGTTAAAGAAGAGACCGACAGTGAAGCAGAAAAAAAATCGGTGAAGGTTTATCCTGTTAAAGTCGAAAAAATTAAATACCGCGATATTGAAAGAACCCGTGAATACACGGCCAGTCTTGTAGCCTTTAAAGAAATACACTATGCGCCTGCATCTCCCGGCAGAATTGATAAAATAAATGTCGAAGTAGGCAGCAGGGTAACAAAAGGCCAGGTGTTGGTTGAAATTGACAAAACCCAGTTGAACCAGGCTTTAACGCAACTGGCAACGGCAAAATCCAGCTTTCAGCGTATCGATACACTTTATCAGCTGGGCAGTGCATCAGAACAGCAACATGAACAGGTTAAAACACAATACGAACTGACGCAGTCAAATGTTGATTTTCTAAAAGAAAACACAGTATTGCTTTCACCGATAAACGGAATAGTCACAGGTAAGTATTTCGAAAACGGAGAAATGTACTCAGGCGCACCAAACACTCCGGCAGGAAAAGCAGCTGTTATTTCACTGATGCAGATCAATCCGTTAAAAGCATTGGTGAGTATCCCCGAATCGTTCTTTCCCGTGATAAAGGAAGGAATGATCGCTAAAATCACAGTCGATGTATATCCGGGTAAGGAATTTAAAGGGAAAATAAGCCAGGTATATCCTGTTATTGATAACTCTACCAGGACATTCCAGTCTGAAATTATTATTGACAATGAAAAAGAGATCTTAAGGCCGGGTATGTTTGCCCGCATTCATTTAAAACTCAGGGAAGAGAAAATACTTGCTGTTCCATCGATAGCGGTTTTAAAACAGGAAGGCACCAATCAAAAGTATGTTTTTGTAAACGACAATGATATGGCAGTGAGAATCAACGTTAATACCGGAGACCGTTTCGATGACCTGATTGAACTTAAAATGAATGGCATCCGGGAAGGAATGGAATTAATCGTTGAAGGTCAGGGTAACCTTAAAGACGGGGTAAGCCTTAAGGTTGTTACAGAAAGTCATTAAAAAAGTTTGAAATTATGAGTATATATAAAAGTGCAGTAAGAAAGCCTATTACAACCCTGATGGTATTTCTGGCAGTAGTAACATTCGGTATTTATTCACTGATGAATCTGCCAATTGATCTGTATCCCGATATTGAATTCCCGGCAATCACTGTATTGACAACTTATGGTGGTGCTAATTCATCCGATATAGAAACAAATATCACAAAACCTGTTGAAGATATATTAAACACAATTGATCATTTAAAAGAAATCAGTTCGGTATCGCGTGAGAATGTTTCGGTAGTAACTCTGGAATTTGAGTATGAAACCGATCTGAGCGAAGCAGCCAACGACATTCGGGATGCCCTTTCTTTACTGGAAGATGCGCTGCCCGAAGACGCCGATAAACCAATGATCTTTAAGTTCAGCTCAAGTATGATCCCCATACTGATGTTTGCCATTACAGCCGACGAAAGTTATCAGGGGATCAACAAAACGCTGGAAGAGAAAATAATAAACCCGTTAAACCGGATCGAAGGAATAGGATCTGTTGGTTTATTTGGAACACCTTTGCGTGAAATTGCAATTGAGATAGACCCCGTGAAAATGGCCGCCTATAACTTTTCAGTTGAACAAATAGGCGGAATACTGCAAACCGAAAACCTGAATATGCCCATCGGGAATATTGATATGGGCCAGCTGCACTATCCTCTCAGGGTAGAAGGGGAATTTAATTCGAGCGATTACATAAAAAATGTGGTGTTGGGCAACTACAACGGTAAAGTGATCTATCTGAAAGATATTGCCACGGTTAACGATTCAATCAAAGAAATGACCTTTGATGAAAAAATCAATGGTCAGCAGGGTGTTCGTATGATGGTAATGAAGCAGTCAGGTACAAATACTGTTAAGGTAGCAAAAGAAGTAAAGAAAGAGCTGAACGAATTAAAACCCGATCTGCCGTCTGATATTGAAGTTCATACAATTTTCGATACAAGTACATTTATTAAAGGTTCAATAAACAACCTTACAAAGACATTAATGTTTGCCCTGATGTTTGTTACTGTTGTGGTAATGTTCTTTTTAGGCAGGTGGAGGGCGACATTTATTGTTATTATTACCATTCCGATATCGTTAATCGTTTCGTTCATCTATTTGTTTATTTCCGGAAGTACGATCAATATCATATCACTGTCGGCACTATCCATAGCTATCGGTATGGTAGTGGACGATGCCATTGTTGTGCTTGAAAATATATCAAAACATATCGACCGGGGAGCAAGGCCCAGGGAAGCAGCCATTTATGCTACCAATGAAGTGTGGCTGGCCGTAATTGTAACAACACTTACTGTGGTTGCAGTGTTCTTCCCGATGACCATGATCGGCGGAATGACCGGTGTAATGTTCCGTCAGCTGGGGTGGATAGTTACCATAACCGTAGTAACATCTACCGCAGCAGCAATTACACTGACACCGATGTTATGTTCAAAGTTGTTACGACTTCAAAAGAACAACAATGAAAAAACTACCGGTTTCGATAAGATAATGGTACCCCTGTTTAACCGTTTCGACGAATGGTACGGACAGGTACTTGCATGGTGCATTAATCATAAGCTTATTGTTGGT
Source organism: Bacteroidales bacterium (assembly GCA_016929525.1). GTDB lineage: Bacteria > Bacteroidota > Bacteroidia > Bacteroidales > UBA10428 > UBA10428. The sequence continues at coordinate 140,189 of JAFGIP010000045.1, forward strand.
ATTGCTGCAACGGCGATATTTATCGGGTCACTGATAATGGCAGGCAAACTTGGAGGTGAATTTATCCCCGAAGCTGACGAAGGATATATAACAATGTCTGTCGAACTTCAGCCTGGCACCCGGGTTGAAAAAACTATAACTCTGGCAAGAGAGATCGATGCAATTCTCGACAGCATCCCTGAAGTTGTGCTTGTGTCAACATCTGCCGGCAGTGATGAAGAGGCAGGTTTTATTGCTATGTTCATGTCAACCGGTTCAAACATTATCAATTACCATGTATCGCTTTCAGATATGGATGAACGCGAACGTTCAGTTTGGGAAATAGCAGAAGAGATCAGGATCAAACTTGAAAGATTCCCGGAAATTGTTAATTCGAACATTTCAACATCAGACAACGGCATGGCCGGATCAACGGTCGATGTATCAGTGTACGGGTACGATATCAATCAGACTACTTTACTTGCTAATACAATTGCTGATTCGGTAAAGGGTATTAAAGGCGCAAGGAATGTGAATATAAGCAGGGAAAAAGCAAAACCTGAATTGCGCGTTGAGCTGGACCGCGATAAAATGTCGGCCGTGGGGTTGAATACGTCTATGGTATCAACGGCTCTCTACAACAGGATCTCGGGAATGACAGCCACACGATATCGCGAAGCCGGTGACGAATACAATGTAAAGATCAGGTTTAAAAAAGAGTTCAGAAACTCGGTTTCCGATCTTGAGGATATTCAGTTACAAACTCCTTCCGGCCATAACGTTTATTTAGGTGATATCGGAGAAGTAAAAGAATTCTGGTCGCCGCCAAATATTGAAAGAAGACGAAGAGAACGTATAGTAACGGTTTCTGTCACTCCGTATAAAGTCCCGCTGGGAGTGCTGGCTTCAAACATACAGGTAGTATTGGATAAAATGGACATCCCCAAAGAAGTGATGGTTAATGTTGGCGGTGCATACGAAGATCAGCAGGAGGGTTTTGCCGATATTGCCATGCTGTTATTACTCAGCCTGGTACTGGTATACCTGGTAATGGCATCGCAATTCGAGTCCCTGAAAATGCCGTTTATCATTATGTTCTCGATCCCTTTTGCATTCTCGGGAGTAATTTTCGCCTTATTGCTGACAGGTACAAACCTGAGTATTATAGCGGCATTGGGAGCTGTAATGCTGGTTGGTATTGCGGTGAAAAATGCCATTGTACTTGTCGATTATATCAATCTTATGATGGAAAGAGGATATGAGCTGAACGAAGCAATAGTCATTTCCGGCAAATCGCGTTTGCGGCCTGTATTAATGACAGCACTGACAACCATGCTGGGAATGCTTCCGCTGGCGCTGAGTACAGGTGAGGGATCGGAAATATGGTCGCCGATGGGTATTTCGGTAATCGGCGGTTTATTGTTCTCGACAATAATAACCATGATAATAGTACCAGTAATGTATAGGGTCTTCGTTGCAAAAAAAAGAAAAAAGAAAATACATGTCAGTGAAGATTTTCTTTCATAAGCAGTTATAATATTAACGGAGGTTACCTTTAACCGGGTAATCTCCGACATACATATAAAATCATAAAACAATGAAAGCAGTAATGATCATATATAACCAGGCCCATACCGAAAATATAGAGTTTATGTTCGATAAATTAAAGATAAGGGGGTTTACCCAATGGGAGAATGTAATGGGCCGGGGCTCGGTAAACGGGGAACCACGCATGGGCACCCATACATGGCCCGAAATGAACTCGTCAACTTTGGCAGTGGTTGAAGAAGATAAAGTGAAAGCTTTGCTCGACGCAGTAAAAAAGCTCGACGCCATTAACAAAGAAGTAGGTGTGAAAGCTTTCGTATGGCATGTTGAAACAATGATTTAGTATTGACTTATTAACGTGAACTCGTTACAGATTTCATTGATGATCCTTATTCTTTATTCCGGGGTTACACTTAAGCTTTGCTTATACAGTATGCCGGTATAAAGTAGCAAGTATGGTGTGATTTATTATTGTTACCAGACACATAATTTCTGTGTATACCCAATTAGTTTCAATAAAAACATTTATATTTCTGCTATAAATAATTTCAAATGGATACTGCGGAGATATTAATTAAAATCAGAAAAATTGTTCGATCTATTGATATAGAATCAAAGAAGATCCAAAAAGAATACGGCGTTAGCATTCCACAAGTATTATGTTTAAGTTTTTTGCATAAATCTCCTAACTATCAATCAACGCAAGGTGAAATACGAAGATTTCTAAACTTAAATTCAAGTACGGTTAGCGGTATTATTTATCGTCTCGAAAAAAAAGGATTTCTGGCCAGACTGCCTAAATCCGGAGATAAAAGAATAGTAAATATTACTTTAACCTCGGCTGGTGATAAACTTCTAAGTTCGATTCCATCACTTCTACACGAACAATTGTCGGAAAAACTGAAAATACTTGATGAAACTGAACTTCGAAAAGTTGAAGAAAGTCTTAATACTCTAATAACATTATTAGAAATTGAGAAAATTGAAGCTTCTCCTTTAATTACATTAGAAAGTGATTTAGAGGAAATTGATTTTGGTGAAGAAATTTCAGAATAACCTTTATTTAATTTTTCTTTAAAACAGATTATTAAAAGTTTTGTTAGAATAAAATTAGTATCCTTATATCATTTTTGTAATTTTGTTCGTATAGAAACATTTATGATGTATGAATTGCTGGCATGATATAATCATATATTTTGTCCTGAAAGAAAAACAAAAAAGAAGCAATAAAACCAAAAGTAACTATCCAAAAACGTCAATTTCTTCTGCATCGGAGGGTAATAATGTTTCAAAAGAGACAAGAAGAAAAATAAGAAAACGAGAGTGATTTATGATTTACAATAATGTACAGAAAGAACTTGCGAATAAAATTGATGAAGAGCCTAAATTATCCAATTGGAAAAATTGGAAGTGGCAATTAAAACATTCCATTAAATCACTTGACCAGTTTGAATACCTCACTGGTATTAAGTTTAATGCTAAAGAAAGAGCTGACCTGCAAAAAACATTTGGGAAGTTTCCATTATCCATTACCCCTTACTATCTTTCCTTAATAAATAAAAACAATTACAAAAACGATCCTGTTTTTAAGCAGGCATTTGGAGGAATTGAAGAGTTAATCACACTTCTGTCGGAACATGAAGACCCACTTTCGGAAGACAAGGATAGCCCTGTAGAAGGTATAACGCACAGGTATCCTGACAGGGTTTTATTTCATGCGAGTAATATATGCTCTATGTATTGCAGGCACTGTACCAGAAAGCGGAAGGTTGGGGATGTGGAATTTGTGCCTACAAAAAACCAACTGAAAAAGGGAATTGAATACATAAAAAACACACCACAGATAAGAGATGTATTACTTTCCGGAGGTGATCCATTTATGCTCCCTGATGATAAAATTGATTGGTTGTTATCAGAAATAAAACAGATACCTCATGTGGAAATAATTCGTATAGGAACCAGAATACCTGTTGTGTTACCTTATAGAATTACTGATAACTTAGTCTCAATACTGAAAAAATATCAACCATTATGGATTAATACACATTTTAATCACCCGAATGAAATAACCTCTTCATCTAAAGAAGCTTTGGCAAAGTTGGCAGATGGCGGTTTCCCTTTGGGCAATCAGTCTGTATTGCTTGCTGATGTGAATGACTGTCCAAGAATTATGAAATTGTTAGTGCACAAACTAGTGCAAAACAGGGTACGCCCTTATTATTTATATCAATGTGACCTGTCTGAAGGCTTATCTCATTTCAGAACTCCAATAGGAAAAGGTATTGAGATTATGGAAAGCCTTATAGGGCACACAAGTGGTTTTGCACGGCCAACTTATGTGATTGATGCACCGGGAGGAGGTGGAAAAATACCCGTAATGCCTAATTATATTATTTCATGGTCAACAAACAAAGTAGTTTTACGAAATTACGAAGGAGTTATTACTACTTATAAAGAGCCTGACAGCTATGAGCCCAAAATGTGTGACCGAAACTGCGAGAATTGCAATCTGGAACTGAATATTAATGAAGAGGATGAAACCGAAGCAATTGGAATTGAAAAGCTGTTATCAGATTCAAGTGACATAATTTCATTAATACCGGAAAATAATGAGCGGATAAAAAGGAGGGATGATAATGCATAATGTGATTGAAGAAATTGGAAAGGGTTCGATAATTCAACACGGCAAACATAATGACAGGATATATTTGATGAAGCTTAGCAGACTTGATACCGGAATGATTCTGGAAAAATTATCGAAGCTTGCTTATGAAAACAATTATTCAAAGATCTTCTGTAAAATTCCTAAAAACACTGCCCCTTTATTTTTTGCTGAGGGTTATATTCTCGAAGCTTATATTCCTCAGTTTTACAATAAGCAGGATGATGTATTTTTTGTTTCAAAGTTTTTAAATCCTGACAGATTGTTAAATATTGATAAAACTCAGTTATCCAGGTTAAATCAACTTTTAATAAATACACCTCAGGAAAAGAAGAATTTTAAAAAAATTGCTCCTGGTTATCAAGTCAGAAGGCTTGGAAAATCAGATGTTGAGCAAATCACGGATATTTACCGTGAAGTCTTTGCCAGTTATCCGTTCCCAATTCACGATCCGGGGTATATTATAAAAACAATGGATGAAAATTTTCAGTATTTTGGAGCAGAGAAAGAAGGCAAACTTGCAGCCTTAGCGTCTTCTGAAATTGATATTGAAAAGAAAAATGCTGAAATGACAGATTTTGCAACACACCTTGCTCACCATGGAAATAATCTTTCCTGCAAATTGCTTGAGGCATTGGAAAAAGAAATGAAAAAGCAAGGGATATCAACACTGTTTACGATTGCCAGGCTAAACTCAATTCCCATGAATAAAACATTTCTGCGATTCAACTATCATTATTCGGGAACACTTATAAATAACACAAACATTGCAGGAAAAATTGAAAGTATGAATGTCTATTATAAACACATATAATATGCAGGTAAAGAATTTAGGTAAAAGATGTATGTATGCAAATGATTGTTCGGTGTTTAAGGGGAAAGAACAAATAAACGGGACTCCTTTGCATATCTATCGAAACGTATTTTGCAACAGGGGTGAAAAAGGATGGAAGAATTGTGACCGTTATATGAATTACAGATTCAAAACATTATCAAAATAATAAGCTTGATGACTGAAAATAAATCATTAATACTTAGTAGTGTCTCACCGGAAGAAAGAAAAATTTTATTATTGCTGGAAGAAAAAGGCAAATACCTTTATGGTAATATTTTTAAGGAGCTCAACCTATCTGCAACCAAAGGCGCTGAATTAGTCCTTTCCCTTCTGTCTAAAGGTTATATCAAAAATGTTGGAAAAACCTCATTTTATGAACTAAATGTAGAGTTGATCAAATGAGCTGGATTGATGTATCCGTTTTTTGCATTTATCTGATTTCCATGCTCGGAGTGGGATTTTATTTCATGCGAAAAAATAATTCTACCGATGATTATTATGTTGGTGGAAGAAAATTAAGCAGTTTTCACATTGGACTTTCGGTTGTTGCTACAGATGTCGGGGGTGGTTTCTCTATAGGTTTGGGTGGTTTGGGATTTACAATGGGGTTATCAGGGAGCTGGTTGCTTTTTACAGGTCTCCTGGGTGCCTGGTTAAGTGCAGTATTACTGATTCCAAAGGTATCGGGGTTAGCCCGTAAAAAAGGTTTTTTATCTTTTCCTCAATTTCTTGAATATATTTTTAATAAACGAGTAGCCTTGTTGGCAGGAATAATCTCTGCAATAGGATATATTGGTTTTACAAGCTCTCAAATTCTTGCCGGCGCTAAGCTGGCATCATCAACCTTTTCGACCCTATCCTTAACTCATGCCTTACTGATTATGGGAATTGTTGCAGTTGTATATACTGTCTTAGGAGGATTGAAAGCTGTAATTTATACCGATACAGTTCAATGGATAATATTATTCTCAGGATTGATCTTTGTCGGCCTGCCATTTGCATATTTTAAAATCGGAGGGTTTGAGTCAATTGCATCAACCTTAAACCCAACTTTTTTAAGTTTAACTTCTATATCATGGCAAAAGCTTGTTAACTGGATGTTTACCATTATTCCGATTTGGTTTATCGGGATGACCTTATATCAACGAATTTATGCGGCAAAAGATACCAAAACAGCCCAAAGAGGCTGGTTCATTGCCGGATTATTCGAATACCCGTTAATGGCATTTATAGGTGTTTTACTTGGTATGTTTGCACATGTTGCTTTAAAAAATGGAATATTAACAGGTTATTCCCTGGCAAACCTTGACGCTGAAATGGGTTTACCAGTGCTGTTAAGAACAATATTGCCCGTCGGTCTCCTGGGTATTGTACTTTCTGCTTATTTCTCAGCAATCATGTCAACAGCCGATAGTTGTCTAATGGCTGCATCAGGCAACATTCTTACCGATGTTTTAAAAAAACACAATGCAAAAAACGGTCTTCGCTATTCTCAATTATTAACTTTATTTATTGGCGTTATTGCCATTTTAATAGCATTAACAATGACAAGTGTGCTGGAATTAATGTTGCACTCTTATTCGATTATGGTATCAGGAATGATAGTGCCGGTTCTGGCAGCTTTATTTCTGAAACACCCTGCCTCGATAGCTGCTCTTACTTCAATGATAGCCGGAGGATGCACCACCCTGGTATTAATTTTATCGGGAATAGCATTGCCCTTTGAATTAGATGCCAATATTTTTGGTATCGGAGCTGCTCTGGTAGCTTATTTAATATCAGAAACGATTATTAGAAAAATAAGTAGCAGAAATTAGTAACTGATGAACTGTGACTGGTTATTATTAAATAGTAAACCGTTCATATATAAAGTTGACTTGGAGCTTCTACCCTCTACCTTCCACCTTTCAGCTTGCACCTTTCACCTTTCATCTTCCACCTCCGCTCTCCGTTTTACACTCAATTTGATTTTCTCATTTTAAATTGTATTTTGCGGAAGAAATTATAAAATGAAAGAATTGATCAAATGCATTCATGGTAGTACAGATCAATTTTTTCTTCGATAGTTTGTATGCTTGAATTATATCAAAAACTTAATGCAAATTGTAATATGAAAAAGGCCATATTTTATTTCACCATTCTTTTGTTATTTTCAACATGTAAAAAAGAATCACTGTACAAGGTTGCTACGCCTACTTTTAGTCCGACGGATACCTCACATTTTGTTTCAGCAGAGGTAACAATAAATTGTGAAACCGAAGACGCAGCTATTTACTATACAGTTGATGGCTCAGATCCTACCAGATCTTCAAGAAGATATTTAAATCCGGTTACAATAGAGTCGTCAACAACAATTAAAGCTTTTGCGGTACGCAGTGGAATGGAAGATTCTCGTATTGCTTCAAAAATATACTCAATTGACGCAGCCGTAGAATGGCAGATTTTATACGGAGGCAGCGAGGATGACGAATTCAACTCAATTCAGCAAACAAGTGACGGAGGATACATTGCCGCCGGAAGTTCATCCTCAACAGATATAGCAGGAACAACAAATCATGGTGAAAATGACTGTTATGTGGTAAAGTTAAGTTCTGATGGTGAAACAGAATGGCAGAAATTATACGGGGGAAATGGATACGATTGTGCCTATGATATCAAACAGACCGGGGATGGAGGTTATATTATAATAGGTGCGTCTACATCAGCAGATATTAGTGGAACGACATATCGTGGTGAAGAAGATTGTTATATAATTAAAATTAATTCGGGTGGTGATATAGAGTGGCAGAACCTATATGGCGGTAATGGTTATGATCATGCTAATTATATAAAACAGACAGATGGCGGAGGTTATTTAACAGCATATCTTAGTCGTTCAAGTTCAACGGATAATTATACTATTAAAATTGTTGAACTCAATTCTGATGGCAGTGTAGCATCAACGAAAAGCTATTATGGTCTTAGCAGTTGCTTTGATGATGAAGAATATGCCCGGTTCGTTGAAGTAACCGATGACGGAGGTTGCATCATTACAGGAGCCCTGGCATATCAAATTCCTGGTAATTCCTATTATTCAAGACCATGGAGAGTTTTTATTGTTAAATTGGATTCCGATGCCGGCAAAGAATGGCAGCAAGCTACCGATGCCCTGTGTCCTTTTAGTGATGGAGGAATTCATGATATGATACAAACAAGCGATGACAAATATTTTCTTATTGGACGTGCAGAAGAATCAGATGTTGATGATGGTTATTTAATTAAAGTAAATTCCGGTGGAAGTATAACATCCGAATTGACCTTCGGAGGCAGCGGTAATGATTGTTTGAACTCGATCAGTTCGGCCGGTTCGGGTTATTATATTACCAGTGGCTATTCCTATTCAACAAATATAGGATCCACAACAAATTCCGGCTCATCAGATGCATATTTAATGAACTTCTATTCAACCGGATCAATCCGATGGCAACAATTATATGGAGGCAGCAGCATTGATTACTTCAACTCAGCTCTCAAAACAAGCGATGGCGGATATATTGCTGCAGGAAGTTCGTTCTCAGACGATATATCCGGCACATCATATCATGGTTCGGGCGACGGTTATATTGTGAAAATAAGCAGCGATTAGTGATTGGGGAATGGTGACCAGGTGCTGGTTACTGGATACTGGTTACTAGTTGCTATGTGCTAGTTGCCGGGTGCTGGGTGCCGGGTGCCGGGAAGACTGTTCAAAAAAGTGTGTCAAGTATAAAAGATAAATGATTTACTTGACTCATTATGAAAACAGAAGAAAATACAAAATTTGA
>JAFGIP010000046.1 GCA_016929525.1 Bacteroidales bacterium
TCAAATTTTGTATTTTCTTCTGTTTTCATAATGAGTCAAGTAAATCATTTATCTTTTATACTTGACACACTTTTTTGAACAGTCTCTCATTCCATACTCTTAATCGTTTAAAAACTCTGTTAATATTATTTTTTTCATCATAAAAACATTATACCATTATTCTACTGCCCCATCATCTCAATATCTCATTATCCCATTATTCCATTAACCAATTACCACACTATTCCATCAAGCTTACATTAAATACTTCAAACATAAATGATTTCAACCAACCATACATAAAATCCCTCCCCCTCTTCTTAAAACCTGAAAACACTCTGTAGTTTTATTTCCGTTTTGTGGTTCAATGAGATGGTATTCAGTCCACTGCCAATTTCTTTCTCTCCAGGAAACAGAGAATGTGATATCCTAAACCAAAATGTGATGCATTCAACCGGTTGCCATTTGGTCATGAAAAAAAAACGCCAACCTTTACCATAATGTATATGTGAATTAAATGCATATAAAACATCTCTTTCATATGCGTAGATTCTGGCATCATAATAGGAAATGTTGAAGTACGCTAACCTTAAGCTGAAAACAGTGTTTCTAAAAATCTCACTCAAATTACAATCCTGAAAGATAAGAAATCCATATTCCATTATTTCTTTCGGGACAATCACTCTTGATATTTCAATCCTGCTCTGAAGGGAAATTTTTTCGGTAATCGTATACAACTGGTTTAATCTAATCTGCTCATTAATTAGTGACTTTAACTCGTATATGTTGTCTTCGACTTTTATATTTCTTGGTTTTTCCTGTCTCTTATACCGAATGTAAATATCAGTTAATGACCAGCTTCGACCAGCTTCAAGGTAAAATTCATTTCCTTCCGAAGGGGCATTTACCCTGTATTTTAACCAGGGGAAACTGAAAATATCCCCATAAAATCTTAAATTATATTCGGTAATTTTAATTTCACCACCCAGGAATAATCCATTTTCGTTTCCAGCATCTGAATTCTCCCCAAAGGAATTGGAATAGTATGAATAATAGTCATGTGAATAATATCGATAAACAGCTCCAAGAGTAACCCCGGGAGTTGCATACAGTAAAATTCCATTAAGTGTTGCATAACTGTTATTTGAATAAGATGTTTCTCCAAAGAATTGCAGTTTACCCGGTATATATTTATAGTCAACAGAAAAACCTGACAAACGGTTACCGATGAAAGAGAATGCATTATACAGGTAATCACTACTTAGCCGCGTTTTATTTAACAGAATTATATTTGAATTGACACCTGCTCTAAACCTGTTTGATACATATAGCCCTGATATACCAAATGAATTTATGCGGAGCTGTTTTTCATTCTCGATCTCTGATGGAGTTGCATGATAACCTGTTTCATAAAAGCTGTTAAAAGAACCTGACTGTTCTGTTGAATCTGCATTACCGGCATCTATTTTATGCGATGAAGCATACCCGATAATATTAAATTTTTCACCCCCAAATTTAACCGCGGCACCTCTCAGAAAATGGCTTTCATCTGCCGATGTATTCCCTTTTATTCCTGCCGAACTTTTTGCAATGCTTGTTATGTATGAAGTTTTCCCAAATCCATAACCACTCCAAACCAGCAAACCCTGACCGGACTGAATATAATAATCTCCTATCACGACATTTTTAATAAAAGAGCTGTTATTTTTGTATGCCACATATCCGGAATAATAATCAAACCCCGCACAGTTGCTTCCACTCATAAACTCCTCTCCTGCATCCTTCTCCATCACAATGCCTGCCTGGATTATATCTTTCAGTCGAAACTGGTATCTGGCATAAATCTTATCGGGACTTCCCAGATAATATGACTTAGCATTATGATCTTCCGTTAACGAATCAGTCAATTCAAGATACCCTTCTTGTTTTTCCAGTACACGCTGATATCTTATTATCAGAATATGATTGGCATACTGCATTGCTTTTTTATTTATAGTCTGAGGCTGACGTTCGATTGGACCGCAAAAAACAAAAGGTTTTATTAGTTCAATTTGATCTGTCGAAAATCCATATAAATACCCCAGTTCATATACAGAATATATTTGTCCGATACTATCCCTGTACTCAATGATCGAAGCTATCTGGAAATCATTTAATATATAGAGAGAAGCAAGCTGTTCTTTGTTTGCAGAATTTATATTCAATGGATATTGATAATAATATACCAGGTCGTTAAAAATATCTGACAGATCTATTGATTCATCAATATCTTCAGAAATTACTTCTATAATTCCGGAAATGTATTTCTGCTGTTCCGGATTCAGTTCCTGGCCTGATAAACCAGTTGAGAGGAATATACAGATAATGCATATACTTTTAATTCTATTCATTTTCATGTTCTCCTATTGTAATTAAAAGTGAGATTGAAGATGAAATTCCAAGTACAGGATGAATCTCAAACCCTGTATCAATGGTATATCGGGATAATTTTATTTCTGTACCAAACATATAACCGGTATAATGTGGCAAGCGAAAACCTGCTCTGACTTCCATTCTGTTTACCGGATAGTATTTTGTTTCGAAAGCGTATTCAATTTTTTCATAATTATACCAATCAACCTGACCCGTTAATGTAAATGATTCATTCCTGAAATATGAAATTCCTGCTTTAATCACTGAGTTTAATTTTTCTTCATAAACAGAATTGTATCCCGAAGCTGTCGGGTTCACAATATGAAGTCCAAATATTACGCTTTTGGAAGGTGTAAAAACTAATCCGATTTCACCCGATATTGCAAAACTTTTCTCTTTAAAAGTCTCAACATATTTTTTGTGATAATTCATCTTTATCCCTATATTAAACCGGTCGAACAAAGTCTTACTAAATGCTAGTGTTAGCAGACTTTCGTTATATGAATGCGTTCCGAAATAGCATATACTTGATCCTATTGTACCAAAACGCATTGGTATTGTAGTCATCAAAATACTTGTTCCCAGTTCAGATAACATGTATTTATTCGAATACGTTAAACCTAATACCGGATTCTGTTGAAATACTAAACCTGCAGGATTCTGTAAAACAGACCAGTCATTATTAATTGATATAACATTACCGGGAAATGATGTTGCCTCGATAAAATCACCTGAAAATGATTGCGAATTCGAATCGGAAAATATCAAAATAAATATTAGCAATAACAGTGTTACTAATCGCATAAACTATAATAATTACACCTAAACGAGACAATAAATTGCCTGAAAAAGTCGCTCAATACGAATCAACTAAGATACTTAAAAAGTTCTTTGAAATATTAAAATGTTCAAATGAACTGATTATCCCGATGGCTATCGGAAGAAGAAGAGTTAATTAATATACTGTTTAATCCTTAAACTGAAAATAAGGCTTAATGTTCATCTAATTATTTACCAGTGCTTTTAAGAAGAAAAATCAGTTGGTTTTAAACTTATATTTTACTTCTCCCAGTTCTTTATTGGTTTGAACAATTTTATCCTTAAGTCCGGATTTAAACCGTGAAAATCTGTTGGCGATACCATTATCCGATAATGCCAGTATCTGTGCTGCAAGAATCGCCGCATTTTGTGCACCGTTTATTCCTACCGTTGCAACCGGTATACCGGGAGGCATCTGAACAATTGCAAGTAAAGCATCCAAGCCATCGAGACTGGCGTTGATCGGAACACCAATTACAGGGATTTTTGCCATTGATGCAATTACGCCGGGCAAATGTGCTGCCATACCTGCAGCTGCTATTATCACTTTTATACCCTTCGATTCAGCGTTGGTCGCGAATTCTTCAACTTCTTTTGGTGTTCGATGTGCCGACAAAGCATTGATCTCAAAAGGAATTTCCATATCGTTTAAAAAATCGGCTGCTTTTTTCATAACAGGCAGATCAGAAGTACTACCCATAATAATGCTAACAATTGCGTTCATATTTTATTAAATTTATTATCGTTTAAAATAGTATGCTTAATTCAATTACTTATTTTATCTGGTTCTATTTTGTATTTTCGCACGCGAACCGATAATCAAAAGCAAATATAATGGAAACCATTGCAATACAAGACAAGATATTTAAAAGGAGTATTGCTGCAAGTGAAATTCAGTCTATGGTTACCGATATTGCTGCCCGAATGAATTACGATCTGGAAGGTGATGATGTTGTCTTTGTTGCCATTCTCAATGGTGCATTTATGTTTGCATCCGATTTAATAAGAAAGATAAAAGTAAACTGCAGGATAACTTTTTTAAAACTGGCATCTTACCAGGGAAGCAATTCAACTGGTATTATAAAGCAATTAATCGGACTGAATGAAGTTCTGAAAGATAAAACAGTCGTAATTGTTGAGGATATTGTCGACACTGGAATTACTCTTGATACCGTTTTAAGGCAGATAGAAAGTTTTCAGCCAAAAGAAATAAAAGTGGCAGCATTGCTTTTTAAACCTGATGTTTACACTTTCAGTCATAGGATTGATTATGTAGGGTTTAATATCCCCAATGAATTTGTGGTGGGCTATGGCCTCGACTATAATGGATACGGACGTAATTTAGAACATATTTATACAATTACTGATTAATAAAACAAATTAATAATTAATTATGCTGAACATAGTTTTATTTGGCCCTCCGGGCGCAGGAAAAGGAACACAGGCTGCAAAGCTGCTGGATAGATATCAACTGGTACATCTTTCCACAGGAGATATACTGAGAAGTGAGCTCGCAGCAAAATCCCAGTTAGGTCTGGAAGCTAAGAGATATATGGATAAAGGTGAACTGGTACCCGATGAGGTCGTTATCAAAATGATTGAAGGAAAAATAGATGGAAATGCCGGTGCAAAAGGATTTATTTTTGACGGTTTTCCCCGAACTACAGCTCAGGCAGCAGCACTAGATAAAATGCTTGAAAAGAAAAATGCTCCTATTACCATGATGCTGGCACTTGAAGTAGAAAAAGAAGAACTGATAAAAAGACTTCTGCTAAGAGGTAAAGATTCAGGACGTACCGATGATCAGGACCAGTCAATTATTGAAAACCGGATTAAGGTATATAATAGCGAAACTGCTCCTGTGCAAGGTTTCTACGAAGCACAGAATAAATACAAAGGTGTTCACGGAATGGGAAGCATTGAAGAGATTTTTAAAAGACTTTGCACTGCAATTGATTCCCGGAAAAAAATGTAACCAATGGAAATTCTTATAATTGTTTGAGTTAATCAACCGGAAAGTGTGCAATAGCTCCAAATTAATATGCCCGAATCAAATTTCATAGACTATATAAAAATATTTTGTCGCTCGGGAAATGGCGGTTCGGGTTCGGCACACCTGCGTCGTGAAAAGTTTATTCCAAAAGGAGGTCCTGATGGTGGTGATGGCGGGCGCGGTGGTAATATTTACCTGCGGGGTGACCATAATTTATGGACACTCATACACCTGCATTTTAAAAAACATATAACTGCCGGAAATGGAGAATCCGGCTCTTCGGCAATGAAAACAGGAGCCGATGGCGCCGATATTACAATTGATGTTCCTCTGGGCACTATAGTCCGGCTTGAAGAAACCGGTGAAATTCTGGCTGAAGTAACAGAGCACGATGAGGTGAAAACACTGCTTAAAGGTGGTCGTGGCGGATTGGGTAATGTTCATTTTAAATCGGCGACCAATCAAACTCCACGATACTCCCAGCCCGGAGAAGAAGGTATTGAAGCTTTCCTGGTATTCGAGCTTAAAGTACTGGCCGATGTCGGGCTTATTGGTTTTCCTAATGCCGGAAAATCCACACTGCTTTCGGTGATTTCGGCAGCCAAACCAAAAATTGCCGACTATGCTTTTACTACCCTGAAACCCAGTATCGGTATTGTTCCATATCGCGATAATCGTTCATTCGTAGTTTCGGATATACCCGGTATTATTGAAGGAGCCGCTGAAGGAAAAGGATTGGGGTTAAGATTTTTAAGACATATTGAAAGAAATTCAACCCTGCTTTTTTTAGTTCCCGCCGACAGCGATGATATCTCCGCTGAATATCGAATACTGCTCAAAGAACTGGAAAAATATAATCCTGAATTGCTGGATAAAAAAAGAGTACTTGCCATAACCAAATCTGATATGCTGGACGAAGAACTTATTGTGGAAATAAAACCCGATCTGCCCTCAGTTCCCTATGTATTTATATCTTCAATAGCACAAACCAATCTCGAAAAATTAAAAGATATTCTCTGGCAACAATTAAACCCATAACTCTATGCTCGATAAACTCATCCAATTCGATATTAATTTGTTCCTTTCCCTTAACCAGTTTCATAGTCCGTTTTGGGATAAAGTGATGTTGTTTATATCGGGTAAAATAGAATGGTTACCATTATACCTTGCAGTTTTAGGTTATCTTATTTATAAATACCGATGGAAAAGTATAGCAATAATTATCGCTGTTATCCTTGCAGTTACATTAGCCGATCAGATGGCCGTTAAAGCTTTTAAAGAAGTTTTTCAACGTTTACGTCCAAGTCATAATCCCGATATTCAGCAACTAGTACATATTGTGAATGGATATCGTGGCGGGACATACGGATTTATATCAAATCATGCCGCTAACAGCTTTGCCTTTGCAGTTTTCATCTGTCTGCTTTTTAAAAACAGATATGTTACGATTGGATTTTTGCTATGGGCTTCGATAGTATCATACAGCCGAATTTATCTTGGCGTGCATTACCCTGCCGATATCGCAGGAGGTGCATTATTTGGGGCAGGTATTGCTATTTCGATTTACAAACTGTATACTTTCATCGATATTAAGTATTTTCAGAAATCGGAACAGAATAATTTAAGAGTTTAATACGATCCTGAAGAGAATAGTTGCGTTATCAGAGCGTCTGTCTGTGCATTGATTTGTTCTTATTAATTCCATAAATTAGTTGGATGACATGAAAAATTTAATATAGACGACATCCTAGCAATTGATTATAGTACGGGATTAACTGTTGAGAGAGAAGGTTTACCTTTATATTGGGAGTGTTCATTTAAGTGTGTCATCCCTTTAAATTCTATTTTCAAATATAATTGTTAATTGATTTAAAATGGTTGGCCAATCA
>JAFGIP010000047.1 GCA_016929525.1 Bacteroidales bacterium
CGAACCTGCACGACCTTGCGGCCACTAGTCCCTGAAACTAGCGCGTCTACCAATTCCGCCATCTGGGCAATTTCTTTATTTCAATGAACTGCTATCTAAATACTTTTATAAATAATTCTATCATTTCCCTTTCAATGATGGCGGGAGCTGTGGTTCCGTCATCCGGGCTTTTTTATAAGGTGTGCAAAGATATAAAAATATAATAACAGCATAAATACATTAATAAAAAAAGCCGGAAAGCTAATTTTCCCGGCTTCGACGCATACTTTTTTTGATACCCCAAGATTATTTAGATACGTCTATTTCCATAAACGTACGTTTCTGTCTTTTTATTTTATCGGCTTGCACATTATCTCTTATTCTCTCCCTTTTCTGAGCAGATGGTGGATAATAATCAACCCATGCAATAAATGTATTGTATTGGTCAACATTCAACGGTTGAGTTGTAACGAATCCCGGATCATCTTCACGGAGTAACCAATTATCATAATATTCATGCCAAACATCAACATAATATCGTTGTGGTAATAATCCTGTAAACAAAACTACCCCATAACTATCTGTAAAACCTTCAACTACCAAATTGGTCTCGTTATCCCAATCACCAAGTGATGGATATAATCTAACAGAAGCACCCGGAACAATATAATTGATTACATAACTCGGATTCCATTCAGCGACCGTAATCTCAAGTACTTCATCATAAACCTCAATTGTCATATATGCTATGTCTCTATTCCCATCACTGGAATATACAGTTAGACTAACTTCATAAATACCTTTGTGTGTATATGAATGTACCGGATTACGTTCTGTCGATACGATACCATCATCAAAGTTCCAACGATAAGAAACTGCGTTATCAGAACGATTATAGAATTGTATCACCTCATATGTTGTTACAATTCTGTAATTTACTGAGAAATCGGCATAGGGATATGTTTCGCAACCCACCAGAATGATTATGCTTAATATTGTAATAGTAAATAACCTTTTCATCGCTATAACAATTTATTTTAAAAGATAATTTTTTCAAATGTTGTGCCAAAGCAAGATCTTACAATTAATATTCAGTAATTCAAGCTTTTATATGTTATAAATTATCGATAATATATTGAGTCATACGTGCATAAAGATGGTAAGTTGTATTTTCACCATAGATTCCATGATTTTTATTCGGATATAACTGTATTTCAAACTGTTTATTTGCATCAACAAGTTTATTTATCAGTTCCATAGAATTCTGCAAATGAACATTATCATCTGCAGTACCATGTATTAGTAACAATTTACCCTCTAATTTTTCTATATGATTGATAGGTGAATTTTCGTCGTAACCATTTGGATTTTCCTGTGGAGTTCTCATAAATCTTTCCGTATAAATTGTATCGTAATATCTCCAGTTGGTTACCGGTGCTACTGCAATTCCCATAGAAAAAATGTGATTACCTTTTGTTAAACAAAGCAAACTCATATATCCGCCATAACTCCAACCGAAGATTCCGATGCGCTCACTGTCGACATATGATTTTAAAGCCATATATTCTGCCAGAGCAATCTGGTCTTCGGTTTCCAGTTTACCAAGCTGCATATAGGTTGATTTCTTAAATTCATTGCCTCTTCTATCAGTTCCTCGGTTATCAGTACATACAATTATATATCCTTTTTGAGCAAGTAACTGAAACCATGATAAATAGTAATCCCACCTGTCAAGTACCAGTTGTGATTCGGGTCCTCCATAAACATAAACAAGTACAGGGTATTTTTTTTGTCTGTCAAAATCCGGCGGCAATATTTTATAAGCGTTTAAAATTGTACCATCAACTGTAAAAAATGTAAAAAATTCCTTTTTTGAAAAACCATATTCCGTTACCCTCTCTTTAATTTCAATATTGTCTTCAATAACTCTTATTTTTTTCTTATCTGAATTATAAATCTCTGCTTCAGGAGGAGAATTTGCATCGGAATGTTTAAGAATATAATAATCAAATGTACTACTGAATATAATATCATTAACACCGTGCTTTATTGAGATCTTAGTTTTAGCTGTTCCATCAGGTTTGATCGAATAAACATGACTTTCAAGTGGTGAATTTTCACCTGCTGTGTATATAATCCTTTTATTGTATTCATCATAATCTACCAAATCGTCAACCTCCCAGTTACCAAAAGTAATCTGATTAATAAAATCTCCTTTGATATTATACCTGTACAAATGTCTGAATCCGTCTCTTTCGCTCATAATGATAGCTTGCGCCCCTGAATCAATAAAGGTTATAAAATCGTCAGTAAATTCTGAAAGATATTTATCATCATGTTCAGAATACAACACATAATTATCACCTGTATTTGATTCGCAGATTAACAATTGTGCATTATTTTGAAGTCTGTTTAATGTTGTAATACAGATTTTCTTCGAGTCTGGCAACCATTTAATACGAGGTATATACCTTTCTTCTTCAGTCTCTGTTTTCATTTTTTGTATATTTCCATTTACCAGGTCATATACATAAATATCAACAACAGAGTTCTCCTCCCCTGCTTTTGGATATTTATATTCGTACCATTCAGGGTATAATCCGTTGTAAAGTGTCATTTTAAACTCCTTCACATTGCTCTCATCAAACCTGTAAAAAGCTATTTTTCTGCTGTCTGGCGACCAGTAGTAGCCTGATTTTAATGTAAACTCTTCCTCATATACCCAGTCGGGTATGCCATTTATAATCTTACCTTTTTGACCATCGCTGGTTATCTGGGTTATTTTACTTGTAGTCAGATCCTTGAAATACAAATTGTTATCATAAACAAATGCGACTTTTCTACCATCGGGAGATAACTGTACATTTTGTTGTATTCCTTCAGAAAAAACAGGAATAAGCTTATTATTATCAATATTATAGACATAATAATTTGATACAGAAGAATGCCTGTAAATATTTTGTTGTTCAGTTGAAATAAGCAAAACCGATTCATCTGAGCTGAAAGAATACTCTTCAATTATATTGATTTTACCAGTTTCATCCATATCGATTTGAAATATTACTGATATCTTTTCTCCGGTTTCATAACTATATTTAACGATCGAGTCATAATTTTCAAGAACGGTATAATGAATACCATCACTCATAGACTTAAAATCTTCAAGATAATTTGGATAAAAAATGTAATTTTTATAAATATCTTCAAGTGTTATCTTTTTAGCAGCTGCTAATGAAATATTAATAAATAAAGCAACTATGACCGGCAGGTAAAACTTTTTAAAGAATTTCATGTTTTAAATTATAGTTTCTTTTGTTGCGAACTACAGGCTAAATAGAGTTTTTATATCTTTGCAGCCCATTGATTTATTATAAATAATAAAACTAATGATAAAAATTACATTTCCCGACAATTCTGTTCGGGAATATCAGGAAGGGATTACCGGTTATGAAATTGCCAGGAACATTAGCAATAGTCTGGCAAAGGAAGTGGTTTCGGTTAGTGTAAATGAAGAAATTTGGGATATTAACAGACCAATAAAAAATGATGCTCATATACGTTTACATAAATTTGAAGATAATGAAGGAAAACTTGCATTCTGGCACTCATCTGCACATTTGATGGCTGAAGCATTGGAATCGTTATACCCCGGAATTAAATTTGGCATTGGCCCGGCGATCGAAAACGGTTTCTATTATGATGTTGATCCTGGTGATGGGGTTACTATTACTGATTCTGATCTGCCACGTATTGAAGAAAAAATGAAAGAACTTGCAGGGCATAATAATAAATATGTTCGTGAAGAAATCAGCAAAAAAGATGTGTTGAATCTATTCAAAAATAAAGGTGATGAGTATAAAACAGAGTTAATCAGCGAATTGGAAGACGGTACCATATCTACATATAAACAGGGAAATTTTATTGATCTGTGCAGAGGTCCACACCTACCCGATACAAGCTACATTAAAGCAATAAAGTTACTAAGTGTTGCTGGTGCATACTGGAGAGGTGATGAAAAACGTAAACAGCTGACCAGAATATACGGTATAACATTTCCAAAACAAAAATTGCTGGATGAATACCTTGATTTACTTGAACAGGCAAAAGCACGCGATCATCGAAAAATTGGGAAAGAGCTTGAATTATTTACCTTCAGTCAGACCGTTGGGCAAGGTTTACCTTTATGGTTACCAAAAGGAGCTGCATTAAAAGAGCGATTACAGGATTTCCTTAAAAAGGTTCAACGTAAATATGGTTACGAACTTGTTATGACACCTCATATTGGTCATAAAGAGTTATATGTAACTTCAGGACATTACGCCAAATATGGCAAGGATTCTTTTCAACCAATTCATACACCGCAGGAAGGTGAAGAATACTTGTTAAAACCTATGAACTGTCCACATCACTGTGAAATTTATAAAAGTAAACCACGCTCATATAGAGATCTGCCAGTAAGAATGGCAGAATTCGGAACAGTTTACCGGTATGAAATGAGTGGTGAACTGCATGGTTTGACTAGAGTTAGGGGATTTACACAGGATGACGCACACATTTTTTGTAGACCTGATCAGCTAAAAGATGAATTTAAAAAAGTAATTGATATTATTCTGTATATTTTCAAAACGCTCGATTTTGAAGATTTCATGACACAGGTTTCACTTCGTGATAAAGATGACAAGGATAAGTATATCGGAACTGATGAAAATTGGGAGAAAGCCGAAAAGGCAATTATTGATGCAACCGAAGAGAAAGGACTGGAAACAAATGTAGTATATGGCGAGGCTGCTTTTTATGGACCAAAACTCGACTTTATGGTAAAAGATGCTATTGGAAGAAGTTGGCAATTAGGTACAATTCAGGTCGATTATAATCTGCCTGACAGGTTTGAACTTGAATATACCGGGAGCGATGATCAGAAACATCGTCCTGTGATGATCCACAGAGCACCATTTGGATCGATGGAGCGTTTCATTGCTGTTTTAATCGAACATACTGCCGGTAAATTCCCGTTATGGCTTACTCCGGAGCAGGTAATTGTTCTGCCAATAAGTGAAAAATACCACGATTATGCCGAAAAAGTTTTAAATTTTCTAAATAATTACGATATTCGCAGCCTGATTGATACCAGGAGTGAAAAAATTGGTAAAAAGATCAGAGAGAGTGAGTTAAGACGTATTCCGTATTTGCTCATTATTGGCGAAAAAGAAGTTTCAGAAGGCACAGTTGCCGTTCGCCGTCAGGGTGAAGGTGATAAAGGTACTATGAAACTGGAAGATTTCGCCGATTTTATATTGAAAGAAGTAGAAAAACAAGTAGCCGAGGTTTAATTTTGTTTAACTAATTATAGGAGGACATAACAATAGCCGGACCAAATTACAAAAAAGGGGGTGGTGGATTTCACAGGTCTAAAGATCAAACCCCACAATTTGCAATAAATGAAAGGATAAGGGCCAAAACGGTAAGAGTTGTTGGCGACAATTTTGATAAACCAGGAGTTTACTCTATTGATGAAGCCTTAAAAATAGCAGATGAACTGGAACTTGACCTTGTTGAAATATCGCCAAATGCCGATCCTCCTGTTTGCAAAGTAATTGACTACCAAAAGTTTCTTTATCAGCAAAAAAAGAAACAAAAAGAAATAAAAGCAAAAACTACCAAAGTTGTAGTAAAAGAAATACGATTTGGACCACATACCGATGAACACGATTACAATTTTAAACTAAAGCACGCTATTAAATTTTTAGAAGACGGAGCAAAAGTAAAAGCATATGTATTCTTTAAAGGAAGAACAATAGTATATAAAGAGGACGGAGAAATATTATTACTTAGGCTTGCCCAGGATCTGGAGGAATATGGTAAGGTTGAACAAATGCCACGCCTCGAAGGAAAAAGAATGATAATAATATTATCTCCAAAATCTATAAAGAAGAAAAATTAAAACAGGAGAAATAAAAATGCCTAAAATGAAGACAAATCCGGGGGCAAAAAAAAGATTTTCACTTACCGGATCAGGAAAAATTAAAAGAAAGCATGCTTATAAAAGTCATATTCTGACTAAAAAATCGAAAAAAAGAAAAAGAAATCTCGGTCATTTCGGTCAGGTAGATAAATCTGATAAAGACAGTATCAAGCTGCTTTTAGCTATGAAATAATCTGTTTACTAAACAGATATGTTGAATCAGAATGAATTAGCATAAAAGAGTTCCAAAGCAGGGAAACGCTAACCATTCACAAATTGAAATTAAAATGCCAAGATCAGTAAATGCAGTAGCATCGAGAGCAAGAAGAAAAAAGATCCTTAAAGAAACCAAAGGATATTTTGGTAGAAGAAAAAATGTATGGACTGTTGCAAAAAACGCCTATGAGAAAGGTTTACAGTATTCTTATCGCGACAGAAGGACAAAGAAAAGAAATTTCAGGGCCCTGTGGATACAAAGAATTAATGCCGGAGTAAGAAACCACGATATGTCTTATTCTGAGTTCATGGGTAAAATAAACAAGAAAGGTATACTTCTTAACCGTAAAGTACTGGCTGATTTAGCCATGAATCACCCGGATGCTTTCGAAGCGGTTGTTAAAACAGTGAAATAATATTATTCTTAAATATTCTTAAGGGAAGCATTTATTCTGCTTCCCTTTTTTATTTTTGACAATAATTAAAATTTAATCTATGAAAATTGCTTTATTAGGATATGGAAAGATGGGCAAAGAAATAGAAAAAATTGCCATCGCCAGAAATCACGAAATAGTACTAAAAATTGATATTGATAACACAGAAGATGGAACAGTTGAAAATATTGCAAAAGCGAATGTTGCAATTGATTTTTCTGTTCCTGCAAGTGCTTATAATAATATAATGCTCTGCTTTAATGCTAATGTGCCTATAGTCTGTGGCACTACTGGCTGGCTCGATAAATTTGAAAATGTCGTTGAATATTGCAGAAAAAACAATCAAACATTTTTCTATGCCCCAAACTATAGTATCGGAGTTAATATTTTTTTTCGTTTAAACAGATACCTTGCAAATTTAATGGACAAGTTTGAAAATTATAATGTTGAATTGAAAGAAACTCATCATATACATAAAATTGATGCTCCGAGTGGAACAGCATTAGAGCTTGCCGGAGATTTATTAAAATTCATTAACAGAAAAACCGAATGGAAATTGAATGAGGTGAATGATGAAAGTGAATTAAAAATTGAAACGATCCGGGAAGGAGAAGTGCCCGGGATTCATGAGATAAAATATGAATCAAAGGTAGATACCATTGAAATAAAACATTCGGCTAAAAACCGTATAGGTTTAGCAACTGGCGCAATTCTGGCTGCTGAATTTATTCAACATAAAAAAGGTTATTTTAATATGGACCATCTGATGGATGCTCATTAATGACAGTGAAGAAAATTATTAATAAAATACTACCCAAAGTTCGTAATCCATTTTTCAAACTATTTGTTGCTTCCGTTATTTACACATTTTTTGTTATATGGGTAGGAAATCTTTGGCTGCTCTCTGGTATCATTATTCTCGCCGATCTGTTTCTTACTAAGTTTGTTAACTGGAGGTTCTGGAGAAAAAGAAAACCTGCCGGTAACAAATATAAATTCACAACCGAATTATTCGACTCCCTGATCATTGCTGTATTTTTAGCAATTTTTATTCGTACATTTTTTCTCGAAGCATATACAATACCTACCTCCTCTATGGAAAAAACTCTTGTAGTGGGTGATTATATTTTTGTAAGTAAACTACGATTTGGTCCAAGATTACCAATTACTCCTGTTACTATTCCATTTACACATAATGTGATGCCATTTACAAAAAACAGCAATCCCTTCTTTACGATAATTAACCTTCCATATGTCAGGCTGAAAGGACTTTCTAGTCCAAAACGAGGACAAGTAATTGTATTTAACTATCCCGAAGGTGATACTGTAATAAAAAATTTGCCTAATAAGAGTTATTACCAAATGGTGAGGCAATATGGCCGTCAGTATATTAAAAATAATTACGAACTACTATACCGCCCGGTTGATAAACGCGATAATTACACAAAAAGGGTAATCGGTTTACCTGGAGATACGGTCCAGATTACCCATGGTCGGGCTTATGCAAATAATCATGCTGAAGAACTATCCAGGGGAAGTCAGTTTAATTACTCAGTAAAATCATCTGGCAGCAAAGCTGATACAATTCTGTTTCAAAAATTAGATGTCTCGCTGTACGATATTAATTTCAACGCTTATAATTCAATCTATAGCATCCCTCTTACCCGCGACATGTATCATAAACTGGTCGATTCAAGCTATTTCAAGGCTATTGTCAGGTATGAAAATATCGACCCGTCTTCAGTAAATAAACAGATCTTCCCTTTCAGCCCAAAATTTTACTGGACAGAAGATAATTTTGGACCTCTTGTTGTACCTGAGAAAAATATGACAGTTGATATAAATATTAGTAATTTACCTCTTTACGAAAGGATTATAACTATTTATGAATCAAACGATCTTAGAATTGAATATGATTCCTCAATTTATATCAATAATATTCTTACTGATCAATATACCTTCAAAATGAACTATTATTTTGTTTTAGGAGATAACCGCCATAATTCAAACGATTCAAGGTACTGGGGATTTGTACCGGAAGATCATATTATTGGCAAAGCTACAATGGTTTGGTTATCCCTCGATAAAAATAAGAACTTGTTCCGCAATATAAGGTGGAATAAAATGTTTAAATTCATCCGCCAGAATAATAAATAATTAATATCACAATAATGAAACAATTGATTGAAAAATATGGGTTGAGAGATTTGATACGATTTTCAGTAACTCTGATAATATATATCTTATGGGTAATTTGGGTTGGTATTTACTGGTTTTTATTGGGAATACCTATAATCGTTGATATATACCTAACAAAAAAAGTCAACTGGACTCCCTGGAAAAAAAGAGAAGGCAAAAATCATTGGGCAATTGAATGGCTTGATGCTTTAATTTTTGCAGTTGTTGCCGTAACCATAATAAATATTTTTCTCTTTCAGAACTATAAAATACCAACCGGATCAATGGAAAAGTCATTACTCATCGGTGATCATCTTTATGTTAGCAAAGTCGCATACGGACCACGAATTCCAAACACACCATTCTCTGTTCCTTTTATGCAACATACAATTCCCGGAACTGATTCTAAATCCTATTCTGAACTAATTCAGTGGCCGTATAAGCGTTTAGCAGGAACAGGTAAAGTAAAAAGAAACGATCCCGTTGTATTTAATTTTCCTGCCGGTGATACAGTAATTCGCAATAAAGCTTACCAAAGTGTAAGTATCTATCATTTAATTCGATTTGAAGCAGAAGAAAGACTTAAGATGCGCGACCAGTATGCAAATAAGCCTCTTAAAACAGACAAAGAATATTATAATCTTGCCCGACAGGATATATTAAAAGAACATGATATATTGGTTCGTCCTGTCGATAAACGAGATAACTATATTAAAAGATGTGTTGCCGTACCAGGAGATTCACTTCAGATTATTCAGGGTGTTGTATATATTAATGGTGAAAAACAGGTTGATATTAAGGGCCTGCAGTACGATTATGCAGTTTTTACTGATGGCAGAAGATTAAATTCAAAAAAGCTGATGAAATTAGGTGTAAACAAAGATGACCTTGAATATACAGGCGATCTTAGCATTTTGAAAGTTCCCCTGACACAGGAAATGAAATCCGAAATTGAAAAGAATGCACTGGTACAGACCATTCGGCCGCTTTTCCAGCAAGAAGATTATTATGATTACCAAATGTTCCCGCATAGCAATAAATATCAATGGAACCTTGATTACTACGGACCGATCTATATCCCGAAAAAAGGTGCAACAGTAGAAATAAACATGGAAAGTCTGCCTCTTTTTAAGCGTATCATTGGCTACTATGAAAATAATGACCTTGTTGTGAAAGACAGCACTATTTATATAAACGGTGAAATTACCAATTCATACACCTTTAAAATGGATTATTACTGGATGATGGGTGACAACAGGCACCGTAGCCTTGATTCTCGCTACTGGGGTTATGTGCCGGAAGATCATATTGTTGGGAAACCAAAATTTATATGGTTATCTCTGAATCGAGACAAATCTTTTCCAGCCAATATCAGGTTGAAGAGAATGTTTAAAGGAATTAAATAGTAAACCTAAAAATTAGCATAAGCGCATACTTGTAACTGGTTTGCATTTTTTCAGAATGGAAAATCTTCTATTTCTCCTGTCTCAACTTGTTCCTGAATCTGTGGTTTTTGAGCTTTTTCATGAACCTTGTTTGGAATTACCCATATTGCCACATGCGGGTCTTCTACAGGACACGCATATTCACATGCACCACAACCAACACAGATATCAGGATTAATCTCAGGAATAGTAAGTTCGTTCTTATAAGGTACCATATGCACTGCCTGTGTCGGGCAATGCTCTGAACAAGACCCGCATGCTGTTCCTTCACTCTCAACAATACATAAATTTTGTTTAAAATATACTTTACCAATCTGAACCGTCTCTTTTTGTTCTTTTGTTAAAGCTGTAATGGCTCCTGTTGGACATACTTCACCACAACGAGTGCATTCGTAATTACAGAAACCTGTCTTATTATTCATCCGTGGTAACATCATTCCAATAAATCCATACTCAAGAAAGGCTGGCTGCAAAACTTTGGAAGGACAAACAGAAATACATAATTGACAACCAACACAGTAATCTTTCAAGTGCTCAATGTTCAGCGATCCCGGTGGGCTGATAGGACCTCTCTGGCAGAATCTTCCTTTACTTCCTTTTTCATAATCATGATCGTCATTAGTGTTTGCGAATATGGGTTGCACAGCAAAAAATAACAGACCGGCTTTAATAAAATCACGCTTTGAACTGGACGTCGTTTCTAAAGATTTCGCTCCAAAACTCCTCCAAGTATTTTTATATCCTATTGATTCGTCGTTACAGGAAGTAATGCAATTAAAACAAGAAACACATCTCGATTCATCAATAGTAAGATTTTTAATATTTATACAGTTGGTTTTGCATACAACCTGGCAATTACCGCATCTTGTGCAGCTATTACTATTGATCCTGATCTTTAGAAATGAAACCTTCGAAACCAATCCAAGGATTGCCCCAACAGGACATATTGAATTACAAAATAATCGGTATCGGAAAAAGACCATTACTGAGATCAATAAAAAAATTGTAAGCCCAAAGAGAAATGGTAAAGGATAAAATATCTTTTGTATAATCGGTTGAATGGAGCTTATACCAACAGCCATCAATATTTTTGATAATATATTGTTAGCTGCTATAAAAAAAGGCTGGTATAAATTTGATGCTATCCTGCCAAAATTTGCATATGGATCCAGCAGATTAACCGAAATAATACCGGTAAAAAATAACGAAATAATAAAAAGTGCCAGAATGGAATAACGTAAAATATTTAAAGGTTTTTTAAACCGCAGTTTCATTTTACTCAGAAATGGGATTTTTCTCCTTAAAAATGCCAGTATATCCTGCATAATTCCCAATGGACAAAAAACTGAGCAATATACGCGTCCTGATAAAAAAGTAATAAATAATATTATAATGAAACCCGTGGCCAGAACCCCGCCAACGTTAATAAATCTAATAAAAGACGGTATCAGCTGAAAATACGTAAATGAAACAGTTAATTCCCATGGAAGCTTTGCCGTTACATCTGAAAATATTATAATAAAACCTGAAAAGAATAACAGAGCAACAGATATTCTAACTTTTCTTAACCACCTCTGGTTTTTCATCAGATTGAAATTCTCTTTATATTCAGTGAATCAAGATTTGTTGTGCCAATGTTTAATTCTTCTGCAAGACCTATATGTTTTACCCTTTCAGTATCAATTCCAAATATTTTAGTAGCCGCTGTATCAACTGCAACAATATCTTTCGAAACCAGTAAATATTTCATTGTTGCTACATCATTAACAGATACACCACGCGGTCCGTTTCTTTTCATAACCCTGTAGCCATCTATAACATTTAAAGTTGGTTTACAGAAAGTAGTAAAATCAGCAATGCACTGGTGAAGGCCATTTGCATGATAGTAATGCCTGTTCCAAACAACACCCATGAGGTTTTTCATAGAAAAAGACACCGAAGCACCTCCGTGATGTTTTAAAACCGGCACATTAATAAACACATCCGATTCCAATATCAGTTCATGCACTTTGGTTTCTTTGAGAATAATTCCCTTTGGAATTTCTACTTTATGATAATGACTTTGGTCTTTCCCTGTTACTATCTGACCTCCGATATCTTTTACCGCTTTTTCAATTCCTGAATTCTTATAGCAACGTGTCCATTCATCACAGGTGTTATCGAATACAGTAACCTTTTTTGCGCCTGCTACAAGGCATTGCTTTACTATCTCACCAACAAGTTCAGGATTGGTATTAGCACCTCTCTCGGGAGATGCATCCCATCCAATATTAGGTTTTACGACAACCGTCTGATTAGGCCTGACAATTGTACTTATCCCTCCCATTGCCTTCATAGCTTCAGCAAACATCGCTGCAGGCTCACCGTTCTTAACAGCAATCATATCGAAAGGCAGACTATGGTTAGTACCAGCTGCAATAACCGAATTCCATTTGCCCATTGAAAATAATGCCCCTGATGCTATTGATGCGACAACCGATTTACGAATAAAGTCTCTTCTTTTCATAGCAATTATGGTTTTTATATTCTCAAAGGAAAATTACCGAAATCATCCGGTATAACATGATTTTTGAGTATATTCCCCGCTAATTTATATTCGTTCTAAAATTCACTTTCAACAAACAGAATTTGTATGTGTTTGCCAATAATAAAATATTATAAGTAAAAGAAAATAATGAAAATACTTTATTATGATTGTTTTGCCGGGATTAGTGGTGATATGAATCTGGGAGCATTAATAGATTTAGGTATCCCAAAAGATTATTTAGTTAAAGAGCTGGCCAAACTTAATGTTAAAGGTTATAAAATTGAATTGGGTAATGAATTAAAAATGGGTATAAGCGGTACAAAAGCTAATGTAATATTGGATAGTGAAAAACATGGTCATCACCATAATAAAAAACATGAGCACCGAAACTTAGCTGACATAGAGAAAATAATTGATAATAGTTCACTTAATGACAGAGTTAAAACAAAAAGTAAGGAAATACTTAAATACATAGCAGAAGCCGAAGCAAAAATCCATTCTAAATCTATCGATAAAATACACTTTCATGAAGTCGGAGCAACAGATTCTATTATAGATATTGTGGGTGCAGCCGTTTGTATCGATTATTTAAAACCGGATAAAATAATGGCATCAACAATCGAACTGGGTGGAGGATTTGTTCATTGCGCACACGGGGTATTCCCTGTTCCGGCGCCAGCAACTGCTGAAATACTTAAAGATATACCCGTTAAAAAAGGCAAAGTCGATAAAGAAACGACAACTCCAACAGGAGCAGCAATATTAAAAGCTTATGTCGATGAGTTTATTGATAATACAGCTTTTACAATAATAAAAACCGGCTATGGAATTGGTCATCATGATCTGGAAATACCAAATGTATTAAGAGTTTATATATGCGTAGGTGCGGAAGAAGGAATATATAATACTGCAGAAGCTATACTCATCGAATGCAATATAGATGATATGAACCCGGAACATTACGATTATATCATCGAGAAGCTTTTTAATTTGGGAGCACAAGACGTTTACCTTGTACCAATAATCATGAAAAAGTCTCGACCGGCAAATCAGTTGTCAGTGCTGTGTGACGAAAAAGACAGAAAAAAAATCGAGGAATTCATTCTCATGGAAACATCTTCTCTTGGTTTGCGTTATCAAAATGTAACAAAAGCAATGTTAAAAAGAGAAATCATTAATATTGAAACTAAATACGGTCCGATAAGAATTAAAACAGCATATGCCAATGGTAAACCGATAAAGCATAAAGCTGAATACGACGACTGTGCAGCTGCAGCCAAAAAATATGGCGTAAGCCTAAAAGAAATTTATACTGAAATTGATAAATGTTATAATGCTTAGATTTAACATAAAATGAACGAAGAACAGTTAAGAAAAATTCTGGAAAAACTTAGGGAAGGGCAAATTAATACTGAAGAAGCATTAAATGCATTACGTGATTTTGACTATAAAGACCTCGATTTTGCCAAAATTGATAATCACCGGCAATTGAGAACAGGATATCCCGAAGTGGTTTTCGGTCAAAATAAAACTCCTGATCAGGCATTCGAAATTGTCAAATATATGTTGGAGCACGAAAATAATATTCTTGTTACACGTACAAGCAAAGAGGTATATGATAAGGTTAAAAAGATAGCGCCTGAAGCTGAATTCAATGAAATGGCTCAAACTCTTACAATTCGTAAAAAAAGAGAAAAGAAACCCGATACCCATATTGCTGTTGTTTCTGCAGGAACTTCTGATATGTCGGTTTCTGAGGAGGCAGCTATTACTGCAGAAATTTTTGATAATGAAGTAAAAAGATATTATGATGTTGGAGTTGCCGGTATACACAGATTTTACGATAAACTTAGTGAAATAAGAAAAGCTCGTGTTGTAATTGTTGTAGCAGGTATGGAAGGGGCTCTGCCCAGCATTGTCGGAGGCATGGTAAATAAACCGGTAATTGCTGTTCCGACATCAGTAGGATATGGTGCCAACTTTGGTGGTTTATCAGCACTGTTAGGCATGCTTACGAGTTGCGCAAGTGGTGTTAGTGTTGTGAACATTGATAATGGCTTTGGGGCAGGTTATCTTGCAAGTATGATCAATAAATTATAGATCACTGATCTTATCATGTCTGTTACTCAAAAAGTATTTCTTTCAACTGCCTATCTTCCAAATATTCAGTACATTTCAAAGTTTTTTTTAGGTAAGCCGGTTGAAATTGAAGTTTTCGATAATTATCAAAAGCAGAGTTATCGTAATCGCGCAACAATCTTAAGTGCCAGTGGTCCCCTTGACCTTGTTATACCGGTTAAAAGACCAAACGGTAATAATACACAAACATGCGATATTCTAATCGACTATGATACAAACTGGCAGCACAATCACTGGCATGCTATAAAGTCAGCATATAATCATAGTCCGTTTTTCGAAATATTCAAAGATGAGTTGAAACCATTATACAAAAAAAAGTTTAAATACCTGATAGACTGGAACTTCTTGCTCCTTGATGAAATATTTAAAATGGTTGGAATCAATATAGAATATGAAAGAAGTAAGCGTTACCAGCAACAATCTTTAAAAATTATTGATTACAGGGAACAAATTCATCCAAAGAAAAGAATGAAAAAACCCGATCCTTATTTTATTCCTGTTCATTATTTTCAGGTTTTTAAAGATAAAAGTGGTTTCGTTCCAAATATGAGTTTTATTGATTTGTTATTCAGTGAAGGATCACAGGCAACAGATATCTGCAAAAAAAGCATTAAAAAAGAGCAATCGTAATTGATTGCTCTTTGTAGTAATTTTATAAAAATCAACACTTTAATATCTTAGAACCTAAATCCGACTGTTGCAAGAAACCTTGTAGTTAACTGATTCAGGTTGGTTGTATAATAATCTCTATAAGAAAGCTTATAAAGTTCGAGCCGTTTTTCATTTAATAGGCTATTCCATCCCAGATCAAATGAAAAATTACCGGTTCTGAAACCAATTCCGGCACTGTAACTAAGATGATACGATTCAACATTAATATCTTCTTCGCTATATGGACTTCCATAATACCCAAACCCTCCTCTCAAATAAAGTGACGAAAACCGAAATTCAGCTCCTGATTTAATATTAATTGCATCAGTGTATTTGTACTTAATTACCTGGTTTTCCGGACTAAAATCTTCACCGCCGGTACCCTTTCTCAGCCTCATACTAGAATAGTCTATATATTCAATATCAGTACTTATTATTGCGACTTTACCAAGCATTATCCCAATACTTCCAATAAATTTTGCCGGAGTAAGTATTCGATAATCGTAAAGATATGGATCAACATAATATCCATCGTTATCAACTGGAAAATAAGTGCCATCAATATAGGCTGATTGAATATTTGTATTATAAGTACTGCTTAATACAAAAATAGAAGGTGTATGGAATGCAATACCCAGTCTAAGAAAGCGCATTGGTTTGCCAATAACGCCAAATTTCCCGTTAAATCCAGCTCCGTTAACAGAAAGGGTCTCAGAAAATCTGAAATACCTGTTATCAAGATATTCCTGATCTGTATCAAATTCACTAATTACAGAATTGGATTTGTATGACACGGGAACAATGCCAAAAGTGGCACCGAAATATAACAAATGATTATAGTTAAATCCAGCTGCCAGAGTCCATTCGCTCATTCTACCGGACTGTTCGAAATAAATAACCTGTCTGCCTGGTAGAAGCATATCAGGGTTCACATAATATTCACCTGTTTCTTCATCGTAGAGTATGTTTCCGGCATCTACAAAAAGGGCATCAGTATAAAAATCGAGAGGATTATTATTAGCTGTTCCAGCGAAATAATCTGCTAAAGACGACTCAGGATTTACCCCCTGTATGCTAATACTGCTATTAAAATTGTTAATTCTGTTAAAACCAACAGCAAAACTGGCACTTACAAATCCTTCATCGCCAAATACCTTAGTACCAACATATCCAAAATTATTTAAATTGAAATTATATTTATAATCTTCATCCTCCTCATTAAAATATCTCGATTTAACATTACTATAATAAATTTCGGGAGTAAATACTAATTCCGATTTTCGATATACTCCCAAGCCCGCAGGATTTTGAGAAACAGAGTAAAAATCTCCTCCAAGTGCACCAAAAGCTCCTCCCATTGCTACAGACCGGGCTGTACCCCCGGGGTAAGTTTGAGAATATCTTAAAGCATCATTCCAATCGAGGTAATAAACCAGTTGCTGAGAATATAGCTGAATACACGTTAATGTTGATATGACCAAAGGTATTAACCTTTTCATAGTATGATTTGATTTTGGTTTTACAATATGTATAACTATCTGCTCTTCGATCTTGATGATGAAGAACTGCTTCTGCCGGATCCAGAACTTGTTCCAGACCCGCTACTCCTGCTTGTACCAGAAGATCTGCTGTTATATGTACTGCTGCTGCTCCTTGTTGGCGAGCTGCTTCTATTATAAGTACTGCCGGACGAAGAACGCGAAGGTGTACTATAGTTACTTCTGGATTCTTGTGTTCTTGTTGTTGATGAAGATCTGCTTGTAGAACTTGGTCTTGTATAAGTTGATGTTCTATTCGTTGAAGTTCTATTATACGACCCCTGTGAAGTTCTACCGGAAGTCCTTGTATCGGCAGGTTGGGTATAACTTCTCGTTCTTGTTTCAGAAGGCTGATTATATTCTCTGCCAGTATTAGCAGAATTAGAAGTACTCCTTGTTCGTGTATCGTTAGAATGTGTCTCTGTTCTCCTGTTAGTAGTCGTTGTTACAGAACGTTGCGAAGCATCGTAAGGTGCCCTCGTTGCTGCAGAGCCTCTGGTAGTTGAAGTCCTGCTCGTAGAACTATATGACCTGGATCCTCCTCCTGTTGAGCTACTATATCTTGAACGGTTGGGAGGAGTGCTAGTATATGAACTTCTCGCCCTTCTGTGTCCATAATATGTATTTCTCGGACGATAATAATTATAGGTATAATAATAGTCGCTATAATAATATGGATACCCATAATAACCGTAATAATAAGGTCTGTATCCATAATAATATGAATAAGGCCGGTAATATGGATAAAAGAAAGGATCGTAATAATGATAATATGGATAACCATAAGAAATTCCCCAACCCCAGTAAGGATATCCGCCATAAAAGCTAAAACTCCATCCTGGTTCATAGAAAGGATCATAATATCCACAGCTATAACAAGAGGAACCGAATCTTCTTATTCTGGTTTCATAACCATCATAATAAACATCTTCTGACGAATGTTTTTCTTCAGCTAATTCATCGGAGCCGATATATTCATAATCTTCTTCGTACTTCTTTGATAAAGTATCGGTTTTTGATTTCCCAGATGTAGGTTTAGATTTATTATCATTTTCCTGCTCAAGCTCCTCAATATATCTTTCATAATCGCTTTTTTCATAATTCTCTTCATTCTGAACACTTTCTTTATCTTCCTCTTGTGGGACATAATAAAGATCGTCATTCTCTTGTGCGAGAATTACACTAGGTTTAGCAATTAATATTATCAGGCAGGTTATTATCAATATGTGTAATTTTAGTTTCATGTCCAACCCTCCTAATTTATATTTTGGTGAATATATAAATATTATTTTTTTACTTTGCACGAGCATTTAAAATTCAAATACTATACCAAATTAAGAAACATGGCGAAAGAATTGACCAAAAGGGATGAAAATTATTCACAATGGTATAATGATCTTGTAGTAAAAGCAGATTTGGCGGAGAACTCAGCGGTAAGAGGCAGCATGGTAATAAAGCCTTATGGATATGCTATTTGGGAAAAAATTCAAGGACAGCTTGATAAAATGTTCAAGGAAACAGGTCATGTGAATGCATATTTCCCTTTGTTTATACCAAAATCTTTCTTCAGCAAAGAAGCAAGTCATGTTGAAGGATTTGCAAAAGAATGTGCAATTGTGACACATTATCGATTAATAAATGCAGAAAACGGAAAGGGAGTAGTGGTTGATGAAACTGCTAAACTGGAAGAAGAACTGATAGTACGACCAACTTCAGAAACAATAATTTGGAACTCGTATAAAAACTGGATACAATCTTACCGCGATTTGCCAATACTTATTAATCAATGGGCTAATGTTGTTCGTTGGGAGATGCGTACAAGACTGTTTCTTCGTACTGCTGAATTCCTTTGGCAGGAAGGTCATACAGCACATGCAACAAAAGAGGAAGCTCAGGATGAAGCAATGAAAATGCTTAATGTATATGTTGATTTTGTAGAAAACTATCTGGCAATTCCATCAATTAAAGGAGACAAAACAGAAAATGAAAGATTTGCCGGAGCACTAAATACTTATACATTTGAATCAATGATGCAGGATGGTAAAGCTTTACAGGCAGGCACATCACATTTCCTAGGACAGAATTTTGCAAAAGCCTTCGATGTTAAATTTACTTCAAAAGAAGGAAAAGAAGAATATGTTTGGGCCACATCCTGGGGTGTTACTACCAGGTTAATTGGTGCTCTGATCATGGCACACTCAGATGATAACGGTCTTGTACTTCCACCAAAAATTGCTCCCATTCATGTTGTTATAGTTCCTATTTACAATAAAGAAGAACAACTCAGGAAGATTTCAGAGAAAGTAACAGAAATTAAAAGAAAAATAGAATCAAAAGGCTATACAGTTAAATATGATGGCCGAGATACATATAAACCCGGGTGGAAATTTGCCGAACATGAACTTAAAGGAGTTCCTGTAAGACTTGCAATAGGACCTCGCGATCTTGAAAACGGGACTGTTGAAGTGGCCAGAAGAGATACACTTCAGAAAAGTACGCATACAAGTGAAAATATTGATGAAGTAATTGATAAATTACTTAATGAGATTCAGGAAAATATTTATAAAAAGGCCCTCGATTTCAGAGATAAGAATACTTACCACGTCGATTCCTGGGAAGAATTCCAAGACATAATGAATAACAAAGGAGGGTTCGTTATGGCTCATTGGGATGGAACAACTGAAACCGAATTAAAGATCAAAGAGGAAACAAAAGCGACCATCAGATGTATACCTTTTGATGCAAAACCTGAGACTGGAAAATGTATTTATTCAGGCAAACCATCAAAACAAAGGGTTTTATTTGCAATAGCCTATTAATAAATAATTTAATTGATCCATTATGAGAAAAATAGTGACAGGTATTTTTGTGTCTTTATTAATGTTAATGTGCAATACTTCAAAAGAACC
This sequence comes from Bacteroidales bacterium, assembly GCA_016929525.1. Taxonomy (GTDB): domain Bacteria; phylum Bacteroidota; class Bacteroidia; order Bacteroidales; family UBA10428; genus UBA10428. The sequence continues at coordinate 19,979 of JAFGIP010000047.1, forward strand.
TAATAATGATATTATGAACAAGGTTAATGATTATGCAACTATTAGATTAACTGCAGACCTTTCAGAATTAAGTAATAACCAGAAGGAATTAATTAAGATTTTATTAGAAGTTGCCAAAATAATGGACAATATATATTGGCAGCAGGCATATGGAAGTAAAGAAGAACTTTTAAGCTTAATAAACGATGAAAGCCTGAGGAAGTTTGTTCAAATAAATTATGGCCCGTGGGACAGAATGGATGGTAACAAACCTTTTGTACCAGGATTTGGAAAAAAACCTGCCGGAGCCAATTTTTATCCTTCAGATATGACGAAGGATGAATTTGAAAAAATGAATGACAGTACAAAAACAAGTCAGTATTCTATAATCAGACGTAGTGAAAACGGAGAATTGCATACCATTGCCTATCATGAAGCATATTCCGGGGAAATAATACATGCAGCAAAGTTATTACAGGAAGCATCAGAACTTGCCGGAGATGAAAGTTTTAAAAAATACCTCGAACTTCGATCAGAGGCACTTCTGACTGATAATTACTTCCGAAGTGATATGGCATGGATGGACATGAAAGATAATAAAATTGATTTTGTTGTTGGACCAATTGAAAACTATGAAGATGAATTGTTCGGGTATCGTGCAGCTTACGAAGCATTTATCTTATTGAAAGATATTGAATGGTCTGAAAGATTAAATAAATATGCTACACTATTACCAGAACTGCAGAAAAGATTACCGGTAGATGAAAAGTATAAATCGGAATCACCCGGAACAAATTCAGACCTCGCTGTATATGATGTATTATATTATGCCGGTGATGCTAATGCCGGAGGTAAAACAATAGCTATTAACCTTCCAAACGATGAACAGGTACAACTTAAAAAAGGAAGCAGAAGATTACAGTTAAAAAATGCAATGCATGCGAAATTTGATAGTATCCTGCTTCCTCTGTCGGCAGAACTCATTACCGAATCGCAACGCAAACACGTAGTCTTTGACTCATTTTTCGAAAATGTTATGTTCCATGAAGTTGCACATGGACTAGGAATTAAAAATACTATTGATGGCAATATGACAGTGCGAACTGCCCTTAAAGAACAATATAATACACTTGAAGAAGGAAAGGCTGATATACTTGGACTTTTTCTAATAACTCAGTTAGAAGAAATGGGTGAACTAGAAGTTGATTTAATGGATAACTATACTACTTTTCTTGCAGGTATATTTCGTTCTATAAGGTTTGGATCGTCAAGTGCCCATGGAAAAGCAAATCTTATCAGATTCAATTATTTTAAAGAAAAAGGAGCATTTATGCGAGATGAAAAAGGACAGTATTCTGTAAATTTTAAAATGATGCAGGAAGCTGTGAATGATCTGTCAAATGAAATAATTGTGATACAGGGAGATGGTGATTATCAGGCAGCAAAGGTAATGGTAGAAAAATATGGCATAATTACACCTGAGCTGACTGAAGATCTTGAAAGGATAAATAGTAAAGGTATCCCTGTTGATATTGTATTTGAGCAGGGCAAGGATGTGTTGGGACTTTAATTGAGCCTCTGCATCTTAGTTATGGTTTAGATAAAAGTATTTGGTCTGTATTGAAAATTTATAAATGGAAGATTGTAATAATGTAATTATTGTATCGGTGAATTTTCTGTCATGAAAGAATCCCATTATTCCATAAATCTCAAATTTTTACATGAACTGCTGTAAAGAATAAAGAAAACCACATATTTTTTATACAACATACACCTGATCAGAAACCCAGCTTTCCTCTTTTATTGCCTTCAATTTCAGTCTTTCTAAACTGAATAACAACACCTACACAACGTCTGTCGTTACTTTTATCTTCTGTTTCCAATACACTAACCTCAATGATCAGATTTCTTGTAATATCGTTCGAGAAAGTAACGGATTCGGCATAATCGTTTTCAGCATTATCATAAATAACCATTCTCTGATCATTATCTTCCAGGATTCTGAAACGAACATTACCAAACTTTCGGTGTGCACATACAGATACATAATAATCCTCTCCACTATAAGCAATAATCTTAAGTTCACTGGTTTGTCCCCTTTTAAATAATGCGCTTTTTGACTGCCTGCTGTAAAAGAAAGTATAATCAGCATACAAACAATGATACTGGTGATAATCTGTACAATCCTGTCCTTTTAAAGATAGTGGCAGTGTAAGTATGATAGTAAATAAAATACTAATGAATATATTTTTCATGCTAATCACTAATTTTCCTGGTTTTCAGTAATTAATTTTCTAACCGCAAAGGTAGTTGTCTTTAGTTTATTAAATTGTTCTTCGGTCATTGTTATTTTTTCACCACCTGATATTATAAGTGTTCCATCTTCCGATTTTTCCACTGTTGTCTTTATTCTTGTAGTTGTTAATTCATTAAAGACAGAACGCATGGGATGAAGCATTTCAATAACCTCAGCAACATTCTTATCTCCTGCATAATCGAGTGAGTAATTTATTAAGTTCTCCATCACAAGCTTCTGATCTGAAATTCTTTGAACTATGAGGTTATCCGAATCAAAATCTCCAGTCAGATTAAAAGCCAGATACAGACTCTCCACGAAACCTCCTATAGATATAACAGTGAAAGTTTTTTCTTTTTCGTTTTGGGCTAAATAATCAGTAATATCTGTCATAGCTTCGTCGGCATACAATTTTATCGAATCCGGATTATTAAGGTTATTTTCTATACGTTGTAAAAGATCGGGATCAAATGCAGATGAAATTCGAAGCTTATCGCTAAGTCCATATACTACCTGAAAGTATATAAGTGCTTCCTTTTGTCTTTGAAATAATGTAATATATGCCAGATCAGCGATGTAAATGCCAAGATTCAAAGCCTGTGATTTTGAATCGAGATAATTCCTCGCGTACTGAACAGGTAATAAAACATCATCATCAAAGTTTAATTCTTCTTTATCAATAAAACTTAACATCTCGTCAGGTGATGGAAATCTATAATAGATTTCTTTCATATCTTCTAACTGCTCAGTACTAATAACACCTTCCTCAATGCTTTGGGATTCGGTTGTCTGCCTGTTTCGGTTACAACTGATTAAGATCACAAGTATTAATGTGCTATATAACAATTGTCTCATTTTCATTATATCCTCATTAAATAATTCAATATTAAATTTAATAAAAGCATTTACTTTTTTCAACCAATTTTATGCACTCTTTAAAATCGGTTTTAATAATTCATTCAGATAAGTACGAAAATTCATATAAACCGATTTGATAGTATAGGTTTCCAGAAATATAGCAATCCTGCTAAACAACTCTGTAAGTAGCAATATATAAAATGCAATCGCCATAATTACAATAATTAGCGAATTAAACCAATATGTATCAATATAGTTACCGAAAAACAATTTTTCAGATGAGAAAAAGTGTGCTCGTCCAAAATTGTTCTCAGGAGTTTTATAAACAGGTTCATCTTTCCGTATCAATATTTTATTATTAATCTCAAATTTGTTTGTTTCACGTTTATTTAGCAGAATCTCTTCAAGACTGTTATTTTGATATTTTTGCTTAAATTCAATAAGTTGGTCAGCACCTCCGAGATCCTTTTTCAAATCTAAAATCAATTTATCTTTTTTATCAATGGATTCATCAAGCGATTTTCTGTAACTGCTTTTAGCCTGATTTAAAAATTTCCTGGTCTTATTTGAAGAAGATAAATTATAACTGGTAATATTAAGTTGCTTAATAAATCCGACATCGGAACCTTTCAGCTGATCTCCAAGTTTAGTGATTTCATTTCGAAGTAATGCAAAGTCATTTATTGTACTTTGCTGATCCTTGTTTAATTTGATATTTCTTTCAATATTATTTAAGGTAAGAATTAATTCGGGTATTAAATAATTAAGTTTAAAGGCAGCGTCGCTAATCTGCATGTCAGTCTCAAGAAAGTAATGCTGGTACTTATTTCTTTTAAACTGATTTACAGCCAAGCCTTCATATGCCCATCTCGATGTCATAATATCTCCTACTACCGGCACATATTGAGGATTTGTAAGTTTGGAGTTTAATTTATCGAATCTAATCATTGCCCCGCCCAATAATATCTGAGGAACCAATAAAAGAGGAATAAGAATATATATAGCAACTACCGATTTCAATGCAGATGAAATGTTTAGTCCGACAAAGTTTGCAAATACAGCTGTTATAAACAGCATGAACCAGTAATAGAGAAACATACCTTTTATTTGCAGTATTGAATTTCCCACCCACACAAAAACAACAGTTTGAACAGCTGACAACCCAATCAGAAAGATAATTTTAGAATTATAATAACTACCCCTGCTGAGATTTAAAAAAGATTCCCTTTTAAGTAATTTTCTGTCGCGAATGATCTCCTCGGCACTAACCATAAGTCCGAGAAAAAGTGCAACTATCACACTCATAAAAATGTATACCGGAAGATTTACATTATCACTAAAAATATACTTACCCGGCTGACTATAAGTTCCGGCATTATATTTTGTAAACCACCCCAGTATAAATGCAAGAAGCGGAGCCTCAAGCAAATTAATCAGAAGATATTGTTTATCGCTTAATTTCGACAACAGATTTCTGATACTAAATATTTTAAATTGCATAAGTTTACCTGGTATCTCGAAATCATTCGATGGCAGGTCAGATTTTATCTCAGCACCTGGATTAACTTCCGGTTCAATATTTTTTTTATACTGCAGATACCATTCTTCCTCCGATACTTGTCTTTCTGAAATATATTCTCCATACTCACTAACCTTTTTAGATTCGAGAATCTGAAGCAATTGTTCAGGATTTACATTACCGCAAGTCGGACATTCACCATCATCTGCATTGATAAGTTGGTTTTCAGTTTTAAAGTATACAAGGGCATCGAGCGGATTGCCATGGAATACAATGCGCCCACCTTTGTCCATAACTATTAGTTTATCAAACAGTTTATAAATATCGGATGATGGCTGATGAATATTACTTATAACAAGTTTTCCTTTCAGGCTTTGTTCTTTTAAAAGGTCAATTACATTATCAGAGTCTGATGAAGAAAGTCCCGACGTAGGTTCATCAACAAAAAGTACAAAAGGCTCGCGGATAAGCTCAAGCGCAATATTCAGTCTTTTTCTTTGTCCGCCTGAAATAAATTTATTTAATGGATTCCCAACAGTAAGATTTCTTATTTCATAAAGATCCAGGTCAAACAGAACTTTATGAACCCTTTTTACGATCTCATCTTCTGAAAGTCTATTAAAGCAAAACTTAGCATTGAAATATAAATTCTGGTATACTGTAAGTTCTTCTATTAACAGATCATCCTGCGGTATGAATCCGATCAGTCCTTTTATCTGATCTCTGTCCTTATGGACGTCATAACCATTAACCAGTACCCTTCCTTTTCTCGGAGTTAAATTACCATTCAGAATATTTAACAAAGTTGATTTACCAACTCCGCTACCTCCCATAATTCCAACAAGCAATCCCGATTCCTCATACATTGTAAATTCATGTAAACCATTATTTGAGTTTCTAAATCGGAATTCAACCTTTTCAGCAACAAAATTTATTTTTGCCTGTTCCCTTGAACTTAGAAATTCCTTTACTACATCACTATAATATATCGTGCCTACAAGCGGGCTTTTTATGGTTGCACCTTTTTCAAGAAAATAGGTGCGGTAAGGAATAACCTGTTGCCCTTTATAATACAATCTGTCATCAGAATCGATATTCCTGAAAAGATAAGCATTGGCCGTTTCAACTGACAAAAAAATGATTTTCCCTTTTAAATATTCCATGTAAACATGTTTGATGCCGGTGAAACCTGCTTCATTTTTACTATCAATTACTAGTAAGCTCTCCTTTTGCGGAACCTCAAAAAGTGAATCAAGAATGAATGATTTACAACTCTGAAATACATTTTCATCAAACTTAAATGCCAAAGCAATTGTCCTTACAAAATCAATTTCCTCTTCAACCGCAATTTCTTTGATATTCAGTATTTCTAAAAGCTGCATTAAAATAAGGAGCTTTTGTTTTTTATCCAAAACCTTATTAATGTGCTCACAAATAATAATTGCCTTTACTGAAAAAAGTGACAACTGCTTTTCACCTGTTTTAATTTCACGCTCACGTAAACTGCTGTGATAAAAATCATACATTATAAGATACTGACTAACCTTTCCGGGATTGACTAATTGTCGTAAATAAAGTTCGACTATTGCTCTGCATTGTGATACCCTGTCTTCAGGATGAATTTGCGTTACAATAGCAAACAACCTCATTAAGGCTTTCAGTATCGATTCAGTCATCGACATAAAAGAAATTTGCTTTATTCTTTAATTTAACTATAATATTACAAATAATCTATATGAAAAATCTTTGAATTGGTTTAAAAAATAGCGATATTCCGCATTCTGGTGAATCAATGACAAATTTGTTATAAATTTACTGGCTATCCAAAGACAGTAATCACTAACTATATGAGAAGTGCAACGAAAATCTTAGTTGTGGATGATGAACCCATTGGCAGGCAGCTACTGGAAGCAATTCTTATACCTGAAGGTTATTCTTTATTTTTCGGTGAAGATGGGGAGCAGGCACTTAAATTATTACGCGAATATAAACCAGATATCATTTTACTTGATGTAATGATGCCAAAGATGGATGGCTTTGAAGTATGTAAAAAAATCAGAGGAAATGAGGAAACTGCACATCTGCCTGTATTTCTTATCACAGCCCTGGATGACAGGGATTCAAAATTACGGGGTATAGATGCAGGTGCCGATGATTATATCTCAAAACCATTCGATCGAATAGAAATTCTGGCTAAAGTAAAAAATAGTACAAACCTCATTAAGTATAGAAAAAAAAGTAAACCTGAGACTGAAAGCACCCCACAGACAACTGAAAAATTTAATGAAAATCTGTTTAATGGACTTGCGCATTTTCTTCTTTCAAACAGAACAGAAGATGAAACAATTGATATCTTCAGATCACAACCTGTAACTAAAAGCAAGCACTCCTTTCAAATGATAGAAGTTGAAACTGGTAAAGTATTTTTAATGATATCAAATAATTTACCTGGAAAAGATGCTGTTATGATTAACCTGCTTACAGCGTCTTTACTGAAAGAAAATGTCATTGGTAATTATAAAAATCCTACTTATGTCATTGAAACAGCTTTAGAGTTTTTAAGAGAAATCTCAGCAAATTACAATGTAGCAGATTTACGGCAGGCCAACATTTCAATACTTCTTTCATATTTTAATAATGTCTCTGGTGAATTAGTAAGTTCGGGAATTAATCAGACCCTATATTACGCCAGCCCTCAGCCTTCATTAGGATCACAAATCACAAATTACCAACCATATTACCTGCTTGGTGACCAAGACCTGAAAATTTCAGAACAAAAGAGTGTTTTTATGTTTTCATCCAATATTCATGATTTATTCGATCAACAGGAAGTGGTATCGTTTCTGAATAGCAAGTTTCTTGCTGACTCGAATGAGAATTTTTCAGAAATAGTCCCCGCTAAATTTGGGAATGACCATGATATTGTTGTGGTGAAATTAAGTTTCTAGGTTGTAATTTTGAGAGCTAATTTAAGGATCATATATCTGGCAGTTAAGAACCTGCAGATGCTATATCCTTTATTCTTAATCCTGAATAATAACTCCGGTATTTTGCTGGCTCAGGAAGAAGACATAAATGATAAGCGTACTGATTCATTAACTTTTTTCCATACCGATACAGATGTCGTTCCACTTGGATATCCATTAGATGAAAAATTAAGCACTCCCGGAAATCCAGATGAATATAATTCAGACGATACGAAATCGACGGAAAATTGGATGAAATTCTGGAGAAATGAACTGATCAAAATGATCTCGGTGAATGATAAAGACTCACTGAAAAGAATGTACTATTCAACAGAGTCTTTCAATAATTACCAATTATATTCAGGCAAAATCATTCGATCTATTAATTTCTCGCAATTAGAAGTATTCGGACAAAGTTTTGTTGACACAAGTCTGTTCCCAACAAAATGGATCGAACGACTTGGCAACGGCTTACACGTTCACACCCAAAAATATGTATTGAATAATCGTTTGCTTATTGAATCCGGTGATACCGTAAATCCATACATTATTGCAGATAATGAACGAATATTGCGCGAACTGCCGTACATTGAAGATGTAATAGTCTTTATAAAAGAGACTGGCCCTAATTCCGATTCGGTAGATATCTTATTCGTTACAAAAGATGTACTTCCATTTGGTATGAGCTTCGAAGTATTCGATGTTTCGTATGGCACTTCAGAAATATGGAACAAAAACCTTATGGGGTTAGGTCATGAAGTTTCATATCGTATTATTTGGGACTACAGTAAAATGCCTCGGTATGGTCATCGTTTACGTTATAACATTCATAGTATTGGTAATACATTCTTTAGTGCCAGTGCTACATATGAAAATCAATGGAAATTAGAAGCATACAAGCTATATATAAACAGAAATTTTTTAACACCTGAAATCAAATATGCAGGAGGTATTGGATTTGAAAAGATAAACCTTATTGAAGATATTGTACTCCCGGACGATACAATTCCCGATTTCTCATCGAGTTATAATTTCTACGACATTTGGGTTGGACGGTCCGTACATTTAAGGAAATTTCAATCCAACAGAAAAAGAACGAACATTGCCATCACAGGCAGAATATCAAAATACTTTTTTTTAAAACGTCCGGAAATTGGTGAATCATTGCTGTATAAATATCATGAAAGAACTACAATACTGGGATCAATCGGTTTCTCAAACCAGGGATTTAAAAAATCACAGTTAATATATGGATTTGGCAGATTCGAAGATATACCATATGGTTCGTTATTAACCATAACGGCAGGTTATGAAATTAATGAATTTAATGTCAGACCTTATATCGGAATGAATTATTCATTAGGAAAATACAGGTCGGATTATGGTTTTCTTTATAATAAAATAGAGTTCGGTACATTTCTAAATAATAAAATTGAACAAGGTGTTTTAAAGGTTAGGATTGAATATTTTTCACCACTGATAAGGCCCGGCAACAGATACAAATATCGTATTTTCACAAAGCTCAATTATGTGTCAGGTTTCAATCGCTACAAAGAAGAGTACATAGAACTGAACGGAGATGAAGATGTTTTTGGATTAGATAGTCCGGTGCTAAAAGGAAATCAGAAATTTACACTTAACGTAGAAAATGTTTGTTACTCACCGCATAAAGTAATGGGTTTTAAGTTTAAATATTATTTATTCTTCGATGCAGGAATGATAGCAAATATCAGTAAAGTACTTCTGTACAATCCGGTATATAGTGGTTTTGGAGCCGGTATGCAAATCCGTAACGAAAACCTTGTATTTAATACTGTTCAGTTACGATTTGTTTATTACCCCTTATTGCCTGAAGGTGCTGAAGTCAACTTTATACAACTGGAAGGAAGAACAGTATACAAACCTCCAAATTTCATTATTCCCAAACCCGATGTTCCCGTGTATCAAAAATATTAGGAATTAACTTATGTCCTATTAAGGCATTCCTTTTAGGAATGCTTTGTTATTTTTGCACAATGAATTACATCGAGACAAAAATAACTTCAGATAATATTAATGTATGCGAAAAACTATTAGAGTATTCGCAATACTTTGATATCTCGTGTATATTAAACAGTAACTCTCAATTCTACCCTGTCAGTCATTTCTTCCTTAATACAAAATATGATTTAATTGCCGGGTTTAGTACCGGTACCGATGATAACTATTCACTGGTAAATTATTCTGATCTTGATTCTTTAAATGATAATAAACACAGATGGTATCTGGGTTATTTAACTTATGATATTAAAAATCATATAGAAAACCTGACATCCGGAAATATGGATAATCATAACTGGCCGGAAATATTTTTCTTCCAACCTGAAATACTTTTTCTGGTAAAGCAAAACAGATTAACGGTTTTAGAAAGATGCCCGGAGAAAAGGCTGTTGGATAAATATCAGAATATCAATCCCTGTAAAGAAAATCCAACGGAATTTGATCTGCAGTTAACACACAGGCTTAAGAAAAAAGAATACTGTGAAAATGTTTGTCAATTACAAAAACATATTCAGCGTGGCGATATATATGAGGTTAACTATTGTCATGAATTTTATGCAAAACACAAAATTAATCCTTACTCTTCATATCTTGTTTTGAATAATAGGTCACCAGCTCCATTTTCAGCCTTTTTAAAACTGCGTGAACACTATCTCTTATCAGCCAGTCCTGAACGGTTTTTAAAAAAAGAAAAAAATATCCTGTATTCACAGCCAATAAAAGGAACAGCACCACGGGGATTCAATATTGAAACTGATGAAGAAATAAGAAAACAATTATCTGAAAGTATCAAAGAGCAATCGGAAAATACTATGATAGTAGATCTGGTAAGAAATGATTTATCTAAAATAGCAAAAAGAAATAGCGTTAAGGTCAATGAACTTCATGGTATTTATGCATTTCCCCAGGTTCATCAAATGATATCGACTATCTCAGCAACTCTTAATACCAATTCCTTTAAAGAAATTATCAAGGCTACATTCCCGATGGGATCAATGACAGGGGCCCCAAAAGTACAAGCGATGAAACATATTGAAGACTTTGAAAACGTAAAAAGAGGTTTGTATTCAGGTAGTGTCGGATATATTTCACCTGAAGGGGATTTCGATTTGAATGTTGTTATAAGAAGCCTTCAGTACAACGCACATTCACATTATATCTCGTACATGACCGGTAGTGCAATTACTGCATTATCCAGTGCCGAAAATGAATATGAAGAATGCCTGATGAAGGTATACGGTATAAGCAATTCATTACAATCCGTTCGTTATGCTTGAAAGATTTTTAAATTATATCGCAACACATAAACTGATAGTTACAGATTCAAGAGTGCTACTGGCTGTTAGTGGGGGTATCGATTCAATAGTTATGGCTTACATTTTTAATAAAACCGACTTTAATTTTGGTATAGCTCATTGTAATTTCAAATTACGGGGCATAGAATCAGACAGGGAACAGCAGTTTGTTGGTGAATATGCAAGTAAGTACAATATAGAATTCTATACGGCTAATTTTAATACCAAAGAATTTGCAAAACAGAATAACCTTTCCATACAGATGGCAGCCAGAGAATTACGTTATAAGTGGTTTGATTCATTAGCCAAAGAAAAAAATTATAACAGAATTGCTATCGCACATAACCGTGATGATATTATTGAGACATTCCTGATTAATATGGCAAGGGGGACCGGTTTAAATGGTCTTACCGGAATAAAGGTCATTCAAAATAATATCATTAGGCCACTGCTCTTCGCTTCCCGCAAAGAAATAGAAAATTTTGCCAAATCAAAAAAAATAGAATACAGAGAAGATTCAAGTAACCTCGAAACAAAATATTATCGTAACCTGATCAGACATAAGATTATTCCATTGTTTGAATCAATGAATCCGTCATTCAGAGATACAATAATAAGTGAAACAGAGGTTCTGCAATCGACATATAAAATTTATTGTAATGAAATAGAACGTCTTAGAAAAGTTATTAAAACAAAAGACGGATCATTTATTAAATTAAGTATCCCAATGATTATATCATTAAGAATTGATGCTCCTGTTTTTTTTGATATTCTTAAACCATATGGTTTCAATTTTCCGACGGTAATAGATATTTTAAATGCATTGAACAGTGAACCTGGTAAAAAATTCTATTCCGACAACTATGTTTTGTTAAAAGACAGGAATGAATTAATCATTGAAGAATTAACCGTGGAAAAACAAGGTGATGAATATTTTATCGATGGCAACTGCTCTGAAATACAAGTCCCCTTAAGATTAACGTTTAAAACATTCGGAAAAAAAGAATCATTCAATATTCCTGATTCAAATATTAATATCGCACTCGATTATGATCTGCTTTCTTTTCCGTTGGCATTAAGAAAATGGAAAGAAGGAGATTATTTTTATCCATTAGGAATGAAAGGGAGGAAAAAGATAAGCGATTTCTTTACAGATAGAAAAATAAACAGGTTGGAAAAAGTAAATACATGGATTCTTACATCAGGTAAAGAGATAGTCTGGATAGTTGGCCATCAGATCGATGATCGGTTTAAAATAAGTTCATCGACTAAGAAAATATTCCTTGTCAGCATAAAAAGATAATTTTGCATTATACAAACTGTAAGCAGGGATGGAAGAAAAGAAAAAAAGTCTGGCTGAAAAGAAATTCTTTGAGGAAACAAAATATTCACTCAGTTCAAAAATTGATAACATTGTTCTGGCCAAGCTCAGGGAATTAAAATCCTCTGGAAATGTATCGATACTACCTTTAATACTTGATCTCATTGCAGATAGTAAATCAGAAATTGTCAGAAGCGAAGTTTTAAGTTTTATCAGCGATCTTAAAGATGAAAAAAGTGTCCCTGTAATAATCAATTATATAGATAACAACAAATGCGGAGAACATCTTTCAGAACTGATTGCATCCTGCTGGCAGTCGCGATTAAATTACAGTAAGTACCTTATTTCCTTCGCCCGCTGCTTTGTGAACGGGGAATATCAAACTGCGCTGGAATCTTTTACAGTAATTGAAGAAACATTATGGCAGAGTAGTGTGAAAGCAATTGAGGATTGTAAAAAATATCTTATGGACAGAATTGATGAAATTGGCCAGATAAAAAAACCTCTTTACAAAGAATTAATCAAGATTCTCGAAGAAGGCAAATCTAAGAACTAAGATATTCTTAAATAATACCAGGAAGCATAGTCAGGATTATTGCAAATTTGAAAAATACCTCATAAACTGTGACCTTTCAAAAATAGTTGGATCCGAAATATTTTTATAACTCATTCGTCCCCTGAATTCCTTAATGTTTTCAAAGTTAAGCTTATCCATCCACTCTTCAAGTTCTTCGATTATACGTTTCAGGTATTCCGGTCCGTTTTTATATAGCACAGAGCACACCTGCACTGCACGTGCGCCTGCCAGCAATAATTTTACCACTGCTTTACCATCATGAACACCTGTAGATGAGCAAATGTCAATTTTTTCTACCAATGAAGAAACGATGCCAACCCAGCGCAGAGAATATCTTATATCTGAAGGGTTGCTAAATACTTCAGAAGAAGTAAAACTCAAATCATCTATATTAATATCGGGTGCATAAAACCTGTTAAAAAGAACGACTCCTTTTGCGCCACGACTATACAGCTTATTAATAAATGAAGGAATATTACTGAAATGCTGACCAAGTTTCACAGAAACAGGAATAGTCACTCTCTGAGTAACCTCTGTTAGTATATCAAAATAAATCTGCTCGTACGATACGCCATTCTCGTGCACCGAATCAGGTAAAATATATACATTTAACTCAATGGCATCAGCCCCGGCCTTCTGAATGCCATCAGCATAATTAATCCATTCCTTCGACGACATACAGTTAATACTTGCAATAACTGGAATATCAACCGCTTCTTTGGCACTTTCGATAAGTTTATAATATTGATCGACCGAATTATTTCTTACATAATTCATAATATAATCTTCGGCTTCCGGATAGTTGGAATTTTTTAACATTGAACCGGCTTCTTTTCTGATTTGTTCTTCAAATAATGATTTTAACACAACTGCTCCGGCTCCATATTCCTGTAGTTTCTGGATCTTTGCAACCGAGTTTGTTAAACCGCTGCTACCCACTATCAGTGGATTACTAATGTCAATCCCTAAATAATTTGTCGCTAGTGAAGCCATAAAAATTCAGTTTAATTATATATTCTTTCTCCAAATATCAAACTACCTATCCTTATCATAGTAGAACCTTCTTCAACCGCTATTTTATAATCTCCGGACATTCCCATTGAAAGTTGATTAAAATTTGGCGAATTTTTAAAGTTATTTTCCTTCACAGACTTAAATATATCATATAATTTTTTAAACTCTGCTCTAATAATATTATTATCACCGGTATAGGTAGCCATTCCCATTAAACCACGAACAGATACATTATCAAGTTCATTAATCGATCCCGAATTAAGCAGATATCTCAGGTCAGATTCTGACATGCCAAACTTGGTATCCTCGCTGGCAATTTTAACCTGTATCAGGCAGTTAATAATTCGGTCGGTTTTTTTCCCTTCGGAATCGATAGCTCTTAACAATTTTATACTATCGACCCCGTGAATCAGGTTAACAAATGGAGCGATGTACTTTACCTTATTCGATTGTAGATGGCCAATCAAATGCCATTCAATATCTTTCGGAAGAACCTCATATTTTGAAACCAGTTCCTGTACCTTGTTTTCTCCGAAAACCTTGTGCCCCTCATTATAAGCTTCCTGGATAATATTTACCGGTTGGGTTTTTGTCACGACGATCAACTTAACCCTCTGAGGTAATTCAAGTTTAAGTTTGTTAAGTGCTCCCCTGATTTCCATTCTGTCAATACCAGATTAGGAAGCCAAAAGTAATAAAACTGATCTGAATTAACGATGAAACCTTTTTCTTTGTTTATTTGTTGGGCAAACAGTAATTTAATATATTATTAAATACCTTAATGATTATAACTGGAAGACAAATAATAAAATTCGTATCATTGCAACTTTGAACAACTAGTTCAAAGTTGAAATATAAAAATATTACGATATGAAAATTTCTGTTATTGGAGCCGGCAATGTTGGTGCTACGTGTGCCGATGTTCTCGCACATAAAGATGCCGCAAGTGAAATAGTACTACTGGATGTTAAAGAAGGTATTGCTGAAGGAAAGGCACTTGATATATGGCATAGCGCTCCAATAGACAGGTTTAATGCAAAAACAATTGGTGTAACCAATGATTATACTGCAACGGTAAACTCTAATGTTGTTGTCATAACCTCAGGACTACCGCGCAAACCGGGAATGAGCAGGGATGATTTAATTGAGTTCAATTCCAAAGTTGTAAAAGAAGTTGTTGAAAACATATTAAAGTATTCGCCCGATACAATCATTATTGTGGTTTCAAATCCCTTAGATGTTATGACCTACCAGGCATATATTACTTCTAATCTACCGCGTACACGTGTTTTAGGAATGGCGGGAGTGTTGGATACAGGACGTTACAGGGCATTTATCGCTGATGAATTAAATATTTCACCAAAAGATATTCATGCAGTACTGATGGGCGGACACGGAGACACTATGGTACCATTACCTCGATTTACAACTGTAACCGGAGTTCCGATAACAGAATTATTACCTAAAGAAAAGATTGATGCAGTAATTAAACGTACAAAATATGGAGGAGGTGAACTCGTAAGACTTATGGGAACTTCAGCATGGTATGCACCGGGATCGGCAGCTGCAAGAATGGCCGAAGCAATTACAAGAAACCAGAAAAGGGTATTACCATGTAGTATAAAACTTGAAGGAGAATTCGGGCTTAAAGACGTATTTGTAGGTGTCCCTGTTGTTTTAGGTAAGCACGGTATTGAACAGATTATCAAATTAAAACTTAACGATTCTGAAATGGAATTGCTGCATAAATCAGCATCTGCTGTAAAAGAAATGATGAATGTACTTGACAAGCTAGAAAAAAACCGCTGATTTCCTCAGCGGTTTTTTTGTTATTTATAACAATTCAGGCTAAACGGATGTATTCTGAAGTATCAGGTCAACTACGTGCTGTCTAACATCAAGGTTAAGCTTATCAAGTTCTTCAAATACCTCTTCGAATTCTTCCTGAAAATCGAAAGCTGATTTTAAATTGTGTAATTCTTCATTCGATTTAGATGCCAGATTGTTAATAATAAACTGAATAGTAGAGGTTTTTGTCATAGGCAACCATCCTTTTAATTAATAATACTTTTTTCAAAACGTACTTTTAACCGAATTATTTCTTCGGCATCGATTTTTTTTTATTTATTTTATAGAAAGATTAAGATTCTTTTCTCTTATCATCCTGCGTAAGTTAATCAAAGCATATCTCATTCTTCCAAGAGCTGTATTTATACTTACGTTTGTCTGATCTGCTATTTCTTTAAAGCTTAAGCCACAATAATGTCGCAATATCACCACCTCTTTCTGATCTTCAGGCAACTCCTGCAATAATTTCCTGATATCCTTAATAATTTGAGATTGTACCAGATCGTCCTCTATTGTTTTATCAGCAAATTTTCTGGAATTAAATATATCTGTTTCATAACTGTCGTTTGAAACAGTCTTCAGTTGTTTTTCTTTTCTGAAATAATCAATCATCAGGTTATGGGCGATACGAATTACCCATGATATAAATTTACCGTTATCCCGATAACGTCCATCTTTCAGTGAGTTAATAACTTTAATAAAGGTATCCTGAAAGATATCTTCAGCAAGATGTTGATCCTTTACAACTAAATAAATATAAGTGTAGACTTTTTTTCTATGCCTATTGATTAACACCTCGAGACTTGCTTTATTTCCACCCAGAAATCTTTGCACAAGTTCGAAATCACTGAGGCGAATGAGAGTTTCCACAACTACCTCCTTTTTTATGTTTATTAAAAGAAAGTAGAATTATTCTATAGGCTATCCTCCGTGATTGGTTTTACAATAATATATGCAAGTAAGCATTTTTTTTCCTTTAATCAAATACCTTTGCGAATATTTTTTGATTTTTTCGAATTTTCAACATTCATGCCGCAAGAAAAATACAACCCGGAATATATAACTGTTAAGGGTGCCAGAGTTCACAATCTTAAGAATATTGATGTAAATATTCCGCGCAGTAATTTTGTTGTAATTACAGGGCTTTCCGGATCAGGAAAATCATCACTTGCATTTGACACAATCTACGCAGAAGGACAACGTCGATATGTTGAAAGTCTCTCGTCATATGCCCGTCAGTTCCTGGGAAGGATGAACAAACCCGAAGTAGATTTTATCAAAGGCCTGCCTCCGGCTATAGCAATTGAACAAAAGGTTAATACACGGAATCCGCGTTCAACCGTTGGTACATCAACAGAAATTTACGACTACCTTAAACTTTTATTTGCCAGAATTGGAAAAACAATATCTCCGGTTAGTGGAAAACAAGTTAAAAAAGAGACTGTAACCAATGTTGTAGACTATATTATTTCTCTTCCAAAGGGTAAAAAATTATTAATACTGGCACCTTTCGATGATTTCAAAAAAATTGACTATTGCCAGTTACTTTCAGACCTGAAACATACCGGAATTACAAGGGTAGCAATCAGTAATAAGATATATAAGACTGAGGATATAAGCCCGGAGATAGTTGAAAATGCCGGTTCACTCCTGTTAGTTATTGACAGAATTGTTGTACAGGATGATGATGACTCGGTAAGCCGCTTTGCCGACTCAGTGCAGGATGCCTATAAGATGGGTAATAATGTTTGTATAATCAGTTCAGCAGATAAAAACAACAACAAAAAGTGGTTCTCAAATAAATTTGAAGCTGACGGTTTAACATTCGAAGAACCTAGCGTTCATATGTTCAGTTTTAACAATCCTGTTGGTGCATGCCATTTATGTGAAGGTTATGGTAAAGTAATAGGAATCGATGAAGATCTTGTGATCCCCGATAAAAACCTGTCGGTTTATGAAGATGCCATTGTATGCTGGAAAGGTGATAAGATGCAGGAATGGAAAAAAGAGCTGCTTTATAGTGCTGATAAATTTGGTTTTCCGGTTCATAAGTCAATTTATGAACTTACCAATGAACAAAAGAGATTGCTTTGGACAGGTAATAGATATTTCAAAGGTCTCGACAGGTTTTTTAGCTACCTGGAAGAAAATAAATATAAAATTCAATATCGGGTTATGCTTGCCAGATATCGTGGCAAAACTGTCTGCCCGGAGTGTTGGGGAAAAAGACTTAAAAAGGAAGCTTCTTATGTAAAAGTAGGAGGTTATGCTCTCATTGACCTTGTTGATATTTCAGTTGACAAACTCAGTAATATATTTTCAGAGCTGAAATTGAATAATTTCGAAAAAGATGTTGCAAAAAGATTACTAACCGAAATACGAAACAGGCTGGATTACCTTTGCGATGTCGGGCTTGGATACCTAACACTTAACAGGTTATCCTCTACACTCTCAGGGGGCGAATCTCAACGAATAAATCTTTCTACAACTCTTGGCAGTAATCTCGTAGGCTCTCTGTACGTGCTGGATGAACCCAGTATAGGTTTACATCCCAGAGATACCCACAGACTTGTTAAGGTACTGAAAAATCTAAGAGACGTTGGAAACACAATACTTATTGTTGAACACGAAGAAGAGATAATTAGAGCAAGTGATATAGTAATCGACATAGGTCCTCTTGCCGGCAGATTGGGTGGTGAATTAATTTTTTCCGGTTCTTATAAAGATCTGCTAAAAACCAGTGATGGGCTCACTGCCAGATATCTTACAGGTAAAGAAAAAATATCGGTTCCCGAAAAAAGAAGAAGATGGACCAGTTCTGTTGAAATTGTCGGGGCTCATGAAAATAATCTTAAAAATATTGATGTTAAAATACCTCTGAATATTATCACGGTTATAACTGGTGTAAGCGGCTCAGGAAAATCTTCCCTGATCAGAAATATTTTATATCCGGCATTAACAAAAATTATTAACGGGTATGGTGAACGATCAGGGAAATATAGTCGTATCATTGGGGATTTTAAGAATATATCGGCGATTGAATTTGTTGATCAGAATCCAATAGGTAAATCTTCGAGATCGAATCCGGTTACTTATATAAAAGCATATGATGAAATAAGGAAACTATATTCTGAGCAACCCTATGCGAAATCTAACAACTATAAACCATCTCATTTTTCGTTCAATGTTGATGGCGGGCGATGTGAAGAGTGTCAGGGAGAAGGTGTAATAAAAGTTGAAATGCAATTCATGGCTGATGTAATCCTCACATGTGAACATTGTAAAGGAACCAGATTCAAAGATGATATTCTTGAAGTGAGATATAAGCAAAAAAATATATATGATATCCTTGAAATGACAGTGAACGAAGCAATAGAATTTTTTTCTTCAGGAAATAAAAGTACAGAGAAAAAAATTATCGGGAAATTGTCTCCTTTGGCTGCAGTAGGATTAGGTTATATCAAGCTTGGCCAATCATCGAGTACGCTGAGTGGTGGTGAAAGCCAAAGAGTAAAGCTTGCTTCGTTTCTTGCACCTGACAAGGCCGATCATACTCTTTTTATATTCGATGAACCAACAACAGGCTTACATTTTCATGATATCAGAAAATTGCTTGATTCTTTCAATGCTCTTATTGAAAAAGGACATTCCGTAGTAATCATTGAGCATAATCAGGAAATTATTAAATGCGCCGACTGGATAATCGATCTTGGGCCTGAAGGTGGAGATGAAGGCGGATGCGTTGTTTTTAAAGGAACTCCGGAAGAAATTATTACTTGCAAAGAATCTTATACTGGAAAATTTCTGAGGAATAAGATTGGTTAGAGAATTCAGATGGTACACTATTGAATTTGTTTAACTGTTTAACTGTTTAACTGTTGCATTGAATAAATGTACCTTGTCCTAAAATAGGTTCACATAAAAAGCGAGACTGTTCAAAAAAGTGTGTCAAGTATAAAAGATAAATGATTTACTTGACTCATTATGAAAACAGAAGAAAATACAAAATTTGA
>JAFGIP010000048.1 GCA_016929525.1 Bacteroidales bacterium
ATAATAAAAAGAAATTATTGAAAAGGATATGCGAATATTAACAAATGAGTTTCGTTTTTTGAATAAAAAATATTTAATTTAATATAGCTTTATAAATTAGATACGCCTAAATCGATTCTAATGAGTACATCGGGCAGTACATTCTCCCGCATAAGGTCCGGAATTCAGCTTATTGTCTTATTTCTGGTTACCTCTTTGTTTGCACAGGATATCAATTATACTTTATATAATTATAGTCCGCTTTTTCTAAACCCGGCTAATACCGGGAATTTTGACGGAAGTTGGAGGCTTGCGGCCAATTTCAGAAATCAGTCGAATGCTTCTTCAAACCCGTTCAGGACGGCCTCATTAAGTTTCGATAAGCAATTTAACCTGATAAATCAGGATTTGGCGGCAGGTTTACTTTTTATAAACGATGACCTGGGAGTAGGCGGATTAAGCTATAATAAACTATATGCATCATTAGGTTATTTAAAAAACATAAGAAACAATATTTTCAGCATCGGATTTCAGGCTGGTTATGTATTTGGTTCAATAAACGACTGGGGAGTCTGGAATGAAGCAACAGGGGATTTTTCTGCTCCAAGTGGAGAATCAGTCGGTAACAACTCATATCTCGACCTGAATGCAGGAATTCTTTGGAGAGGAAGTATTAACATACTTGAACCGGAACTGGGCGTGTCGGTAAATCACCTGAACAAACCCAATATTTCTTTTCTTGGAGGGGATGAAACAGAAGAAATTAGGTATACAGGACATTTAAAAGTAAAGACAAACCTCACCGATGTGTGGTATCTTGAACCGGCTTTTGTTTTTATTGATAAAAGGGATTTGAACCTTACGATATTAGGTGCCGGTGCAGGTTATAAGTTCTCACGCAGTAAGAGTATGGTGAAAGATATTCACTTAGGTGCTTTTCTGCGAAATGGAATAATAAATGAAATAGAGTCTGTTTCACTGACGTTGGGCACAGAAGTCGGAAGAATTGAAATTACAGGGAGTTACGATCTGAATATTTCAGGATTAAATAAAGCTTCCGGGAATAATATCGGAGCTTTTGAAGTATCCATCATTTATAAAGGTATAAGCACAGTTGTAAACAGTTATTCAATTCCTTGTGAAAGATATTAGAAGATATATAATTACAGCACTAATTCTGTTGTTAATTCTCCCGGCTACACAGGCACAGGTAAAGAAAGCGGAGAATTTTTCGGCTTCAAAGCTGAAACGCCTTGGGAAAAGAGCCGCGGAGGCAAAGGATTATTATACGGCTATATATTATTTTGAAAACTATCGTGATAAGAAAAGCGATGATAGTAAAATAAATTACGAACTGGCAGAACTGCATCGTACAGTGCGCAATTACCTGCAGGCCCGTGAATTATATAAAGAGGTATATCTGATTGATGAAATGAGATATCCATTGGCAAGATTCTACTATGCACAAATGCTGAAAGCTACCGGCGAATATGAAGAAGCGGTAGAAGAATTCTCGGAATTCAGAAAAGAATATAAAGGGGAAAAAGATTCCAGAGATATGAGAAAGCTTGCCAGGAATGAAATTGCCGGTTGTGATTCTGCAATCATTATGTTGGAAAACCAACTGGATATTACAATTGAAAAGATGAATTCAACGATTAATGGGCCACATATTGAGCTTTCACCATTACTAATTGATGATAATAACTTCATCTATGGATCGTTGAAAGTTGATACATTGATATTTTTTACACAACAGAATGTAGATACGGCTATGCCGGTGCGGCAATTCTATCTTGCACATAAAGAAGGAATGGACTGGATTGGTGGCGAGAGGGTTAATGCAGCTTTCAACGCTCCCGGTATTGAAACAGGTAATGGTATCCTGTCGCGTGACGGAAAAAGATTTTATTTTACACAGTGTCAGAAAAACTGGCAGGGAAAAGTAATATGCAGCATATACAGGACAGAAAAAAAAGAAGGTAAATGGACCGACCCGATTAAACTTCCAACAATCATAAATGACCCTAACTATACTGCAACACAACCTGCCCTTGGACGAACTGCCAATAGTGATCGTGAGATAATTTTCTTTGTATCTGACAGGCCTGAAGGCAAAGGAGGACTTGATTTATGGTATACTGTATGGAATGAAGAAAAGAATCTGTTCAGTGAACCACGTAATCTCGGCAGCAGAATAAACACACCGGGCGATGAGATGACGCCTTTTTATAATTTAAGCACCCGTACATTATATTTTAGTTCCGACGGTTTACCGGGAATGGGCGGACTTGATATTTTCAGTGCTTTTGGTGAAAGAAGAAAATGGGAATATATCAAAAATATCGGTTATCCTTTAAATTCAAGTTACGACGATCTTTATTTTACAGTAAGCCGAAAAGAAGAAGATGGATTATTTGTATCTAACCGTCCTGATTCTCTTGTTGACGAAGCATGTTGCGATGACATATTTTTTTACCGGTGGAACGATTTTATTCGAATTACCGTAACAGGGGTAATTTATCCTTTTGAACAGGACAGGTTTGGACGTACGCAAGACCTTTCGGATTTCGACTTCATGAATCCTGATGAGAATATACAGCCTTTGGATAGTGCGAAAATTGCACTTTACATGGAAGATAAATCTACCAGAGAATATGTGTTTATTGACAGGTATACTACTGCAGATGATGGAAGATTTTATTTTACACTGATGCCTGATCAGGATTATGAATTTAGGATGGAGGGATTTCAGTATTTTCAGAGCAAGAACTATTTATCTACGCAATTCTTTACATCATCCGATACAATAGAAATGCCACCCACGTGGGTAAATGTTCTCTCAGGTAAACCTATTGTACTTAAGAATATTTATTATGACATTGATGAAGCAGAGCTAACACGCGAATCGAAGAATGTAATTGATACAACACTTTTAATTTTACTAACTGAAGCTCCTGAATTCATCGTTGAAATTGGAGCACATACCGACAGTATTGGTGAAACACAATATAACCTGGAGCTTTCACAGCTCAGGTCCGATAATGTTGTAAAGTATCTTGTATCAAAAGGAATTCCTGAAAACCGATTAGTAGCCAAAGGTTATGGTGCAATGAAACCTGTTGCTCCAAACTATAAACCGGATGGAACTGACAATCCTGAAGGCCGAGAACAAAACCGGCGCACAGAATTCAGAGTTGTTGGAACTATTGGAGTAGAGGAAGAAGATGAGGTTTATGTTGAGTAATTTTATTTGATCTTGTTCAGGGTGGCTCTACCCTGATTAAATTTTCAGATTGAACATCATTTAATTACATTGATAAGACTGGATCTTTATCGAAGTATTTTATTTTATTTAAAAAACATTAAAGTAGTTACAAGGTATCTCATAGATAGCTGTTTTAGAAACCAGTGCGATTTAAGATATAATTACCCGAATTGTTAACTATTGCTATTACCTTTATGAAAAATTAATTCTTTCAAATGCAAGTAACAGTACACAGGAAAAATAAACTTTTCAAACCAGATGCCAGCAGGGTGATAGCACGTTTTCTATATACAGATGATAATAGATCTATAAGCCTCTTACGTTCCGTATTAGAATTGTCAGAAAGCGAGGTTTCTTTTGCACTTAATCAAACACTCCGGGATTATTCAATGCGGCACAGAAATATTTCTAAAATTTTTGAAAAGCACTTTAATAAAATTGTTCATCTGTTACCGCAGTTAGGTATAAAACCAGAGTTAATCAGTAATTCCAAAAAAATACTAATTGGTTCCTATTTTACCATGGAATATTCGATTGAATCAGCAGCATTTTTT
The DNA here is from genome assembly GCA_016929525.1 of Bacteroidales bacterium. Lineage (GTDB taxonomy): Bacteria > Bacteroidota > Bacteroidia > Bacteroidales > UBA10428 > UBA10428. The sequence goes on from JAFGIP010000048.1 coordinate 3,802, forward strand.
AATCCATCTATTGTTGAACATCCTGATCAGACGGAGATCGGTCCTGATGAGAAAAGAGTGATACTAAGTTTCAGGGCAACAGGAGAAGGACATATTTCCTCAATAGTATTTAGAACAGGTGTACTCGATAAAAATAATAATCTTAATATTGAACCTACCGGCAAAATGCTTGAAGAAGCGGAACATATACGCAGACATGTTTACAATAAAGAATCGTTTAGCCATAAACTGGATGAAATGCAGGATGTTCATGGCATTATTCCGTCGGGTTTAATTTTAGATAGACTAAATGATGAATTTACCTATGGTGAACTAAGGGAATGTATTGAGGAAGCCAGAAAGGCAATTCACCTTGTTTCTGATAAAGAATTACTCTTTAAACAGATAATCTGGCTGGCTTCATCGCATTATGAACTTGAATTCTCATTAGATACCAATATTTCCGAAAGGGTTATATTTCCGGTTTCGGTAAATGAAAAAAATGGTATTGAAGATGCCCGTTTTGTAAAATTTGTGGAAGATAAAGAAAATCCAATTTACTATGCAACCTACACTGCTTTTGATGGTATTTCAATATTACCAAAAATGCTTGAAACCAGGGATTTTTACCATTTTAAAATATTACCGCTTCATGGAGAAATAGCTCAGAATAAGGGAATGGCCTTGTTCCCCAGAAAGGTAAAAGGAAAATACGCTATGCTTGGTCGTCTTGATGGTTTTAATAATTATATTGCCTTTTCTGATAATATCACTGTTTGGCGCGAAGCTAAATTGCTGCAGCAACCAAGATTTCCATGGGAACTCGTTCAAATTGGGAATTGCGGTTCTCCAATTGAAACGGAAGATGGTTGGCTGGTTTTAACACACGGAGTTGGCCCAATGCGGGAATATACAATAGGGGCATTATTGTTAGATATTATGAATCCGGAGAAAGAAATCGGAAGGTTAAAAACTCCGCTTTTAATACCAAATGCTAAGGAAAGGGAAGGATATGTACCCAATGTAGTTTATTCCTGCGGTTCGATGGTTCATAACGAGGATTTAATTATACCTTATGCCATGTCAGATTTTGCATCGACCTATGCTACTGTTGATTTAAAGGAATTACTGAGCGAGTTGAAGAACTCCAAATTGAACCGGAAACCTTAACAAATTTTCTCCATCTCATTTGCAGTATTAACAATTCTGCTTTTTGCTCTAAGTTTAAGGTATGCATGTATTCTAATCTTTTTATATGTGTGAATCATGTAATTTATTACTGCTATATTGTAACAATTACTATTATATGAACAACTAGATTTGCTTATAAAATTATGTTTAACAGCTGCTTTAATTATGTTAATTAAACATTGAAAAACTATCATATTGTATTTAAAAGATTAACATAATTACAATAATGAATGATGGAAAGGAGAATGTAACTAATTGGATTAGAATATCATTTCAGAATCTTAATTGAATAACCGATAAAATGTAGCTATGGGATATATTCTCTATTTCACTATAATTATTCTTATTTTATCCTGGGTAATAGGATTTATTGGATATAACACAGGAATAATAAAATACTTTCTCATTGGATTAGTACTTGTTGTATTTGTAATAAGGGCAATAGTTAATAAAGCTAAAAATAGCTATTAAATTTATTTCAGGATTAATACTCTAATATTAGGGAATACTTATATGTGTGAATGATGTAAGTCTTATCCTGAATTGTGTAATGCATTCTGAAAATACATAAGGTACCTTTATTAATAGTTATTGAACTTTAATTCTAAAGTTCAGATAAAATATTCATCATGAAAAATTTACTTTATGTAATCGCCGGACTACTTTTGATAATCTGGGGAATCATTTATTGGGGATTTAACGCATCTAGCGCTGTACATATCATACTTGTACTGGTCGGATTAATTATTATTATTAGGCTTGTTTTTAATAAGCAATTTTCAAAATGATGAGAAAACTTAACCAAGTTTAAAATCATCATGTATTTAAATTATTACTTAATATAACATTTAATAATATGAATCCTCATTATAATCAGCAAAGCCTGGATGAACTTAAACTCAGACTGAAAAAAAAATATCCCAAACTTACGGATACTGATCTTCGCACTTCTGAAAACAATGAGAAGGATATGTTAAGAATAGTTGCCTATAAACTTGGGAAGACTAAAGAAGAAATGAGTAAAATAATTGAAGAACTATAACATTAAATAATTATATCAAATGAAGAAAGGAAAATAAAATGAACTATTTGTATTTAATTATACCTATTGTAATATTCTTCCTGATAGGCATCAGGATTGTACGTCCAACACAACGAGGCTTAATTGAGAGACTGGGAAAGTACTATAATTTTGCCAGCCCCGGGTTTCATTGGATTATCCCAATTATCGACAGACTTTACCAGGTAAATGTAACGGAACAGATGGTAGACGCCGAACCTCAGGAAATTATAACAAATGATAATTTGAACGCAAGCGTAGATGCACAGGTATACTTCAGGGTGAAATCTGATGAAGAAAGTGTAAAAGATTCGATATACAATGTAAATGATTATACATGGCAGATTGTTAATCTGGCGCGCACTACATTGCGTAATATTATTGGTACACTTACTTTAAAATCGGCCAACAGCGAGCGTGGAAAAATTAATGATGCTCTCTATCAAACCCTTCACGATGAAACGAAAAGCTGGGGTATTAATATAGTGAGGACTGAGTTGAAAGAAATTGATCCGCCTAAGGATGTGCAGGAAACGATGAACAAAGTGGTGAAAGCGGAAAATGAGAAAATAGCAGCAGTAGATTCAGCAACTGCTGCCGAAACTGTGGCTGATGGTGTTAAGCGGGCAAAAATCAAAGAAGCTGAGGGATATAAACAATCAAAGATTTTACATGCCGAAGGAGAGGCCGAAGCAATTAAACTGGTAAATGAAGCGGCAGATAAGTATTTTGTAGGTAATGCTCAGCTATTGCGTAAACTGGAAGCGCTTGAATCATCGCTTGAAAAAAATACAAAAATAGTTATCCCTACTGGTACCGAATTGGTAAATATTATCGGTGACATGGCAGGAATACTTCCGTTGGAAAAAAAAACGTATCATGGCGAGCCAACAGATGGAAGTAAACTTTTAGTAAACAACTAAACATTCTTAGTCCATTCTGTCAATTAACTTTTATAAATGCCATTAGACCTTTAATAAATGGTTGAATGGCTTTTTCTTTTTACTAACAAATATGAAGCAGATTTAATGAATAATATAAGCTCCCTGCAGGATGCAAAAAGTTCAAAAACTGCAGCACTAATTGTTGCACATCCCGATGATGAAACATTATGGGCTGGTGGAACTATATTGGGCCTTCCGAAATGGCAGTGGTATATTGTCTGTCTGTGTCGGGGAAGCGATAAAGAACGTGCCCGAAAATTTTACAGAGCACTAAGAGTTCTTAAGTCTGATGGAATCATGGGTGATCTCGATGATGGTCCGGAACAGAAGCCCCTGGATGAAAATGAGGTTCAGAATACCATATTATCTTTATTGCCGAAAAGACATTTCGACCTTATAATTTCGCACAATCCGAATGGAGAATACACTAGGCATATTCGGCATGAAGAAACTGGAACAGCTGTTATTAAACTCTGGGATAACGGGTTAATGACTGCCAAAGAAGTATGGATCTTTGCATATGAGGATGGAGGAAAAGCATATCATCCAAGACCCATTGAAGATGCCTCGATTTACATAACTCTTACAAAAAATATCTGGCTTAGGAAATACCATATTATTACAGATACCTACGGATTTCAGAATACCAGCTATGAAGCCAGAACAACACCTAAGGCTGAAGCATTCTGGCAATTAACAAATTCCTATGATACAATGAATTGGCTTAATCAATCCGGCAAAGAGATAAATTGAAAATATGAAAATCCTGGTTTTATATGATTACCCTCCTTCACCGGGAGGCCTTGCAACCCAGGGAGATCTTCTCTACAAAGGACTTCTTGAAATGAGCGTTGATGCTCATGCTGTTCATTTTGAATCGGCCCAGGAAAAGGAATGGTATTATCGTTGGTTTGAGCCCGACGTTGTGGTTGGAGTTGGTTATTGGGGGCATACACCACATATTGTACTTCATCCGCAGCGCTATGGTGTGCAAGTTATACCTTGGCTGGTAGCCGATGGTTATATTGCAAATTATCATGAAATATTGAACGCTCTGCCCCTAATATTGGTAACATCGAATTGGGTAAAAGAGATGTATGTCCGTGATGGGATCAATGCTGATAAAATAGAAGTATTACCTGTTGGTTGTAACACTGATACTTTTGTTTCATTTAATAAGGATGATCCGAAGATATTAGCAGTACGTGAGACTCTTGGTATTTCACAAGATCAGCTGATGATTCTTACTGTTGGAGGTGATGCAGCCTCCAAAGGTGCTCAGGAAGTGATGCAGGCACTTGCAATAATTGATACAAAAGCTCCAGATTGGAAATATGTTTGTAAAGTATGGCCGCAGCCGCGAACCAAAATTCAAAATCTGGCCGACCTTGAAATGGCGAAACATTTAGGCATTGAAAAAAATGTCACTTATGCAACCAACACTATCTCACGAAATTTTATGCCTTACCTGATTGGTGCCTGCGATATATATGCTGCTCCATCTCGGCTAGAGGGATTCGGAATGCCGCAGGTAGAAGCCGGGGCTTGCGAAAAGCCGGTTATTGGTATCAGGGCCATGGGAATGTTGGATACCCTTATACACGGGAAAACAGCTTTTGTGGCAAAGGTAGCGCAAAAAATTGCTGTTAACGAGGTGATACTGGCTGATGAATCGGGCTTTGAAGATAATCATAGAATGATATTTAATGTGCCACGAACAGTGGATTATCGGGCAAATGTGCATGATATTGCAAAGTATTTAATGGAGCTTATGACTGATGCTTCTTTACGCGAAAAAATGGGAAAAGCTGCAAGAAAGCATGTGGTTCAAAACATTGATTACCGGGTCGTTGCAAATAGATTTGTACAGATAATAAATGATAGATTAAATATTAAATAGCCAGACTGATATATACATCAGATCTCAAATTTTATTTCATAATTTTAAATTAAAACAATGCAAATTACTACCTGGCAGGAAATGGAAGATGCTAAGAAAGCGGCCCTCGATGTATTGCTGCATAACGTACATGGTCCATATCACGGACTACCGAGAACCGCTGGATGGGGATATCCGGAGCCATACACAAGGGATTTGTTGATTTCGATATTTGGGATTGCTGTTTCAGAAAATCTGACGCTTTTAAAGAGTATCCGAAAAGTATTGGAAACACTGGCAAAAAACCAGACAGAAAAGGGGCACATTCCTTCACTGGTGCATGATAAGGAAGATCGCGGGGCCAGCGATACAACCCCTTTATTTTTACTGGGTGTTGGTATATTTAGAAAAGTCTCAAACGAACCGGATTTTCTTCATGAAGCAGTTGAAAAAGCATTAACTTGGATGGAATATCAAAGCCCGTCAGACCGTTACCTGATAGCACAAATGCCCACAAGCGACTGGCGCGATGAACAATGGGTAATGGGATATGGACTGTATGTGAATGCTTTGGTATATAGTTACTTGTGTATGCTTGGTAGAAATGAAACAGCAGAAAAAGTGAGCCATGCAATGACAAGGTTCACTGTTAAGGGAGGAATAATGCACCGCCATGTGCACGAAGGCCTTGTGGTAAAATATAAACCTTATTATGCCTTGTGGTCCTATAAAATCTTCAGTAGCGAACGGTTCGATCTGCTCGGTAATAGTCTGGCTATCCTTTCCGGAATTGCTTCTCATTCGCGAGCTGTTGAAATGATATCGTGGATTGAAGAAGAGTGCGATGAGATGAAAAAAAGAGGCGAGTTGGCAGTTGATCTGCCGCCAAATTTCTTTCCCTTTATTAAACCCGGAGATCCTGATTGGCATTCGCGGTATTCCGAGTATAACAACCACGGGGATTATCATAATGGTGGAATTTGGCCATTTATTTGCGGGTTTTATGTAGCTGCCTTAGTTGCTGCTAAGAAGTATGTACTGGCTGGCGAAAAACTCCTGGCGCTCACACGTATGCTAAAACTATCCAACACATCGGGAAATAATTTTGGATTTAATGAATGGATTAAAGCACAGGATGGGAAACCCATGGGACAGGAGTGGCAGACCTGGAGCGCAGCCATGTATCTGTATGCCGTTAGATGTGTTGAAGAAAGAAAAACTCCGTTTTTTGACGAGATTCGTAATGGTATTATTGCATAAGATTATCGATTCACTATATTTTTTAATAAAAACAATAAATTATAAAACACATTAATATGAAAAATTCAATTATAACCCTGACTTTATCAATGATAATAGCAGCGGGAATATTAACCAATTGCCAGTCATCTGCTACGAAAGTGGCAAATGCACAGGACAAAGTGCAGGATGCGGAAAACGATTTGGATGAAGCTCAAAGTGAATTATACCAAACACAACAAGATTCCATCTCCGATTATCAAAAATTCAAAAAAGAATCTGAGGAAAGGATCACCGCTTATGAGAAAAACATAGCTGAATTAAAAGTAAAAATACAAAACGAGAAAAAGGAAAACAAAGCCGATTTCGAAAAGAAATTGGTAGAGTTAGAGCAAAAAATCTATGATTTGAAAAAGAAACTGGGCGAATATAAAGACGAAGGTAAAGTCAAATGGGAAACATTTAAATCGAATTTTAATCAGGATATGGATAATCTTGGAAAGGCTTTAGCGAATTTCACCAATTAAGTCTAACGATAAATCTCGTATTTGATTTAATGAATTCACGATTATTCCACTCAGAGAAACATTATACATTTTAAACTACAGTCATGAAAAACTTACTTTTTATAATCGCTGGATTACTTTTAGTAATATGGGCTATTACCTATTGGGGTTTAAAATTAGATGGCAGTATCAACACATTACCAGTGATCGCCGGATTTATTATTCTGGTAAGAATTGTTTTTAATAAACAATTATCAAATAAATATAAGGGCTTTGAATAGTGATGTATTAATAAACTAAAGAAGATGAAAATAAAATATGATAGAGAAGGTCTTGATCAATTAAAAACAAGGCTTAAAGAAAGATACCCCCAACTTACATACACTGATCTTAATTTTATTGATGGCCATGAAAGCCGTATGCTGACGTTAATTGCTTATAAACTTAGGAAGACAAAAGATGAGATGGATGAAATAATTAAAAGACTTTAATTCGTACATTTCAAAACAAAAGGTCGAACTCTATTAAAATAATTTAACAATACAGGCTGAATGTTAATAATTAAACCTAACTTGCAGCCTTAATTTAAATACATATTATGCACAAAGGAACAGTAAAATTTTATAATGATTCGAAAGGATTCGGATTTATTAAAGATGCAGATACACCAAAAGAGTATTTTGTACATTCGTCGGGCTTAAAAGAAAGTATCGAGGAGAATGACGAAGTTACATTTGATTTGCAGGAAGGTAAAAAAGGATTAAATGCAGTAAATGTTAAACTTGCATAGTTTATATCATTGCCAGATAAAATCTTGAGTCTCGTTTTTAACGGGACTTTTTTATTTCAGATTAAATACAACATCAAAAGAATCCATTTTTTTCAAACCTGTCCAAATAAATCTCAAATCAGAGCAATTTTCCTTTCCCGTTTCGGGAACTTAGAATTTGCTTATAAACGTACAAATATCCTTCTATCATTTTTTGTCGACTAAATTTTGAAGAAGCCCATTCCGAGCAGCTTTTCCTGTTTATCATTTTAATATTCCGCACTGCGCTCAGTGCTTCCTTGATATTTTTAACCAGAAAACCGGTTTTCCCATCAAGAATTAATTCAGGCATAGCGCCTCTGTTAAATGCTATAACAGGTGTACCGCAAGCCATGGCTTCCACTACACTCAGACCAAATGGTTCCTCAAATTTTATAAGGTGTATAAGCGCATACGCCCCTCCCAATAGTTTAAGTCTTTCATTCGGTCCAGAGTTACCGACATAGACAATATCATCATTATTGATGAAGGGTTTAACCTTATTGTCAAAGTATTCCTGATCTTGTATTAAGCCGGAAATAATTAGCTTTCTTTTTGATCTTTTTGCAATTTGGATAGATTCATAGGTACCTTTTTCAGGATGGATCCTTCCAAAAAAAAGCAGATAATTTTCCGGTTCACTATTGAACTTAAACTCATTGAGATTTATACCATTGTAAATTGTAGCCATGTATTTAAGTTCAGGGTTACGGTCGGAATTACTAATTGAAACATAATGACTTGTGCTGTTGTATTTTTTATAGACCGGAATAATTTGTGGTGAAGAAAATCCATGTATGGTAGTTAATATGGGCGTTTTAATTAACCGGGAATAACTCAATGGCATAAAATCAAAATTGTTATGGATGATATCAAAGTTATTGGCTTGCTCCATTAAATTGCTGATATGAAGACATTCTGCTACTTTTGGGTCTATCGATGGATCTTCAGCATAAGGATGTTCACAAACGGATGCCAGCTCTCCTTTTGTAATTGAATCACCGGTAGCAAATAAGGTAACTTCAAGACCTCTTTCAATCAATCCCTCAGCAATATTAGATGCTACCTGTTCCCATGGGCCATATTTTCTGGGAGGTGTTCGCCAGGCAATTGATGAAAGTATCGCAATTCTCATGTTTTCAATATTTAATTTAAACTCAAATTTTAAAGTGCCGGACGTGGCTTATCCAAACAGTGATCAACAAGGTCTTCTAAATTTGCTGTCCCCACGCACATCACATTGTCAGCTCCACCCCAATAGATCTTCACACTTCCGTCCTTTTCCTGAACCGCACCACAGGAAAATACTACATTATGCACATACCCGGTAATTTCGTAAATTTCTTCAGGTTGCAGGATCCATTCGTCGCCTACGGCAATAACTTTTGAAGGATCAATTAAATCGTGTAATGCTACCCCTAACCGGTAAACACAACCATCCATTGTTAAAAAAATACCATGATAAATGCTTAACCAGCCACGGGAGGTTTTAATTGGGGGTGCGCCTGGCCCTATTTTCATCTCATCCCAATGGTATTGTAATGGTTTCATAATGAGTTTCGATTCACCCCAATACTTAAGGTCAGGAGAATAGGATATCCAGATAGACCATGGTGATATTTCAGAATGTGGACGGTCGAGTCTCGCATAGAGTCCACTGAATTTCTCCGGAAAAATAACCACATTCCTGTTGTCGGCCTGGGTAATAAGAGAAAACCTTACTACCGTTTTAAAGTCTTTTGTTTTTGCAAGTCCAATCCGCACGCCATGCCTGGAATAGGCACTATATGTAATCAGGTATTCACCATCAATGAATACAATACGGGGATCTTCCACGCCAAAGGCTTCATATTCTTTAAAAACTCCTTCATTTGCCGGAACCATAAAAGGTTTCTCATCTACTTTAAAATTAAATCCATCTTCACTCTCTGCCTTTCCAAATATACTTCTCCCGTTCAGTTTATGTGAGCGGAATATCATAATATATTTTTCTTCGTGTTTTACAACGGCGGCATTATGTAATGTAGCTACCGGATAAGGCACATCATCCTTTGTAAGGATAGGGTTATTTTTATACCTGTTTATTAACATCGTTATTTTTTCAGTTTAGCCAAAAGTTACTATATGAATCTTTGGTTCAATTCTTTTATTCTTTTATTCTCTTATTTTTTATCATTGTTATTATTTCAACCTTACTATTTAGTCCGATTTATGAAATTCTTCATAAGCCTGTAGTACAGTTAAATGAGAAATTAAATATGCAAGCGAACTTTCTGCGCCCTGGTTGCGGTTTACTCCATAACTTTCAAACCCATCGCAGCATCCTTGTGTCTCAAAATCATATAAGCTCATTCTTAGGTCATTTTCACCCAAAAACCATAAAAAAGAAGTATAAAGCTTATTGAGGTACTCTTTATCCTTAGTAAGATGGAAGGCCTGGTGATACATCAAAACCATGGCCATGGCATCAATGGGTTGCTGGGCAAAAACAGATCGTTCACCTGCTTTTGTATACCATTTTTCGTTTCCGATTATCGATAAATAATTATCCTTTAGTGTATGTTGTGTCAGGAAGTTCATGGATTCAATGGCTGGTTTAGTAATTTTACTATCGTTGAGTATTTCTGCAGAATGTAAGAGTGCTAAAGGTAAAATGCCGTTATCATAGGCAAGTAAGGATTCAAACCATTTCCATTCAGGGGTTACATTATCCTGATAATGTTTAACTAATAGATGGGCGAGGTTTCTTAGCCTTTCAGTCATTGAGTCATCTGATGGATTACTTTTCAGGTAATAGCTTATTCCAATTATGGTATTGGCGATACTTCTTATTGATTTAAGTTTTTCGAAATTCGGTGAAGCATTAAAAAACATCAATCTACCTGTTTGATAATATGCATCATTGGGGGCATTACCCAGCAAATATCCTAACGCCCAAATAGTTCTTCCAAAGGAATCTTCAGAACCCACTTCATCCAGGAAGTTTCTGCTAAAGCTCAGAAAATTTCTGAAGGTTCCGTCGGCATTTTGCATATAATGGATATAGCTTAAATAGATGGGGGTTAATTCAAGGGCCCTGAAATCTTTCTTCTGCCTGTAAGCCATTAATACCATAAGCAAAGCCCTGGCATTATCATCCAGGCAATATCCTTCTTTTAAGTTTGGAATACCAAATTTTGCATGTTGTATAATACCAGTATCATCGGTTAGACGATTAATATGTGTTAAGGAAAATGGAGGCAGAATAAGTAAATCTAATTCTGTATCTTTCTTTTCAACTGAATTTTGTTCCTCTTTTAAAATAATTGAAGCAAGCTCAACATATTTTTCTCCTGTTTTTGACCATGTTATTTTACGGCCATAATCATACGCTTTTCTTTTAAGCTCATTTAGCACTTCAGGTTTATCTAATAGTTCTCTTAAGATGGATGTAAGGTCGTCGGAATCGTTAAAATTAAAAAGTCTTCCTCTTCCTTCTGCCAGCAATTCTTCGGCATGCCAATAGGGTGTTGAAATAACTGCCGAACCTACACCTATGGCATATGAAAGTGTTCCACTTGTAATTTGTGCTTCATTCAGATATGGTGTTATATAAATATCTGATGCACACAGGTATTTAAACAGATCTTGCTCACCTATGAATTCATTAAGAAAGGTGATATGTTTTTCAAGTTGAAGACTTTTGACTAAGCGCATCAGGAAAATACGATACTCTTCACCGGAATGTCTTAATACAACAGGATGAGTTTTACCCAAAACGATATAAATAATATCTGGGTGTTTTTCAACAACTTTTGGCAATGCATTAATTACTGTTTCAATACCTTTATTTCGGCCAATAAAACCAAATGTCAGCAGTACCTTCTTGCTTTCGAGTTTGAATTCCTTTTTTGATTTTTCCGGGTTAAAATGAATGTCAGGTACCCCGTGCTCAATAAATTCAATTTTATCTTTCGGAACCTGATAAATATTTACAAGAAATTCAATTGCCTTGTGGCTCATTACCACTATTTTATGAGCCATTTTACATATTTCCTGCAAAACGGCTTTTTCATTATAGGAAGGGGTTTTAAGAATGGTATGTAGTGTAACAATCAGAGGAATTTCCAGTCGATGGAGCAAAGGAAGGATATATACACCATTTTGGCCACCAAGAATACCGAATTCATGCTCGAGAATGCAAAGATCAGCACCACTCAGGTTGATATATTTAACTGCTTTTAAATAATCTCTCTGGTGTTCTTGTCTGATGGTCAATTTTACTTCTTCCGGGTATTCATACAAAAGGTCGTTGTCGTTTAATGCAATTACAAAACCCTCATGCACAATTTCCTTGCTTCCTTTTTTTAAGAGCATAGATTTGAACAGGTTGTTGGTAAAAGTACCAATACCACATTCCCGGGGAGGGTAGGTGCCGATAAATGCTAATTTCATTCGATACCGGTTTTAGATTAATTAAATAGACAATCCCTCCAAACTAAGGAACCCCTAATTGGATAATGACTCTATCGAGAGAACAATACTTAATACTAATTATAATTTACTCTCGTTATTCTTTTCAATTCGTTTTGCTGCCTTCGCAGCACGTTTTTCTTTCAGGTTTTTAACCGGTATTTTTTTGATATTCTTTTTACTTTCTTTCTCTTTTGACATGATTTTAGATTTAAACTTTTTTTGATGTTTTTACGGGTAAGGTGAAACTAATTTCACTGCCATTACCGGGTTCACTTATTATCCAGATCTTCCCACCATGAAAATCAATAAACTCTTTACAAAGCAATAATCCAAATCCGGTTCCGGGTTCATTTCCGGTTCCTAACCTGGAGTTATAACTACTGTCTGAGAAGATTAAGTCCTGTATTTCTTGCTTCATTCCAATTCCGTTATCCTTTATAGATACTTCAATAAAGCCATTATTCTTTTTAGTACAGATTACTATTTCTCCCTCTTTATGGGTATATTTTATTGCATTATTAAGTAAGTTTCGAAACACGGTTCTTATCATATTTATATCAATAAAAACTTGCTCGTGGCTAATAGAATTTGATTCAATTCGAATTTGTTTTGAGGAAGCAAAAAGATTAATGTTTTTTAATTCTTCAAGAAGCAGTTCATTTAAATCGATTTCCTCCTGTTGAAACGATTTTATTTTGTTTTCACTGAATGCCCACTCCAGCAAATTATCAAGCAGTGTGAAAGTTTTTTTGGCAGAAAGCAGTGCAATATCTATATGCCTTTCTATTTCACCTCTATCTAATCTGGCTATTCTATCCTTCAAAATGGTTAAAAAACCAAGGATGGAACTCATCGGGCTTTTTATATCGTGTGCAATAATGGCCAACAGTTTTTTATTATTGGTTCTTAGCGTTTCAATTTCTTTGGCATGCTCATCTTGTATCTGTATCAATTTTTGACTTGTTTTTCCAATCGGCTTTTTATCAGTATATAAAGCTTTTTCAAACTCACCTAGAAAATCAATAACTTCACTATTTTTAATATTATCAAGCTGGTCTTCTTCCATTAAGTACTATATTTTGTTTTAGATTGGTTTCAGATGATTAAATGAAATAATTAGTTACTCTTTATCCATAAAAAGCCTACAATGAATATATTAGCTGATACTTCCTTCATACCCACTTTTAATTATTGTTGAGATCATTTTGAACCTTTCGTTGGCCTTTATAAGATTAGATGTATGCGCTGGTATTATTATGGCCTGCCCGGTTTGGAGCAGATTCGATTTTTCATCAATTAGTATTTCGGCATTACCTTCAATAATTTGAAGAAAAGTATCGAAAGGAGATATTTTTTCGGCCAGGGTTTCACCGGTATCAATAGCAACAACACTAATATTTCCGGTAGTTTTTCGAATGATGGTTTTACTTACTACCGAATTTGGAACATACTCGATTATTTCAATCAGAATATGGGTTTTCGATTTCTCTATTTCGGGGGATAACATCAGCTTCATATTTAGAAATATGAAGATATCCTAACACGTTTTGAAATGTGTTATACAATTGATGTTTTAATTTACATCATTCACACATTTTAGGATTTATTCCTTAGCCCGTATACTGTGCGGAAATGGTAACCATAGATTGTAAAGGTTATAGCATCAATAATTAACCCGGGTCTGTTAAATAAGGTCCAAATTATTAATTTCCAGTATTCGCTTCTTCCCCGGTTTATGATACCAATAATATAAACCGATTTAAAGAAGGCTCCAACAAGTGATAACTTAAATTGAGATTGCTGCCTGTATTGGCGATTATAATTTAAGAGCAATTGTCGTAATCTTTTATAGTAGGGTTTGGCGGCATAAATATTTTGAATAATTTTTTTATACCCTTCTATCAGTTCACGCTGATTCATTTTTGGAACAAAATTCATCGACAGATCTGTATTGTTGCCGCTAGCTTCAATAGTTAACCTGTTTTCTGCTGCTAAGCGATCATATAACCGGGTGTTTTTGGGTGCATTTAACAGGCCTACCATGGCAGAAACAATCCCGCTTTTTTGTATAAAATCAATTTGTCGTTGAAATACACCAGGAGTATCACTGTCAAAGCCGACAATAAACCCGCCTGATACCTGAATTCCTGATTTTTGGATTTTTTGAACGCACTGTAACAGGTCGCGGTTATTATTTTGAACTTTATTGCAGACCTTAAGTGATAGATCATCAGGAGTTTCAATGCCAATAAACGTTGATGTAAATCCTGTTTCTGCCATTAATGACATAAGTTCTTTGTCATCAGCAATGTTAATAGAGCTTTGAATATTAAATATAAAAGGATACCCGTGGGATTTCATCCATTGTTTCATTACCGGAAGCAAACTGGCTTTTATCTTTTTTTTATTACCAATGAAATTATCATCAACGACAAATACAGGTCCCCGCCAGTTAAGATTATATAAATTATCGAGCTCTTCAATGATCTGATTGGTTCTTTTCATTCGGACTTTGTGGCCCAGGAGTGAAGTAATTTCGCAGAAATCGCATGCGAACGGGCATCCTCGCGAAACCTGCATATTCATAAATGCATATTTTTTTCTTTGCAGCAGGTGATAATCAGGAACCGGGGATAATGAAAGATCTGCATATTCTTTAGTACTGTATACTCTGGCAGGGTGTCCCCCGGCTAAATCTTTAAGGAATAATGGCAGGGTAATCTCGGCCTCGTTTAATATAAGATGATCAATTTGAGGATAATTCTTATATTCCTGCGTAAAAAGCGGACCACCTGCAACTATCTTCACTCCAAGTGACAAACATGCTGAAATTACTTTACTTACAGATTCCTTCTGAATATACATAGCGCTGATAAAAACATAATCTGCCCAACCAATATCGTCTGTGCTAAGCTCTGAAACATTCATATCCACCAGTTTTTTCTGCCAGGTTGATGGAAGCATTGCAGATACTGTTATTAATCCTAGAGGAGGTACTGCTGCTTTCTTAGAAATAAACTTTAAGGCATGTTTGAAACTCCAAAAAGAATCGGGGTATTGTGGATATACTAATAAAACTTTCATAAACTCATATTCTTTATTTAACGAATAAATTGGCCGGTAACATTCATATTCTCAGAAGTAATAGCTATAGAATTCAAGAATAAATTTTACTATACTTAAAAACTTGGCATTAAAATTTGTAAAAATAGCTAGGAGCAGTGTTACAAAATTTTTATTAAAACTTACATAATTCACACTTCTTCAAGTGTTCCACGTCGTTTGTCTTTGAGCTTTTTAAAATGCGAGGGAGTTAAACCTGTGATTTTTTTGAATTGATTAGACAGATGTGCTACGCTACTGTAATGCATTTTGTATGCAATTTCGGTTAGATTTAACTCATCATATACAATCAGTTCTTTTACTTTTTCGATTTTATGGGTCAAATAAAACTTTTCGATGGTAATGCCTTTAACTTCTGAGAAAAGATTGGCCAGATAGGTATAATCGTAGCTTAGTTTATCACCCAGGTAATCCGAGAGATTGACCTTAATTTGTTCATCGGTGTAGTGCACCAGTTCTATAATTGCATTTTTTATTTTTTCAACCAGGATACTTTTTTTATTATCCATCAGTTGCAATCCTGCCTTTCTTAATCCGATATCCAGTTGATCCAATTGTTCGGACGGGATATTTTCAATAATACTCGCTTCTCCTATTTTCACATCAACATAATGCAATCCAAGTTTTTCAAGCTCAGCCTTCACTAGCATCTGGCAGCGTATACAGACCATATTTTTAATGTAGATTTTCAAAGCATTAATAGCTAATTTGAGTTAATGAAATACTGTTTAGTAAAGTTATAATTTATATTGGGACTGGCTAAGAAACAAATTGATTCATTAGATTGGATCGGTAAAGATCCGGACAATATATATTTTATAGATGGGACACTATGGTGACTTTTATTTTAATTGATTAAGAAAATTTACATAATCGAAGACCTTTACTGCTCATGACACTGGTCAGCATTTAAAACAACATAGGTGGTGTTCTCTTTTATAATTTAATCTGATAACGTGGAATTATTTCAGGAAATTTAATTGATCAGAATTTCAGAACCTGATTATATAATCATTCAAATTCATATTCTTATCAAGTTCCATTTTCTTGCGTAACCTGTAACGGCTCGATTCGACACTTCGAAGTGTTATATTCAGCAAATCAGCGATCTCTTTATTATCCAGATTCATTCTGATATATGCAATCAGTTTAAGGTCATTGTGTGTGATATCCTTGTATTTTTCCGTTATTCGTTGCAAAAAATTGTCATTTGTAATGTTAATACTGGTTTCAAATTGCTTCCAACTTTCACTGTTATTCAGATCATTCTCAATTGATTTTCTCAACTGGATGAGTTTTTTATAATTTTCGCGGGAAGCATTTGGCATTATATCAAGTACCTGGTCTCGAATGGCAAATAGTTTGGCATTTTGTTGCGCATATTGCATGTTTATTTTTGCCAGTTCCTTTTCCCTTGTATCGAGTTCGGTACCGAGTTTTTTATGTTCGAGTTCCAGCAATCGTTGCTCTTTCTTCTACCTTTCCAACTTCAATTGGTTTTCCTTGAACTGCAGACGCTGTCGCAAATCACTGATTCTGCTCTTATATATAATATAGATCAACCATAAAAATACCAGAACAATTGTAAGTTTAAACCACCAGGTTTTCCATACAGGAGGTGTAATAGCAATTTCAAGTTCAATGGGAGTATCGTTCCACACGCCGTCATTATTTGATGCAATAACCATAAATGTATAAGTACCATGACGTAAATTGGAATAGGTGACACTTCTTTTATTGCCCACATAATTCCAATTATTTTCAAGTCCTTTAAGTCTGTATGCATACTGGTTTTTTTCTGGGTGCGTATAGTTAATAGCCGAGAATTCTATGGTAAAAACATTATCCCGGTGTGATAATTCAATCCTAAGTATGTAACCATCTGTCTTGGTCAGAACCAACAATTTACCGTTAATGGTTATGACCAGAATGATGATCCGTATAGTCTGGGAACAGTTGATTGGACGACAAATGGCGGTAACATAAACAACGGACTATATACACCTTCATCAACAGGTTCTTTTACTGTTTCTGCTCGATCTGAAGAAATCTCAACATCTACATCAATAAGTGTTGAAGATTGCTCAGAATGTGAATTATTAACAAGCATAGCATATGCAAATTCTTCATCTGTAGAAGGCGATTATGCTCCTGCCAATGCATTCGATGGTAATACAAATACCCGGTGGAGCAGTGACTTCTCAGATCCTCAGTGGATATCAGCGGACCTTGGTAATGCTTATAGAATTTGTTCAGTTGAACTAATCTGGGAAAATGCTTCAGGAAGTACATATGAAATACAGCTTAGCAATGACCCTGCTTTTGGAAGCTACGATGTAATTGCATATGAACCCGATGGAGACGGCGGAACAGATGTTCATGCTGCAGACGAGACCAACACAGGCAGATATATACGTATGTATGGAACAGTTCGCAATACGGGCTGGGGTTATTCTTTATGGGAATTCAGAATATTTGGAAGGCCTGCCGATGGTTCAGATACACAACCACCAACTGCACCTTCATTTGTAGGTACAAGTCCTGCGCAATATGCTTGTTATTTAAGTTGGGGAGCATCTTCAGATAATGTAAGTGTAACGCAGTATGAGATATTACTCAGTGGGGCCCATGAAGATATGGTTCAGGGAACCAACACTTCATATACAATTAGTAATCTTAATCCGGATACTCAGTATACTGTTGGTGTAAGAGCTTATGATGCTGCAGGTAATATTTCCGGTACAACAGAAACTACATTCCGCACAGAATCTACAGATCCGGATGGCCCTGTTTATGGTATGGGTAATATTGCCTTAGGCATGCCTGTAACTCATTCATCTGTTCAGGTTGAGGGTGTAAATACCGGAAATAATACTACCGATGGTGATTATGGTTCGCGATGGGAGAGCCAGTTTACCGATAACGAATGGATGTATATTGATTTAGGATTAGAATACTATATAGACCGTGTCATCATCTACTGGGAAGCTGCTTCAGGTAAACACTATGAAATTCAACTTTCAGATGATGCTCAAGACTGGACAACAGTTGCTGTATTTAATGAAGATAGATTGGCTGTTGAACCCCGAACAGATGATTTAACATTCCAAACCGGTAGTGGCCGATATATAAGAATGCTGGGTATTGAAAGAAATACCGGATGGGGATGGTCTATATTCGAATTTGAAGTGCATAGTCTTGGCAGCGGACCAGGTGATGTACCAAGTGTAAATCCGAATCCAAATCCGGATCCTGTTCCGCCTGCAACACCTTCTTTTTCAATTAACAGCCCTGCAAATGGAGCTATGATAACGAATACGCGTGGTCCGACACTTAGCTGGCAGTCATCCCATGGCGTTGACCGTTACGAAGTATGGGTTAACATTACCCGTACGGATTACGACTGGTTCAAATGGGGTAGTTTATTAGATAGATTTACAAAGGTTGGTGAAACAACATCAACATCTTATACGCTACAACAAGATCTGCCTGATCGCTGGACTTACAAATGGTATATTGCTGCCATTGACGGAAGTAATACTACGTATTCACAGGTTGGTCAGTTTAGTATATACATACCTCAGGTAGAGCAGGTTGATGACGGTATTAATATCATTAATGGTAGTCGCGATCTGAACAAAGATGTTTCAATACGAACATATGAAGACTATAGACAGCCTGTAGAAGCAAGGGTTAACGACCTAATGTCGCAAATGACCGATATGGAAAAAGCATATCAAATGTTCTACAATGCACAGGCATATCCGCAATCGGGTTGGGCATTCGGGCCAGGTACTGTTGATGATATGTTTAATAAGCAAAAAGCAAGTGCCGGTACACGATTAGGTATTCCATTTGTATCTGCGGGTGACTGTATCCATGGTTATGGAACTTCGTATCCGGTACAAAGTGCTCTTGCAGCAACCCGTAACCTTGAAATTACCCGTCAGTGTGGTGATATGCATCGCAGGGAACAGGTGGCAGTAGGTTTCAGCGGTTCGCTTTCTCCATTGGCAAAAGTTGGTACCAAGGTTATTTATCCTCACATACAGGAAGGATGTGGTGAAGATGCAGAATATGCTGCTGCGCAGGTTCGTGCAATGGTTTGTAGTATGCAGGGTGGGCCGGAATTGAATCCATCTTCGGTAATGGTTACGACCAAACACTGGCCGGGTGAAGGTGCCGGTGGTGAAGCACTAATTGTATACGATGGTGTAACAATTGTTTACCATATAAAACCATGGTTTGCCAACGTTGATGCTGGTGCAGGTTCTGTAATGCCGGGATATGCAGGAAGTTCATATCTCGATCCGGGTGGACCTGGTACCGGTGATAGTAAGCCAATACTCGACTATCTGAGAGATACCGTCAAATTTGAAGGTATTGTATGTACAGACTGGTTGCCTTATAGTGCATGGATCAACTCAGCCTTAGCCGGGCCGATGTTATGGGTGGTTCAGACCCTGGTGCTGCAGGATTCTCAATGCAGGATTTCATTAACCAGGTAGGAATGAATAGAATAAACGAAGCAGTTAGAAGAATTTTTACTGTCAAATTTAAACTGGGTATATTTGAAAATCCCTACGGTGATCCGGTTAACGGACCTGATGAATGGTACACTCCGCAGAATGAAGCAATAGCAATTAATGCAGCAAAGCAAGCAATAACTCTTCTGGAAAATAATGGTGTTCTTCCGTTAAATCTTGGTGCCGGCCAGAATCTATTAGTAACTGGTTCAAGAGCAAACGATGGTAACAGCTATGGTATTTGGACCAGTTATTTCCACAGAGATTATGGTGCAATAACAATGTGGGAAGCAATACAGGAAAAAGCTTCTTCAAAAGGAATTAATGCTTACCTTGATAATGCTCCCAATCCCAGTGCTGCTGTCATTATTGTAGGTGAACCCAGCTACACACATCGTACGGCATGGGAGAAAGAAATGCCATGGATACATAATGCATATTTCGAAATTTCTGATACATATGAGTATGATCTGTCTACGATTCAACAGGTAGATGCAATGGGTATTCCTTATATTGTGGTTGTTGTAATACCTCGTCCCTATATTTTAACAGATATAAGGGATATGTGCGATGCATTGGTATTGGCATACAGACCTGGTGATGGTGGTGGTCCTGCATTATCCGATGTTTTATTTGGTGATTTTGCACCACAGGGCAGATTACCATGGCAGTTACCACGTTCTATGGATCAGATTGGTACTGATATAGTTTCGGGACAGATTGAAAAATGGGATTTACCTTTTGATTTAGGGGCAACTGCTGCTGAACGACAGGAAATCAGATCATTGATCGCAAATCACGAACAACCATTACCAATCTATGGTGATCCGTTGTATCAGTATGGATACGGAATACAGGGTTATGTAAAAGATAATGAAAGAGTTAGTGAAAGCTTGTCAGCAATTAATGATAGTCACCCAAGACTAATTGTTGAACCTAATCCGGTGAATGATAACCTGAGGCTACATCTCGAAGGAGTAAACCCTATAGGAAAAACCATTACTATCTTCGATTTGCAGGGTAGAAAAATAATGGAGGAGAATATAACGTCATATACCGGGGTGCTTCAAATTTCAGTTTCTGCTTTACGAAGTGGTCCCTACTTTATAATGGTAGAAGACAGAGGTAAAATCTATTACTCCTTATTTATCAAGCAATAATGATTATACTTTGTAGTGCGAGGTTAATTTTAAGTAGAATTATGAGTAAAAAGACTGGGATCAAATTCCCGGTCTTTTCATATTTCATAAGCAAATTAAATTTGGTCAAATTATAGACCACCTTCCCTGAAAAAATTTTCCAATGATAATTATCTAAATTATTTTCGTGCAAAATTTTTCACAGTGGATATGGAATTGAGGTTTGAGAGGAAATTATTGCAGAATACATGTTTGATTTTAATTATTGTATTTCCATTAGCAACTATACTGAATTTAATTATTGACCCAGGCTATTTATTAGCCTTATTTACTTTCATTGCAACAATTCTGTTTATTATATTATTTATTCTCTGTAAGAGAAGCAATAACATTAAAAGTATACGCCTCATTGTGACCATCCTGATGCTTGGGTTTATTAATTTCGGATGGTTTTTTAATAATGGCTCTTCGGGTCCAATGTTAGGAATTTTTATCTTGTACCTGGGCTTTATGGTTTTAATATGGGAAAAAAGAACACTGTATATTCTTGCGAGTATAACCCTGTTAAATATTACTGTCCTGTTTTTTATTGAATTTTATTATACCGATATTATAGAATTGTATGCCTCAGAACATGCCAGGTTAATTGATGTATATGTAGGTCTGTTTTTTGCATTAGGGGTGATATTTATGTATTCCTATTATGCCAAATATAATTATCGTAAACAACTGCGAAATGCTCAGAAATCGGATGAACTTAAAACATCTTTCCTGGCAAATATATCACATGAGATAAGAACTCCGTTAAACGCTATTATTGGATTTTCCGGTTTAATTAATCGTACCGATGACGAAGAAAGAAGATATCATTATGGGAATATAATAAAGAAAAATGGTTATCAGCTCCAGCTTATCTTTGAAAATATTCTGGATATTTCAATGATTGAATCCGGTCAAATGAGATTTATTCCAACAGACCTGGATTTAAATGAACTTTTACAAACGTTAAAAGTAGAAGCTATAAACGAGTGTAGCTTGCGTGATAAGAATAATATTAAAATTAATTGTGAAATACCAGCTGAATATCATTATCTGTTTATCGATAAACAGCGATTACAACAGGTGTTGCAAAACCTAGTTTCAAATGCAATAAAATTTACAAATTCCGGTACGGTTAGTTTTGGATACAGACCTGTAAATAAGTATTATCAGTTCTATGTAAAAGATACTGGTATTGGTATTAGACCCGAAAATTTTGAAAAAGTATTTAAAAGATTTTCAAAAATTGAAGAAGAAAAGATACAACTATACAGGGGTGCCGGATTGGGTTTGTATGTAAGTAAGAAAATAATTGAATTACTTGGAGGTAAAATCTGGTTTACTTCAGTTTATGGAAAAGGAACATCTTTCTTCTTTCAGCTACCAAAGAAACATTTTAATAATTCTAAAAAGACAGTGGAAACTATCCTGAAAAATATTTATATAGAACAGGATAAGGTTAACTTGAATAAATGAAAGGAAGGAAACAGGTTAAATAATTATAAAAAAAATCCAAACCGCTTTATTCTTTGAACCAAATCTTTCAGCAACTTATCTTTCGAAATAAAGCAGTTTGGATCCAGGTATTATTAGTTAAGACTAATAAAATTAACCGGTACCTGAAAAGTATAACCTCTCATTCTTACATCTGCCTGTAAAACTTTTTCATTAATTTCTTTCTTAAGAAGACTGGCCAATGATTTGTTTTCACCCTCAACTTTCAAATCTTTCACATGCCCTTCACTATCAACTTTAAAAGTTAACACTAATATTGAATTTTCATACTTTTCCAGGTAATCGGTATAAGGTATTTCATTACATACCTGTTCGATTTGCTCACTCAGCGTATTAGACGCTGCAAGAGCTTGCTCTCTGTCACTAGCTTCTGCCTGTGTAGTTATAGCAAGAAATATAACTATAACAAATAATGCATTTAGTGTTTTCATGATTTTTGTTTTTTATTTTTAAAATAATGATTCAAAAGTACACTGAGCTTTAACATTTACTGTCATATCGTAATAATGCTTTGTAAAGAATTGTCATCAGTTGTCAGGAGAATAAGAACAGATATTATATATTGCAATTGGAACCCCTTTTTTAGATATAATAATATTTTAAAGATCACTGAAATATGAAAAGATTAGAAGACAGAAAATACCTCAGAACTGTAAGGGCTACCTGGTTGGCAGAAAAACTTGATATAAATTATGCACGAGCTAATGCGATACTAAATAAAAATGTTGCAGCAACACCGAAAGAGAAGAGAAGAATCTCACAGGCAATAAAAAAAGTCAGAAGAGCTCCAACTTATATGAAAAGTAAGAACATTTAATAAAGTGTAGCAGTTAATAGAAGTTTATATAATTAGCTTATTGGTGTTGAACCTATTTTACTTTTTTTGATTAATAAGTATCGGATCCGATATGATGTAGATTCCACCTCTGTAAAAAATCCAGGCACTTGTGGCCATAAGTATGTGACTAATATCGAAATGATTGAACCACGGTGATATTCCACATTTATTCATATATACCAGAGCCGATAAAGCTGCAAAAACAACCGCAATTAACAATGTTCGGCTACCTGTTGTTTTTTCCTTAAAATATACATATAAACTAAAACTGGTAACTACCACCAGTAATCCATATGCAGCGTGTACCTGAACGAAGAAAAAGTTGAGGGTTGAAAAAGTGATTGCTATAAATATGATAAGTTCAATGATGTTTATCCAGGAAAAGATTTTCCCGGTTTTTTCACTGATAATAGGTCTTGCATATTCAATTGCAGCTCGTTCAACAAGGGTAATAGAAAACATGCTAATAAGCCATCCTGGTAATTTCCATGGTGATACTTCAAGGGTAACATGAAAAAGATCATCTAAAGCATATAAAAAACTATGCCCAACAATACCCCCAAAGGTGGTAGCAATTCCCATTGTAAGAAAATAATACTTTAAAAAGGTACTTACTTTATTATGCCGATCGATTCTTTTAAGTTTAATAAAAGCATAAAAACAAACTGCGGAGACTACCAAATCGGTTATTACAGTGACAGGTTCGTCAATTCTCAGATTATTTATATAAATGGATGGCTGTTCAAATTCCATGTTAATAAGTTATATTCATTTTTTATAACATAAAAATGAGGAAATAAATATATAAAAAGCAGAGATGTTATTATTATCTGCTTACCAGAAAGTGATATTTTATTTCATGCATAAAAAATATTTATGTGCGAATGCACTATTTTATATTATTTAAGCAATAAATTCGCAGCTGCTGTTTTATAAAGATGAAGATAAAAATGAACATTTTATATTCAAATGAATTACTTGCAGAATGCAGATACCATAAGATTTAGGTAGATTTAAACTATAGATTACGAGAGTATATTACTAAGTAATAATATATTATTAATACAAATAAATTCTAAAATTGATTTTCAATGTGGCTTACTAAAATTGTTTAAAAAAAGAAAAAGAATATAAGTATTACAATCAATTAAGTGTAATTTTGCACAGTAGTACATTTTAATTTTAATTATGAAAACAGGTAAAGTAAAATTCTTTAATGAATCAAAAGGTTTTGGATTTATTAAAGACAATGAAACAAATGAAGAGCACTTTGTACATGTAAGTGGTCTTATCGACAAAATCACTGAAGACGATGAAGTCACCTTTGAACTTAAACAAGGTAAAAAAGGATTAAATGCTGTAAATGTTAAATTAGTTTAGATACTAATACGATATATTATGTGATTTAATCTTGTACCCCGGTATTCATCGGGGTTTTTTTATTTTTATGTATAAATTAAATTGCTTAATTCTAGGTAACAATGAAAATAAAATCCATTGTAACAGGTGCAACGGGAATGGTGGGTGAAGGCGTACTGCATGAGTGCCTTATTCACGAAAGTGTTGAAGAAGTTTTGGTCATTGGAAGACGATCATGTAAAATTCGACATATTAAGTTAAAAGAGATTATACAACCTGATATGTTTGATATTTCTGTTCTTGACGATCAGCTCAAAGGATATAATGCATGTTATTTTTGTCTCGGTATTTCATCGGTAGGAATGAAAGAAGACCAGTATAAAAAGATTACTTATGACCTTACCATGAATTTTGCAAATAAACTTGTTGAGCTAAACAAGGACATGATTTTTTGCTATGTTTCAGGGGCAGGCACTGATAGTTCGGAAAAGGGGCGTAGTATGTGGGCTCGTATAAAAGGTAAAACTGAGAATGATCTGTTAAAGCTTCCGTTTAAGAAAGCCTTTATGTTTCGACCGGGTTTTATGCAACCAACAAAAGGTCTGAAAAATACACTGAGGATGTACAAAAATTTAGGGTGGCTGTATCCGGTTCTTAAATTACTTTTACCCGGTTTTGTTTGCAAACTTAGTGATTTAGGTAAGGCAATGATTAAGGTGTGTACGAATGATTATGAGAAAACTGTGATTAATACAAGAGATATTATTCAGCTTAATTATTAAATATTATATCGACATTTTTACCATAGAATTTTCAATCATCTTAGATTATTTAGAAAGGAGTACAGCAATATATACATACATGTGTAATTGAAGATGGTAAAATTGTAATAGACGATATCTAACTGGCTTTCGGTTGGTTAACCCGTTTTTATTTATTTACAATATTCATAGTAAAACATTACGAGACTTGTATAAGAAGCCTAATAATAATATGAGTTTAATTTTAAAAAGAGTCGTTAATTAAAGTTCGTTTTATCTTATAAGTCGAAAAACCAATATGTATTAATATTCTGTAATTCTATAGTTGTAATAGACATACTTTAAATTACTTGGTACTTGTAATAGACAGAAAATAAAAGAAGAGAACGATCCATGCAAAATACCACTGATTTTTTAACTATGGATAGAAATAACATTTAAAAGTATGGCAATTAAATAATTTACTGACTAAATTTTACTTATCGTTATTAATCTTTTACTTATCGTTATTAATCAATAATAAGGTATTCTAAAAAGTAATTACATGCCTTTCCTTAATAAAATTGGTCAGATCAACTCCGGTATATCTTACAATAACACCTATTTTTTCCAGTTCATCAGAAATCTCATATTGATCGGCACAACCTTTACAAGCTAAAACTTCAATTCCGTAATCTATCATTTTCTTTACATATTCCTGCAGTTCCTTATCCTCGGTAAGAAGCTTTTGCGATGGACCCCAAACTAAAAGCGTAATTTCATCCCACCACTGATAATTATTTGCATTATAAGTATACATAAATACCATTTTCAGGGCTACTTCTCTATCGGTACTTGTCCATAACACTACAAGCTTATCTTTATTGCAGACTTTGGTCGTATCCTTTGATTGAATGTAATCCGGAGAAGTAGCGAAGGCATATGTGCTCAAAATGGGAAAAAAGATGATTGAGAATAAGTAAGGTAAAATTTGTTTTTTCATAACTTATATTTTGAATCGTTAGTCTAAATGATTTATTATGTTGTGAAATTATACTCAGTTATGACAAATAATAAAGTCTTATTACTTATATCAATAAGAATGCATCAATCAGAAATATATCCTGTTTTCAGGAATGAATTATCACTATATGTTCCTCAAGCCCTTATATATCAGGTTTAAATCTCATATCTCATATCTGACTTCTTACATCTTTACTTCACATTAAACAAATTAACTTACATTTGAGATCAGATAGCAACCAATATTAAAGCATTCGGTAAATTATGATAAAAAGTATATTATTAATAGGAACAGGTGGATTTATTGGCAGTGTGGCGAGGTATTTTGTGTCTAAGCTGAACTTGCACATTGATTTTTTTGCAATTCCGGTAGGAACACTTACTGTTAATGTTATAGGCAGTTTTATTATAGGTCTCCTTACAGGTATATCAGATAAAAGCACAATACTACCGGTCGATCTCAGAATGCTGCTAATGGTTGGGGTTTGCGGTGGTTTTACAACATTTTCTACTTTTTCAAGTGAAAACCTTATGCTTATGCACAACGGGCAGTTTCTTTCTGTCTTTCTCTATTCAGGATTAAGTATATTTTTAGGATTTCTGGCTGTTTACATGGGTTACGTAATATCAAATATGTTTTAATTATGGCTAAAAATGAGCATAGCGTATTAAAGATTTACGCAAGTACTACTGATAAAATCGGAACGAAATTATTTTACGAACATATTGTATATCTGGCAAAAGAAAAAGGTATCTCAGGGGTAACGGTGTACCGTGGAATTATGGGTTACGGGCAAAGCAGTAAACATATAAATTCTTCAAGATTTTGGGAACTTACAGAGAAACTTCCGGTTATGATTGAGATTATAGATAAAACTGATATTCTTGAAGACTTTTATAATAGCATTGAATCTGAACTTTTGGAAATGCCCAAAGGTTGTTTGGTTTCGATGGAATCGATCCGGATAAAACTGATGAAATCTGGAATAAATTAAGGTATATCTTATAGCAACGATATTTATTATACTTTAAAATATATAAGCTTAATGTAACGAAGTTTATTATTTAATATCTTCAACTGATCAAATCGTTTTTTAATATTGAACTTTTAATAATACTTCTTAATTGTTAAATAACCATGAATATATCAAAGAGATATGATAATTACCCTGCATGGATTGTGATTTCGTCTAACTTACTTTCGATTACAATCTATGGCCTGGGATTTTTGATAATGTTACGGCTGAGTTGGATAGCTGCTTTACTTTATCTAGCTTATATCTTTGCATTTGAATACAGGTTGCTTAATAAAAATTGTGTTAACTGTTATTATTGGGGTAAATACTGTGGTTTTGGTAAAGGGAAGTTAAGCTCTGTGTTTTTTAAAAAAGGCGATATATCAAAGTTTTGTAGTAAGGAATTTGCATGGAAAGATATGATCCCAGATATTCTGATTACCCTTATTCCGTTCATAACAGGCATAGTGTTACTGATACAAAAATTCAATGTTATATTGTTATTAATCATTATAACTCTGTTGGTCTTATCAACCGCAGTGACAGGGTTTGTTCGAACCTCTTTAACTTGCAAATTCTGTAAACAAAAAGATATTGGTTGCCTGGCAGATAAGCTGTTTAATAAAAGCTGATATTTGGAAGGTGATTAATAAGATTTTAAGTTTTTTACTTAAAGCTTAAGAACTGTAAAACTAGTAGCTTTTTTGTTAATAAAGATTTGTTCAGATATTTTATTATTATTGCTGAGATTTCAATTTTCCTGATACTGTTTTAGAATTGGTAATCAGGAGAATTTTCTGAATCAATAATTGCGTTCAAAGATTATAAATCTCCTTTGCCATGAACTCTAGATTGATCAGATTACAGTATATTTTCTTTTCTCACATCTTTCTGATTGTTTCAACTCATGCACAGGCAGAACTTAATAATTACAGGCATTTATCAACCTTAAACGGACTTTCAGGTAGTTCGATAACCGATATAGTGCAGGATCAGGAAGGGTATATCTGGATAGCTACAACTGATGGTTTGAACAGGTACGATGGACGCTCAGTTCGTGTTTACAGGAATTTATATAAGGATAGTACTTCATTGTGTGATAATAGAATAAATGATCTGTTCGTCGACAGCAAAGGGAGAATCTGGATCGGAACAGAAAATAATGGATTAAATCTGTATGACTATACAAAAGACAATTTCAGACATTATAAATATGAGCAAGAGGATAACCGGACACTGACATTCCGATATGTAACCTCGATTGATGAAGATGCAGATGGCAATGTTTGGGTTGCTACTTTAAAAGGATTAAACAGGTACAATCAGGAGAAAGATGGTTTCGATAGAATGTATCGCAGAACACAGTATTTGATAAATGAGAATACAATTAATAAACTTAAATCTGAAGAGCTTCCGGATAGTATAGCTGATAAACTATATCACATACAAAATGAGTTCTTCACTTCGGAAGAAGGTTTTAGAAAAGGAATAAAAGACCTGCTGGGATCTGATAATATTGAGAAATATTTCAATACAATTAAAAATTTTGCTTTTACCGATTATACAGGCAATATTCTTTATGAGCAGATAAGAGTCCTTGAACACGATGGTAAAGGAAACCTGTGGTTAGGATTTGAACGTAACGGGATAAGCTATTTTAATACAAAGAATAATTCTTATAAGGACTATAACTCGGGGGCCTTTAAAAACGTTATCGGAAGTCGGATCATTAAGCTTATATGCGATAATGAACAGTTGTGGGTATGTTCTGAGAAGGGATTATCAGTATTATCTATAGAACCCGATACGTTGATTTTCAAATTTCAGATTTTAGTTAATAATTCGGCACTTTCATTCTTACCCATTACTAAAAATACAGCCTGGTTCGGGACTGATAAGGGCGCAGTAAAACTTACCGTGGCAAACAACGAAGTAAATGAAGAGTATATCAGAGAACCTGATGTTTTAAGGAATTCACGAATTACTTCATTATGTAGTGATATGCAAAATATATTGTGGTTAGGAACAGGTAACAATGGGGTTTTCTTTAGTCAGCCAAATGATGGTATTCATCTTTTTTCTTCGGAGTCGTTCGATAAATATACCATTGGTGAAAAAGATATATCATATATAATTATTAATTCAGAAAATACATTTTGGATTGCATATGAAAGCGGAAATATTGAACTGTGGAATGAAAAGAAATTAATTCATCAAAATTCATTTACGGAGTGGTTTTGCAGAAATAAAAAGGAATATGGAATTATCCGGAAAATATTTGAAGATTCGTCTCATGTTTTTTGGATAGGGACATCAAAGGGGCGCTTGTTACGTTATAATTCTTCTGATAAATCAATAAAAGAATTTCCTTTTAATAAAGTTACCAATATATCTGAATATGGTATATACGATATTGATGAAGATAGAAACGGAGATATCTGGATTTCGATATTCGGTGGAGGATTAGTCAGGATTTCATCAACTTCAGATGAAATGTCTTATTATTCGGCTGACCCTGTAAACTGGCAGAACTCATTGGCAAATGACTGGATATATTCTTTATATACTGATAGTCTGGGATATCTCCTTGTAGGTTCTGTCGATGGTTTCAGTATAACACATATAGACACAATGCAATTTGTAACATACAGTGCTTTAATGCCGGGATTTAATAAACCCAGCCACAATTCAATCTTTTATATTAGCGGTGATGATAAAGGTAATTATTGGTTAGCAACGGCCAATGGACTTAATACTTTTAATATTTATTCAGGGAAATTCACCTTATTGAAAGAAAATATTGAATTACCTAACAGTCATATTAAGGGGATTGTCTATCAGGACAAAGATCTGTGGATAAGTACAAATTATGGAATATCCAGATTAATACTCAGTAAAGATTCCGGATTATTACAACTTATTAATTATGAAATTAGCATAGGAAAGCTGCAACGAGATTGGCTTAAAAGGGGAATTTGTGGCATTACTGACAATGGTAAGGTGTTTTTTGGTGGCAAGGAAGGATTTGTACTGATTAATCCGGATGAAATATCTGAAAATACAGTAAAACCTGCAATAATAATTAACCAGGTAAGTTTATTAAATCAAATTCTTAAACCTGAAATATGGCGAAGCAATAACAATCAAAAAAAATTAATTGTAAAACATAACGAAAATGTAATTACACTGGGCTTTTGCGCTATCAATTATATACAATCTGAAAAGAATCAGTATGCATACCTGATGCAAGGGTTTGATACCGATTGGCAATATGTTGGAACAAAAAGTGAAGCAACCTATACAAATCTTCCTCCCGGAAGATATACTTTCCGTGTAATTGGGGCTAACAATGATGGTTATTGGAACAGAGAAGGTGACATGATAACCATTGAGGTTTTACCTCCATTCTGGAAATCTAATTGGGCATTGTTTGCATATGTAATAATTGTATCTCTATTTATTCTTGGTATAGCACGAATTTTTATCGTTCGACAAATGTTAAAGACAAAGATTAGGATAAAAGAAGCTGAAGCACAGTTAGATCATGAAAGCAACGCGTTAAAACTAAGGTTTTTTACAAATATTTCTCATGAATTCAGAACACCTCTGACATTGATGCTCGCACCTATAGAAAAACTAATTAATCTTAGTCATAAGATAGAGACCGAGGAAAGGAAGTTTTACTATAAACTAATATATAATAACGCGATAAAGCTTCGTAAGCTTATTGATCAGCTTATGGATTTCAGAAAGCTTGAAAATAAAAGTTTTAAGATTGAGAAAAAGCATGGTGAACTAATTGGCTTCTTAAAATCGATATATGATCAGTTCACACATGAAGCGTCCAGAAGAGAAATAAGGTACCACTTTAATACTGACTGCAAGGAACTATATACTGATTTTGATGCCGATGTAATCGATAAAATACTTGTTAATCTTATATCTAATGCTTTTAAATATACAGGAGATAAAAGTAATATTGAAATAATGGTTTCAGTCACAAGTCCTAAAGCTTCAAGTTCTGATACAAAAAATTTGATAATTAATGTTAAGGATAATGGAATTGGAATTCCTGCTGAAAAACAAGATGAAATTTTTACACGTTTTTACCAGATAAAATTTAAAGAAAGCATTGGTACCGAGATTGGATTAGCCTTTACAAAAGAATTGGTAGAACTTCTCGGTGGTGCTATATCACTCGAAAGTGAGTTAAATAAGGGCTCGTGTTTTACAGTTGAAATTCCATTATCGCAAGGTCAAAAATATATTAGTGAAACCATTCAGGAGACTGACTTTGAATATTCAGCAAACGATTTATTAGTGACACACACTGAATATGATAAAAATAAACCAACTGTTTTATTGGTTGATGATACCCCTGATATTCTGAACTTCCTGGAAAAAGAACTGGTTTCTGATTATAATATAATAAAAGCCACTGATGGGAAATCAGGTATCCTTCAAGCGCAAAATCATAGCCCCGACTTAATAATCAGCGATATTATGATGCCAATTCTTGACGGGATTGAAATGACAAAATTGTTGAAAAAAGAAAAGGCAACAAGTCATATTCCAATTGTTCTGCTTACGGCTAAATCTTCTGAAGAAGATGAAATTGAAGGATTATCATTGGGCATCGAGGGTTATATTAAAAAACCATTCAATACCGATATTCTGAAGATGAAGATCAGTAATATATTTAAAAACAGGAAACTGCTTCACGATAATTTTAAAAAAACTTATGAATATATTCCAGAGGGTATTACTAAAAACCGAAGAGACCTCGAGTTTATTGAAACAGCAACAAATCTTGTATTAAACAATCTCACAAATAAAGAATTAAACTCTCATTTTCTTGAAAACAAACTTGCTGTAAGTAAAACAGTATTATATACAAAACTCAAATCACTTACCGGACAATCAGTGAATGAATTTATTCGCGTACTCAGACTTAAAAAGGCTTTGGAACTCATTAAAAAAGGTGATAAT
The DNA here is from genome assembly GCA_016929525.1 of Bacteroidales bacterium. Classification (GTDB taxonomy): domain Bacteria; phylum Bacteroidota; class Bacteroidia; order Bacteroidales; family UBA10428; genus UBA10428. Next base: position 36,170 of record JAFGIP010000048.1, read on the forward strand.
AACCTATCCGCCATTGGATATGATGTAGGTTTCAGCAGTCTTTCATACTTTACCAGAAGTTTTTCAAAACATTTCGGTAAACCACCTTCTGAGTTTATCAAATAAGCTTATCTGTTCGAATAAGATATCGTTAACTGTATTTTAAGAATTGATTGTTTCTATAGAAGTAAATTCATTAAAATTGAATAACTTAATAATCAAAACTGATAAATAGTGAAAATAAATAAACACTTAGTTCAAACCTAACTGCACTGTAGATATTATTTTTCACCCCGATCTAATTTAAATTATTAGTTTATGATTTATAAATTTTGGTTATATACTTTTTTTATTTTGTCTTTATCAACAGGTGTTCAACTCTTTGCGCAACTGACTCCCCAGCAGGCCGTTGAACAAATGGGAAGGGGAATAAATCTGGGTAATACTCTTGACACCAGAGAATATGAAGGTGAGTTAAACGTTGCACAGGAATATAATTTTGATGATTTTACTGAAGCCGGCTTTACATGTGTCAGGATACCTGTTACCTGGAATAAACGTGCAGACACGCTATCGCCCTACACTATAGACTCGGACTTTTTCGACCGTGTCGATGAAGTTATCGGTTGGGCACTGGACCGTAAGTTATTTGTCGTTATTAATGCTCATCATGAAGAATGGCTTTTTGAGGATCCGTCTTTGGCAAATCTGGAACGTTTTGACAGCCTTTGGAGTCAGATAGCTGCACATTATAAAGATTATACCGACAGCCTTATATTCGAAATGATCAATGAGCCTTATCCAATGCCTGAAGATACTTTGAACAATCTTAATGAAAGGGTATTATCTATAATCAGAAAAACAAATCCAACCAGAATCGTATTATTTTCGGGATATATGTGGGCAAATTCACCTCAGCTCATTGAAGCTGCTGTCCCTGAAGATGATTATCTGATGGGATATTTTCACTCATATGATCCATGGCCATTTGCCGGAGAAGGAAATGGTACATGGGGTACAACTTCAGATATTGAAGCCCTTGAAAATAAATTCAATGATGTTCAAGAGTGGTCTTCAGGAAATAATATTCCTGTTTTTCTTGGTGAGTTTGGAGCACATGAAGATTGTGATTTTAATTCCCGAATGCGTCATTATGCAAGATTTGTTGAACTTGCGTTAAATAACGGGTGGGCATTCGCCGTTTGGGATGATAATGGATGGTTTCAGGTTTTAGAACGCGAAGCAAGAAGCTGGCAAGTAACAAAAGACATTATAATTAATAATACAGTGGATAATCCGACAGATCTTAGTGTAACAAATCACAATGGTGATAGCATTAGTATTGCATGGACAAACAGAGTTACAGATAACGATAGTATTCTTGTTGAAAGAGGATTTACTGCTTCAACATTAACGGAGTTAATTAAATTACCCGGTCAGGCAGCATCTTATACCGATACCTTCGATCTGTCCCTTAACAGGAATTATTATTATCGTATATCAGCTCAATATGGTGATACTTTAAATCTGATGTCCTATCCGCAAAGGATAAAGACTGAACAAACCGTTTCTGCATTGTCAGTTATAGATAATAACTACTATATTTTATATCCTAATCCGGTTAAAGAAACTCTGATACTTCGGAATGATGCCGATGATGAGCTGATAATGAAGATAACCATTTACAACATAAAAGGAGTTAGGTTGTTTGACCAATATTTAAGCGGAGAAAGGATTATGCGTCTTAATACAGAATCACTTAAAAGTGATACATATATAATCGAAATTACAACTACAGGGAACACTTATCGGAAGCTTTTTATTAAACTTTAATAAAATGAAACAACAGGAAGGATTTATATAGTTTTTTACTACAAATATTTAATTAAAGAGTATTATGAAAATGAGACTGATAATAACCAATATTCTGGTGTTTGTTGGATTTACATCAATTTTTGCACAAAAACCGTATAGAGGAGCCGAAGTTTATTCAAATACTACTGTTCAGTACGGAAAGTTTGTAATGAGTATGAAAATGATCAGTGGCAGTGGCATGCTTTCTACCTTTTTTATATACAAGAATGATTCTTATATGGAAGGGGTTTACTGGGAAGAAATAGATGTGGAAGTGCTGGGGAAAAATGATGCAACAGTACTCTCTACAAATATAATAACAGATGGAGTTTCAGACAATACAGATCAGGATGTGGAAGAAATAGAATTTGAATTTTCGCTTGCCGAAGACTACCATACTTTTACCGTAGAATGGACTCCGGATTCAGTGGTATGGTATGTCGATGAAGAAATGGTAAGGAGTGCAAGCGGAGAAAATGCAACTTCCCTCACATCAAATGCAAGCCTGCGTTTTAATGCATGGATCTCCTGTTCCGTAGCCTGGGCCGGAGCACTTAATCCGTCTGATTTACCAAAACACCAGTATGTTGACTGGATAGAATACTACAGTTACAGTGAAGGAGAATTCACATTGCAATGGAGAGATGATTTCGATACTTTCGATGCAGGAAGATGGTCAAAAGCAAATTGGACATTTGAATGCAACGAAGTTGATTTTACACCGGACAACGCATATATTGAAGATGGTAAATTAGTATTAGCCATAACCGACCCAAATCCGGAAGGTTTATATAGTACGAATAATTCAGATTTTTTGGAAATCATTAATAATAACTCATCAGGGGAAATACAGGTAAGATTATTTGAATACGGATATTACCACTGTCAGATAATAGATCTTCAGGGAAGAACAATTTTAATAAAGGAATTTGTTGGTGATTCTTTAAATATTCCATGCACTAACCTAAACTCGGGGATTTACTTATTGACAGTTAATTCAGACAATATTTCAGCAACAGAGAAGATTTATATTGAATGATTATTCAGTATGACAGATTAAATAAATGCCCCTGATAATTTTATCTTAATTGAATGGATTTGAATATTTAAATCATTAACTTAAGAGTAGTTAATGGATTTATTCAATGTTTATTAAGGATTTCTATATTATAATAATTTTTTTGGTTACTTTCCTTCTAACTTCAGTCAACTCGTTTTCTCAGAAAGATCTCATCAAATTCAGACATATTACGACAAATGAAGGATTATCATCCAACTATGTGAACTGTTTTTTACAGGATAAAAACGGGTTTATATGGATTGGAACACGTGACGGACTTAACAGATTTGACGGATATGAGTTTAAGATTTACAGGTATAATTCTGACGATCCCAATAGTATAAGTAATAATGTAATTGAATCGATATTTGAAGATAAGTTTGGATATTTATGGATCGGTACAGACAAAGGGTTGAATATTTTAAATACAGATAATGAAAATCTTATCAGATTTATCCATGATCCTGAAAATACAAATTCACTAAGCTATGATGAAGTTCGTGATATAGTCCAATATAATGATTCAGTTTACTGGATAGCAACTTATGGCGGGGGTATTGATAAATTGACCATTTCTTTTGAGCCGGATTTAAAATATAATTTTATTCATTTTAATGAGGATAACAAAGATAAATATTTTATATCTACAAATAAAGTAAACGATTTGTTCATTGATAGCGACAGGATACTTTGGGTAGGACTTGAAAGAGATGGTATACTGATTTTTTCTGAAGAAGATCAACAATTTTATACACCTTCTTATGCTTGTCTTCGAACGGACAGGAATATCAGGGCCACAGTAAATATGATTACGGAAGATAAAGATAAAAATATATGGTTTGGTACATGGGAGCATGGATTTTTCAAAATAAACAAAGAACTTGAAATAACTTCTAACTGCGATTTTAAAAGAAAAGATGAATATATATATTATAACCGCATTGTCAGATGCCTAAAAGAAGACTTTAACAACAATATCTGGACGGGATCCTTTGGTGGGGGCCTGGTTAAATTTAACAGGGACTCTGAAAAAATTATCCAGTATTTAAACGATCCTCTTCGATCAACCAGTTTAGGACATAATATAATATGGAATTTAGCAATTGACCAGTCAGGAACATTGTGGCTCGGAACATGGGGTGCAGGTATTAATCTGATAGACCTGAAAAGGACACAGTTTATTCATTATAAACACGATCCGAACAATCCCAATAGCCTGGGCGGCAATACCGTAAATCATATTTTTATTGATTATACAGGAAAAATCTGGATTTCGACTTTTGAAGCCGGCATAAGTATTTTTGATCCGCAAACCGAAAAATTTGAACATATTAAACATGAACGAAATAATCAAAACAGCCTGAGCACTAATGTTACATGGTGCACTTATATTGATCCTGATGACAATGGAGAAATTGTATGGATAGCCACCGATGTAGGTTTAAATAAATACAATACGAAAACCAAAACATTTAAAAACTACGTTTATCAACAGATGTATCCAAACGACCCAAAAAACCCAAGTATGGTAAATATTAAATTCATATATGAGGATAGTTATGATACATTATGGCTGGGAACCTATATCGGAGGTGTTAATAAGTTTGATAGAAATAAAGAAATATTCACTCACTATAAGCACGATCCAAAGGATATTAGCAGCATTTCAAATGATGCTATTATGCTGATCTATGAAGATAGTTACAGGAATTTATGGTTTGGATCAACTAATACGGGTCTTGATTTATATATGAGGGATGAGCAAAAATTCAAACACTATCAGTTTGATAAAGAAGACACAACAAGTATAAGCAGTAATAATATATTATGTGTTTTTGAAGATAGCCAAAAAAATTTATGGGTGGGAACCCTGGATGGTCTGAATTTATTTATCAGAGGAAAAGATAATTTTACTTCCTATACTGTAAAGGACGGATTACCTAATAATACAATCAGCAGTATTGAAGAAGATGATTTTAATAATTTATGGATAAGTACAAATGCCGGAATTTCTAAATACAATCCTTTTAAGAAAGAAATTAAAAACTATGACAGATATGACGGGCTTGAAAATACCTATTCATTTAACGCAAGTGCTAAAACAAAAGATGGTTACATGCTGTTTGGCGGATCTAACGGCTTTGATTTCTTTCACCCGGATCAGATAATAGAAAGTCAGTATACTGCTCCGGTCATTATAACCAATTTTAAGGTTTTTAACAGGGTTATTGAAATAAACAAGGAATATTATGGCAGGGTATTACTAACAAAGGCAATCGGGAAAACGGATAAAATTATTTTATCTCATAAGCACAAGGAATTCAGTTTCGATTTTGCTTCATTGCATTATCCGGCACCTGAAAAGAATCTGTACAAATATAAACTTGAAGGATTTAATGATGATTGGGTATATACCAATTCTTCAAGAAGGTTTGCAATATATTCAAACATGGAGCCGGGCAAATATGTGTTTAAAGTTAAAGGTACAAATAACGATGGTATCTGGAATGAGAATGAAGCTTCAATTGAAATTGTGATCTTACCTCCATTCTGGAAAACATGGTTTTTTAAGATTTCAGTTGTACTAATGGTTTTTGGTATTACAATGTTGATATACTGGTATAGAATTAATACCGTTAAAAAACAAAAAGTAATATTGGAGAATGAGGTTAAAGCACGGACAAAGGAGATTTCGGAAAAAAATAAACTTCTCAATGAACAAACTAAGGAATTGAACGAAACAAATACCCGTTTAGAGGAAGGACAACAGCAAATTGAAGAACATGCCGAAGAGTTAAGAGTAATTAATGAGCAACTTGCTGAATTGAATGCCATGAAAGACAAATTCTTTTCAATAATTGCGCATGATCTGAAAAATCCTATGAGTGCAATTTTGGGCTTCTCCGAGTTACTGAATCTTAAATTTGATAAAATAGCCGATGATAAAAAGCTCAATTATATTTCAAAAATTTTTGAATCGGCTAATAAAACCTATGAATTACTTCAGAATTTATTAAACTGGGCACGCTCGCAAAGCGGGAGGGTTGAGTTTAATCCGGAAAATATTCCGCTTAATGCATTAATTATGAGTAATATTACTTTAATAAAAGAACTGGCCAGAAAAAAAAATATTGAGATTATAAATGAGATAAATAGTGAAGAACAAGTATATGTTGATGAAAATATGATTGATACGGTTATCCGAAATCTTATAACAAATGCACTTAAGTTTACACCTTCGGGAGGGCAGGTAAAGATTGGTAAGAATTTAAGTAGCGATAGTAAGTTCGGAGTATATTATGTTAAGGATACAGGTGTCGGTATACCAAAAGATAAAATTCCAAATCTTTTCAGGATTGATAAATCAACTTCAACAGAAGGAACAGAGGGAGAAACAGGGACAGGACTGGGATTAATTCTGTGTAAAGAATTTATTGAAAAACACAGAGGTAAAATATGGGTGGAAAGTAAGGTTAACGAAGGAACTACTTTTTACTTTACACTGCCATTAAAAGGCTAATTTAATTTGATGAGAATAAAAGTACACAATGAAAGATGGTAACTAAAAGTTGTTAATTTTATATTTGTCTGATTTCTTTCATGCGTTCTCTGTATTCATTGTATACACATCTAAAACATTTATTAAAAGTAAATTATAAAATACATAACATATTCCTTGCATAATATGTATACAAAGTGTATATTTGTGTATGCAAAATCAGATAACAAATAAGGAACTGGCAGCTATACGGGTCATGCGTAATTTTCTGATGAAGAGTGGGCGCATGCCAAGTGTACGCGAATTGATGAAAGAGCTTGGCTACCGTTCACCCCGCTCTGCAGCAGTGATTTTGCAAAACCTGCATGACAGGGGTATACTGAAAAAGAAGGCAGATGGAAGTATACAAATGGTGCAGTACGAATTTGAAGAAACCGAAATATCCCGCGAACAAACCGTAAAAGTCCCTTTGCTGGGAACTATAGCATGTGGGCTTCCTGTGATGGCCGAGGAGAATATCGAAGCCATGATATCGGTTTCTACCAAGCTGGCCAAATCGCCCGGTAAATATTACCTTTTACAGGCACGCGGCGATTCTATGAACCAGAAAGGCATTCATAATGGAGACCTGGTGCTGGTACGCCAGCAGGACTATGCAGAGAACGGTGACATAGTAGTTGCGCTTATTGACGACGAAGCTACCATAAAAGAGCTTCGGATAAATACCGACAATGTGGTATTGTTGCCATGTTCGTCAAATAAGGAACATACACCAATTATTCTTTCCAGAGATTTTATTGTACAGGGAGTCGTGGTATCGACGATCCCCGCATTGTAGACCTAGATTATAAAAGGCGATGGACAGATCGATTGTGCATATTGATATGGACACATTTTTTGTCTCCTGTGAGCGATTGCTTGATTCCAGTTTGGACAATAAACCGGTACTTGTAGGTGGAACGGGGGGGCGGGGAGTAGTAGCTGCCTGTAGCTACGAGGCCAGGGCTTACGGTATATATTCGGCCATGCCTATGCGTACAGCTATGATGATATGCCCCGAAGCGATGGTGATACGTGGCAACAGCTCTATCTACAGTAAGTTTTCCGATACGGTTACCGATATTATTAAAGAGAGTGCGCCGCTTTATGAGAAATCTTCGATCGACGAGTTTTATATCGATGTAACCGGCATGGACAGGTTTTTCGGGTGCTACAAATGGGCACAGGAACTTCGGTCTAAAATTATTAAAGAAACCGGCTTGCCCATTTCATTCGGGCTTTCTACAAGTAAAACCGTATCTAAAGTAGGCACCAACGAGGCAAAACCAAATAACCACATAAATATTCCGAAAGGAGAGGAAAAATCTTTTCTTGCACCACTGCCGGTAAAGAAAATCCCCATGGTGGGAGATAAGACTTATAAGATGCTTTTAAACATGGGGGTTAAGTATGTGAAGACCATACAGAAAATGCCCCTGGAACTTATGGATCGTGTGATGGGCAAAAATGGCGTGGTAATATGGAGAAAGGCACAGGGAATCGATAACACGCCTGTAATACCCTACCACGAGCGGAAATCGGTTTCTTCCTCGCTTACCCTGCAACGAGATACCATCGATGTACAAAAGCTGAAAAGTATACTTGTATCAATGGCTGAAAAGCTGGCATTTTATCTGCGAAATGGTTACAAGCTTACCTCGTGTGTTACGGTAACGATACGATATTCCGATTTTGATACCCGAACCCGGCAAAAACGTATTCCATATACCTCGCTCGATCATACCCTTATAAAAACAGTACTAGAGCTTTTTGATCAGCTTTATGACCGGCGGGTGCTGGTAAGGCTTGTCGGTGTGCGTTACAGCCATCTTATTGGTGGCAGTTACCAGATGGATATTTTTGAAGATACCGCAGAAATGGTAAAGCTTTACCAGGCCATGGACTACGTACGCAACCGGTTCGGTCAAAACGCAATACGGCGCGTAGCAACAATGGGTACAAGGGGTATCGGGCAAATGAGCAATCCGTTCAACGGCTTGCCACCTGTAATACCTGCACATAGAAGGATATAATGCTGCTCAATTGTCACACATATTTTAGCTATAAGTTCGGTACGCTTTCTATTGAAGAACTTATACAGGAAGCGGAACAAAAGGGTTATAACACCATAACCCTTACCGATGTGAACAGCACATCGGCATGTATCGACTTTGTAAGGCAATGCATGGATAAGCAGATAAAACCTTTGTTGGGTATCGATTTCAGAAATGGAGCCAGGCAGCAATATGTAGGAATAGCTGCAAATAATGAAGGTTTTCGTGAGCTCAACGAGCATCTTACATATCATTCGCATAATGAAGAAGATTTTCCCGAACAGGCTCCTGAATTTAACCATGCATATGTGGTGTATCCGTTTGGAAGTATTGATTACAAATCGTTGCGCGATAATGAGTTTATAGGAGTGAGTTCACAGCAGCTGGGTAAATTGTTATTTTCCGATTGGAAATCTTGTCAGGAAAAGCTTGTGGTATTACAACCGGTTACTTTTCGACACAAGAGAGATTTTAATGTGCACCGGTTGCTACGAGCCATTGATAAAAATACCATATTAAGCCGGTTGCCAAAAACCGAAGAAGCTCAACCCGACGAAATCATGCCTGCAAAAAAAGATTTACTGGAAAAATTCCTCGATTATCCTTTCATTCTTGAAAACACCAGTCGATTGCTGGATAATTGCTCCGTCGGTTTTGAATACAAAACATCGAAAAACAAGAAAAGCTTTACCGGTTCGGTTGGCGGAGACCTGTTTCTTATCAGGCATCAGTGTGAAGAAGGATTGAAATACCGCTACAGGAATCCTTCGAAGACTATTCTAGAACGCATGGAGAAGGAGTTAAAGATCATTGAACAACTCAACTTTTCTTCATACTTCCTTATTAATTGGGACCTGATAGAATATGCCCGGAGAAAAGGTTGTTATTACGTAGGTCGTGGAAGTGGAGCAAACAGCATGGTGGCATACCTGTTACGTATTACTGATGTCGATCCCATAGAACTCGATCTGTATTTCGAGCGCTTTATCAATACTTCGCGCAACTCGCCGCCAGACTTTGATATTGATTTCTCGTCACGCGACCGCGATATGATAACCAAATACCTGTTCGATAAACACGGTTGGGACCACACTGCTTTGGTTGGTACTTACATCACCTTTCAGTATAAATCGATGATTCGTGAACTGGGGAAGGTTTTCGGTCTGCCTTCGCAAGAAATAGATAAGCTGCAATCAACAAAAAGACACTACGAGGTAGATGAAATCGGCGGACTTGTTCTGAAATACAGCAAGCTTATTCATGACTTTCCAAGTCATCTGAGCGTACATTCCAGCGGTATCATTATTTCTGACACGCCTATAAGTAACTATTCTGCCACCATTATGCCTCCCAAAGGTTTTCCAACAGTGCATTTCAGTATGATAGAAGCTGAAGATATAGGTTTTGCCAAGTTTGATATACTGGGCCAAAGGGGGCTTAGTAAGATTGAAGATGCAGTGAAGATCGTAGAGGAAAATACAGGACAAAGGATAGATATTCACGATATCGATCGCTTTAAAAGTGATGAAGGGATAAAGCAATTGCTTAAACAGGGAAAGACTATAGGGTGTTTTTATGTTGAATCACCTGCTATGCGAATGTTGTTGAGAAAACTCGAAGCCGACGATTATATACGGCTGGTGGCTGCCAGTTCAATAATCCGCCCCGGAGTGGCCAAAAGTGGTATGATGAGAGAATACATCCTGCGATATCGCCAGCCGGAAAGAAGGGAAGCAGCACGACAGGAAATGCCTGAATTCTATGAATACCTCGAAGAAACTTACGGGGTGATGGTCTACCAGGAAGACGTTATTAAGGTAGCCCACTATTTTGCAGGTCTTACTCTTGCTGAGGCCGATGTATTGCGGCGTGGCATGTCATGGAAGTTTAAGCAACGCAATGAATTTGGAAAAGTTCGAGATAAGTTTTTTTCCAACTGTTATGAAAGGGGTTATCCTGAATATATCATAAAGCGCGTGTGGGAACAGATCGAGAGTTTTGCCAACTATGCTTTTTCGAAGGGCCACTCGGCATCGTATGCTGTCGAGAGTTTCCAGGCGCTTTATCTGAAGGCTCATTATCCCAGGGAATATATGGTGGCTACCATTAATAATGGCGGGGGATTTTACCGAAGAGAACTATACGTGCATGAGGCACGAATGCATGGTGCGAAAATATACCCTCCCTGTGTAAATTGTAGTGACAATGTTGCTGTGATATTTGGCGACACCATATTTCTTGGTTTGGGTTTTGTAGAGAACATCGAGACCAATACAGCTGTGTCTGTACTTAAGGAAAGACGAAGAGGAGGCAGTTTTAAAGATCTGCAGGATTTTCTGAAGCGTGTGCCGGTTTCGCTTGAACAACTTAGTATACTTATTCGTATCGGGGCATTCAGGTTTACCGGAAAATCGAAAAAGGAATTGTTATGGGATGCACATTTCATACTGAGTAAGCACAAAAAAAATAAACCGTCACAAACGCTTTTCAACGAAAAGGTTAAAGAATTTACATTGCCTGCTTTGTATTCCCATCCGCTGGAGACGGCATATGATGAAATTGAGATTGTCGGGTTTTCCATATCCAGGTCACCTTTTGAACTGCTCGAAGAAGCAAGATTGCCGCGACTGGTATCGGCACGACTTCCTTTTATGGTGGGTATGAACGCGGAAATAGTCGGCTACCTGATACACGTTAAGGGTACGAAGACCAGTAACGGAAAGTATATGAGCTTTGGAACATTTATAGACCTTGAAGGCTGCTGGATTGACACAGTACAGTTTCCGGATATTACAGCAAAATACCCTTTCAGGGGACCGGGATGCTACCTGATAAAAGGTAAAGTGGTAAGTGAGTTTGGCTTTATCAGCATTGAAACGGCAGAGCTTTACCGTTTGCCAAATATTAGCCTGGATGAATCGTCGACAAGACTTAAATTGAATGTTGAACAGTTTAACGTTCAAGGTTATTCGGGTAATTTTCGATTTCGGGCTTCCGGCTTCAAAATTTAAACTTTAACTTTTAACTTTGAACTGACATGTGCGGACAATATGCAATAGTATCGAGCATTGAAAGAATAGAAAAGAAATTCAATGTAAAACAGGAACCTGAGTTAGCCTTTAGTGTGAACAGGATAGTAATTCCGGGTAATCAGGGGCTTGTAATTACTGATAACGAACCAAGATTAATACAGAGCTTTACTTTCGGTTTTACACCCAGCTGGTCGAAAAAGGCTACCTATATCATTAATGCACGTTCTGAAGGAGACCATAACAAAGAAAACAGGATGGACTACAATGGCGCCAAAGGTATTATAACCAAACCATTCTTCAGAAAGGCAATTCGTCAGCAAAGGTGTCTTGTTATAGCCGACTGTTTTCTTGAAGGTCCTACAAAAGAACGACTTAAAAAACCTTTTGCGGTATACATGAAAAATTATGAAAGACCTTTTGCTTTTGCAGGAATTTGGGATTCATGGAAAAATCCGGATACGGGAAAGGTGATGAATACATTTGCAATTATCACATCTCCTGCCAATAAACTGCTTGCAAAGATACCGCACCACCGGATGCCGGTTATTCTTTCTCCTTCTTCATATTCAAGATATTTGAGTACATCAAGACCACTAAGTGATATAACCGAATTACTGGTACCCTATCCTTATGAAGCGATGAATGCATTTCCTATATCACCTGCTTATAAAAAGCATTATGACGATGCCAGGTTAGCATTGCATCCCATTGGTCAAAGGCTTGAAAAAGAATATGATTTTAAAGTGAATGAGGAGATAAAACTTTTCGGAATGGGGGAGCTGCCTTCAAGAGAACTTCGAGACAGAAAAGCTAATAACTAAGGTTGGTTATGGGTATTTATTAAGTAATCTTCAATCCCATTACTAATATATCATCTGTTTGCTCCTGATTGCCTTTCCAACTAAACAGGGTTTGCTCAAGCATTTCTTTTTGTTTATTTAATGGTTTGTCGTGAACGCTGATCAACTGTTCTTTAAAACGAGATAGCATAAAACGTTCATTGGTTTTTTCACCAATTTGATCCGTGTATCCATCGGTGCTCATATATATCATATCTCCCTTTTTAACTTTAATGGTTTGAGAAGTAAAAGGTTTTATTTTGAAGTGGTATCCAATTGGAACACGATCACCTTTTATCTTTTTAAGCTGGTTTTCTCTCATTAAATAAAGAGAATGGTAAGCTGCAGAAAATTGAACCTCCTTCTTTTCAGGATCGTAAACAAGAAGAGAAATATCCATTCCGTCCAGTGCTTCGGAGAGTCTGTCTCTTTGATGAAGTGCATCAATAACCCTGTCACGCAGGTGCGTTAGTATTTCATGCGATTCAAGTGGCCTTTCAATAGAAATTATCTCATTAAGTATTGCAATTCCAAGCATACTCATAAATCCTCCGGGAACTCCGTGCCCTGTACAATCAGCAACTGCAACTACTGTTTTGTTGTAATGCTTGGCAGCCCAGTAGAAATCACCACCTACTACTTCGCGTGGCTTGTTAATAATAAAACGGTCCGGCAGAATATTTTCAATGTATTTATCAGGCGGTAAAACAGCCTGTTGAATTCTTCGTGCATAAGTAATACCATCAGTAATATGTTTTTTTTGTTCTGCTACAATTCTGTAAGCTTTATTCTTTTGCCTGTATTGTCTTGTTATGATAACTGAAAATGCCAGAATCAGAATACTACCAATGAAGAATGAAATAATGATAATGCGTTGCCTTTTTAATTGCTGTAGTTTATTGGCTACTTCAAGTTCAATAATCTGCATCTCACGTTTATTACGTTCAGCTTCATAGCGTGCAATGCGGTTTTGTTTTTGAAGTTCTCTTTTTAAAGTCTGAACCGTTACTTTACTTGATTCGTATTGTTCACGCAATTCAACCAATTGCATGGCCTGTCCTGCTGCTTCATATTTAGAACTGGTATATTTCTGATAGTAATCATATGCCTTCCTGAAATTTCCTAATTTCGCATACGTTTTTGCATATGCCTGATAGTTTTTCCAGATAACTTCTCTGTAATTGATTTCTTCAGAAATTTTTAAACTGGAATCGTAATATTCAAGTGCTTTCTCATAATCTTTTAGCTCATAGTAAGCATTTCCGATGTTATGCAGCGATGTTGCAATACCCTCCCTGAACGAAATTTGTTCTTTTATCCTGATAGATCTTTCATAATAATCTATTGCTGCCTTATACTTTTTATTGTTAAAATTAATATTACCAAGATTGTTCAAAGTAATGGACTGATCGCGCAAATTGTTGTTTTCCTGGGCCGCTGATAAAGATTTTTCATAGTATTCTATTGCTTTGTCAAGGTCGTTCATATTATAATATGTAGCACCCAAGTTGTTCAGTGTTGCACTGATTTCCTCTTTATTGTCAGTTTCTTTATCAATTTCGAGCGATTTCTCCAAAGACTGAATGGCTTTTTCAAAATTGTTCTGTTCATAGTAAATATTTGCCATATTTTTATGGACTACACCCGCACCTTCTTTGTCTTTAGTCTCTAATTTTATATCAAGTGAACGATTTAAATAGTCTAAAGCTTCATCGTATCGGTATGTGTTTTCATAAACTGTAGCAATATTTGTAAGTGCTTTTGCAGTCTGCTCTTTATCATCAATATCTTCAGAAATCTCAAGTGACTTCTCAAAATGCTCAATAGCATCATTGTAACTGCCTGAATCATATAACACCGTCGCGATATCGCTTAATACTTCCGCTTCTTCTTCTTTATTACCAACTTCGCGCGTTATGTCAAGTGATCTGCTGTAACTTTCCAGAGCTTTCCCAAGTTGAAATTCACTCTGATATACAGCACCCATTTCTTTCAATATTTTAGAAGAACCTTCTTTATCATCGCTGTTGATTTTTTCCTGTAAAACCATTTCAAGCTGCTTTAAACTTTCTTGTGCTTTTTGTGTGGTTAGGATAGATGTTTTTAAAGTATCGTCGTTTTCTTTAGCCGCATGCTCTTCAATAACTTCTTTAGTATCTACTGGTTCTTTATCTTCAACACTGATTATCTGCTCTTTGGAAGATTTGTCTTGCTCAGATTCTTCTTTCTTCGTTTCTGTGTTGCTTGTACCTTTTATATCTGTTTTTCTCGATGTTGATTCTGTTATGGCAACGATTTCTTCACCCTTTTTTTGGTGAACTTTGTCTTCATGGGCTTTTTCATCAGTAATTTTTAATTCTTTGTCTTTTTTTTCAGACAAGAAAGCTTGAATTGAATCTTTATGCGCTTGAGCCAATGCACGTTTTTGGGATTCCAGTAAATCAATTATGCTATCAATCTTGTTAAGCATTTGTTTGGGGTAGATCTTTTTCGGGAAAATATCAAGTGCATCTAAATAAGTATTTTTTGATGCCTCATAGTTTTCGGTATTGTATAATGAATCAGCTTCCAGAACAGCACTTTCATAACTATTATTCTTAGCAATCCACCAGTAGGATTTTAATGAATCGATCTCATATAGTCTATCAAGAGGATATGTTTCATTCGGTTTATAAATAAGAGCCTTTTGATAATAGTTATTTGCTGCATCGAGTTCATCTTCTGCAAGTAAATCATCTGCTTTCTTAATTGCCTGTTCGTAACCCTCATTAACTGAGATTTGCTTTTTAAGTAACTTTTGCGTTTGTTTTATTTTTTTCTCCAATTCTTTATTGTCGGGATTATACTCGAGTACCTGATTATATGCAATTATTGCTTCTTCATAATTTTTAGCTGTGAAAAGAGAATCAGCCTTTTGATTTTCAGATTTACCTGCTATAATTTTAAGCTCTTCAATATTTTCCTTTAAGTCTGATAACTCCGGAGATACTTTTTCTTTATATTTTTTATCTTCAATAAATCCCCAATAATCTATATCGAAGAAATAATTGGCAACCGGTTCTTTGATTTCTTCTTTGTTTAAACCTGGAATTATTTTATAGGGAGTTAAATCAATATCCCACGAAATATCGGCTCCATAGGCTATAACTTCGTCTGGTACTCTGGTATTGATATGTACTATTTCTTTTAAATATCCTTCTTTTGCAACTATTATATCATATTCGGTATTTAAATCAAGTGAAAATCCAAAAATTCCACTTCTGCCTGTAACTGATCTGCCAACCACTTTACCCTTTTCTAATATCTTTAGTGATACACCACTTATCTTTTTATTATTGTATTTAATTGTACCATAACCTATAACCTTAACATCATTCGAATTATTAATAAAGAAGGAGAGAATGAATAGCGAACAAAGTGATCCAAGCAGAATGGCGGGTAATTTCTTCATGCCCGAAAAGGATTGGTTTGTAATAAATATAAGAAAATATAGAATATTAAATAGAATATTTAATTATAGAAATTCATTTTAATGCTAAATATCAATTTGTCAGACACATTATTAACTTAGTCTGACAAGTAAGAGAGGTTAATTTATCTAATAATTAATATTAATGACTTTTAAACTTGAATTCTTTTACTAAATTAGGGTAACAATAAAAATAACTTTTAACATGAGCAATTTTATTGAAATTAAAGGTACCTATGATTCTCCTTCAGTCTTATTTGATCCGGATAAAGGTTATTTCCGTATAAGTGGTCGTTCATTACCGGCAAACACATTCGATTTTTACTCGCCTTTGCTTTATGCCATCACTGATTACCTGAAAGAGCCAAAAGAGGAAACTACATTTGAATTTAAAATGGAATTTATAAGTTCATCATCAACAAAGATTTTTCAGGAATTTCTTCATGAAATTGATCAGGCATTTCAGAAAGGTGTTAAGATTAAAGTTAACTGGTATTATAAATTTGGTGATGATGATATGAAAGAGTTAGGCGACGATCTTAGAATGGATACAACATTTCCGTTTGAATTTATTGCATACGAATAGAGAGAGGGTAAAGTATTCAATACATGAGTATTTCTTGCATTCCGGTAATTCGATATTCCAGGAATAATTAAATATTCAAATTCCGGCATTTATAATTAGTTGTTGTTATGTTGATATTTTAAAGAAAATCTTCATTGTATCGCATAATAAAGTATTTATTTATACCTTATGGGATGTTTGATCAAAATTTAGTTAATATTTATGTATAGTCATTTAAGTGAGCAGTATAAGATTAAGTTTGGAAATCTGGAGGATATAGATATTAATGGTTATCAAGAGATTATTGGCAGTAAGGAAATTGAAAAGCTTAAAAAGATTGCCGGAAAATTAGAAGGTAAACGTTGGGCGAATGTTAATTCTACGTTTGAAGGAGGCGGTGTTGCTGAAATGCTTAAAAGTATTGTTCCAATTGCAAGAGGCCTTGGCATAGACTGCACCTGGTATTGTATCGAAGCTACTGATGATTTCTATATTGTAACCAAAAAATTCCATAACATAATTCAAGGTTTGGATCAACATTTTACCCTCGAGGAATTGCTTGATTTATATGTTAATACAAACAGAAGAAATTTTGAAAATATCAGTATAAATGCCGATTATTCAGTAGTACATGACCCACAGCCATGTGCATCTGTAGTGCATGGCAATTATACTGGTAAAAAAGTATGGCGATGTCATATAGATACGTCGGAGGCGAATGATCTTATTTGGAATTTTCTGGTGCCTTATATTAATAATTATGATGGGGTTATTTTTTCGCATCCGGAATTTGTGAAAACCGGGGTCAGAAAACCGGTTTTTCAAATACCGCCATCCATTGATCCTTTAACTGTTAAAAACAGGCAAAAAACCAGAGAAGAGTCTCTCTCAATTCTTTATGAGTTATTGAATGAACACAATATAGATCCCGAAAGACCAATTGTGTTGGCCGTATCTCGTTATGATATCCATAAAAATCAGGAAACTATTGTCAAAGTTTTTAAAGAATTAAAAAAAGACCGGGACATTTCAAAATTAAAACCAATATTGATTATTGTTGGTAACTCTGCTACAGACGATCCTGAAGGTATGGAAATGTTTAAAAAGATATATGGCCAGGTAGAAGACGATAAAGATATTTTTACTCTGCTTAATATACCCAATAACGATGAAAATATCGGTGCTCTTATGTCTATTGCTGATGTATTTATTCATATTTCTACGAAAGAGGGGTTTGGATTGGTAGTTACTGAAGCAATGTGGCAGGGAACCCCGGTTATCGGAAGTAACGTTGGAGGGATTCGTCTTCAGATAATCAATGATAAAACAGGTTATCTCGTAGAACCTTTTGAAATTGATAAAATGAAGACATATATAAAGCACATATTATTGAATCCTGAAGAAAAGGAACGATTAGGTTACAGTGCCATTGAACATGTACGCAATAATTTCCTTGTAACAAACCTTGTTAGACGCCATTTGGTGCTAATGAGCTTCTATCTCGGAATTGATTATCCTTGCTTTGAGCTTTAATGGTTCTGTATTTCAATCTCCTGAAATGTATGTTTAAAATCAAATAATAATGAAGAAAATTATTTTAATTCTGGTAATATTTTCTTTTGCTTGTAATGCCCAGACAGTAGATTCTTTGTTTAAAATCAAGGGCTTTTGCATTGCAGCACCGCAACCTGAAGAGTTAAACAGGTTTATTTCATTCATGGAAAATGAACTGGCACTAAATGGTTTTAATACATTGGTATTGCGTGTCGATTATAATTATCAGTATGAGTCGTACCCAAATCTTAGTAATCAAAATGCACTTTCAAAAGATGAAGTAAAACTATTGATAACATCTGCTAAGAAGAATAATATCAATGTAATACCTCAAATTAATTTATTAGGTCATCAGTCATGGGCCGGAAGTATGGGTAACCTGCTGAAAGAGTACCCTGAATTTGATGAGACACCTTCTGTAAAACTTCCGGAAGTATATAAATGGCCTAATAATGAGGGTCTCTATTGTAAGAGCTACTGTCCGTTACATCCGGGTGTTCATGAAATTATATTTGCATTGGTTGATGAGATAATGGGGGTTTATGAGGCTACAGCTTTCCATGCAGGTATGGATGAAGTGTTTTACATTGGCATGGATGAGTGTCCTAGATGCAATAACAAAGATAAAGCTGAATTATTTGCAGGTGAAGTAAAGAAAATACATGATCATCTGGCTAAAAACAATCAGGAATTATGGATCTGGGGAGACCGACTTTTAGATGGTGAATCGACCGGTCTTGGCATTTGGGAGGCAAGTGCAAATAACACTTTTCATGCAATCGATAAGATACCTAAAGATGTAGTTATCTGTGACTGGCATTACGATAAGGCTGAAGCTACCGCACCCTGTTTCACTATAAAAGGTTTCAAAGTAATTACCTGTCCATGGAATAAAGCAGATGTTACCAGGGCTCAACTTGAAATGACAGAATTTTTTCTTTTAAACAGCAACCCCGTACTCAGTGAAAAATATTTAGGCGTTATGCAGACAATATGGAGTTCCGTTACCGATTTCCTTGACCTGTATTATAGTGCTGAAGGAGATAATGAGTTATCTGGACCAGTGAACTCCTTTAAGGAAATGATCAGCTATTTCAAAGAGTAGAATGTAAACACGACTCGTAATTACGTTTTTATATTACTTATACATTTGAATTAAGCACGTTCATTAAAATAATTTATGTAGCTTTAATAAGAATCTTTAAACCAATAATCTTTAAGTTATGAAAATACACATCCAACAAAAGCATGTTATTTTATTAGCTGTTTGTTTAATAGCATTAGGATTCCTTTTTTCCTGTAAGAATGCTGCTGAAAAAGCAGCTGAAAAATTTATTGAAAAATCTATCGAACGCTCATCGGGTGAAGAAGTTGATATCGATTATGATGATGAAAAAGTTGTAATTGAAACTGAAGAAGGTAAAATAGAAGTAGATGCCGGAACAAAAAAATGGCCTGCCGGAATACCATCTGAAGTTCCTGAGTTTGATTATGGTAAAATAGTAGGTGTTACTACAAATGCAACAGATGAAATAAAAGGCTGGACAATTGTTTATTCAGAAGTTGTAAAAGATGCTACTGAAAAATATAATGAAACGTTGCAGTCAAAAGGTTTTAAAACCCAAACAGTTGGAGTAAGCGGGATGGGAGGAACCATTACTGCCGAAAAAGACAATATTGTTATTGGAGTATATGCAGGTGATGGTGATGCAAGTGTTTCTGTTCAGGTGAAGTAAATTTTAATTCACTTATTTCTTTTTGCAAAATAATCAATACCGTTATAAAAAGTTCGAAATAAAATCGCACTACTGAAGATTATTTCGAACTTTTCATTCAGATAATATTTTAAGTTAGATCACCATTAATTTAAAGGATTGAGAGGATAAATCTGTTTTTACCAGGATGAAATAAATACCGGAAGATAATTCGTGTGTATCAATCTCATAGACAAGTTTATTGCTGGAAATTACCGGTAATAAATTACATTTAATTTTCTCGCCGTTAACCGATATCAGGTCTACGCTGAGTATTCTGTTTTCCTGGGTATCCAGTTCTAACCTGGTTTGATTTATTGCCGGATTAGGATATAAATTACCATTTATTATGATTTTACTCTGATAATCTTCCTGTATTGACACAGGATTGGAATAGTTCCACCCTGCCAGCGATGCAAACATCCACCATGCTGCATAGGCTTTTAAATTGGCATTAAACGGTTCACTATGAGCCGATTCACACTCATACCAATCAACACCTTCTTCATGCGAATTCTGGTATTCAACCGCCCAGTTTCCAATTACTTCACCACTTTCATTATAATAATTGCAAGCATCATCTGCATTATCCTTATAACAGGTTCCGTCGGGTCCATAGCTTTCTATATCTGCAAAATCAAATAGTACTTTATTGTTATTCAGACAATAAGAACGGATAGAATCATTTGCTGCATTTACACTTTCCCGGGCGCTGTATTCCAAATGACCTGTCATATAAACAAAAATCACATCAGGATATGCTGCTTCCAGTATGTTCATGGGTTCAAGGAATTCTTCATATAATACCCCGTCATCATATTTCGAGTCAACTTGCCCGCACCAAGACCACATAATAACATTCACGTTGCTGTTTTCGGGACTTTCTAAATATGATATTGTGTTATTATACCAGTCGGGGTAATATCCTACATCACCACTCATGGCATAATCATGAAGATCTAAAGCTCCGTCAGTTCCACCGTTATTCCATTCGAAAATATCATTTGGAAGTGATAAACCCCGGCCACCGCTATTGGCAAAATCAACGAGGCCATTCATTCCGGTTGTAACCTGGCTGCCATGAGAGGTGTGTCCATATGCAATGTGAAGCTGTTCCTTAGCATTCTCAATAGCGGATTGCGGAATTACCGAAATATTGGTACAGTTATAATCAATAATCAGCTGGGAATATATTGAAAACGAAAAGACTATTAGAAAAAATAGAGAAATACCTAAGAATTTCATATTGGTTGGTTTTAGTTAGTAAAATAAATTACGTTGTATATACGTGTATTTTTAAGATTTGTTATTTAACATCAGTATTTGCGTAAATTACAGGCACAGCATCTCGAAACAAAAAGTTACTCTGATTGTTGCTACATTAGATAAATCAGATATTTAAAAATACAAAACGCAGGACTATGAAACGAACGTCAACAGCTGTCTGGAAAGGCACTGCTAAAGATGGAAGAGGTTATCTTACCACACAAAGTACTACTCTCGATAATACAAAATATACCTGGAAATCTCGCTTTGAAGGAGACCCGGAAACAAATCCCGAAGAACTTATTGCAGCTGCACATGCTGGTTGTTTTAGTATGGCCTTTAGCTTTGCCCTTAACAATGAGGGGTACACAGCTGATAACATTGAAACAACTGCTACTGTAACACTGGATAATGGAACTATCACACATTCTCATCTTATCGTTAATGCAAAAGTACCAGGTATAAATCAGGAAACATTTGAAAAATGTGCAAAAGGTGCAAAAGAAAGTTGTCCTGTATCGAAAGTATTAAATCTTGATATATCAATGGATGCCAAATTAGTTTGATTATTTACTATATATGAAAATTGTTAAGAGTCTTAAAATGAGTTATATATCAGTTTAAAGATTCTTTATGAAATCAGATAAAATATCAAAACATACTGGAATGTTAATATCAAATGCTAAATATGTTGTGTAAATGTCTGACTGAGGCTTACTTTTACTACGTCCTATAATAATATTGAATTATAACCATTTACAGATTTCGAATATTCTTACATAATATGGTTAAAACAACAGTAGGAGCAATTATTACCAACAATGACAAACCTAAAAAGTTACTTCTTACTAAAAGAGCCATTGAACCTTTTAAAGGTTATTGGTGCTTTCCGGGGGGGCACATCGATGAATACGAAAAGGCTGAAAATGCAGTAATCAGAGAAGTTAAAGAGGAAACAGGTCTAGATTTCAAACCGTCGTTCGTAATGTATTCCGACGAGATTATTCCCGAAGTTAATCAGCATGCTGTTGTACTTATTTTCCAGGGTACAGGTTCTGGAGAACTCTTAATTGAGGAAAGCGAAGTACTGGAAGCCAAATGGTTTAACTTTAAAGAAGCCAGAGAACTTAAACTCGCATTCGGGCACAATCAGATTCTTGACGAGTTTTTAAGAAATAACTATGTTCTTATCCTTTAATTGTTTATGACAATTACCTCATTATTTTAGGCTATATATCCTTTTCAATAATTCCCTTGAATATCAAGGTTTATTAAGCCCATATCAGTGGCTGTTTTAACAATCTTATAATATTCATGATCTGTTATTCCATGCGCTATTTCGGGATAAAAACGTGCATTATTATAAGGTCTGTACTGAATCATTAGATTGAGGTAAGTTTCTTTTGGCAGATGTTGTGCAATCCATTTTACTACCTTTGTTGAATCACTAGATCCATTTGGCATAACCAGATGTCTGATCATAAGTCCTTTGAACATTATACCATTTTGTGCCGGTTTAGCAATGCCAACCTGACTGTTCATTTCTAACAGTGCATTTTTTGTTATTTCAGGGTATGATCCGGCTTTTGATGAGTATTTCGAGGATATTTCAGGATCCAAATATTTAAAATCTGCAAGGTATATATCGACGATACCATCCAATATTTTTAATATGTCATATTTTTCCCAGCCACTTGTATTATAAACCAAGGGCAACTTTAATCCTTTTTCGGCAGCTATATCTAAAGATAGAATAATGTGAGGGGAAAAATGGGTTGGTGTAACGACATTGATATTATGACATCCGATACTCTGAAGTTGTAACATAATATAGGCAAGGTCTTCAACTGAAATAATCTTTCCTTTTCCCTCAATACTTATATCATAATTAATACAGAACTCGCAACCCAGGTTACAGTGCGAAAAGAATATAGTTCCCGAACCTCCTGAACCTACAAGAGGGACTTCCTCTCCAAAATGCGGGTGGTATGAAGCAATTTTTATTTCTGAAGTTGCATTACAAAATCCTTTTTCACCTTTAAATCTGTTTACATGACATTCTCTGGGGCAAAGATCACAACGTTCCATGCGTTTCATTAATTTTTCTCCTCTGCGTTTCAAATCTCCTGTGTTGTGCAATCTTAGATATGACGGCTCAAATTTATTCTTCATACTTCACACGGCTTTTTCAGACTTAAAGATAGAAAAGCTTATTATCAATTCATATAAGTTCATTTTACGTCTTAGTTGCTATTTAATATTTCTGAAGAATATTAAACTTCATTTTAAACTGCCTAATTTAAAGCAACCTTATTAAATCTTACTTGTCTAATAATTCTGACCGTTATTCTGACATTTTTATCAAAACTTTATGCACAGGAGGAAGAACTCGATGACCGAACTTATTCACCACGCTTTTACATTCCAAACAGCGATACAACACTGGATGCGTTACCACTTAAGTCGACCAGTGCAGAAGTTAAAATTGCTGGTGTAATTGCCGATGTGACTGTTAACCAGACTTATGCCAATGAAGGTACACGTGCAATTTAAGCAAAATATGTATTTCCTGCTTCAACCCGTGCAGCCGTATATTACCTGCATATGCGTATTGGAGACCGTTTAATGATTGCCGATGTTGTTGAAAGGCAGGAAGCCCAGGCTATTTATGACAGCGCTCTTAGTAATGGAAATACAGCAACATTACTGGAACAAATGACACCTAACGTTTTCCAAATGAGTGTTGCTAATATTTTACCTGGTGATACCATAGAAATTGAAATGCGTTATACTGAACTGCTTGTTCCTGTGGAAGCAATTTATGAATTTGTTTATCCAACAGTGGTTGGTCCCAGGTATACAGGAGGAGAAGGAGAAGAATGGACAGAAGGACCTTACCAGCATGAGGGGGAAGATTCGTTGTACGAGTTTAATATTGAGGTTTCAATTGATGCCGGAATGCCTATAGCTGAGGTTAATTGTATTTCACACCCCGATATTCCAATCGTATTTAATTCTGCAAAGGAGGTGTTGGTAATTCCTGACGAAGAAACAGATATAAAAGGTAACAAAGATTTTATTCTTCAGTATATTTTAGCTGGCAGTAAAATTCAAACAGGATTGCTGGCTTACGAAGGTGAGGAGGAAAACTTCTTTCTGGCAATGATGCAACCACCGCAGCACCCTAATCCTGGTGACATACCACAACGCGAATACGTTTTTATTATGGATGTATCAGGATCGATGAGCGGTTTCCCGATTTCAGTATCAAAGGCCTTAATGGTTGATATATTGTACGATTTAAGAAGCACAGATCGTTTTAATATTTTATTCTTCGCCGGAGGCAGTTATCTTTTTAGTACTGCATCGGTAGAAGCAACCACTGAAAACATTAACGCAGCCGTACTTGCTGTTGAAAATCAGACAGGAGGTGGGGGAACTGAGTTACTCCCTGCTCTTGAAAGGGCACTTTCTTTACCTGGCACAGAAAATTTCTCACGTATTTTCCTGATCCTTACCGATGGATATGTAACGGTGGAGCGTGAAGCTTTTGATCTGATCCGCAATAACCTGGGCGAAGCAAACTTTTTTACATTTGGCATAGGAACTGGAGTGAACAGGTACATCATAGAAGGAATGGCACATGTTGGACAGGGAGAACCGTTTATTGCAACAGCCCTGGAAGAAGCTGAAGAAAAAGCAGATCTGTTTAAGATCTATGTTGAATCACCTGTGCTTACAAATATTACAGCTGAGTTTGAAGGTTTTGGCGCATATGATGTAGAACCTCTGCAGGTTTCCGATATTTTTGCTGAAAGACCTGTTATTCTGTATGGAAAATACGAAGATGAACTTTCAGGATCTTTGAATATCAATGGTGAATCAGGAGTTAATCAATATTCACGTTCACTTGATATTGGAAGCTACCAGGCCAAGGAAGGAAACAAAGCACTTATGTATTTATGGGCCCGTAAACGAATTCAACTATTGAGCGATTATACACAGTTATATAATGGAGCTGATGATGAAAGCATTAATGAGATTATTGAACTTGGCATTAAGTATAATTTACTTACACAATATACCTCATTTATTGTTGTAGATTCAGTGATTCGCTGCGATACCTGCACAGCAGAAACTGTTAACCAGCCTTTACCACTGCCGGAAGGAGTGGGAGACGAAGCTCTTGGCTGGGGTTATGCTGTATCGGATAATATTATTACTACTGAGGAAGAAAGAGGTATTTATATTGAAAATATTTATCCGAATCCGGTTCATGATCAGTTTACTGTAATGATCAGAATACTGGATACAGAAACTGATCTCGCGAAAAAATTAAAGATCACTGATATTGCAGGCAGACTTGTTGGCGAATATGATATAAGTGAACTTGAAAGAGGATACCATACGCTGTACCTAAGTATCAATGAAAACTTTAGTTCAATAAAAAAAGGAATATATTTTATTTCATTATCCATTGATTCTAAAATAATGCATACGGTGAAATTTACTGTTCAATAGAATATTTTATTTCAGTTATAATTTAAGTCGATAGGAAAACTGCCTGATCGTGTGATGGTCAGGCAGTTTGAGTTATTAGTATCTACCATTTTAGAAATATGTGGTAATTCAATTCATATTAATACTTTCACTTTAATATAAAAAGCTGTAAATACAATAGACCAGGCGATCTGACTAAGTAACAAGTACAAATAACTTAATTTATTATACCCGTAATATTTTGTATTAAGAAATACACCTAATGGAATAGACAATAAGATAGGAGTGAGTATGACGATTCCCGGCAATCCGTATTTGGTTTTCAATAATACCAGACGTCTGTTTCTTTTTGTAAATACTTTCCTGTTCTTTTTTTTTCTCGCAGGTAGCAATGCATTAAAAACCCTGATTATACCTTTTGATATCATAGTAGAGACAACAATTCCCAGTATACCGCCGATATTGGTATAAAGTAATATTTCAAAAAAAGACATTTTAAAGAGAAAAACAGCAACAGGAAAGGTTGCTGCAAATTTCCAGGTACTTGAGATTATTACTGTAAGTTCTTTCATTGATACAATAATAATATAAAAAATAGATTGAAGTAAGAATACTATTTTAATAACTTAAACAAATCATATATTATTAGTATGATTTATTAATACCTTAGACAGGATTAATCCGGTATTCAAGAATGCCAAGAAAAGTTTGGAATGACAAATAAAGAATCTTATTGGACACCTCTTGATAACGCGGCGAAGATCTTTCCTGCCATTCGCTCTAAAGAACATACCACAGTTGTTAGGTTGACAGTTGTCTTGAAGGAAAGGGTAACAATAAAACATCTATTTAAGGCAATTGAATATTCTGAGAAAAGGTTTCCCTACTTTAAAGTTAGTTTAAGGAAAGGTTTCTTCTGGTATTACCTTGAACAAGAAGACAGCCCTGTTATTGTTGAGGTTGATAAAGGAAAACCATGCCAGGCATTTAATAATAAAGGAAACCGGTTAATGTACAGGATTTTAGTTTATAAAAACCAGATTAGTGTTGAGTTCTCACATATTCTGACCGATGGATTTGGATTGTCGGAATTTCTTAAATCAATTCTTTATTATTATTTTAGAGAAAAGGGAATTGTGCAAATTAATGAGCTAAATGGATTTTACAATTCAATTCATGATCCTGAAGAATTTGAAGATGCCTATAACAGATATTTTAAAGAGAAAATTCCTTATGTTATCAAACAGCCAAAAGCTTTCCATTTACCATATTCCCTTAGTAAAAGGCCCAGGTTCGATGTTCTTGTAGCTTTATTATCGATTTCAGGTTTGAAGAATAAAGCTGATGAGAAAGGCGTTAGCATTACTGACTATCTGGTAGCTGTTTATTTATGGGTGCTGCAGTCTGTTATCAGTGATTTGAAGAAAGAAAAGAATGTTGTTAAAAATAAAATTCTCAGAATTCAGGTGCCTGTAAATCTGCGAAATATTTATCCTTCCAGAACAATGCGCAACTTTTCGCTTTTTGTTATGCCAGAAATAGACCTGCGTCTTGGTCAGTATTCATTCGATGAGATATTGAAGATAGTATATCATAAAATGAAGTTAGAGACCGATGAGAAGTTGATAAATAAGATTATTTCGCGAAATGTAGGCAGTGAGAGAAACCTTATTGTCCGTGGAATACCATTGTTACTAAAAAGCCTTGTACTGTATTTTAAGTATTATTCAGAGGGAGCTAATCAATATAGCGGAGTAGTAACAAATTTGGGAAAGGTAAAACTACCAGAGGTCATGAGCAATGAAATTGATTATTTTATTGTTACTCCGCCACCGCCAAATAAAAAGTTAAAGTTGAATTGTGGTGTAATAGGTTTTAAGGATAAATTGGTTTTAAGCTTTGGAAATATCACAAAATCTAAAGAACTTGAAAAGAGATTTATCAGATTTTTAATCAATGAAGGAATTAAAGTAAAAATATCCAAAAATTGAGCGGATTATGAATTATTGTTCTTACTGCGGCGTTGAATTAGACATCGAAATGGATACCTGCCCACTTTGTGGTACTTCTGTAACAGAAGTAATAGCTGATGTAAGACAGCAGGAAAAGGAAATTGTTAAGTCGCTTAATGAAGGTCCGTCATCAGAAAAGAGTAGAATTACAAAAACACAAAAAAGAAAACTTTTTTGGGAGCTTTCAATGATAATCATGCTACTGGGCATTAGTGTTACATTTCTTATTGATTTGCTTACCAGTGGTAGGATGGGATGGTCAAAATATTCAGTGACAATTTGCTTTGTATTGGCTGTTAATATTAGCATTATACACTTCTGGAGAAATAGACTGATACTGTGCCTTGCCGGTAGTTATGTTTTACAGTCGTTACTACTCGTTTTATTTGATACATATGCTTTTAATATCGGTTGGGCAATGCAGCTTGGTATTCCTATGCTTGCCATTATTTATATAGCTATCCTGATTTTTATAGTTGTAATAAGATTTACCCGTGAACATGGTATTAATCTGATCGGGTATTTTTTTATAGCCTCTGGTATTCTTTCTTTTGGAATTGAAGTTATTCTTGACAGGTATTTTAATGATTATATTAAGCCTGAGTGGAGTTTGTTTGTAATTATTTCAGTAGTTCCAATTGCGCTGATACTTTTATTTGTGCATTATCGACTAAATAAGGGAAAAGAGTTAAGGCGCATTTTTCATATTTAAGTTTGAACATGAAATCAATATAGTATAAGGAGTTCGGCCCATAAATCTCTTCCTAACACATAATACAATAAAAATGTAGCTATCCAGCCATGCGCTATTCCGAGGGCCCAGAGGTTTTTCCATTTCATATAGACAATAATGAAAATAGCTTCCATAAAGAATGTAAAAATCATTAGAAAAAAGTTGGGGTAGTGGACTAAACAAAAAATAGTAGATGTAAGCAGTACTATAACTGTTTTTGTCACGTTGATATTCATCAGACTACTAATATTGTGCGTGATTAATGCAAGCATCAGATATTGCTGAAAAATTCCCCATACAGGATATAGGCAAAGCACGGGCAAGATATGCCAGCTTAATATTATAGTATCGTTATATACACCATATACAAGTGTAACTATAATACTAACAATGATCAATGGAAGGAGAATAACTATCGATTGTCTGAAGTATTCCCTTTTAAATCCCCAATAATTAAGAATTGCATTATCAGAGGAATAACGGTAATAAATATATGATACCCAGAAAATACAGATCCCAACTATATAGAAAGCTCTTATCTCCATATAATCCATAACGATGAATTTTAATATCCCGCTGATCAGAATAGCTAACAGTTCAAACCGCTGATGTTTATTTGCATCCAAAAATAATGTATTTAATAGCAAGAAGTGAGTTTATCAAAGATATGACGAAAAGGGAAGCGATTTGTTATTATTATATATTACCGGAATTAAATTATCCTGAGTCGATTTTCGGGAAAAGTAAGAAATAAAATGTGCTATATCTCCTATTCAATTAGAATTAACTTATGTATGTATTGTTTATTTTCATCTGTATATATAACCAAATGATAGCAACCAACATGCTGACCCGATAAATTAATCTCGTAATCATTCTTAGTAGATAAAATCAGAACGCCTAAAGAATTATAAATTTCAATTCGGCTTATTTGAAATTTACTTAATATATAAACAATGTTACTGGAGGGGTTTGGAAATATTCGGACATCTGGACTCGGTGTGTTTCTGATACCCACGGGGATATTCATCGATCCCCTTACAAATCCATCTATTTTTGAACCTACAAGTTCCTGGTTATTGTTAAATGCCAATCCTAAAAAAGTAATTCCTTCAACGGTTGAAAATTTATAATCGTTGCCATAATAACCGTCTAATAAGCACACAACATTACATTCATCTTCAAAATATTCAAAACTACAATCAGTTGTTCCAGATTCACTAACTAGTGCGGTATCAGTATCGGAATATAAATATTTAACATTATTTATTAAATAAATTTCTTCGTAATATTCTGTTGCTTTTGATGTATACCAGTTAGATGGTGTCAGAAAAAGAAATTCGAAATCATTCTTCCGATATGTATTTATAATATGTTTAACTTCAATAAATTGAGCGCTGATATCGTGTACCTTCCGGAAAAACTCGTAAGTAACTGAATCATTATAAATTAAAGATGATGTCAAAGAATCTTTATAATAGTAAGTGACATAATCCATTATGTCGTAGTAACTGTGTTTCCATAATAGAATATCTCCTGCTGAAAGATGAAAATAATCTGAAAAACCGGGTAATTGAAAACCATGTTTTGCTGATTCGGAATTTATCCCGATTATATTGTAATAAGGAATTTCAGTTTCGGTCAAAGGCACTTCAAGAAAGAATTCAGTAAAAGGTATAAACTGAAGCAGGCCAAAATTTTTTGATAAGATAAATTCAACATTACCATATGCTGCAGTTTCCAACGTAAATGTCTTTACAGAATCGGTTATACCAAAAACTTCACTCAGTGTTATATTTACACAAGAACCACCTCGGTTAGTATTGGATGACAAATTCCATTCTTCTCCTGCTTTTGCCAATGGTTTAAATATAAAATCGTATGTCTGATCAGATATATTAAAATAGGAGATTACCGAATCTCCTGAATAGATTAAAGAGTCAATTTTGAATTCACCGGAGATTCCGTTCAACATAACCGGATTTTGCCAGTAGCACTCTTTTGAAGGGCCTGTATATCTGGTAAAAAAATGAATTTCTGATGTGTCGGTATTCAATAAAGAATCACAACGAAAAGAACGAATTTTCTGATCTTCATTTTCAATTATGTAATGATTTAATTGGTAAAACGGAAATAAATTCCAGTTTTGGGCGAAGGAATAACAAGTTAATATCCCTATAAAAAAAGTTAAGGTTAAGCGTATCATCATATTATTGTTTATGTTTAATCACTACAGACAGATATTGGATCAGGTTAACAGAAGATGGGTTATACAACTAAAAAGTTGCGTAAGGAAACAGCATAGAGAAAAATTATAAAAGCCCCGCTTTTGGTGGGGCTTATTCACTATTGTAATTTGTACAACTACGCATTATTTGAGAATAATTTGGTGCGTGGTTTTCGCGAATGTGCAACCTCCTGTTGTTTTGCTTTTTTTGCCTGTCGCTTTTCTTTTAGCGACTTCAGGGGTGACTTTTTTAATTTCCCGTCGTGTAACTTTTTTTCATGCGACATAGCTATTTAGTATTAAGTTTAACATCAAAAAAAGCTCATTCCATAATACCATAAAATTACATTACGATCTGCATAAAATCAAAAATTATTAAACAGTTTTTAAGCACATAAGTTTAATTATGCTCACCGTAGTTAAAAACGTAAGCAGAGTTTTGTATATTTATTAATTATGGCAACTTAAATTCATTACGCCATGTCAAAAAATAAACAAATTGAACCTGAAGTCAGCGACAAGCGAAAAATCGGAAATAAGTTTTATGAAAAGGAATTACACAAACTCCAGATTGAACTTGTAAAGCTACAGGAATGGATTCAGCATAAGGGGCTGAAAGTGGTAGTAATATTTGAAGGAAGAGATGCTGCCGGAAAGGGAGGAGTTATTAAACGTATCTCACAGTGTCTGAATCCAAGAATATGCAGAGTAGTTGCTTTAGGAACTCCTACAGAGCGTGAAAAGAAGCAATGGTATTTTCAAAGATACGTTGCACATCTACCGGCTGCTGGTGAAATGGTTTTATTTGACCGTAGTTGGTATAATCGGGCAGGAGTGGAACACGTTATGGGTTTTTGCCTTGAGGAGGAATACCAGGAATTTATGCGATCGTGTCCTGAATTTGAGCGTATGTTGCTTCGTTCAGGAATTATTCTTATTAAATACTGGTTTTCGGTTTCTGATGAAGAACAGGAAAATCGATTCCGGGCACGTATTGATGATCCTACTAAGCGTTGGAAATTAAGCCCAATGGATATATTGTCGCGTGACAAATGGATCGATTATTCAAAGGCTAAAGATGAAATGTTTAAATATACAGATACCAAACAATCACCATGGTATGTTGTTCCTGCCGATAACAAGAAAAGGGCCAGGTTAAATTGTATACATCATTTGCTTCAACAGATTGATTATAAAGAACTTTTCCGCGAAAAAATAAAACTAAAACCCAGAAAAAAAGGACATAAATATGTTAGGCCTCCTTTTTCTGAGCAAACCATAATTCCTGAAATTTATTGAAATAAAAATATTTTTAATACTGGCATTTATTTCCGGGTTATTAATAGTCTAAATATTAGACTTTGTCACTAATAAATAATTCATTATCAATAAATATTATAAATACTTGACAAAAGGCTGTTTGAGTTTGTAGTTTTATTTAGAATTTAACCGTAAGTAATTCAACTTATCATAGGCATAATTAAAGCTAACCCTTCATATCCGACTTTTTGTGAACATGAATAATATAAATACATTTAATATTAATTCGTTATTTGCATGTTTAATATTATTTTTTCCTGTCATTCAATTAAATGGGCAGTATAATACTTCATTTTTACTTAAAAGTGATAGTCTCTCAGTTCCTGCAGCAAAAGCTACATATAGTTACACTCCGGGCAGTTTTACAGCAAGTTGGAATAGTGTTCAAAACGCTGATGGTTATTTGCTTGATCTGTCTGATAATTATTTTTTTAATGATAATACATCCGGGATTCTTATCCTTGAAAGATTTAGTCAATCAGAGCTACCGTGCGGCTGGAGTGGTAATATCCAGAGTGTTGGTATATATACAAGTCCTCCAAAGGGTGTATTGTTATACCGGCATTATGCCTTAAAATCTCAAAAATTTTCATTCATTAACCAGATTAGTTTTAATGTAAGATCAGAGAGTATAACAAATGCTCAGATATGCCTTAAATATAGGATAGCTGATAGCGTAACGCATATAATATCTTATTATAATGTTAATTCCTTCTTTCAGAATATAACAATAGATCTTTCGGATAATGGAATCAAAGATTTATCTGATCTTCAGAATATTTCCTTTTTAATAAGTTCTGATGACGATAATTTATATATTGATGATTTCAAGGCATATACACCCCCTGGAGAATTTCCTAACTTGACCGGATTTAAAAATCTTATTGTTAACGATACACTGCATGAGTTATCCGGTTTATTGGAATGTAAAAAGTACTATTACAGGGTAAGGGCATACACTGCAACTGATACAAGCGAGTATTCAAATATTATAGAAGTTGATATCAATAACAGTAATGTATGCATATCACCTAACAGTGATAAACCACATCGTGCATGCGATTTCAAGTTATATGTCCCAAGCAGTTATCAAAGAATATTATACGGATCGGAGTTAACAATTAATGATATCCGTTATTCTTCAAAAGAGTTATTTTCGGGTGATACTTTCTATTGCACGTTCGGGGGATTGAAGCCCGATTCTGTTTATGATTTTGATATTAATTTATCGTACGGAAGCCTCGATATTTATAATACAAACGTTAAATATAAGACTGCAGCATCTCCTAAAGATGAAATTAAAACAGTTCTGCTTATAATTGATAATGAATTAGATATACCTGAACTTGAAGAAAAGTTTACTGAATATGAAAACGATATTAAAAATCTTTATCCGGGTTTCACATCCGAAAGGTATTATCTGGATAATACATTGGAAGAAAAAAGACTTCTGTACAATTATATTAAAGAAAAGTACCTGACGCATAATCTGTACTTTTTGTTTTTTATTGGCGAAAATGCCTCAATACCGGTTTATTTTGAAAGAGTGGCTGATGATGGTACGATAAGTCCTATTAAGAACAGGGAAAATTTTTCATTTTATATACAGATATACAATAATATGTACGAGTATGACTCAGTACAAAGTAAATTTGTGAACAGGGTAGGAACTGGTTTATGGGAACAACCGGATCTGTATAGCAGAATATTAAGCAATGGAAGTATTGATATCAATTACGGGGTAATTATCTCACCAATGGATAATTCGCAAGCAAGAGCAGTTCAGACTAAAAATTATCTTGAAAAGCTTCATAATTTTAGAAGTGGTATTATTTCATTTGATAAACGGGCTCTTTTTTCCAATACTTGGGAAGATTTTGGGAATCCAAGTCTTAATGAAGCACTGGGAACAAATCCCCGCTGGACGAATAATAAGTGCATTAATACAACCCATATACCTTCTTCTGATTATCATGGTACAGATCCGGCCTGGACAAACAATTATCTTTATTCTATCGAAAATGAATCGTTTGAAATATGCTATTTGAAAACACATGGAGCACCGACATATCATTATTTCGATATTCGATATGATAGTATAGCATCCCTGACAAAGCTGAATACTGCCTTATTTAGTCTTATGGCATGTAATAATGCAGCTTATACCGTATATAATTTTATGTGTGGTACTTACCTGATGCAGGGTAATGTTCTGGCAACTGAGGGATTTACCGAACCAACTTTCTTTGTTAGTGCCGGTTCAAGGGATAGTAGCTTCGATCCGGGCTCAAAGTATTATTCCATTTCAACTGGTTCGAGGTTTAGTTCTGTCTTAAACAGAACAATGTCATCACATGTGTTTTTCGGTGATCCCCTGCTGAGTTTAAATGATCATGTAATGTTTGTTGATAGCTGTTCTTCTGCTCAATCCAACATTGAATATGTTAAACCGGGTGACAAAGCTCAGGAAATTCTTCAAATACAGGTATACACAGATGGAGATCTTAAAGCTAAGAAGGAAGTTCAGTTTCATTTCAGAAATTCGTGTACCTCCAGTGAAGACATCTTATCCGTAAGACTTTTTTCAACAGGATCTTCATCAGATTTTGATACATTAAGTCAGGTAGGAAAAACAATTAACGATTTCGACGAATCAGTAATATTCAGTGACTCTGTAAATCTAAAAAACGGTACTAATTATTTTTGGTTAGCATATGATTTGGCAACTAATGCTACAAATAATAATGTTGTTGATGCTGAGTTTGACTCACTCATTGCTGATGGAGAGGTTTATAGACCAACAATGAGTAGTTCGGAGGGTGACCGGAAAATATATGATAAAGAATGCCCTGTTATTTTACCATGGACAGAAGCATTTGAAGATGTTGGAATAATAACGGAGTATGTAAATAATCATAGTAATATAATCGGGTTACCATGGTGGAGCATATTTTTTACCGAACCATATGGAAGAAGACTTGATCTGTCACCGGATTTGTCCTGGTGTCATGACGGGGTACATGCTGCTAAAATGGAAGTCTGTCCACCATATTATACTAACTCATACTTAACTGCAAATATTAACCTGGGAAATTATATAGATGCGACAGATCTGGAACTTTCGTTCTGGTATAAATCGGACAACATTTTAGGTGAAGTTACTGATAAGGTAGAAATCAGAGGAGCTGATTCGCTGAAATGGATTGAAATTTATGATTTATCGGTTATTAGGGACGAAACTGGTATCTGGCATCATATTGAAGGCATAGATATCGATTCAATTCTGCTATCTGAGGGGCAAAAGCCATCTTCAAGCTTTGGATTAAGATTTAACCTGGAAAATGATATATACAGCTCAATCCATTGTGCAATTGATGATATTACTATCACTGGTTCACCACAAATCGATTTTCTGACTCATCCAGTTAACCAAAGCATTTGCGAAAATGATACAGCCTGCTTTTTTATTGAAACATTAAATGCAGCATCACTAAATTATCAATGGTATAAAAATGGTATTGCACTATGCGATACTAACGGAATATCAGGGAGTCATTCTGCAGTAGTTACTATCTTAGATGCCGGGCTCACTGATACAGGTTATTATGCGTGCATGGTTCAGAATCCCGGACAGTCACGAAAAAGTGATTCTGCATTTTTAGAAGTGTTTTCAAATCCAACTATTGTAATAGATGGTGATACATCTTTTTGTGCGGAGAGTTTTACTGAAATTGAATATAATATGACCGGTAAACCACCCTGGGATATAACTTTATCTTACAA
Source organism: Bacteroidales bacterium (assembly GCA_016929525.1). Classification (GTDB taxonomy): domain Bacteria; phylum Bacteroidota; class Bacteroidia; order Bacteroidales; family UBA10428; genus UBA10428. The sequence goes on from JAFGIP010000048.1 coordinate 71,709, forward strand.
CTCAGTATTAGACACAATACATACGTCCCTTCAACTATATCCCGATACTGTTAATGCTGAGGTTTTTATTGAGATTGAAAGTATTGCCGATGCCAATACATGTAAAACATCATATATTAATAACTATATCGATATTACGGAAATTCCGTTACCAACAGCTTCTATATTGAACGATACAATTATATGTGAAGGAACCCGGGCTTATTTATGGGTAAGTCTAGGTGGTATTGCTCCGTGGAATGTTGAGTATCGAAATTTGACTGATACAAGCAATATGCAAACATATGAAAGTACTTTCTTTATATGTGATTCTGTTGAAAATGAATACCGGATAATTAGTCTTACAGATGCTGCGCAATGCACTGGCAAAGAACTGGGTGAAGAAGCTATTATTGAGGTAATGGAACTTCCCGTAGCAGGATTTATCTGTTATACAGATGCATTAGAAGTAGAATTTATTAATACATCTGAAAATGCAGACAATTATCTTTGGGATTTCGGCGATGAATCTACCAGTAATCTGACCGATCCGATACATACATATGAATCGGATGGTAGTTACAGTGTTGTTTTGACTGCCTATAACGGTTTTTGCGCTTCACTGCCTTATTCAGAACCAATTACGCTTGTTAGTGAAAATCTTCAGGAATCTTTGAGTGAATCGTTTTTTGAAATTTACCCAAACCCATGTGCAGGAATACTTACAATTATATCAAAGGTAGCTTTATCGGATAATTGGCATATTTTTCTAATTAATGCACAAGGCCTGGTTGTGTATTCAGAAGATGTCTGGCTATATACAGAGCAGTACCATCTTGATTTAAGTTCATTGATTGGCGGGATATACATATTACACTTAGAAAGAAACAATACTGTATTTAATGAAAAGGTTGTAATAATTCTTAACTGAATATAGATAAATACTGTTAGCAAAAGAGCTCGGATTATAACAGATCAGTAACTGGTTTTGGTACAGGCTTTCTCATTACATTCACTATAAGACATTACAAAAAACAACATGGTATAATTTAAGTAATTGAAAATCAATAAAATTACTTTGATTTATAACATTTCCTTGTATATTTGTTATATGTGTTATCTTCATAATATTCTACACCCATTTATTTATTAACCCCAAAAGTTACAGATCATGAAATCTTTGAATGGTTATATATCAGCGGCACTGATAAGTATATTTCTTCTCTTTACTATGGCACCTATTCAAGCAGGAGATATCTATACTGATTCTTTGGCTCTTATAGCATTATACGACAGTACAGATGGTGATAACTGGGATGATAATACCGGTTGGAAAACTGGTTATGTAGATACCTGGTACGGGATAGAGCTGGAAGAGGGCAGGGTAGTAAACATTTATTTACAGGGCAATAACCTCATTGGTAATATTCCTCCGGCAATTGGTGATATTGATAGCCTGCAGAGAATATACCTCAATGGTAATAGTGGTCTGACCGATAGTCTTCCGCCGGAATTAGGTAATTTAAAAAAACTGGACAGACTATATATATATAGCTGTAATCTTATCGGAAGCATTCCTCCGGAATTAGGGAATATGGAAAGTATTACTGGAATAGCTTTGGATAGAAATGCTCTTACAGGTTCAATACCTTCAACATTTGAAAATTTAAATGAATTAAGATATTTAAGCTTACATCATAATAGCCTTACAGGAACTATTCCGCCTGAGATAGGAAATATAGAAAGTTTAGGCGAACTATATTTAAATGAGAATTCTCTTACCGGTACAATTCCCGCAACACTGGGAAATTTGTCGAATTTAGCCTATATATATTTACAAAACAATGAGCTTACCGGTTCAATCCCTCCTGAATTGGGTAATTTATCCAACCTATATTCTCTAAACTTAGCATACAACCTGTTGAACGGAGGCATTCCTAATGAAATTGAAAGTTTAACAAGTTTAAGAACACTAGATCTTTCGGGTAATAATTTGGGAGGTATAATACCCCCTGAATTAGGAAATATTTCTAATCTGCAGCACCTGTATTTAAATGATTGCCAGCTTATCGGTAATATTCCTAATGAGTTATATAACTTAACCGACTTGATCACAATAATTATATCTAACAATGAATTGACTGGTGGTATATCTTCACAAATAGGTTATTTAACGAATTTAGTAACTTTAAATCTTGTAAATAACCAGCTCTCAGAAGAAATCCCTCCGGAGCTTGGCAATTTATCAAATTTACAGCAATTGTCATTGAGCACAAATGACTTGAACGGAACTATTCCTCCTGAACTGGGGGATCTTTCAAACCTTATTTACCTTGAACTATACGGAAATAAACTAATGGGAAATATACCTTCCGAATTAGGAGACATGACTAATCTAATTAATTTTATACTGAGTGAAAATCAGCTTACGGGGAACATTCCAGCGAGTCTGGGAAATTTATCAAATGTATCTCTCTTTTTTGTTCAAAATAATGAGCTAACTGGTCCTGTTCCCGAAGAATTGGCTAATCTAACTAACGTTACTAATCTACATCTGGTGAATAATGACCTTGAAGATTTGCCTGATCTGTCGGGATTATCATTTTTAACCAATTTTGATGTTTATAATAACAAGTTTACTTTTGGTGATCTGGAACCAAATATTCATGTTCTCGACGAATATTCTCCCCAGGATTCAATTGCAACTATAGACACCGTTTATTATACTGTTAATGATACGCTGCAATTTGAAATGCAAACCGATGGTCTATATAATAACTACCAATGGAAATTTAATGGAGGAGATATCAGTGAAAGTGACTTATATTCCGGTACAAATGATTCTGTTCTACTTATTAGGAATCCTTCATCCGCTGATGAAGGAGTTTATTCATGTGCGGTCACAAACGATTCGGTTATCGATCTTACTTTATTCCGATATCCTATATATTTATTACCTACTGTTAAAGTCACTGACATCCCGGAAGGAATACATTGTTCGAATGATGTGATAGAGATTGGATATAAATCTGCAGAAATATCTCCTGACAATGTGTTTAATGTGGAATTATCAGATTCTCTGGGAGGGTTTAATGATCCGACTATAATAGGTAGTTTAAGCACTACTAATTCCATCGGAACAATTGAAGTGAATATTCCGGAGGGTGCTTCTACAAGTGATCAATACCGTTTACGCATTAATGCGTCCAGTCCTCTCATAACAGGTGTACCAAGTACAGGTGTTCTGAACATATTAAGCGGTTTAAATTCTAATCCGATTGTTACACCAATGACTGATTCCAGTATTTGTACCAATGAACTAGCAATTTTAAGTACCGATTCTATTTCTGGATTACACTTCCAGTGGTATAGAGATGATATTGCAATTGAAGGGGCCATAAGGTCATATTATGAGGTGCGTGAAGCAGGTATTTATCACGTGGAAATTTATAACAGTTGTAGCACCGATTTTTTACCATCAAACATGGTTAACATTACCATTGATCCACTTCCAGTAATATACTTAGAAATGGATGGAACATTACTTACTGCTACATACGATCCGGATTATAGTTATTACTGGCACAGGAATGAAGTCTATATAGCTGTTGACAATTCACAATATGAGTATAACGCCGTTGAAAATGGTGAATACTGGGTATTGGTAGAGGATGAAAACGGATGTACAAATATTTCAAATGCCCAGACTGTGATTGGAATTACGGGCTTTGAAAATATTCAGCACAATCTGGATATATTTCCCAATCCAACAGATGGTAGAATATACATAATATCAGAAAAAGATATTAAAACCAATCGAATTACAATTACCAGTGTTACAGGGAAAACAGTCTGCGACAAAGAATTTAATGCACAAAATCAGGACGGAAATATTGAGTTTGATATTTCAAACCTGCTTCCGGGGATTTATTTCGTTCATATTGAGTCTGGTCAAAGTTCACATTATTTTAAATTAATAAAGCGTTAAGTTAGCAGGTTTATAAATCTGTTTGTGTTTGATGAAATTGAACCCAAATAAATACTATCTGTTATTAAATTCAGATTTAGATAAAAAATAAATATTTAACTACGTGAATATTTCAGTTTCAGTACTTACTTTAACGAAAGCCCGACTTTATAATCGTTATCTTTTCTTATTGCTTCAAGTTTAAAAGCAATATCACTATATTTTGTGCGAACCTGCTCAGAAATTAAGTTACGGGTTGCTATGTCCATTTTGCCAGATGTCCTTAGTCCGGATGCATCCTGAAATTCAATCAGTTTTGCAGTAAAAATTTCAGGTGACGATAAATCAGTTTTTTCATCACAAATACCTTTATTGGCAAATAGGTGAGTAAAGAATTCATTACAGATAACCTCATTATTAGTTGTATCTAACTTGGATTTTTCAACGGATTCAATATAGCAGACAATTAATTCCATTTCATGTTGAAGTGACTTGTAGTTATTGTTATTTGGTTGAAGCTTAAGGATTTCTTGTTTTATATCAGAATGTGATAACACATTTTGAAGAAATTTTGTATAATCCTTAGCTAAATCGCCTTCATAGTCATGAATATCAATAGAATTAAGGAACTCTCTGCCATGAGATATCTGGAACATAAATAAGAAGACCGAGTTAGTCATCAGGAACTCAAATCTGGTTCCAATACCTGCCATTTGTTTCAAATTACTTTCTTTTGATAATGCCCTGCTATACTGTTCTAATTCTTCAATATTGAAAAATGAAGGTTCAATACCATAACGATATGAATCCTTTAAAAGATTTAGTGCTGCCTCGCCTTTGGGTGTTAATTTGTTTTTCTCTGTCCAGACAGGAGTATAATTATTCTGTCTATAAAAATTATATATGAATGTAGCTGCATTCAACTCAACACCATCTAACCAAACTTCTTTTTCCAGGCATCCTTCCAGATTTGATTTTATCAGGTTGCTCGTTACTGAAGTATATTTGTCTTTTTCGACAGTATTGCTTGTTATACAAAAAGACTTATAACTGACATGGCATAAGAATGCCAATATCACCAGCGTACTTCTTAAAATATTTAAGCTTACTGCCGAATTATTTCCCAAAGTTTTCATGATATAATAGTTTATGCGGCTGTATTCATTTTATACGTCAAGTTAATTCATATATATTATTTATTCCACTAAAACGCATAACTATTTGATAAACAATTTGATAATAACATACATCACCATAAGTAGGTTATTTATATTACCTATTGAAAGTAATGTATATCACCGGAACATAGAAGATGGTTTATCTTCTAACGGCACTACTATAAATATCTGTGCTGATTTGAAATAAAAGTAGTTACGCCGGAATTAGTTATTACTGAATGTATGCTGATTTTTTTCCCACCATTTACTCCAGTTGATGTTTTTTGACTTTCCGGTAATATTGGATAACGCAATCCTTATATCAAAATCGAATTCTTTATTATTAAGCAGTTCAACAAGTGTTGCAATGGCCCTTTTATCGCCAATACGACCCAAAGCCCAGATAGCGGGTTTATGTAAATTAACCAATCTCTTATCATTTAGTATTATTAGAAGAGGATCTACAGCTTTAACATCATTTATTGTTGCAATTGCAGAAATTCTGTTAGATTCTTCCTCATTATCATTTAGTACAACATAAATCAGATTATCAGTTGCATTTTTGCTTCCTATTGCCTCCAATGATTCAATAGCACTTGCTCTTACCATATAGTCAGAGTCTTTTAACGCGGCTATAAGATAGGGTTCAGCTTTATTACTTTTTAATAATCCCAAAGTTTTTACAGCTGAATTTCTTACCGATGCCTTATTATCTTTTAATGCAATGATTATAAAATTTTCTGCTTGCTTTGCTTCTTGTGCTCCCAAGACTTCAAGAGCTGCAGATCGAACCCCTTCGTTCTTATTGTTTAATGCTAAAATAAGTGTTTTATATACCGACTGATCTGATTTGAACTTTTCTAAACTGTGTAATGCCGTGACAATGATCACTGAATTTGTGTCGATATTTATAAGGTTAATAATGGGCTTTATTGACCGGGGATCGCCAATACTGCCTAAAGCAAAAACTGCATTTTTTCTGGTGTGAGCGCTTGGTGAACTTAAAGCTTTTATCAGTTTTGGCAAAGCAGGTGCGCCAATACCAGATATTGTTTTCGCAGCTTCCAGTCCGGGTGATGTATAACCGTCGTACATCATTTGGCTGAAAAAGCCATAATCGCTCATCAGATCCATTACTGTACTATCAGCTAACATATTCATAAGATAGGGGATAGTCGGTTCCAGAGATTCCGAGGGGTATTTTCTTAATTCAATAGCAATATTTGCTGACTGGACTGATCCGGCAGTTTTTAATTTTTCGATAAGAACTTCTATATCTTTAGAATCACTGTTGCATCCAGAAAGTCCTATAGTAAAGAATAAAAATAAGCTAACTGTCCTGTTAATAATTTTCATAGGTCTTAGGGTTCAAATTGCCTTTTATTCAGTATCTATTCCGGCAGGTAGATAACTATTTCTACCTTTCGTTGTTTTCTCAATTCCTCCTCGCTAAGGTCTTCCCAGTTTACTCCTTCTTTAAGGGCCTGCGATTCTCCAAATGAAAATGTCCTGATTCGTTTCTCTCCAATACCATTTTCTTTCAGAAATTCTTTAACCGACTCTGCTCTTCTTCTTGATAGATTAAGATTGTAACTGGCATCTCCCAATCCATCAGTGTAACCTTTTATCGTAACATACAAACGACTATCATCTTTTAATTCATTAACTACTTTTTCAAGAATGGTACTATTTGCACCAGGTGTAAGTATATGTTCATTCAAATCAAAATTAACAATCACAACATCGAAGACAGGGTCTGTAATAACTTCTTCCAGTGTACCTGAATTTTGTTTGGCAAAACACGATGTTGTATCAACATTTACTGTAAATGATGATGGGTCAAAATTTTCCTGAAGATGCTCAACATTGGTTTGTACATTGACTTCTCTGTTCTCGTTAAGCGGGATATTAATGGTGTATTTATGTATGTAGTTGAATTCAACTACTTTATTATCCAGATATAAACTTGACTTTTCAGTTGTTACTTCAGGTGTTGGTTCTCTAGTTAATTTTCTTACGGGAAGCAAACTGAAAGATATTTCATCATCTTCTTCAATCTGTAACTCTTTCGATAGCATGGTTATATCAATCAATGTTCCGTCGCTTGCCTCAATATCTTCTCTTCCTGCCATGAATTCTTTTAACGACTCCCTGTACATATCTTCAGATTCCGGGTTAGAGGTAAAATCGTATTTGACCTGTCTGAGTAATGGTATAATAATTTCATCCTTTTCCTTTGTCAGCGCGTCGATCTTAGTGATTGTCAGGATGTATTCATTTCCGGGTATTATACTAACCTCGTTTGCAAAGAATCGGTCTTCCTGTTCTACCTCTTCAATTGAATCTGTATTAACGCTCATGCTTAACCATCCCGATGATCTAAGTGCGCCATAACCGGTTGTGTCGACTGTAATTTCGGATATGAATGAAAAAGTATCCAGGTTTACTGTAAAGGCTTCCGGTTCAAAATTTTCCTGCAAATATTCCAGGTCAGTCTGTAAATTCACAGTACTGTTCATAGTGAATGGAACATTAATGATATATTTATCATTTTGGGAAATTTCAAAAACTTTTTCATCAACTGTCAAACTGGATATAATTTCCTCGGCTGCCGTGGGTTGTTTACCAAATTTTTTTACGGGAAGTAAGCTGAACGACACCTCTTCACCAGGTTTAACTTCCAGTTCTTTTGATAATACTGAGATATCTATAATTTCTTCATCGGTAAGTTTAACTTCACTTCTGCCCGTCAGAAATTCTGCAAGTGCAGTTTTATAATCATCACTGGTAACCTCATTTGAAGTTAAATTATATTTTACACCTTTTGTCAGGGGAACAAAAACTTCAATATTTTCACCCATAAACGGGTCAGGTTTACTAAGCGTGAGTAAATATTCAGTACCCGGAATTATACTTATTTCATTCGCAGTTAATATGCGATTTTGAGACACGTTATCAACCATTTCGGTATTTACCATTAATGATAGAAATTCTTCATCAACCTTTTCCTCAGTGGTGATAAATAATGGCTTATCATCAACATGTATAGAGTGTTTTTTAGGACTGAAGTTCTTTTCCAGTTCTTCTGTATCAGTTTGTATTGCAAAATTTTCATCTGGTCTGTCCGGCAAAACTACCATAAATGATTGTCCGTATATGTTCACTGTTCTGTCGTTCATGGCCAGGATAGAAACCTCAAGCTTTTTATAAGCCTCATTTGGGTCAACGTCATTTGCAAACCTGATGGTGTAAATGTCACCCTCGGCAAGTTGCAGTTCTTTAACAAGGGCAGTCAGATCAACGGTATTTGCATCCGGGCTCTGGTATTTTCTCTTCAGTTCATTTACTGTATTCAAATACTCCGGGGTTATCTTATACTTGCCGGAAGAAAACTGATACTTCATGCCTTTTTCCAGTTGAAGCTCACCGGTTTGAATAGGTGGGGGCATTAAAAATTTACTTTTCCTTTGCGCAGGGGATAACAGATCATTTGCTAATACATCTTCTGCTAATATATCTTCATGCTGAATAATAAGTTTGTAGTCCTCCATGGGTTGAAAGCTGAATTTAAAATCATCAGTTTCAGATGCATTTATTGTATAATCATCACCATTACTCAATATGATAAATATCTGTTTCTCTTCATCGGATCTTCGCCTATATTTATAACCCTCATACTTAATCTTAAATTTAAGAGTATCGGAAGCCGATACAATAGATGTATCTTTATAAAGCTGAATCCTGTTTTCGCTTGAAACAAGGTAATTTTCACTTTTTATTTCAGCTTCAACCACCTGGCTGTACTCATTAAGCCAGTATTTAAATTCCTCGACCTTATTATTTTCCAGCAACACAAGGGCATATTTTAATCGATATGCATTATTTACCCTGAGGTTGGCATTAAATACGATATGAAAGCATTCTTCTGCCTGCGGATAAAGTTTTAATTTATTATATGCTTCAGCTTTTTTAAGAATGGAAAAATAGTCGCTGGTGTCTTTCTTATATGCCAGGTTATAATAGAAAATAGCTTGTTTAAACTCATTCCTGTCGTAGTAATAATCTCCTTTTTTGTTATAAATATTTCTTTTCTCTATGATCTCCGCACCGATCTGAGAGTTGCAAATATTAGAGAAGAGCCCGAAAAGTATTATCAGAAATAAAGTTTTCATAGCAAATTAGTATTCTATAAAATTTAATAATATAGATAAAACTAATGAATGATTAAAGTTCAGCAAAAAATTTCTAAGCAGAAACAAGTTTTATCCACTATCTATTATTTTATTGTTGATTACTTACAAATGATTATTGAAATAAATTGTTGTGAGATATAAAATCATCATAATTGGGTAGAAATACCCATAAAATTAGGCATAAATACGGATAACCTATAGCCGGTCAGTCTCGTAAATTTGAATACAGAAAATAATTACAAAAGATATATAAGGTTTTGATGTAGGGTTTGGTTGGATTTAGGTAAAAAAGGAGATTGCATCCCAAAAAGCAGTCTCTTTTTTTTATGTTATTTTTTTTTTCTACTATTTTTTTTATAGCAATATTTACAGGGTTTCATTTGTAGTTCTTTCGCTTGTTCACGTGAAATTACGATCACATTTGAGTGGCATCTTAATAGTTCTTTACAGTATCCTTTGTGGTAATAATCATCTTTTTTAGGATTTGTACAAATCAATACATTATGTTCTCCGTCTGTTGGTGGTGGTTTAGCTAAAATTCCATTTCTGAAATCCCAGGGTGGGGTTGGGCTGTCACTGATCCATAAACCAAGTTTATTCTCCCGGGCATGCATTTCAGCACGAGCTAATTCAGCATCATTTGTATGGAGTTTGTTATACCAGGCATAACCGTTTTTAACCAGTTCTTTATTAATGTTTGTTCCATCAATAAAAAGAATTGCACTAATTCCTTCCTGATTTATATCTTTTTTAAGCATGATCTCAGCATCATTCCAAAGATAGGATTCCATATGGGCTATGGTCTGGTCAACAAAAGTTTGTCCTATATCAGGTGCATCAATGCCATACATATGCACTGCGAATGTACTGTCATCGGTCTGAAATAAAAAAGCATCGCCATCAATAATCTGGATAATTCTTCCTGTAAAAGTTTGGGAATAAATACTAATAGGAAAGATTAAAAATATATTTATTAATAATTTGCGCATATTATGCTGAAAAAAACATTTAAGCGGTTCTCATTATATCTTAATAAAATTGACTCAAATTTAATAATTGAGATCAACATATGATTTAATAACCATTATTTAAAAGCCATAAGGTTCATTTTAACCATTAACCGAACATCATCATGCTGTGCAATAATAAAAAGTTAAATGCAATAAATAGTCATAGTTAGACAAGCTTTAAAATTATAATAATGAATTTCATTTAAACATTGCATAACCAGTATAAATATTTTTCTTAAGATTATTTGAAGAGTTAAAACCGATCATTCTTATACATTTTAATGCGTTAGAAATCCAGTGTTTAGTATATTTGCATTATCACTAATAATGCCTAACAATGAAGTACTTTGCACAGTTTGAATATCCAAGTGAATACAAGATGATCCTTCGCGATTCTTTCCGGGAAAATGTTTATTACGGACTTGATGACTTCGATTGTAAGTACCTGAGAATAATACTGTCGAAGTTTGGTTGTATCAATAGTTATCACACAATACCCGATAGGGTAAAAATGGAAATGGCACCCTTTGAATGGAGTGAAAAAAAGCAAAAATTTGTTTTAAATGAAGTGAAAAGGCAACCGATACAACTGAACAAACTGGAAAATATGTTCATCAGTCATTCTGTTCAATTAAACTGATTATCTGCCTATAGCCGGAAGTAGAATGTAAATATTTAACGATCTGGTATTCGTCTGGCATTTAAAAACATGAAAAAGGAGGGAAGTATTGTCTTACCGGATAAGTTATTAACTGAAAAAAATCAGTACCATCGGAAGAATCTCAGACCAAATGAGAAAAAGATAGTTCCTCCAATCATCAGAATTGCAACGGGTGTGACAATCTGATCGAAACCGGCACCTTCTATAAAAATACTTCTCATACCATCTGCCACCATAGTTAAAGGAAGTGTCCGGAGATACGGGATCAAACTATCGGGGAAATTGTGATAACTGAAAAAGATTCCGGATAGGATCATCATTGGCATTACAACTACATTGATGAGCCCGTTACCGATCTCGGTTTTAGCTGTACGACACGAAATGAAAAATGCTAATCCTGCAAAGCCTACATTACCGGCGATAAAAATTGCAAGCAGTGCAGGAATACTTCCCTGGATTGTAATATCAAATACAAGCCATGCAAATACGATTAGTAAAACTGCTTCGATAAAATTCATAGTCATTCGTACAGTCATTATAGAGATTAGGAAATACGATTTCTTCATGGGAGTTGCTACCATACGGCGCAGCAATTTTTTCGAGCGTTTTTCGATCATTCCGTAACTTAATCCCCACATGGTCGACATCATAATTCCCATTGCCAGCAAACCGGGGATCAGAAAATCGATATACCGCGTACCTTTAAGGGTCAGTGGCTGAATATTTTGTGTATTTTCAATAATGACAGGGGTTCCGGTTATAAAATACTTATTCAGTTTTGTGTAGGAAAGCTGGGCATCCGGATTTAAAGGATCAAACCTGTATTCTATTTTTCCATCGTTTTCGGCAATTATAATATTTACCACACCTCTTTTAAGCGCTATCAACGCATCATGCCAGTTCATAGGTATGAATTCAAAGCTGGTATTTCCGGTTTGCATATTTTCAATTGTCATCATCCTATTTGTATCAGCATAATCTGACATATATATAATAAGCAGACTATCCAGGACTGCAGAATCATTGGTCTCGAGTACTGCAACCTTTCGTATTACCTCTTGCTTTTGTGTGAATGCTATACCCAACCCAAGTGACATGAGAATAGGAAAGACGATGCCCCAGAAGATAATACCGGGTTCACGGATTATCTCTTTGAAATGGGAAATCAAGAGCTGTCCAAGTTGACTATATTTTTTATTCATTTTCATGTATGTGCCTTCCTGTTAAATCAATAAAAAGATCATCCAGTGACAATTTACGGATCTCCATATTTTCAAGGGTAAGCCCGCACGTATGAAGGTAATTCAGGAACTTCGGAAGCTGAGATTCAAATTTTATCAGTTCCAGGTTTCCCTTTTGTTTATCCATATCCCATTGTACATTAAAGCTGTTGTTATCCGGGAAAGCTTCCGGTTTTATCCCTTCTTCTTTTAATGTAAACTCTAAGATTTTCTTTCCTCTTTCAGTAATCAACAGCTGATCAAGAGTTCCCTCCTTCAGAATTTTTCCGTGATCGATAATGATAATATAATCACATAGTTGCTCTGCTTCCTCCATATAATGGGTTGTGAGAATCAGAGAAGTGTTCGCTTCCTTTTTCAGTTTTTTTAGAATAGACCACACTTCGCGACGTGCTGTGGGGTCGAGTCCTGTTGTGGGTTCATCCAGTAGCAATATCTTAGGGTTGTTCAACAAAGCAATACCAAGTGCGAGACGCTGACGCTGTCCGCCGGAAAGATTTACCACATAAGACTTTCTTTTTTCATCAAGGTTCACTAAATTAATTACCTCTTCAACACGATCTCTTCCAAGACCATAAAAGCTGGCAAACAGCGACAGGGTTTCCCTTACATTCAGCTTATCTGTGAATCGTGTTTCCTGCAGTGATAAGCCGATGATGCGATGAATTTCTTCTTCATGGTTATGCCAGGTTTTTCCGTCAATAATAATATCTCCCTTATCAGGGAACTGGATTCCCTCTATCATTTCAACCATAGTGGTTTTACCGGCACCGTTAGGGCCGAGCAATGCTAGAAACTGACCTTCCCTGACCGAGAAGCTTAAACCGTTTACAGCTTTTACATCCTTAAACGACTTAATAACATCAACAACTTCAACAAGGGGCTGAGAAACCATCTTCTGCAGGATTTAACAATGACGAATTAACGCTAAAATTATGAATTTTGTTTTGCGTTTATTATTATGTCTTCAAATTACAAAATTGTATAATGCAACCCGCTGAATATATTTGCGTCTTTCATTTTTCAGATCAATTTAATAAACTGAAACCAACTATCATGAAAGTCTTTTTTTAGGATATCTATTATAATTATCTTTAGGATCGAAACATACCTTACAAAGAGTTATCAGATAACAGTTAAACAAATGAAGAAAGTATTTAAAATATTTACAATCGTCGTTGCAGGACTTCTTACACTGGTTATTTTGCTATCAGTAGTTGCAAAGATCAAAGAAAATGAGATTGCTGATATTGCACTGAAGAAAATCAGTAAATCCATTAACGCATCTCTTTTTATTGAAGATATTTCATTTAACCTTATCAGAAGGTTCCCGTTGGCTACTGTAGAACTTGAAGGTGTATTGCTCAGTTCCCCCGGTATTATGGGCATGTCAGATACACTCATCTCCGATGATGAAACCATTGCGCAAATAAACACAGTATATGTATCAGTTAAGACCATACCCCTCTTTAAAGGCAAATTTGAAATTATGAAAGTCGAAATAAAAGGTGCGGAAATAGAATATATTGTTGACAGGTATGGTGTAAGCAATCTCGATTTTCTCACAAAGGTACCTGAAAAAGATACCGCAGATCATGATACTGTATCCATCGGACTGAATTTATTCCTAAAAGAATTATTATTGAAGGATATACATTGTGATTATTATGATAGTCTGAAATTAATTAATGCACAGCTGAAAATATCCAAAGCAGAAGTTACGGGTAAGATAAAAGATAATTATTTATTTGGTTCGATAGAAGGGGAATTAAAACTAAATAACTGCGGCTATAAGGATACAAAACTAAACCTGATGAAAGAGACTGAGATAGAATTGAATATAACCTATAAGGAAGATACTGTGGATATTCGGGAGCTGACAATTTTGACCGACGGAGCTCATTTCGATATTACAGGAAGTGCCATATTAGGTGATACAATTGAAACTGATATCCGTATTCAGGGAACAAAAATGAATGTTGATGAATTGGCAAAGTATATACCTCAGAAGACCTTGAATAAAATAGGTTTGAAAAAAATTTCCGGTGTACTTAATTTAGATGCTACAGCTAAAGGACCTTTTTCAGATTCATTACTACCCGAAATTGATGCGGATATTACAATTAATAATGGTTTAGTTAAATATGCAGATTATCCGGCTTTAAGAAACATTTCCCTGAATGTGCATGGCACAAACGGAAAAGAAAAGAACAATAAAACAACAAGTATAATTGTCAGAAAATTTCATGCAGAAACAGAACGGAGTAATCTCGATATATCTGCCAGTATCAGAAATCTCGATCGTATACAGTACAATATCACATCTGATATTAATATCAATTTAGGCGATTTCACAGAATTCATACCAGATACTGTTCTGCTCGAAGCGAAGGGCCGGTTGCGTGCCATATTTAAGTCAAAAGGTATAATACCTGATTGCTTAGGAAGAGATTTTACAGATTATTTGCTTGACAGGAGCCAGCTTGACCTTACTCTAAACAATGTTTTTATTGAGTTGGATTCAACACTTACTTTTAATTCAATATCAGGGCAAATAACATACGATCTGCATAATATAATTGCCCGTGATTTTCAACTGATCCTTCCGAAATACAAGATGAACGTTAATAACATGTCTTTCGATGCACAGTTATCGGGGAAAATTAGTGAACCTGCTGAAATGGGAATAGATATGAAGTCATATCAGATCAAAACGGACAGTTGTGCTGTTTATGGCTCATTAAATATGAAGAATCTGAAAATACCGGAATATAGTTTAATGAGTAATATGAAAATTAACCTGGGTGAAATACACGGTATACTTCCCGATGCACTTGTTAAAGAAATGTCCGGTGAAATTACAGCACGAATTACCTCGGGAGGCAAGCTGAACCCCGATTCCATTGCCGACCAGGTAAATGATCTGGTGTTTAAAAACAGCACCTATGATATAGATTTCAGCAAGATATCAATAGAAATGCCTGATACTTTAATGAGTGTAATGGACTTAACAGGAAACGTAAATATAGAGCAAGATACCGTCAAAATAACTAATCTCAAAGGTGTATACAATGGTGCAGATTTCGGTATAGATTCAGCAATAATTGTGAACCTGTATAATTCTGTTATTCAGAATCAGGCATCGCGACTTTACGTTGAAGGGCGTTTTAATTTGGGGGATCTCGACTATTCGATGATTGCTCCGTTTATAAAAAAAGATAAAGATGCGGATAAGGTTAAAACATTAATGGAGAATACGGAAACATTGTTAGCAGCAGCTTCTGCAAGAGCCGCAGATACAGTAATCACGACTAAAAAAGATAATGACACGGTAACTAAAAATTACACCTTTTCGATTAAAGGAAAACTTAGAGTGAAAAGTTTTACTTATAATAAGGCGGTTGCAGATAATATTTCAGCTTTGTTTAATCTTAGAGACAGTCTGTACCTGGTAGATCAGTTTAAGTTCAACGGATTTAAAGGAAAGCATAATACATCCCTTAAATATTCAATTAAAGACGATGAAAGGACCTTATGGGTAAAGAACAAAGTTGAAGGGATGGATGTAAACCAGTTACTCCGTGATTTCGATAATTTCAGTGAATATTATAAACCTGAAATAACTTATGAAAATGTTACCGGTATCCTTTCATCAGAAGTGCATAGCCAAATACTAATTAAAGGAGATTCATTGATTAGGAATAAGATGTATGTAAAAGGTGATGTTAAACTGGAGAAAGGTGGAATTTATAATTATCCGCCATTAAAAGAAATGGAACCCTACCTGCCGGGTATAGATAATCTCAATAAGCTCGAGTTTAAAACTATTAACAGTAACATATTTGTATTTCAGGACGCAATTTATGTACCCACAACATTGGTAGTTAGCAATAAACTTGATGCGCAGGCACTGGGAATGCAAGGTTTTGGTGAAGATTATTCTTACCATTTCATGGTATTTTTAAGCGATTTGCTAACGGGAAAGTCGGATAGAATTACCAAGAAACAAGATAAAGGTGGCGATGACATCGCCGATGACGGCCGTAAAGGTACACGGGTCAGATCATATAGTGAGAAAGGTAAACGCCGCAGTGGGTTGGATAGTGAAAAGAACTGGAAAGAAATGGAAAGAAAAGTAAAAGCAAGTGAAGCGCTTTTAAATTTGAGGTTTCACCCTCACATAGTAAATTATAATACCGGGGTGGAATAAGGTTATTTTTGGCAAATAAATTGTAAATATTGTTTTTCTGTTATTTTTAAATAAAGAAGTACCTTTGTATCAGTATTCGAAAAAAACAGTCTAATTTTGAATTTAATCAGCAACAAAATAGTAGAAATGAATAAGAAAATTATTTTATTAACCGCTATTATTTTAGGAATTCTTATAACAACATGGTACAGTTGTGAATCGGATCCTAAAGAGACCTGCCAACAGGATGAAATCTGCGATGGTCATATGGTAACCGCATGCTGCACAGATAATGAATGTGTTTATTACTATAACGGACGAGAATATACCGAAGATGATTTAGATGATTTGGCGGTAGATCTTGGTTGTAGTTCAGTGATCGCTGCAATAGATTCTGAAAGTCAGGAAAAAGCACTTTCAGAAGTTATAGAGAGGCTAAAAGATTTAATGGCTAAAACCCGGGAGCTGAAAGAAACAGGTAAGAAGTAAAATGTAATTAATATAAATTATCAAACCTGTCTGATTGCTGCAGGCAGGTTTAATATTATTTGTTCTCGAAATTTTACTTTAAATCAGGTAATATTATTTTTCGGATAAAGAAAACAGCTTCTTTTTTTTCAGTTGTTTTTTAAGTTCGCTTTCAAGTCTTTCTCCTCGGGGATTTATGGCAACTACAAATCCGTCCCCGTCAATTAAATAGCAATAAGGTACAGCCTTTACATTGTATAATAAAGCTGCTTCATTACGCCATCCCTTTAAATCACTTACATGATAGGGCCAGCCCAGACTATCTTTTCTGACAGCATTTTCCCAGGCTTTTTTGTTCATATCCATGGAAACACTAAATACAGTGAAACATTCTCCATTTTTAAAATTCTCATCTTTATACTTATGATATGCATCAACAATCAAGGGGTTCTCTCTGCGACATGGAGCACACCACGATGCCCAGAAGTCAATCAATACCATTTTACCTCGTAAAGAAGAAAGTCTTAATTCTTCTCCATTTAATGATTCCTGAATAATATCAGGCGCTTCCTGCCCGATCTTCAGTTCCTGTCCGATAAGGTTTCCCACTGAAATGATCATTACCATTACAACTGCGATGTGCTTCATCTTCTTTATCATTTTATTTATTTTTCTTCTTATTACTAATTACTACAAGTTATCTTACAATCAATTTCACTACAATTTAATCATAATTACAAAATTAATACATATACTATTCCAAAGGTTTTAAATAGATAAACACATCTAAAAGCTCATCGCAGTGTATCCCAGATAACTGGATTTACAGGAGTTGCTATTTCGTTTATATCTAATTCAGGTAGGATAAAACGAAACACATCTTTTAAGATATTTTAAGAAAGTAATTGAAATTATTTTATGGAATTTCTCGTTATAAGCATCCTACATTAAATCATAAATAATAAATGGCATGAATAACATAAAAAGGAGTTTATTCTATTTTGCAGTAATTATCAGCATTGCATCGTTCACACTTATTGTAGCATTTACTATTAAGGCTGCAGATTCATCAACAGATAAACGTGCTCCGAAAATTAGCGATACGTTATTAAGTTCAAAAGAATTTCCTTATGAAATAGGAAAATCTCATTCATTTAAAAACCTGCAGCTATTTTTTCTTTCAACCGAAAGCGGTATTATAGATAAGGAGTATATCACTTTGTCGGAAGCAATGGAAAGAAATTATATTACCGTTTTTGAAACCGAAAATGTTAATCAGCTGGTTGTTGAAAATCATAGCGGAAACTTTATATTTATCTGTTCAGGAGAGATAGTTAAAGGAGGAAAACAAGACCGGACAATAGGTAAAGACATCATACTGCCACCGAAATCGGGGAAAGTACCATTAGCCAGTTTATGTGTGGAATCGGGAAGATGGCACCAGAGAGAAGATGAAGCAGATGTTGCTTTTAGCTCCAGTAAATATGCATTATCATCGAGAGATCTTAAAGTAGCAGCTAAGAAAAGTAAAAGCCAGAGTGAAGTCTGGGACAAAGTAAGCAGGCAGCAGAGTAAAGTAAACGAAAGCATGGTATCAAATTATGAATACGACGACTCATTTGATGTAAAAGATGAAGTTTCAGAATCAAGCTTGCAGCTAACACTTGAAAACAAAGAACTCCAAAAGGTCAAATCGGAGTACGAAGCCTATTTTAATAAAGTGGGCAGTGATAACAAACAGTCTGTTGGTTTTGTATATGCCATCAATGGCGAGATATACGGCATAGACATATATCATAATTATAAGTTGTTCAATGATTTATGGCCAAAAATGTTGGATGCTGTGATCGTTGAGGCAATTTCTGAGCTCAAAAAAGAACAGGAAATCAAATATATTGACAGAAGCAGCATTATTGCAATGATAAATGATTTTGCAAAAGAGAAAGCAGAAATTGACAAAGAAGAAATTAATTCCGAGACAACATATATTATAACAAGCACAGATAATTTGCTAAAGTTTGAAACCCTGGATAAAAGGGAGGAAAATATGTTACTGCATCTTAATTATGTAAGCGTTGATTCGGACTATACAACACCAAAATCGCACAGAAGTATTCAAAACAATCTGTATTTAGATGAAGAAAATATACAGATTCAGCAATACAGAAACACTGAATAATTTCACTTATTAACTTGCGGGTTTTTATATGTAGACTGATCAGTGATATAATATCACAACAACAATTTTACCAGGGTACAATGGTGATAACCCTTCTGAAAGGAATATTAATGATACTTACCTTTTTCCCAGGGTGTTTTCATGTGTTTTAGGTTAGGAGAGAGACCTTTAATCAAAGAATACAGTTAACTGCTAACAGTCTTCTCAGATAACTTGTTATCCTTCATTTTTCTGCATACTTGTTTGAAAATATAATAAAAAAAACAGAGGTTGCAGTCAGCATGCAACCTCCGTTTATATTGAAATCTCATATATATAATCCGGACTAAAAAGTTGTTAGTCCGGTGGCATAGGTTGATAATATATCTGCAAGTGTTGTATTCTCTGTGGTAGTCATACTGCTCCATGCTGATCTGATTTCACTTTCAGTTGCGGTGTAGATATTAATATTGCTTGTTGAGCTGTGGTAGATTCCCCAATTACCATATGATGCCTGTACCTTATAGCTCCAGCTTGTCCAGTGAACCCCGTATGAATTTATAAGAGCCATACCCTCTTCCCAGGCTGCCGGGTTATTAAAAAAGCAGAACTCACCCATCAGGTTAGGTACATTATAATTATCGTCATAATTCCTTATATTGTTTAATTTCCTTGTCATACTGCTTATCTGCTCACCATTTACATTATCATAATCGCTGAACTGGTAATTATGATATTCATACATAACATTTGTCCACCCATAGGTTGAAGGATTTGGCAAATCCCACGGATCCCATGTAGCTTCCATGATGATCATATGATTCGGGTCTATAGCACGAATTCTGCTATAAGCTTCATCATAAATAGAAAACAGCAGATTATGCAAAGCGGTTTCTCCTATACTCGAACTATAGCGGTAAGTACAAAAAGGTTCATTTAACAGATCGTACCCAGCTACAGCATTTTCATCGGCATAACGATCTGCGATCTCTTCCCATATCTCATAAAACTTTGCCTGGTTGGAAACAGCATTTTCACCAAAGAAAAATTCAGATGCTTCTTCTTTTGAATCACCACCATCGATACCGGAATGGTCACTGCCGTTCTGTGAACCCGGCGCACCGTGCATATCCAGGATAACGTAGATTTCACGCTCATCACATTCCTCAACAATCCAGTCAAGTCGATCAAAAGCATCATACTTCCACTGATAACTGTCATAGTAAATTAAATTCATAAAAGTAAAGGGAACACGAACACAGTTGAAACCTAATTCCTGAATATTGTCAAGATCGTCTTCTGTGATCCAGTTCTCTTCCCATATATCTATCAGGTCTTCGGTCACAGATGGACCAAACCTCTCATTCAGTGTTTCTAACATTTCCAACTGGCAACCAGCGGTATTTCCTGTCATCCAGTCTTCCTGTACCAGCCAGCTGCCTGCATTTGTACCCCGAAGCATTATGGTATCACCCTCTTCATTAACAACTCTATTACCTTCAGCTCTTAATAAGCTAAGTACAGAAGGAACATCATTTTCAACATAAACCTGGCAGTTTGCACTTCTTCCTTGTGTGGTAATCGCTGATACTGTTGTCGAACCTTCAGACAGGGCTATTACGAGTCCGGTTTCATTTACACTGGCAATGCTTGAGTTCGATGATTCCCATGCAACACTATTATCGGATCCATCATCAGGTACTATAGTTATTGTTAATCTGACAGAGTCTCCAACAGATAAATCCAGGCGACTTTGACTCATGATTACTGTATAGTTTGTACTATTAGTATCCTCTTTCTTACAATTCTGGAGTGTAATGAGTGAAATAAATATTATAAGATGAATAAAATATCTCATAGTTTAGAATGTTAATTTTCAATTACTTAAAAATTTTGAATGATTCCGGTCTAAAGATAATCATAATCCGGGTAATACCTTTAATGAAGTGTTTGCATATAATTAATAAAACGATATAACTCAGTTTTGTTACAGTGAATGACATAATAAGAAATCTACTTAAATAGCAACGGATAGCTCACACTTTTAAAATTTATATTTTGAGTAATACCTTAATGTTAATTACCGCAGTTCATAATAAAATCATTAAAAATAATTTTAAGTTATGAGAGAAATAATTATACATGAACAAATAATAATTTAAGATGTTTTTATCTTCAAATGCAGGTACCTAAGCTTGTGATCTAAATCTAAACTCATGAAAAAATATCTCGTTTTACCTTGCTGTTTTATTTTACAGCTGGTTGGTTTACTATATTACCCAGTTCAGGCTCAGGAGTTTCCCAATCCGTTTATTGACAACAAGAATACATACAATCATGAAGATATTATTATTCTTTTTAATGAAGCGGAAAGTAATAACATAACCCAGGGAGTTTTTGGTTATGACTGGATTGAACATTATGCAGACCAGGGCAGTGATCTGGTTTTATCTTTAACTCCCCCGACCAATTTAGACAGTGTTGATTTGGGAGATGAAAGCTATTTAAGTGTTTCGACAGGAAGATTTAATAATGATAAGCGTGAAGATATGGTCTATATTGTTGAAAGAGACACTGAAATTAAAGTAGGGATAAATACAATGTACACGGAGTTTGTCTCGGAAGATTCAAGTTATATATACGAGTTAGATGAACCTCACAATTATATAAGCATACCTGTTCCTCCTTTAAGCGGGGCTCCCGTAAATACGGTAGGAGATTTCGATGGTGATGGAACGGATGAAGTGGCCGTTGCATGGTGGGAATCAGAGGATAATATTGTTCATATTCAGGTTCTTGATTCGGATAATAGTGAATCTCTGGAAGCAAGAGCTCATATCGAAGACCAAATCTCCCTTCGCATAAATGCCAGGAACGCTTTCGATCTTTCCTCAGGAGATCTAAATGGTGACGGATCTGACGAGGTTATTTTAATCGGACTTGAAGAGAGTGGAAGCGGGGATGCTGAATTTCAGATCTTTGTAAAAGTGTATGAAGTGAATTCATCAGGTTCAAATGCGATAACTCCAAAATCATACCTGGTGCTGGATGATGTACATCTGGCAGATTATAATGGCGGCGAATATGCTCTTGGATATGCACAAACTGCAGTAACGGGGCTTAGAACACATTCCGAAGAACTTGAAGATCCAAAAGAAGATATTTTTGCAGCATTTGCCTATTTATATTACGGAGAACCGTTGTTCGATTATGACAATTATTTTCAGTTTTTAATTCGAGCCAGTGAAGACCTTTTATCACTAATGATTATTGACACTCTGTGGAGTTATGCAAGTTCAGCTGTTTTTCAGGAAAATTATCCACTGGAAATAAATTCAGGTGACGTGAACGGAGATCTCACTGAGGATGTGGTATTAATGACCAGTGGAGGTAAAATATTTACGGTAATGGATGATATCATCATGTTTAAAGGAAATAGCGGGGGTGTGGTATTAGATGAGAACAACAGTGGAGTATTGGAAACCATTGACAGATTAGAATTAGGAGATGTTGACCAGGATGGCCGGGATGAAATCATAACCTTTTCCAAAGGTACGGGAGAAGACAATACTGATCATAATTTTTTCATCAATATTAGTGGTGTTCTTGAAGATTTTAGTACCGACACGTTAGCCGGAGGCGGATATACCTTTTCGGATGTATCAGGTACCACACAGAGATCCTACGCGATCGCAGCAGGTAATCTTGATGGTAACGATCTTCATTTTGGGGAGCCTGCCGTGTATGACTGTGAATACTTACAACCTGTTTTTATAATAGGGGCTATACCCAGTCATTTTGATATTATTGGCGATCAGGAGTATGATGTGAACAACTGCTATCCCGAACAGGACTGTGACCTCGAAGTTAAAATAACCCGGAGTCAGACAACCTCTACAACTACCCAGGTTGAGTTAACAAGTGATTGGGCAGTATCAAGCGAAGTGGGTCTTTCATCAGAAGCGGGAGTGGAAAAAGGAGCGTTTAGTGCAGGCTTGGGAATCAGTACCTCAGTAGAAGCAAAATATGGAGTGAAATTTAATGAAGTGAATAACGAAACTAATTCGCAGACTATTTCCGTTGCCATAACCGCAAGTTCTGACGATGTGATCCAGTATTTAAAAATTCCGATAACACTTTATCAGTACCCTGTTCTGGATGATGCTCTGGACACAACCTGTTATGTGATTGCAGCATTTCCGGCAAACAACCTTTCACCTCAAACAATAATTGCCAACGGGAAATCGGTTTTTAATTACACCCCGAATTATGAGGTTGGGAATATTCTTTCCTATCCGAAAATAAATTCTGGTTACGAAAATATATCTGATCTACCTAAAACAGCAGGAAGCTGGATAATACTGGATGAAGGGAATGTCCCAAGTTATACCATGTCACCTTCAGGGGGAATTAATTATACGCTAACATCAGGTTCAGGTCTCGAATGGACCATCTCCAGTGAATCGTATGCAGCTATCAATACCGGTATTTCTCCTCTTGGATTTGGAATTGGACTCCCTGAAAACCAGGATGGAACGGAATATCTGGAAGCCGGCGGTCTGCCAACCGATTATCCACCTAACGCCATTGAAATAAATTTTCTGAATCTGTATAGTAACAGCATAAGTGAAGAAACTGAGTTTAGCATCACACCAACCAATATTATTGGGTCACCAAATGAATTCAACTATGTGATAAGTCCAAAAATTTATTGGAATACTGATGGTTCAGGAATTTTATCCTTCGAAGTTGATATAAACAACCAACCAGGTTCGGGTTCTTTTTGGTCAACATCAGTATACAAAGAGAAACCTGACCCTGCACTGAATTTACCGTACAGGTACGATTTAGTGCATAACCCTGGTTTAAGTAATACTGAAAACCTCGATCGGACAAAATCAATTTACTTTTCAAGTTACCTGCCGCAGGAAAATGATACCGTAAGCCTGTTCCTAAAACTATTTAATTACAGTTTTGTAGGTACCGGAGGTCCGGTAGAGTTTGAGATTTATCATGAAGATCCAGATGAAGGAGGTACCAAAATTGAAGATATATACGGGAATACTCTTTTTACTACTGAAAACGGACTTGGAGATAGGGGCAGGGTGGAAACAGAAGTTAAATTTCTTGCTACTGAAGACCTGATTTTGGACGACTTCACGAAAATATATGTAATAGTCGATCCAAATAATTTAATTGAAGAGATTCATGAAGATAACAACAAGGGCTGGACACAGTTCGGTTATTCATGTAATCAGCCGGGATCGATAACTAACATTGATAGCAGACCTGATGATATTCCGGATCAGTCACTTTTGAATATTTATCCCAACCCTGGAGATCACCAGGTGATTATTGAACATGATTTACGTTCTGTATCATCAAATTATTCAATGATCTCCATATCAAATGTGATGGGAGCGGAGGTTACCCGGTTCAGTATACCTGCAGAATATACAGGTAAAGTATACTGGAATACCAGGACTGTTCCATCAGCAATGTACATAGTGAATGTAATCACTGAGAATGGAATTGTGGAATCAGATAAGTTACTGATCGCAAGATAAACATATTAAAGATTAATATGCTTGATGGCAGCAAATGAATAGGCACAACCCCTGATTCTTTGTCGTAAGCCTCCATAATACGATTGGATAAAAGAAATATCTGGAACAGGGTTTGCCTCAATAATGGCAAGACCTTTATCCGATATTGCAACATCCCATGCAATGATAAAAAAGAACGGAAGTTGTTTATGAGTTTCTTCTACCAAATTGATTGCGTCCTTAAAAAATGGAATTTGAAAATCTTTGAAAACTGCTTTAGAATTTGGATGGTGTGTATGAAATTTTCTTTTCGGTATAAATTCAAAAGCCTTTTCAGATAATTTACCGGATTCATTCCATCCGCAGGTTAAGTTACCTTTCGTGGTATTGTCAGCTACGCTGTCTCCGATTCCAATACGCAGAAAACCTCCAAGGTAGATAAAAGTTTCTCCATCGCTTATAGTAAGAATACGTAGTGTATTAACACATTTATCATTCAACTTATTCATTTCCGGATGTTGAATAATAGTGTTCTGAACAACATATACACCCTTGCTGACTATTTTCTTTAAATCTGCTAAAGTGCTTGCTTTATTATTGATCTTAATTTTTTTATCCTCAACATCAAGCTTAAAAACATTTAAACCTCCATATCCTGTGTTGAGCTTGCAAAAACAATGTAATGTTAAGTTAACAATGTCATCGAGTTTAATTCCTGAAAGGTTATTCTTAAAATAAATCCTTTCATTTTCAATTCTGCCTAATAAAGGTATAACCGGGGATCCTGAGCCTTCCATATACTTATCAAAAACAAATTTATCTTCCAGCACGGCTCTGTAATATATAGGATTAAGCTTATTGTGAATTCTGTTAAATTCTTTTCTGGCGATAAAATCCTGTAACCTGTTTCCTTTTTGATGTAAGCCAATAAAAAAATATTCAATAATAACCCTGTTATTTAACCATATCCAGAAAATCAGCTCGAAAATTATTCGAAAAATGGATTTATTATCCGATGATTCTCTGTAAAAATACCTGGTATCTTTATATAACTTTAATATGTTCCGCATAAACTGATTTTTAAGGTTCGGTATAGTTAACGATCTGAAAAGTTAAGTTTTTATAAGTGAAATGTGGTTGAATTATTACCGAAATTTATAAACCTGAATAATAACAGTTTTTAGACGTTTATCCTTTTGTATATCTTTAATCTTTAAATAAATCGGTATTATTTTGTATATTAGAAACAGTGTTTGATTTCCTTACATAAATATTAAAATTTCAATATAACGTTTAAATAATCTGAAATACTATGAAAATATTAAAAACACTCTTGATGCTCGGACTGTTCTTAATCACAGCTGAAATCTTCGGACAAACATTGCCTCCGTCATATCAGCCTATTTTCAATGAAACTATTGAATTCTTTAAAACAATTACCAGTGGAAATTCTATTACCAAAGGCGCAAATACTTTGAGTGTTATTAACGAAAATAAAATAGCACTCAGAATAGAGCATAAAGGTAAGGTTAAGAATCTTACGTTTGAAAAAATACCTGACGAGGAAAACAATCTATACTGGATAGCCGTAAACGATCTTACAGTCGATATGGTAAATAAATATGAAAAGAACCTAACAAAGATTCTTGAATCAATGTTTAAGTTAGCTGAGAAAAAGTCGAAGGAATAATTGAAATCTGAGACGGTAAATGTAAGTTAACTTACTTTTTATTTATCTACGTTTTAATACTTATTCATCAGCTTAACAACGTAGTTATATTTTTACGTTTTTGAGCGGTAGAAATTCGTTTTTGTTGTCTGTAATTTTGCTTATTAAGTAATACAGACAATGAAAACAACAGCAAAATGGATCAGTGAGAATAATTATATTCTGAATAATAGTAAAAATCTGAATATTGCTATTTCAGATCCGGTCAATCAGGAAAGTAATAATGAAATCAACTGTTTTGATCTGGTTTTAATGGGATTTACCGGTTGCATAACGGCTGAATTTAAGAAACAAATTACCAGGCGCCATATAATTATTCAGGATCTTGAAACAGAACTCCGGATTATTAATTATAGTGACAAAATACATCCTTCTTTCAGCCTGCAGGTAATAAGTAAAGTTAAATCGGCTGCTAAAAAAGAAGTTCTTGAAGAATGTATGAAGCAGGCTCTTAGTTCCAGCCTGATAGGTATATTGTTTAAAAATTCCGGAATTAAGATCGAAACCCAAATATTTTTAACATCACCGGTTAAGTATTCCAAAGTCTGATATGGTCATATAACCTTCAATACGTTCCGCGATCCGGAATCGTGCCTGTTGACAGCTATAAATATGACCTGGGTTCTTCAGCTCACCAAAGCTTCTGAAGAATTCTTCTCACCGAATGTCGCATAATCCACTTTTAAATTTGCTAATTAGTACGTGGGATCGGTACATATTGACTTATATCGTTTCACTTCGTAACTTGTTGAAGTTATTATTTATTCCAGTAGAAGTCTTATCACGACATGTAACTTAAATAAACATTAATGAAATCAATACAAATTCTTTTAAGAACAATATGTATCGGTTTGGTAAATCTATTTTGTCTCTTATCCATTGGGCAGGATAGTTATAATTGCACTTTATTGGGACGTTGGGCGAATGGGTCGACTTACTGTGTGGAAGTTACAGGGGATACAGCCTATTTTGCTAAAGGGGGATACCTCGATATCATCGACTTTACGAATGCCGGAAATCCTGTTTTGCTTTCAGAGACACTGATTAACGGAGATATTCGGGGAATGGATATGAAGTCAGGTAAGGTGTTACTGGCCAACGGATATGAAGGACTTACTATTGTAGATGTTTCCTCAGCTTCCGATCCGGAGTTACATAGCAAATTGCCACTTTCGGAAACGGACTATGCTTTCGATGTTGAAGCAAATGATACCATGGCTTATGTTTTTGGAGAATACTACTTTCATATCGTTGATATAAGCAATCCATCGGAACCTTTTGAAATAAATAGTTATGAGACCATGTTCTATGGATGGGAAGTTGAACTTCAGGATACCCTGGTATTTTTAGCCAACGCTTCAAGAGGCCTGCGAATTTTGAATATTGCAGACCCTTATGCTATTGATGAACTGTACAATTACGACCCGGGTGGTTATATACTTGGTGTAGCCATAAAAGATAATTATGCCTATCTGGCTTCCTCATCTAATGGACTGAGAGTACTCGATATAACCAATCTTTCCGATCCTTTGGAAGTTATAAATTTACCAGTAGACAGTTATACGATAGGGGTGACTATTGAAAGTAATAATCTTTTTCTGGCCAACACCGGAGAGGGACTGATTATATATGACATTTCAACACCCTCAAGTCCTGATTTTGTGGCTGATTTACCAACTTTATCAGAGGCTCAGCGTGTTGCAGTTTCAAATTCCCGGGCATATATACCGAGAAAATCCAAAGGTCTTTCTGTGGTAGATCTGTCAGACATTGAATCTCCTGAACAGCTATACGAGTATGAGACAACAGGCTCAATAATGGGTATCGATATTAAGGGTGATTATGCATTTGTTATTGAAGAAGATCATGGACTCAGAGTACTTGACATAGCTGATCCGGAAAATATTTTACATGTTGGTTTTATCGAAACGAACGATTACGCAACAGACTTGTCTGTTGAAGGGGATTACGCTTATATGGCCTGCTATGAAAATGGAATTCGAATTATTGATATATCCGATCCGTCTGAACCTGATGAAGCCGGTCAGTATTTAGCTACCGATGTGGCTGAGGATGTTTTTGTAATTGAAAACATGGCTTATGCAGCATACGGCGGGGATGGACTGAGAATAGTAGATGTTACAGATCCTGCAACCCCAGATGAACTTGGATTTTTTACGATGGAGGCTGATGCAAGAGATGTTATTGTTGAAAACGACCTGGCTTTTGTTCTGTTTAATGATTCGGGTTTGCACATCATCAATGTTGAAAATCCGGAGCTTACTGATGAATTAGGAAGCTTTATCCCCGACGGAACAACTACCGGAATAGGGACACAGAATAACAATGCATTTATAGCTACCTGGGATACCGGAGTATATTGCCTTGATATCTCCAATTTAAGTTTCCCTGATCAGGTTGGATTTTTTCAGGGTGATTATAATATTGGTGACATGATAGTCAGGAATGGTTATGCTTACCTGTCGTGTCAGGAGAACGGCGTTCATGTTCTGGATATCTCCGAACCGGAGGATCCCCGGGAAGTAGCCTGGTATAATACTCCCGGCTCGGTATATAGTATTGCAGTGCGTGACAATGTAATGTTCCTTGCCGACGGACGCGACGGCTTATATGCTGTCCGGCTGGATACATCTCAGACCGGTGTATACTCATCCCGGGATCGTTCTGAGAATACCAGGTTCTCTTCACATCCGAATCCGTTTACTTTTAGCACTGAGCTTGATATTACATTACTCTTCGATTCAAAAGTAAACCTGACACTATACAGCATAGATGGACAATTAGTTAAAATGCTGATGAACAATGAATTTCTTAAGGCCGGAAAACACCTGATATCTTGTGATGATAAAGGTGATTTCTACAATTTAATGACCGGTGATATTTATTTGGCTAAATTAGTAATAAGGAATGCTAATGGGGTAGAAGCGAAGACTATTAAGCTCGTTAAATACTGATATTTTCGTATTAAACTGATAAGCAGATCCAATCCTCATAACAGTCAGAAACTCCTGTTTGCGGATTACAAACAAGCTAATAAGAGGCTGTAGAGCAGGAGAAGATTGTAAAATATGAGGATAGAGTTAAATAACAAAGTTATAATAATATTATGTTAAATAGGATTATGAAGTTCCAGACAGAAAGGGGAGGACAGGCGAGGTTCGTTAAGTCAGGTGTTGATAAGACGTGAAAATATAACAATATCATATATTATAGATTTATAAAAGAATAGGTCGGTTCATTTAATGTAAAATGATAGGGCATATTCGCTTTTTGATTGCTTATTTGTAAGGTACTGCCATATACGATTAGATGAGCATCAGATCCGGTTCAGATGAGATCGCTCACCGGAAATTCAGAGATATTCAGGATTCATTTATCATTTATTAAAAGACCAGGGCATTTGTTAATTCAGGAACATCAATGAATTTTAAAAAAGATATCTTATAATCATACAGTAGGTTTTTTCTCTTTTACCTGGTAAATACCGGTACTTTTTCTTTTACCTTTCAGTTTAATTATTCCTATTTCCTTAAAGAAATAAGCATCTTTGTCTTCTGTTCGTTTATACAGATCCTCAGAGATCAATAAATCCTGACGGTATTCATTGCACATACTTTCAATACGGGCTGCCGTGTTAATGGTATCACCGTTATAAGAGATGTCCCTTCGGCCTTGTCCGACCTGCAGTACCATTACATGCCCAACATGCACTCCGGCCTTGAACTTGGGTACCAGCTTATATTTCCGGTTGAAGTACTTTTTTCGTCCGGAAATCCTTTTTCTGAATGCAAAATAAGCTTTCAGGTAATTACAATCCAGTATCCCGCTATTTACTTTCCATGATATAATGGCACCATCGCCTAAATATTGATATACTTCACCATGATAAAAACCAAATACTGTCATGTTATTAAAAACATCCTGTACCAGATAGCTGAATTTCTTGTGAAAAAGTTTCTCGGCAATAGTAGTGGACGATTTCATATCAAGAAACATAAATATCCGTTCTTCCTCCCTGGGTTTGCTAAGGATCCCAAAGAACCAGCGGATGAAATTCATTCTTCCCATGCTCATCCGCATTCCTTTTAAAAAGTTGAAAATAATTCCGCTTAAATAAAAATAGGCCATAAAGCGAAAGAAATGAATATCCATCTTCGGGATTTGCTGAAAGATCTCTTCGTAGTTATCCATACGGAGCTGATTAACGGATAAACGAGCTGCAATCAGCATCAATATAAAGGC
Organism: Bacteroidales bacterium; assembly: GCA_016929525.1. GTDB lineage: Bacteria > Bacteroidota > Bacteroidia > Bacteroidales > UBA10428 > UBA10428. The sequence continues at coordinate 102,270 of JAFGIP010000048.1, forward strand.
AGAGCCGAAATAAACCAGCCACTTAAAAAATACGATCATTCGCATGGGCAGGAACCGGACTATGCGGTCGGTAATAAGCAAATTCAGCAGAAAGAACAGGAAAGAGATGGCAAAACCGAACACCAAAAGGATAATATATAAATTATCTAACAGAAGTAAATTAAAATACGTTGTAAAGACCTCATCATCACCGGTAATGAAAATATAAAACAGGAAAATAACATACCAGTGAATGATTTGGTATAAAAGATATTTAAGGTGTTTAACTAATCTGTTCAGCTTCATAATGACGATTTTGATGCAGAAAAATGTTCTTTTCATGAAGTTACAAAAGCTTTCTGATATTAGACTAAATATGTTATGTGAAATGTGGGGAATGAAATTTTCTTTGATTTCCGGTGTGCGTAGTATAACACATTAATATGAACATACTATACTTAAACACTTTGCATGTTAGCATAAGCTTCAGCGAAGGTTGAGATAAGAGCGCTGAGGAAAATTTACTTAAGGGTGTGAGATTTAAATATTTCAAAAGTTTATTGGAAGTATTTAGGTAGTGGGCCGAAAATTTGCCTGCCTGCCGGCGAGGCAGGCTTTTACATAAAATCAATGCCGTACTCAAACCACGCCAAGGCGTGGTCTTAGTACTGATGTTATGTTAATCCCGATATGCATCGGGACCACGATTTCTCTGTGGTTGTCGTATAATGTTGGTGCATTATGTTAAGTTGCTTTGGAAATTAATTTTTTGAACGATAATTTATTTCCAAATGAAAGATTGAGACTAAAAGGTAACGGAGGGAGCAAGTATCATTAGTTACGTATTGCAAACACTCTTGTGGCGTAAGCATGGAGCTACAAGTGTGTGTTCGATTAAAAATAATTGTTCGTATATTTGTAGAAACACAGCTATTAATGCATACAATCAGGTTAAAAATAAATGATAAGGTTTATGACAAGATACTCTGGCTGCTGAGTAAATTTAGCAAGCACGAAGTAGAAATTATAAACGAGGATGCTGAGTTTTTCGAAAACCAGAAATACCTGGAGAAAGAGTTAGGTGATATAATTTCCGGTAATGCCCAGTTCATTGAAATGGATGAAGCTGAACAACGACTGGAAAATTTGATTAAACAACATGAAAATCGTATTTAAGGATTCATTTCTGAATCGTTTAGAAAATCAAATCGATTACATTGCTCAGGATAGCCCTGCGAGAGCCAGGAAATTTAAGAATGATCTGATATCTCGAATTAAGGAGATTCCAAATAATCCTTTCCGCTATAGGAAATCTATTTATTTTAACTCTGATGATATCCGGGATTTAATTTTTAAGGGGTATACCGTTGTTTTCAGAATTACAGAAGACAGAATTGAGATTTTCGGATTCGTTAAGTATCAGAATTCTCCAACGGATTGATGAAATCCATAACTTAACAGGTTTGTACTAACCAAAGACAATTTAATATAGTGCTAATTATGCGACAAATGCATTACGTGAAGTTAATTCTAGCAAATAAGTCAAACACGATTGGTTTAAATAAAAACTGAATGTAGATTCAAGGACGAGACGTTCTATTTAATATAATATCAATTATACTTAATAACTTTGATCAATACGTTGGAAGAAATCGCTCAGAAGTCTTTAGAATTAATTTTACGGAAAGATTATTAGGTTACGGGGATAGGATACCGAGAAATCGCTTTAACATAATTTCATTACCGTACTCAAACACCGCTAAGGCGGCGTCCGAGTACTGAAATTATGTTAACCGCAAGCGGCCGCGATTTCTCTGCGGTTGTCGTATAATTAATATTATGTCAAATAAAAAGAAATAAAAGAAAGGAGAATATGAAATTCTCCCTTCCCCGTAATATTATTCAGCTGAGCAATCACTTGACTCTATCTCGGCTTTCATTTCCTCATACTTATCATTTAACTGCATGCGATAATATAGAGTTTTCAAAGTTTCCATAGTACTACATTCCGATTTATCAATTTCATGAGCTTGCTCCATATATGGTACTGACTTATGTAAAACTTCTTCTGCTTCCTGTTTTGCAACTTCATATTCGTCAGCATCCTTAATTTCATCAGCTGCCTTGTACATTTCAACAGCTTTGTTGTAGTACATTACACCTATGTTATAATAGGCATTGAAGAACTGTGGATCCAGTAAAATACATTTTTTATATGTTTCCAGGGCTTTGTCCGTATCTCCCATCTTGTCGTACAGAGTAGCTTCGGCAAAAATGAACGATATATTCTCCGGATCATCCTCCTGCGCTAATTTGAGATATTCAAGAGCATCTTGTGAACGATCTGCTATCAGGTAATAGTTAATAAGTTCGATTAAAATGGGCTGATTTTCAGGGAATTTCTTGAATCCATCTTCCAATACCTGAACTCCCGTTGCTGTATCGCCCGTTTCCCAGTACTTTTGCTTGAGGAACACATATAAATCAGGTTCAGGATAATTGTATTTCCTTGCCAGTTCATAATAATTAATTGATTCATCAACCAAACCTGCTTTAGATGCAGCTAATCCACTATAATATAACATGGTAGTATCGACAATCCCTTCCATTACAGGTTTCTCGTTGATAAGGTAAATATTTGAAAAAGACTTAAATGAATCTTTATAATTCTCTACAAAAAACTGCTCTATCCCTTGTCTTTCAAATAGTTTCTTCAGCCTGTCGTAATCTTCTTTAATATTTTTCTCTTTCTTATTTTCAATATCGGTTTCCTTGGCCTTATCTAATGCAACTAAGGCTTCTTCCAGCGGTGTTTCGTGCAAAGGATCAACTTCTGTAAGAGTTTCAACCTTAGTGTCCTTGAATACAACGGTAACATGTTCATATTTATATTCCTCAAAATTACTGCCTTCTTCCTGCCATGTTTTTTGTTCTGCCGGACTACCTCCCAGCAAAATCATCACATTAGCTTTATCAGTTCCCACCATGATCATTCCCCGGTATACTTCATAAATATCCATGAACATTTCTGCCCGTGAAAGCCAGTATTTTACAGAAGTATTCTTTTTCTCATCGTTGAGGTCATCCTCGCTTCTTTTCAGTTTGTTTTTCAGAATGCTATAGTTTGCATCCGGTGTGCCTGTTGTCGTTTGCCCTTTTATTCCTAAACTGAATGTCAGAAAAAAAATGGCTATTACGATTGCTACTTTGTTCATTTTTAATGTTTTATTTGATTTCCATATTATTGTAAACAAAAAATTTGCCATGGTATGTTCATAGCAAATTTAATAATTCATGCAAGATATCCATTAAATCATTCATTTATTGATACCTATCCATTATTTTCTACCGGATTATCTGGTGTATCTTGTCCGGTTTCAAGGCCATCTTCCTCGTCTTCTTCTTCCTGACTCTTAATTACGCTTGCTACAGCAGCAATTGAATCTCCTTCACGCAGATTTATTAATCTTACACCCTGTGTAGCACGACCTGATATCCTGACATTTATAACACTTAGTCTGATTGTAATACCTGACCGGTTAATGATCATAATATCATCGTTATCCGTAACCGCTTTTATTGAGATCAGACTACCTGTCTTCTCCGTAATATTAATAGTTTTTATTCCTTTTCCTCCACGATTGGTAATTCTGTAATCTTCAATACCGGTGCGTTTACCAAATCCTTTTTCGGAGACTACCAATACTGTTGTTTCTTCGTTTTCAGGTTCGATACATATCATTCCGACTACCTCGTCCCTTGAATCCTGTAATTTGATTCCAATTACCCCCGATGCTGTTCTTCCTACCTGACGAACGGTACTTTCAGGAAAACGGATTGCTTTTCCGCTTCGCACTGCAAGCAAGAGATGATTTTTACCATTGGTAAGTCTTGCCTGCAAAAGGCTGTCTCCTTCCCTAATATTGATTGCGATTATACCATTTTGTCTTGGACGTGAATATGCTTCCAGCGTTGTTTTCTTTATTAGTCCGTGTTTTGTAGCAAGAACAATATAATTATTGTTAATGTACTCATTATCAGAGAAATTCTTAACATTAATGAAAGCTTTAACTTTATCTTCAGCTTCAATAGATATAAGATTCTGAATAGCCCTTCCTTTTGAAGTCCTTGTACCTTCCGGTATTTCATATACTTTAAGCCAGAAACACTTACCTTTCTCAGTAAAGAAAAGCATTGTATTATGCATTGTAGCATGAAACATGTGTTCCAGAAAGTCTTCATCACGCGTATCACTGCCTTTGCTACCAACACCTCCCCTGTGTTGTGTTCTGAATTCAGTCAGTGGTGTACGTTTAATATAGCCCAGGTGTGAAATCGTGATGATCATATCATCGTCGGCATAAAAGTCTTCGGGATTAAACTCTTCAGCGCTGGGCACTATTTCTGTGCGTCGTTCATCACCATACTTTTCCTTTACCTCATGTATTTCATCTTTAATGATCTTCATCCGGATCTCCTCACTGGCTAATATTTCACGCAACCATTCGATGTGTTTCATAAGCTCTTCATATTCCTGACGCAGCTTTTCAATTTCAAGTCCGGTAAGTCTCTGCAAACGCATATCGAGAATAGCTTTGGCCTGGACTTCTGTAAGTTTGAACCTTTCCATCAACCCTTCACGTGCTTCATCAGTTGTTTTCGATGCACGAATAAGCTGTATAACTTCATCTATATTATCAACGGCTATGATCAGACCCTCAAGTATATGGGCTCTCTTTTCAGATTGCTCCAGGTCGTACTGCGTACGTCGGATAACTACCTCGTGCCTGTGGTTTACAAAGTACTTAATGAGCTGTTGAAGATCAAGAATCCTTGGGCGACCCTTTACCAGAGCAATATTATTTACATTAAAACTTGTTTGTAACTGTGAATATTTAAACAAATTGTTTAAGACAACAGCAGATTGTGCCTCTTTTTTAAGGATTATTACAATGCGTAATCCTGTACGGTCTGATTCGTCGTTAATGTATGAAATACCATCAATCTTCTTTTCATTGATCATTTCGGCTATCTTCCTGATCATTTCCGCTTTGTTGACCTGATAAGGAATTTCGCTAATAACGATCCTTTCTCTGCCCGAATCTGTGATTTCAATTTCCGTCCTGGCTCTTACCACAATTCTGCCTCTCCCCGTCTCATACGCTTCTTTTACACCATTATATCCATATATAATACCACCTGTCGGGAAATCAGGAGCTTTAATATGGCTCATCAACTCTTCAATCGTAATATCATTATTATCGACATAAGCAATTATTGCATCGCATACCTCTTTCAGGTTGTGAGGAGGCATGTTGGTAGCCATTCCAACAGCAATACCTGAAGCACCATTCACCAGCAAACTCGGAATTCTAGTGGGAAGGACTGTAGGCTCTTCAAGCGAATCATCAAAATTAAGCTGAAAATCTACGGTATTCTTATCCAGGTCCGAAAGAGTTTCTTCTGCAATTTTTTGCAGGCGGGCTTCTGTATAACGCATCGCGGCCGGACTATCACCATCCATCGATCCGAAATTCCCCTGTCCGTCTATAAGAGGATAACGTAACGACCAATCCTGAGCCATACGCACCATCGCATCATAAACGGAACTATCGCCATGAGGGTGGTATTTACCAAGCACCTCTCCTACGATTCTTGCCGATTTCTTAAATGGCCTGTTCGACATCACTCCCAATTCCGACATGCCAAATAAAACTCTGCGATGAACAGGTTTAAGACCGTCGCGCACATCCGGTAAAGCACGTGATACTATAACCGACATTGAATAATCAATGTAGGCTGATTTCATTTCCTCCTCAATATTGATCTTGATTATTCTTTCTCCTTCTGCCATTGTTAATACAATAAGATTTTATTTGTGGAAAAATAGTGTTAAATTTATTAGAAATTGAATGCACTAAAGTAGATATTTATAGCGGGAAATAGCCCAAAAAAGCTTTGTAATTATCAACAAATAGTGTTTATAAAACGTTGTTTAATATTAGTATATTTGTAAAGACCAAAGCGTAGTAAAAAACTGATAAAAAATGGTAAATAATTGTACCTATGGATGCAAAATTTTCACAACGGATTAAGGATGTATTATCATACAGTAAGGAAGAGGCGATACGACTGGGTAATACTGAAATAGGGCCTGAGCATCTTTTCCTGGGAATATTGAGAGAAGGTGAAGGGATTGCTATTGATGTGCTGGTTACACTGGGAGCGAATTTGTACGAACTAAGAAAAGATATTGAAGGTACTTTGAATCCATCTGGACCAATTAAAGTAACACATACTGAAAATATTCCTTTGCTAAAATCTTCGGAGCGCATATTAAAATTAGTATATCTTGAGGCTAAATCATTAAATAAGACCACCATCGATACCGGACACCTGTTACTGGCTATTCTAAAAGATGAACAGGGAGTTGTAACCCAAGTTCTTGGTGATCACAGTGTTAATTATGACAATGTCAGAAAAGAACTTGAAAAGGAGTCGCAGGAAACAATTGAAAAAACTGAACCCCGTGCAGAATTTCCAAGTGAAGAAGATGATACCGGTAGCACTTTCGGGCCAGGAAAACCGGGTGGCGGAGCCGATCAGCCTTCAAAATCCAGTTCCGAAACCCCGGTACTGGATAATTTTGGTATAGACCTCACCAAAGCAGCCGAAGAAGACAAGCTCGACCCGATTGTTGGTCGTGAAAAAGAAATAGAACGGTTGGCACAAATATTAAGCCGCAGGAAAAAGAATAATCCTATTCTGATTGGTGAACCCGGTGTCGGTAAATCTGCCATAGCTGAAGGTTTGGCTATGAGGATCAATCAAAGAAAAGTTTCAAGGGTTCTTTTTGGTAAGCGTGTAGTAACACTCGACCTTGCATCTATTGTTGCAGGCACAAAATACAGGGGGCAGTTCGAAGAAAGAATGAAAGCCATTCTGAATGAACTACAGAAAACAGCAGATGTAATACTCTTTATAGACGAAATTCATACAATAGTTGGTGCAGGTGGTGCAACAGGATCACTCGATGCTGCCAATATGCTAAAACCTGCTCTTGCTCGAGGTGAAATTCAGTGTATCGGTGCTACAACTCTCGATGAATATCGGCAGCATATTGAAAAAGATGGTGCACTGGAGCGCAGGTTCCAGAAAGTTATGATTGAGCCTACATCTGAAGAAGAAACTTTTGAAATTCTGAATAACATCAAAGAACGTTATGAGGATCATCATAATGTAGTATATACGCCTGAAGCAATTACCGCCTGTGTTCATCTTACAAACAGGTACATAACCGACAGGCATCTGCCGGATAAAGCAATTGACGCACTCGATGAATCGGGTTCCAGGGTTCATATATCCAATATTGTAGTGCCTGATAGTATATTAAATCTGGAGAAAAAGGTAGAAGAAACAAAAAAAGAAAAAATCAAAGCTGTTAAAAACCAGAATTTTGAAAAAGCTGCCAGCTTCCGCGATAAAGAAAAAGAATTTATCGAAGAACTGGAGGAAGAAAAAGTGCGTTGGGAAAAAGAACTCGCTCGTAACCGGGAAATAGTTGACGAAGAAAAAGTTGCCGAAGTGGTTGCGATGATGACCGGCATCCCGGTACAACGCATTGCCCAGGCTGAGGGAATGAGGCTGCTTAAAATGAATGAAGTTATAAAGGGAAGTGTTATCGGTCAGGAAGAAGCTATTAATAAGATTGTAAAATCGATTCAGCGTAACCGTGCAGGACTAAAAGACCCGAATAAACCGATCGGAACATTTATCTTCCTCGGTCCTACAGGTGTTGGTAAAACTCAGCTGGCAAAAGTACTTGCAAGATATCTGTTTGACACGACCGACAACTTGATCCGTGTCGATATGAGTGAATATATGGAGAAATTCTCAGTGTCCAGACTTGTTGGAGCTCCTCCCGGATATATTGGTTATGAAGAAGGTGGTCAGTTAACCGAAAAAGTCAGAAGAAAACCATACAGTGTTGTACTTCTTGATGAAATTGAAAAAGCACACCCTGACGTATTCCACTTGCTTCTGCAGGTACTCGATGAAGGACAACTTACTGATAGTCTTGGAAGAAGAGTTGATTTCAGAAACACTATTATTATAATGACGTCGAATATTGGAACTCGTCAGCTGAAAGATTTCGGACAGGGAATCGGTTTCAGTACCAAGGCAAAACAAACTCAGCAGAACGAATATATGAAGAGTGTAATTCAGAACGCGCTGAAAAAAGCATTTGCACCGGAGTTCCTTAATCGCATCGATGATGTTGTTCTGTTTAATGCTCTCACAAAGGAAGATATTTTCAAGATTATTGATATTGAGCTTGAAGGTTTATTCCAGCGTATTGTGAAACTTGGTTATAAAATTAAACTTACTAATGCTGCTAAAGATTTCATTGCAGAAAAAGGATATGATATCCAGTTTGGGGCAAGACCTCTTAAAAGGGCTATCCAGAAATATCTTGAAGATCCTATGGCTGAAGTTATTATTAAAGCCGATTTAAAAGAAGGTGATGTCATTAATGTTGGATTCAGTAGGAAAAATGAAGAGATAACCATTAAGGTAGCTTCTTCAGAAATCAAGGAAGATGTTTCTTCCGATAAAGAAGAAGAGAAGGAGAAACAAAAGGAAAAAAAATGACTTATATCATAAGTATCTGAAATTGAGACGCAACACATCTTGTTACGTCTTTTTTTTATAAAAAATTCCAAAACATTGTAAGCAACCTTGCGTTGGTTATCGTCTCATGACTGTAACATGCATAATATTTCAATCTAAAATATATGGGCCATGAGGGATATCACGCGACAAGATCTTGAAAGAAGAATTGGAAAGGCAATAAGTTTTATCGATCAGAACCTTAACAGGAATATCGATATCAGGGACATTGCAAGAGCGGCTTGTCTTTCGGAGTTTCATTTTATAAGGACATTTAATGAGTTTTGCGGCTTTACACCTTATCAATATATGATAAAAAGGCGTATTGCAAAAGCAAAGAAGCTTCTGTTAAAAGAAGAATTTTCTGTAGAAGAAATCAGTAGTGCGTGCGGATATGAAAGTGTACATACTTTCAGAAAGTGCTTTAAAAGGGAAACGGGATTCAGCTTACGTGAGTTTGAGAGATCGCAAATGGCTGTGGCCTGAGAGTACTAAGTGTTTTCATATTAGTAGTTAGTTAATAGTTTTATAGTAAAAAAAACAGGGCGATATTTGAAATTTCGTATGGCCCTGTTTTCTTTTTAAAACATACGCACATTCAATCGCTTGTAAAAGTAAAAAAAAGGGGCCGGTGAAATACCGGCCCGAGGAAAGAAGAACCTACTACTACTTATTCCCAACCCGGATTTTGCTCTAAAACTCCTTCGGAAAGTCGAACCTGCGATTCAGGAACCGGAAGGAATTTCCTATCCTCCTTAAATTGAATTTTATACGAACTTATCGTACCCGCATTGCTTACTGTTATTTGGGGTATGGATGCAAAAACACTTGCCAGATCGCCCCAACGTAAAAGGTCGAAATAGTACAGACCTTCGCCTGCAAATTCATAAAGGCGTTCCTTTTTAATATTGGCTAATGATGCAGGAACAGAACCTAAACCTGCACGTGATCTTACCTGATCCATATAATTTTGTGCATTGCTGCTTTCCAGTTCGGCTGCCATAAGCAGGATATCGGCAAATCGAAGTACATATTCATCCTGCATGTTAATCATTTGAAGATTATCAGCCGTGGTATACCCCATAAGGATCCAAATGTTTGTAAGTGTGCCGGTAGCGTCAGGCACCCAGATAGGGATATACTTTTTACAGAAAATACCTGTTGCATGCATTCCGGTATATTCACTGATATCAAGGCTATCCAATGTTCCTTCTACAGCAGTCGATTCAGGATCATTAGCGTTAGCCAATGTTCCCATTTTTCTTTCATCATCATTATCGTAAACATCCCAAAGTGCCGGTAAGGCGGGTCCTAAGCCCCATCCGGGTCCAAAAGGCAGAATGTAGCTATCGCGTACTCCAACATACAGCGAAAGCTGATTGGCACGTGCCAGAGTGTAATTATTAGTGTGGTTACCATCAGCATTGTATTTAATGGCAAATACAGTTTCGTAATTGCTGTTTGTTTCATCGGCCCAGGAAATACCTGTATTATAAATGTACGGATATTCAGGAATATTGGTATATGAACTTGAGTATGGCCACAAACTTTGATAATGGGTCAGAAGTTGGTGTCCGCTATTGTTAATACAATCCTCAAGCCAGCCAATGACATCGCTTTTGGTAACGCTTCCTCCTTCAACAAGAGGTAACTCTGTTGCATCGTATGCACCCGTATAGAATAAGAAAACCCTGGCCATTAGTCCTTGTGCTGCCCAACGGGTAGCATGTCCAATCCTCTCGTCGGGAATGTTTTGAACCCTTGTTGAAGGCATAATTTCACATGCTACCTTCAGATCGGAAGCGATCTGGGCAAAAAGTTCTTCTTCTGATGCTCTCGGATAATTAACAGGAGCAGGATTGGTAATTAGAGGCACTGTACCGAAAAACTGGGCCAATCTGAAATAAAGATATGCACGTAAAAAGTGAGCTTCTCCCAGGTCCTGGTTTCGCCGGGTTTCGTCTTCGTAAACGGCCTGATCAAACCTTTTCAGTATCATATTAACCCTTAAAATTCCTTTGTAATATTCCCCCCAAAAATTAATATAAGCATCTTCAATGCTGAATTCAAAAGCATCGCAGCCATGTGCAACAGCATCTTCTACTCCACCCCCACCGGCGAAATAAGGTGAAAGCATAATTCCAAGCAGGGTTGGCTGGTTCATTCCCGGCCCGACAGGAAGTATTGAATATACACCCGTAAGAGCTTCTCCAATTTCCTGTTCATTCTGGTAATAATTGTCATCAAGTCTGCCGTACAGGTTTTGTCGGTCCAAAAAGTCCTCGCTACAGCTGAATGTTCCAAATGCTATAGCAACTATTAAGATATATTTTAATGTTTTCATTATTAATTTTTTACAAGTTAAAATTTAACGCTTAATCCAATCATATATGTTCTGGACTGGGGATACAATCCCAGGTCGAATCCGGAAGCCCAACTGGCAGCATCGTCATCTTCTTCCGAATCCGGTCCGTAACCCACCTCGGGATCCATTCCGTTGTATTTCGTAAATGTATAGAGGTTTTGAGCACTTACATACAACCTTAATTCGCGAATAGCACCCCATTTAATCAATCCACTGAAATCGTAACCTATTGTAAGATTACTGATTCTGAAGTAGTCGGCATCGTGAATGTAAATATCCGACATGTAGCGGGTACTTGCTGTTGCAACGCTTGTCAGTCGCGGTAATGTTCCGTCGGGATTACGGGTTTCGTGCCAGGTAGCCTCTGCATAATCGTATGACATATTTTGTTTTGGGCCGTCGGTAAATGATCTCCACGACTGGGCAATTTGGTGACCAGCTTTACCAACACCGGCAAATTCCAGGTATGCATTTTTATATTCAAGATTGATCGTTAAACCGAAAATGTAATCCGGATTCGGATCTCCAATCATAACTTTGTCATCGTCATTAATAAGTCCGTCGCCATTTTGATCGACAAAGCGCAATTCACCGGGAACCAGATTCTCTTCAGTAAGGGTTTCATCATAAACCGGTTCGGTACCGTTTGTTGCTGCATATGCATCGGCAGCTGATGTGAGGCTGTTCAGATAGATTTCTGCTTCTGTATCATTCTGGATGATACCATCGGTTTCGTATCCCCAGAAATAACCCACCGGATATCCTACTTCTGCACGGTACATCTCAGAGGTTCCGTGACTTAGCACATTAGGTACACCGTGAATAATTTTCTCACTATTGTTAATATTGGTAACTTTATTCTTATTATGCGCCATAGTAGCCGTAATACTATACCTGAAATCACTTCTTTGTTCTGTCCATTTTAACATAAGTTCGACACCTTTGTTTTCAATGGTTCCTCCATTTATAAATGGAGCATCTGATCCAAATATAAGAAGAGCGGGAGCGTCTACTAACCAATCCTTGGTTGTTTTTTTATACCAGTCGAAGGACGATTGCAAGCGGTTATTGAATAAATTCATATCAAGCCCGACATCAGTCTGAACCGATGTTTCCCAAACAAGCAAAGGATTAGGGAGTTGTAGCAGACCACTTCCAGTGGTAGTTACGGTCCGGTCGGTTCCAAACATATAGCCAGCATCTTCATAAGATATTTGAGCTACATCTTGGAAAGGAGGATAAATATCCTGGTTACCATTCTGTCCCCAGCTCCCCCTTATTTTGAGATAGCTGATCTGAGGAATGCTTTCCATGAAATTTTCCTGGCTCAATATCCACCCTGCAGAAACCGAATGGAAATCGTCGAATCGGTATTCAGGTGCAAAGTTCGAAGAACCGTCCAAACGGTATACGTATGTAAAAAGATACGTTTCGCGAAAATCGTATGAGAGGCGGCCAAAATACGATGACATCGCCCAGCCATAATCATCCCTGCCTCTCATATTTATATATGTTAAATTGGACATAGAAACGTTATCAATATAAGCATGTTCAAAATCGCCAAAATTACTTTCGCGGTTTTCTGCTTCCAATTCAAGTGATCTTTCATTTTTTTGGGCTTCCTGACCAACCAGTACACTCAAATTATGGTCATCGAATAAATTAAAACTATAGGAAACAGTATTGGTCCAAATCCATGTATATCCCTGGTAAGTCGACTGATTTACCCTGTCGGTTAGTTCGTAGGTTTGCCTGGCAATATCGTATTCCGGAACATAAATACGGGTACTTCCCCACCAACTATTTACACCAAACGAACTGCGCAGTTTCAGGTTTTTGATGGGTTCCAGTTCGAAGTAGGCATTACCGACAATCCGGTTGTGTGAGTTTTCGTTATTGCTTTGTTCATAATCCATGAAGGCAATAGGGTTTGGACTGTTGCTCCAATATTCCAGATTGTCATAATGTTCATCATCTCTTCCATCCAATGCATAGTGGTATTCCCCGTCGGGATAGTAAACAGGCATAAACGGACATGCAGTCAGCATCGACCGCAAATCGTTCCAGTATAGGTTTCCATCGGCTACTGAAGGATTTTCATTATGCGTATAGGTAAAATTCTCACCGAACGTTACAAGCGAATGGCCTCTGAATTCTTTCAAAATGTGATCTGAATTTAAGCGTAGCGTTATCCTTTCATAATCCGATTTGGTCTGTTTTCCAAGCAAACCTTCATCGTAGAGGTAAGAAGCACCTGCAGCATACGATGAACGCTCCGAACTGCCGGTAATATTCAGGGTATGGCTTTGAATTACTGCATTTTCATTAACGAATTCATCGAACCAGTTGGTTCCTTCGTTTGAACCGTTCTGGATATTTTCCCAGTCGGGAGTAATTAAAGCAAAGTCGAATGTATCACCTGTACTGTTGTAGTATTGCTCGTTCATATAATATGCATAATCCTTTGCATTTAGCATATTGGGATTTTTGGCCACATTTTGCCAACCGAAATATGCATCGTACGATATAACTGTTTCTTTTCCTTTTTTCCCCTTCTTGGTGGTAACCAGAACAACACCGTTAGCTGCCTGCGAACCATAAATAGCGGAAGAAGCAGCATCTTTCAGCACATCAATGCTTTCGATATCGGCCGGACTCAGGTAATCGATATCATCAACCTGTATCCCGTCGACTACATACAGAGGAGCAGCATTTTGTATCGTACCCATTCCCCTGATATAGACCTTGGTTCCTGCTCCGGGTCTTCCACTTTCTTTGGTGATCGATACCCCGGGACTTATTCCCTGCAACGATGACATAGCATCGGTTGTATTTCTTCGTTGCAGTTCTTCGCCATCGATATTCAATGTAGCTCCGGTATTTAACTTTTTCTTTTGCACACCATATCCGATCACCACAATTTCATCGAGTCCGAGAATATCTTCTTCAAGCATTACAGCCATAGTTAAACTTTCCGGTACAGTTAATTCTTCCTCTCTAAAACCAACATAACTAAATACCAGGATATCTCCGATATTTGCTTTAATTGAAAAGTTACCGGAAATGTCTGTAGTTGTTCCTACTGTAGTTCCTTTAATCAGAACGTTTACACCGGGAAGTGAGTTACCATCAGCATCGGTAACATTGCCGGTGACTGTTTCTTGCCTTAGTTCACTGGTCAATCCTGGATTATTTGCCAGAATTTCCGACTGCGTAATGGAAAAAAGTGCAACACAAACTATTGCAATTTTCCATTTCGATAATTTTAGTCTAGATCGCATCTTTTCTTAGTTTAATAGATTAAATTGTTATTAGGTTTATTCAATAAAAAGTTTATTTGATATATTTTAAGTTTATTTTTAGGTTATAATTTATAAGTTACTCTTTTTTCTCATTTATATAAAGGACATCGATTTGGTTGTGATCAATAAAATTATCATCTTTCATTCTCCAATCATGTATATCTGATAGAACAGCTTTATCAATTTATTGCTGATGTTTATGCTAAAGTGCAAGATGGTATTTTATTAAAACAACTTATTTAATTGCCTTCTAATGATTTAATTACAACAGTCGATATCCTGATATTTATATTGCATTGAAATACCATCATCTTCATATAATACAAACTGCACGCATATTTCCCTTAGTGACTGATAAATTCATTGATCAATGAATAAAAAGTTAATTATGAATAAATATTTCTACGAAGTATTCGAAAATATACCCCGTCAGGGACCAGGCACAGTTGATGCTACATTAAAAGCACTGAACTCAATTAAAAGCAGATTACCTGGCCAGACTGCAATTTTAGATATTGGATGTGGTAAAGGTGTACAATCCATTATACTGGCGCAAAACACTGAAGGATCGATCACTGTTTTAGATAATCACCAGTTCTTTCTCGATTGTGTTCGGGATAAAGCAGAAAAAGGAGGATTTGGTGACAGATTTAAATATGTGAATGCTGATATGAGCAATCTTGCTTTCAATACTGAAGAATTCGATATTCTTTGGGCAGAGGGAAGCATTTTTGTTATTGGTATAAAAGCGGGACTAAAGCAATGGAAAAAGCATATCAGACAGAATGGATTTTTAGTTCTCAGTGATCTGCTTTGGCTTTCTGATAACAGACCTGCTGAATTAACCGAATATTTTGAGAATGAATGTATGTATGTCTTAACGGTTGATGAAGCATTGGAAGAAGCCAGGAAGAACGGATATTCTGTAATTGATCATTTCACTCTGCCTTTGGAGGGTTGGACAACGGAATTTATTGATCATGAGACCAGGGTAATTGCAGATTTAAGGAATAAGTATAAAAATATTCCTGAAGCAATATCAACTTTCGATGCCATACAGTATGAAAGTGCTATTGTCAAAAAATATCTCGGATATTTTGGATATGAATTTCTGATTTTGTGTAATAGTTAAGCGTTCCGGAAATAAACGATATAGAAAAAAGTGAAATTAGTGTTTTTACGGGCAATGTCTAATTAACATACAGAACCATAAATATCATATTCTTCGGCATTTGTAATCCGAATTCTGTAAAAATTGCCAATATTCAGAGGCATATCTGATTTAACAATGACCTCGTTATCAACCTCGGGCGAATCAGCTTCGCTCCTTCCGATGTAATATTCACCTTCACTTCTGTCAATTAATACATTAATATTAGTGCCAACTTTGGAAGCATTAATTTCATAGGAAATGCTTCTCTGAATATTGATTAATTCTTCCAGTCGTTTATTCTTAATTTCTTCCGGAATATCATCTTTGAAATTTCTTGCACCAAAAGTGTCTTCTTCTTCACAGTATGTGAACACACCAAGTCGGTCAAAACGAATTTTCTCAACTAAATCATTCAGCTCTGCAAATTCTTTTTCTCCTTCACCCGGATGACCAACCATCAATGTCGTGCGCAGAGTAAGGTCAGGCACCTCATTTCTTAATAAATCTATCAGGTTGTATGTTTGTTGCTTATTTAATCCACGTCGCATGTTTTTAAGGACAGGATCACTGATGTGCTGGAATGGGATATCAAGGTAATTACAGATATTTTCATGATTAAGCATCACTTTAAGCACATCCTTAGGGAATCCGGTCGGATAAGCATAATGAAGACGTATCCATTGAAGTCCGCTGATATCAGAAAGTTGTTCCAGCAAGCTTGCTAAAAGCTGCTTCCGATTTAGATCGACACCATAATATGTCAGATCCTGCGCGATGAGTATGAGTTCCTTAACACCATTGTTAACAAGGATTTTAGCTTCCCTAAGAATATTTTCAACCGGTTTTGACCTGTGCTTACCACGCATAAGGGGAATTGCACAAAAAGAGCATTGCCGGTCACATCCTTCCGATATTTTAAGATATGCATAATGTTTTGGAGTAGTTATAAGCCTCTCTCCTACCAAATTTTCTTTATAATTGTATCCCAGGTGCTTAATAATCTGCATCATATCATTTGCACCGAAATACTTATCGACATCCGGTATTTCATTCTGCAGATCATTTTTATAACGTTCAGACAAACAACCCATTACATAAAGTTCGCCAATGTCTCCCCTTTCCTTAGCCTTTGTAAATTGTAATATAGTATCTATCGATTCCTCTTTTGCATCCTTTATAAAACCACAGGTATTTATTATAACGGCATCGGATGGTTCATTAGAATTGTGCACCACCTGCAATCCGTTCTCACTAAGCTGTTTCATTAAAACTTCCGAATCGACGATATTCTTCGAGCAGCCCAGGGTTACCATGTTGATTGTCTTTCTGTTATTCTTCGCACGCATTTTGGAATCGGTGAAATAATGTTTGATTTAGAGGGAAAGAAGCCACCTTCTTTCATCCTATATGGATAGCAATTTTATCTTTATCCACACAATCTTTCATAACAACAGTTTAACAGTTCAGTTACTCATCCGATAGCAATCCCGACGGTTAAGTATTCAACACGCAATGCCTTTAGACCAATGGATTAGGAAAAAAGTGAGTCAACAAACTCACTCTTGTTAAACAGCTTCAGGTCTTCCATTTTTTCGCCAATACCAATATATTTTACTGGAATTTTAAACTGGTCGGAAATTCCAAGGACCACCCCTCCTTTTGCTGTTCCGTCAAGTTTGGTAATCGCAAGAGCATTAACCTGTGTTGCGTTTATAAACTGCCTGGCCTGTTCAAAAGCATTTTGTCCTGTAGATCCGTCGAGTATCAGGAGAACTTCGTGAGGAGCACCGGGAATTACTTTATCCATCACCTTCTTTATCTTTGAAAGCTCATTCATAAGATTGATCTTATTATGCAGTCGTCCGGCAGTATCAATAATTACTATATCCGCATTGTTTGATTTTGCTGATGATATTGCATCAAAAGCAACACTGGCAGGATCTGATCCCATTTGCTGTTTAACTATTGGTACACCGACACGTTCAGCCCAAATACTGAGCTGATCGACTGCTGCTGCGCGGAATGTATCTGCAGCTCCAAGGTATACTATTTTTCCTGCCTGCTTATAGTGGTATGCCAGTTTTCCGATCGTGGTTGTTTTTCCAACACCATTAACCCCTACAACCATTACTACATAAGGTTTCTCATGTAAAGGGGCATTAAATTCCAACAATTTCCCGGTATTGTTTTCTGTAAGCAGTGCTTCAATTTCTTCTTTAAGTATTATATTTAATTCATTAGTATTTAAATACTTATCATAAGAAGCACGTTTTTCAATTCTGTCTATGATTCTAAGCGTGGTATCAACGCCAACATCAGAAGTTACAAGCACTTCTTCCAGGTTATCAAGTACTTCGTCATCAACAGTTGATTTTCCAACAACTGCACGAGACAATTTTTTAAAAATAGATTCCTTGGTCTTTTCAAGACCTTTCTCAAGATTGTTTTCAGAATCTTTACGAAGAAAGGAGAATTTAGCCATAGCTTTATAAAAAAAAAGCCTTCTTAAAAAAGAAAGCTTAAAAATAAATATTTTATTCGGTAGTTTTAGTCAGCGAAGAA
The DNA here is from genome assembly GCA_016929525.1 of Bacteroidales bacterium. Taxonomy (GTDB): domain Bacteria; phylum Bacteroidota; class Bacteroidia; order Bacteroidales; family UBA10428; genus UBA10428. The sequence continues at coordinate 120,301 of JAFGIP010000048.1, forward strand.
ATCCTTCATCTGATCAATGTGTAAGATCTCTTCCTGAAAAGAATATCCTCCGGTTTTTTCAGACTTCACCATTTTAATGCATTTATGAACTACTCTGCCTTCCTTACTCTTAAGTGTTGCAACAACTTTCTTTGCCATAATTCAAATTATTTGATTTCCCTGTGAAGGGTCATTTTCTTTAAAATAGGATTATACTTTTTAAGTTCCATTCTGTCGGGTGTATTCTTACGATTTTTCGTTGTAATATATCGTGAAGTCCCGGGCATACCTGAATCTTTATGCTCGGTGCATTCAAGAATTACCTGTACCCTGTTACCTTTCTTAGCCATATGTAAAGTTCTTAATTTTAATATTTATTAATATAGCCTTTACTCTTTGCTTCTTTCAGGGCGTTGTTTAACCCTTTTTTTGCAATGTTTCTTATACCTGCAGCTGATACGCGTAAAGTAATCCAACGCTCTTCTTCTGGAAGATAGAATTTCTTATCAAACAGGTTAGGATAAAATCTTCTTTTTGTCCGTCGCTTTGAGTGAGAAACATTGTTTCCCACCATCATTTTCTTTCCTGTTATCTGACAAATCCGTGACATGATTTTCTTTGGTTAACATACGTTTTCTAAAAACAGTTCGCAAAGTACGCTAAAATATTTTTAATATTCAAATGATATTTACAGTTATTTATATTATTTGAAGAAATTTTATGTATAAAAATGAAAACAATGATCCGTAAAACTGAAATTATGGAATAATGAATTGTTGTGATACTATATCATTTATTCCATTATTCAAATTCCAGGATTGCATTCCTAAGCATATTTAATGCATAAATGGTTGCTTTTTCAATATTTCTTCCCCTGTGATCGCCCAACTGATAAACCTGAGAATACACTCCTTTATGATGTGAAACAGAAAGCCAGGTAGTTCCGACAGGTTTATCTTTGGTTCCTCCCCCAGGCCCTGCGATACCTGAAGTTGCAATCCCGAAATCAGTGCTGAATTTCTCTCTTATTCCAACAGACATTGCTTCAACGACATATTTACTTACTGCGCCATAATTTGAAATAAGCTCCCGGGGAACACCGACTATATCCTTTTTAATTGAATTTGAATAGGCAACAACCGAACCAATGAAATAATCAGATGATCCGGGAATGCCTGTAATCCTGTGGGCAATATTTCCACCGGTGCAACTTTCGACAGTTGAGACAGTCTTTTTTTTATTTCTGAGCAGCTCACCAATAACTGATTCAAGACTATCATCATCATAACCGAAAATATACTTTGGTCCAATGATTTTCGATAAATATGATATATGGTTGTTCAATTTAAGTTTTAGTTGATCTTTATTATTGCCTGATATAGAAATTCTTAATTTGACAATTCCCGGAGAAGGCAGATAAGCTAAGCGGGTGTTATTATCTAGTTTCTTTTCCCAAATATTTAATATATCTGCAATACCGGACTCCGGCAGTTCCGCTGTTAATATCGTTTTATGAATTATAACGGGAAGGCTGAAATTATTTGTCAGGTACGGTATCACTTCATCATACATGATACCTTTCATTTCGTATGGGACACCCGGTAATGATATGATAGTTTTGTCGTTCTTTTTAAAAAGCATTCCGGGAGCACTGCCATTGCGGTTTCTCAAAACAGTGCAGGTATCAGGCACCTCAGCTTGTCTGATATTACATTCTGTTGCCTCTATTCCTCTTGCTTTCAATAGTTTATTGATATATTCCATGGAAAATTCATCGAGTACGGGTGTTCCCCCGAAATATTCCATCAGTGTCTTTTTGGTAATATCATCGTTTGTTGGTCCTAATCCACCGGTAATTATAATTATATCAGATTCTTGTATAGCTTCATCTAAAGTTATAATTATATCAATTTTACGATCGGCAATGGAATAGATGCGATAAACATTTATACCCAGACTATTAAGTTCAAATGCAATAAATGCCGAATTTGAGTCTATTGTATGACCAATAAGGATCTCATCGCCTATGGTAATAATATCGGCTTTCATGAAGAATAATTAATAATATAATTTATTATCTATTACTTGTTTAATGTCCTGATTCGCTGTAATAGAGTAGGATGCGAATAATGAAAAAATACATATGCCGGGTGAGGCGTAAGGTTACTTAGATTCTTTGAAGAAAGTTTCTTAAGAGCCGATATTAAAGGGCCTGCATCATAATTATTTTTCGTATACCTGTCAGCCTGAAACTCGTGTGTACGGGATAAAATGTTCAAACCCAATCCTACAACAGTTGTAATTGGACTGTAAATCACTCCAAAAGCCAAAATAACCATATGTATGCTGTGGACTTTAGCTCCCAGTGCCCACGAAAGCATTGGATTAACAGTAAATAAAGAGAAAATATAGAGTGTTATGCCAGTTTGAATTACACCGATAAGAATATTTGTCAGACTGTGTTTTTTCTTATAGTGTCCTATCTCATGAGCAAGAACAGCAACAATTTCATCAATTTCAAGATCTTCGATTAGCGTATCATAAAGAACAATTCTTTTCTCCGGACCCAAACCTGTGAAATATGCATTTGATTTTGTAGAACGTTTTGATCCGTCAATAACATATATGTTATCCAGTTTAAAGTCTACTTTTTTACAAAACTCTTGAATAGCTTGTCTGAGAGGGCCGTCTTCCAAGGGGGTTTGTTTGTTAAATAAGGGAACTATAAGTGTTGAATAAAACATTGTAATAAAGATCATAACCGCAGTAACCGCTATCCATGCATAAACCCAGAACATCTCTTCAGTCATCAGATAAAACCATATTATAAGCGCAGTAACACCACCACCAAGTATTCCTGCTATAAGCCAGCCCTTTATTTTATCAAGAAAGAAAGTCTTAAGTGTTGTTTTATTAAAACCGAACTTTTCCTCTATTATAAAAGTATCGTATAATGCAAAAGGAGTATTTAAGATATCTGATGCCAGCATGATCATCCCGAAAAAGAGCATTGCAACCAGAATAGGATGTGATGTAACAGAACGTGCTATTTGGTCGAAATAACCAAAAACATGAAATGTTAGCATAAGTACAATCAGGATAAAGCTAAAAGTGCTTGTAATCAGGGAAAATCTCTCATTTACCTTTTTATACTGTTGCGATTTACTATATTGTTCCGAGTCATACACATCACTTAATTCATTGGGTAAGGCTGTGCTGATTTTTCGGGAATTTAATATGGTAAGAACCCTTTCCAAAATAAAGTTGAACCCTATAATGCTCATAATTAAAATAAAAGGAGCATTATATCTACAGGTTTCATGATGTTCAATAATACCTTTAAAGAAACCAGTAATAAAAAGTGAAATATGAGATATTACCGCCAGTATTTGCATCAGCACCTAGTGATTTGAGATTGCCAAAAATAGTAAATCTACTGAATTATACATTGTAAAATTGATAATCTAAAATTCTTATTAACTGTAAGACAAATACCTCGCTTTTACAAATGATTTAAGCAATGGTGTAATGTCAACCTGGGTGGATAATCCATGAACAAATACTAATTCTGATAATCTTCTCAGATATATTTATCCTGCACATCGTGAAACATCTTTTCCCGGATATTCAAAGTATTTCCGGATATGAAAGTTTTTAAACGGATTAAATTTCAAATACAGGATATAATGAATCAACCTTTATCAGGTTTTCATTGCTCCACAGATGCTGATTACCTGTCCGCTTACATACGACGACATATCGGATGCAAGGAATAAGCAAACATTGGCAACTTCTTCAGGTGTGCCACCACGTTTCATAGGAATAAATTCTTCCCATGCTTTCCGCTGTTCTTCAGTGAGCTTTGCAGTCATTTCTGTAATAATGAAACCAGGAGCTACAGCATTACAGCGGATATTTCTCGATCCAAGTTCCTGGGCAATTGATTTGGTAAACCCGATAATTCCGGCTTTGGAAGCAGAATAATTAGCCTGACCGGCGTTACCGTGCACACCCACAACAGAACTTAGATTTACAATAGAACCCTGTTTTGCCTTGAGCATGATCCTCTGAACCGATTTCGTGAAATTAAATACTGATTTAAGATTTACATTAATTACAGTATCCCACTGTTGTTCCGTCATTCTCATAAGTAATGTATCCATAGTTATTCCGGCATTATTGATTAGAACATCAACAGTCCCGAAATCATCAATAATATCGTTTACAACCTTTTCTGTTTGTTCAAGGCTGCTTGCGTCTGATGCATACGCCTTTGCTTTGCATCCCAATGATTCTATTTCTTTTGTTAAGGATTCTGTATTTTCATCGAATTTAAGGTCGGTAAATGCAACATTACCGCCTTCCTGAGCAAATTTAAGAGCAATTGCTCTTCCAATTCCTCTTGCAGCGCCTGTTACTATAGCAGTTTTTCCTTCAAGTAATTTCATGATGTTATATTTAAATTTTGAGGCAAAATAAGTAAAGAAAGTTTAATTATTCAATATGGTTATCAATTATAAAAAAACCAAATAAAGGTTTTATCTGGAAATTTAAACAGCCGGAATAGTTCTTAGAATGGACTATTTCAGCTGAAAATAAAAAAAGTTGAAAAAGTTAATTGAAAAATTAAAACCTCTGGATTAAATTAACCGTAGAATACTCTACATAATTATTCTCATTTATTGTAGAATTAATTTTGAAGTTATGATTCATACAAACCTGAAAGTTAAAGTACTTGGTTTTATCATGTTACTTTTATCATTTGGAGTATGTAATGCACAGAAATCGGTAATGGCAACTCCATCAAAATTCATTGCTTATTCACTGTACAATTTTTCGAAACTCTTCAGTTGGCCTAATGAAGCGGTAAACAACACTTTCAAAATTACTGTTGTTGGTGATAAGTTGGTATATGATGAGTTAATGCAACTGGCTCAGAATAAGAAAGTGGGCTATGCAGCTTATCAAATCACTTATTGTAAAACAGTAAATGAATTGAAAGGTGTAAGCCAAATTGTTTATCTCTCAAATATGCAGAGCGGTAAAGTTAGAGATCTTGCCAGCATGCCCGGTTCCAAAGGAGTTTTATTCGTCACAGAACGGGAGAAGATGACCCAGCAGGGATCTGTAATAAGTTTTTTGACAGACAGCAGTGGCAAGATGGGTTTTGAAGTATCGAGAGAAAATGCATCTAAGAATAACCTTATTATTAGGCCACAACTTGAAAAGCTTGCTTACAGGATAATATAATCCTGTAAATTTAATTTCCTTTCAAGGCACTAAAAATTGAAGTGCCAATATCAGCGGGAGACTTTACTACGTGTATCCCGCTTTCTTGCATAATTTTCATTTTAGCCTCTGCAGTATCGTCTTTTCCTCCTATAATGGCTCCCGCATGACCCATCCTTCTTCCCTTTGGAGCAGTTTGACCGGCAATAAATCCGACAACAGGCTTAGTACCATTTTCTTTGATCCATCTCGCTGCGTCTGCTTCCATACTACCTCCGATTTCACCGATCATTATTATTCCTTCAGTTTCATTATCCTCCATGAAAAGTTTTATTGCATCTAGTGTTGTTGTTCCGATTACCGGATCACCACCGATACCGATGCATGTTGACTGGCCAAGTCCGGTTTTTGTAACCTGGTCGACTGCTTCATACGTTAGCGTTCCTGAGCGTGATACAATGCCGATAGTCCCTTTCTTATGAATAAACCCGGGCATTATGCCTACTTTGGTTTCTTCAGGTGTTATAATTCCAGGACAGTTTGGGCCTATTAATCTGCAGTTTCTTTCTGATAAATATGCTTTAACCGTAACCATATCAGCTGTTGGTATACCTTCAGTGATACAAACTATCACACTTATTCCGGCATCAGCTGCCTCAAGAACTGCATCCGCTGCAAATGCAGGAGGGACAAAAATTACTGATACGTCTGCTCCTTCATTTTGGACAGCCTCCTCGACAGTGTTAAATACAGGTTTTTTCAGGTGTATTTGTCCTCCTTTACCTGGCGTAACGCCGGCAACAATATTAGTACCATATTCGATCATCTGTTCAGCATGAAAACTACCTTCACTGCCTGTGAATCCCTGGACAACAACTTTAGAATTCTTATTGACTAATACACTCATTTATAAAAACTCTTATTATGGTCGCCAAAAATAGATTTTTCTATCTTCATTTCAAAAGATTTAATACTTATGACTTATATAGCATATAATAATCTGAAAAGGCTAATTTTATGTTTCAATAAAATAATTTAATGAATTCTGAAGATACTATTTGTGCACTTTCTACATCTCCAGGGCAGGGAGCTATAGCAGTTATTAGAATTTCAGGGGCTAGCGCAATTTCTGTTGCCGACGATATATTTTATCAGAAGGGGAGAAAAGGCATTTTAAAGAACAAAGAAGCCGGCACAATTCATTATGGAAGAATTAAATTCAATAATGAAGAATTAGACGATGTTATACTGAGTCTGTTCAGGGCACCCCGCTCCTATACTGGTGAAGATACAATTGAAATATCATGTCACGGATCAATATATATCCAGCAAAGAATACTTGAAATACTTATTGAAAATGGAGCAAGATTAGCAAAGCCAGGAGAATATACCCTGCGTGCTTTTCTAAATGGTAAACTGGATCTGTCACAAGCGGAAGGTGTTGCCGATCTCATAGCATCGGGTTCAGCTGCGGCACACCGACTGGCAATGAATCAGATAAGAGGAGGTTTTTCTGAAGAAATAAAGAAACTAAGAGATGAATTATTAAATTTTATCAGCCTGATTGAACTTGAACTGGATTTCAGTGAAGAAGATGTTGAATTCGCCAACAGAGACCAACTTAATGACCTTATAAATAAAGTAGGTAATCTTTTAAAGGGATTGATTTCATCATTCGAATATGGCAATGTAATTAAAAATGGTATTCCCGTCGCTATTATAGGACCTGCAAATTCAGGAAAATCTACTCTTTTAAACAGGTTGTTAAAAGAAGAAAGGGCCATTGTTTCTGAATTTGCAGGAACCACGCGCGATTTCATAGAAGATACAATTATTCTTGATGGCATACAATTTCGATTCATTGATACTGCAGGTTTACGTAAAACGAATGATTTTATTGAGATTGAGGGTATCCAGCGAAGTATGAAGAAGTATAGTCAGGCTTCTGTAGTAATTGTACTGATAGATCCTACAGAAAAGATTGAAGAAATTCAGGAATCTTTATCATACATAGGCGAAGGAGATATTAATGATATTAATAAGAATATCATTCTCATACTTAATAAAGTTGATTTATTGACTTCGAAGGAAGTTAAAATTAAGATGAATTTGTATTCTGATAGTTGGAAAGGAGTTAAAAATCAACTTGCAATTTCAGCAAAAGATGGTACCGGAATTTCTGATCTTGAAGCTGTGCTTATTGCAGAAGCAAGAAAGAGATATAAGTCTGAACAGAATGTTGTTGTTACAAATGCAAGGCACTTCGAAGCTTTAAAACATGCAGATGATGCACTTGAAAGAGCAAAAGAAGGAATTTCCTATAATGTTCCAACCGATCTTCTGGCTCAGGATATTAGAGAAGTACTTCATTATCTCGGTGAAATAACAGGAGAAATAACCACCGATGAGATACTTGGAAATATTTTTAAAAATTTTTGTATTGGGAAGTAAACGACACTAAGTTTTCAGAAGCAAAGCGTACTGAAAACTAAAAAGTGGAGTTTATCCCGAATGAGCGCAGCGAACTTCGGGATCTTAAGTAAATTAAAAATAAACTAACTGTAAATTCCGGAGTAGTAACTAACTACTCTAAATAAGTATACCCGTATAGCCCGGAACGGTAATTTGAAAGAAACTCTTTTCCTTCTTCCGGTGAGATTTTACCTGCTTTAACAGCTGACATGACCCATGTTTCAACCATACGCACCAGTTTCTTTGAGTTATATTGTGCATAATCAAGGACTTCTGCAACTGATTCACCATCTATTATCCGATCGATACTATACCCGTCTTCATCTACTGATACATGGACCGCATTGGTGTCGCCAAACAAATTATGAAGGTCGCCGAGAATTTCCTGGTACGCTCCTACTAAAAATACACCGAGATAATATGATTCGTTTGATCTAAGAGTATGTAATGGCAGAACATGTGTAAAATTCTTTGTAGAAATAAAATTATCGATCTTTCCATCCGAATCGCATGTAATATCCTGTAACGTAGCAAGACGGGTTGGTTTTTCATCTAATCTTTGTATCGGTATAATCGGGAATATCTGATCGATGGCCCATGAATCCGGTAATGACTGAAATACTGAAAAATTACAGAAATACTTTTCAGCAAGCAATTTTGATAAATGCCTTAATTCATCAGGTACATGCTTTATGTTGGAAACTATCGATTGCACTTCCTGTGCAATCGACCAGAACAGAGATTCCACCTGTGCCCTTGTACGCAGATCTAACATTCCAAGACTGAACAAATCTAGTGCTTCTTCCCTTATTTGTAAAGCATCGTGCCATGATTCAAGCATTCGCAGCTGATTAAGATTATCCCAAATACTATATAACTCCTGTACCAGTTCATGGTCATTTTCTTTAATCTCTTCATCATCATCCCATGTATTCAGCGGCGTCGCTTCAAGCACTTCAAAAACCAATACGGAATGATGTGCAGTTAGTGATCTTCCGGATTCCGTAATAATATTCGGATGCGGAATTTTATTTTTATCGCTTACATCTACAAGAGCCGATATTGAATCATTAATATATTCCTGAATGCTATAATTAACGCTATTCTCACTATTTGAAGATCGGGTTCCATCGTAATCGACACCCAGACCACCGCCTATATCGACAAATTCCACATGAAAACCAAGCTTATACAGTTGGGCATAAAACTGCGATGCTTCCCGAAGAGCAATTTTTATTCGTCTTATTTTCGTAATCTGACTACCAATATGAAAATGGATTAACTTTAAACAGTTTCGTAACTTCGATCTTTCAAGAAAATCAAGCGCTTCAAGCAGTTCACTTGAAGTAAGTCCAAATTTGCTGCTATCACCGCCAGATTCCTCCCATTTACCACTTCCCGAACTGGCCAGTTTAATTCTGATACCGATGGTTGGTTTGATCTTTAATCGTTTGGAAACATTTGCTATAAGCTTTAGCTCATTCAATTTTTCTACCACAAGAAATATTCTGCTACCCATCTTTTGAGCCAGCAGAGCAAGTTCGATGTAATCCTCGTCTTTGTAACCGTTACATATTATCAGCGATTCATTGTCGGTATATATGCCAATAACAGCATGCAACTCAGGTTTGGAACCTGCTTCAAGGCCTATGTTGAATTTTTTACCATGACTTACAATTTCTTCAACAATAGGTCTCATTTGATTTACCTTAATCGGGTATATGATGAAGTTTTCACCTTTATACTCATATTCTTCAGCTGCTTTTTTAAAACAGCTTGACATTTTTTCAATGCGGTGGTCCAGAATATCAGGAAAGCGAATGAGCATTGGTGTTGCCACATCTCGCATTTGCAATTCATCGACGAGTTCTTTTAAATCAATTTCCTCATCGGATTTTCGTGGAGTAACTACAGCATGGCCTTTTTCATTGATTGAAAAAAAATTCACGCCCCACCCTTCCATGTTATAAAGGTCAGCAGAATCTTCAATGCGCCATTTTCTCATTTTGTTAATTCTTATTTACGCAATATTGAAGGCATAAAAATAGAATATATGTCGAAATCAAAAAATAGTTATTTTACGTATTTTGCTGACACGCAATTTTATTAATCTTATAATCTATAATACAGATTATAAGAGCTTTATGGTTAACTCCCATTTATTTAATAAGTTTAATTATTCGGGGAATGTTCACTAAAAGAGTAATTATTGCACTTACAATAAGCATTGAAACAACAGGAAAGTAGAACTTTGTATTTTCATTTTCTATCCGAATATCCCCGGGAAGTTTGCCAAACCAGTTTACTGCCCAAGGAAAAAATTGTATGATTAATCCTAAAATAACCAGTGCTATTCCTGCAACAATAATCCAGCGTGCCATATATTTCTTTTTCATTCTAATTTATGCTAAGTTACAAGGTAATTGTAATTATTGAAACTTAGTATTAGCTTTAAATGTAAGAAATACAATAAGAATTCATGCGAAGCTGGAAAACAAAAAGCGGATATAAAATCTATCAGGTTTCAAATTTAAGGGGAAATAGTTACCTTATATACACTGATAAAGGAAATTTACTGATTGATACCGGACTAAAGAAAACTTTTAATAAACTGAAAAGAAATCTTGAATTATTGAATTTGAACGGGATAGATTATTTAATTCTTACACATACTCATTACGATCACTGTCAGAATGCAGCAGCAATTAAACAGATGTATGATTGTAAAATAATAATGAGCATTCATGAATCCAATTTCACCATCCGCGGTTATACCAGGTTACCTGACGGCACTTTCTTCATACCGGATATCATCGTGAAAATGGGAAGGATAATTGGCAGGTACAAGTATGGTTACAGTCCTTTTATTGCCGACATTGTATTAGATGATGAAATAAGTTTACAGGATAAAGGTTTCAATATTAATATAATAGAAACAGCCGGGCACTCTGCAGGCTCTGTATCTGTCCTGGTTGATAATGAAATAGCAGTTGTTGGTGATGCCATGATAGGTCTTTTTAAAAATTCAATATTCCCTCCTTTTTCCGACGATGTTAACAGTATGATCCGTAGCTGGAATAAACTGTTGAATACAGATTGCAATGTTTTTTTACCCGGCCATGGCGGACCTATTAGTCGGAATCTTCTGGCAAAAGAATATAGCAGGTATAAATCCAAATTAGTACCAGATAAAGATTAAAACTCGTTATAAGAAATTAAAAAAACGACGTTTTTTTACGTCATAATCAATAATATGTCGTATATTTACGTCATTAATTTTAAAATCTATGACAAAGGTTGAACTGTTTAGTAAAGATTTACAAAAAATATCAGGAGTATTTAAAGCACTCGGGCATCCTGCCCGACTGGCTATTTTGCAATATCTGGCAGAGACCCGGGTATGTATTTCTGGCGATATATCAAATGAGATTCCTCTTAGTCGAACTACTGTCAGTCAGCATCTAAATGAGCTGAAGGAGGTGAATTTAATTCAGGGTGAAATTGAAGGAGTGAAAAAAAATTACTGTTTAAATGCAAAAGAGATTTCCCGTATTAAAGATATGCTGGATTCATTTCTGATAAAAATTGAATGTATTGACAATCAAAACTGCCAGTAATGAAAATACTGATTTTATGCACCGGTAATAGTTGCCGAAGTCAGATGGCACATGGTTTTCTTCAGTCATTCAATAATTCCCTTGAAGTTCATTCTGCAGGTACCGAACCGGCATTGCGGGTGAACGAAAAGGCTGTTAAAGTAATGGCAGAAGCTGGTATCGATATCAGTAAACATAAACCACAATTGGTTGACAAATTCATAAAAGATTCCTGGGACTATGTAATAACAGTCTGTGACAGCGCCAAAGAAACCTGTCCCGTTTTTGTCGGGAAAGTTAAAAATCGATTACATATGGGCTTCAGGGATCCTTCACAATTAACAGGTAAAGAAGAGTTTATATGGAATGAATTCAGAAAAACCAGGGATACGATAATGAAATCATTTTATAATCTGTTTCGGGAAAAAATTAAACCTCAAATTGCTGATCATTAGGGAACTGAATGATGAGATAAAGATCTTTATTATGCGGGTATGGGCATTAACTGAGAAAGTATACAGGAAAATGTAAAGGTATCAGAGAAATTCAAATCCTTTTACCAGACAGTGCTGTAGTCGTATTTGAAATTGCTATTTTAATAAATAACAGAACAACTAATTACCTAAAAAATGAAAGCAGAAGATTTAAAACTTATAGTAAGGGATAAATATGCAGAAATTGCCTCACAGAGTATAGCAGGAAATCAGTCGTCATGCTGTGGTGGTACAAATTGCTGTTCCGATAAGGATTACACGATCTTTAGCGATGATTATTCACATCTGGAAGGCTATAATCCGGATGCTGATTTAAAACTAGGTTGCGGAATACCGACGGAGTTTGCAAGAATTAATGAAGGTGATAGTGTGCTCGACCTTGGTAGTGGAGCAGGAAATGACTGTTTTGTTGCAAGGGCCCTGGTTGGTACTAAAGGCAAAGTAACCGGCATTGACTTCACCGATGAGATGCTTGAAAAAGCAAGAAATAACTTATCGAAACTAGGGTATAAAAATATCGAGTTCATTAAAGGAGATATTGAGAGTATGCCTCTTCCCGATTCAAGATTTGATGTTGTATTAAGCAATTGCGTATTAAACCTGGTTCCTGATAAAGAAAAAGCATTTAGTGAAATATTCAGGGTACTAAAGCAAGGAGGCCACTTTTGCATTTCAGATGTGGTAATTATTGGTGATTTGCCTGAAAAATTAAAGAAGACTGCCGAATTATATGTTGGTTGCATTTCCGGGGCATTGCAAAAGGAGAAATATTTAAAAATAATTAAAGACGCCGGATTCTCAGATATCAATGTTAAGCGAGAGGTTAAAACTGTTATTCCTGACGAAATACTTTATGATTTCCTTTCTGATGACGAAATTAAAAGCTTGAAAACATCCGGACTTGGAATCATAAGCATAACAGTCACAGGATATAAATAACCCTAGTCAAAATAAATTCAAATTTGTAAAATGGGTAACAATAAAAAACGAATTGGATCCTTTGAGAAATACCTGACCCTGTGGGTAGCACTATGCATTATATCAGGAATAGTTATAGGACATTTCACAGGTGATAGAATTGTTATTTTAAGCAATTTTGAAATTTATAAAGTCAATATTCCGGTCGCAATTCTGATATGGCTTATGATATACCCGATGATGTTACAGGTAGATTTTTCAAGCATTAAAAACGTTGGTAAGCGCCCAAAAGGTCTCATTCTTACAATTATTGTCAATTGGTTAATAAAACCTTTTACGATGACATTTTTTGCATGGATTTTTTTTTCGAAGTTATATTCTGCAATTATATTGCCTGAGCAGGCTGGTGAATATATTGCAGGAGCAATAATTCTGGGAGCAGCACCCTGTACGGCAATGGTGTTTGTATGGAGTTACCTTACCGATGGAGATCCCAATTATACCTTGGTCCAGGTATCTGTAAATGATTTGATTATTCTTATAGCATTTGTTCCAATTGTTGGCATTCTTCTGGGCATAACAAATGTTACAATTCCATATAATACCCTGGTAGCAAGTATTGTGGTTTTTGTAGTTATTCCTTTGTTAGCCGGATACATTACACATAAACTACTGGTTGGAAAAAGAGGTGAAGAATGGTTTAAATATGTATTTCTGCCAAGATTTAAGTCCATTTCTATTTTGGCATTATTAAGTACTTTAATTCTACTATTTGCTTTTCAGGGAACGGAGATCGCTAAAAAACCTTTTATGATATTATTGGTTGCTGTGCCGTTAATAATACAAACTTATTTTATCTTCTTTATTGTATGGTTTGTAGGAAGGCTTCTTAAACTGCCTCACAATATATGCTCACCTGCTTCAATGATAGGTGCCAGTAATTTCTTTGAACTAGCTGTGGCAGTGGCCATTGCTTTATTTGGATTGCAATCGCCAGCTGCAATGGTCACTGTGGTTGGAGTTCTTGTAGAAGTACCGGTAATGTTATCTTTAGTAATTTTTGCAAACAGATGCAAGTATTAATTATAAAACATTACAGTGTTAATAAAACAAAAAACCCGGTTGATTACTCCGGGCTTCTTTTCAGATAAATTCCTTTGATATAAATTCCTATACTGAGGACTATGATAAAGTCAAAATAGTTGCATCATGTTAAATTAATATTCCGGATAATTGGTATCTCTGATAACTTTAAAAAAACCTTCAATATCAAAATTTTTGTTATTTGGATATACTCCGGAAGCTTTGTAACTGTAAATTCCGGCCGGTGCAATCCGGGCATTGATATAACCATTCCATCCCTGCTTAATATTTTTTGTTGAGAAGACTTCTATTCCGTTTGAAGCATAAATACTTAATTTATAATCAATAACTCCTTCGTTGACAGGATAGAAAACCGATGTTTCTGATCCTGCCTGTTCATAGAAACCATTATTGTTTCTTCCAAATTCATTAGGATGGAAATTAAGAGGAAATGATAATTCATAGTTTGCTGCAATGAATTTATTTGTGAATTTTGCAGTATCTGTGCATCCATATCCCGATTCTGCGATCAGAATTACATTATAAATGCCAAAATCATCGTAATGATGTACAGGATTTTTTCGATTTGAAACCTGAGAATCGCCAAATTCCCAAAGAAATTTTTCGCTTCCTTCAGAACGATTTATAAATACAATATTCCTTTTCCCGATTTCAGATTCTTCTATATTAATACTAATCTTTGCTTTGGGCTTTTCCCTGACTTTAATAATTTGTGAGTAACTATCGGATGCATTGTTTTTTCCTTCAACGTTTAAAACAACATTAAATATACCTGAAGTATTAAAAGTATAACTCGGGTTTGGTTCTGCAGAAAAGTCACCGTTTCCGAATTCCCAATGGCTCCTTTCAATATTCTTTGAGGTATTTTCAAAGTTTACCTGAAAAGGTACACATCCTTCACGAACAGTAACATTGAACCTCGCTTCAGGTATAGGTGCAGCTTCTTTTTCAGTATTGTTGTTTATCGATGGTATGTTACCTTCTGAAATGGCTCCCTTCTCATCAGTTTTTTCAGAGATTGTAATTTCTTCTTTTAAATCTTCTGCTTTATTTTTCGTATTGGTAGTTAACAGTATACCAGAAGCAATGCCACCTGTTAAAAATACTGTATAAAAGATATTAAGCTTTCTGGGTTGTAAGCTGAAAAAATCTGATACCCAAAGTCTGAATCTCAGCCGGCGCAACAACCCGGCTGATGGCTGCATTCTTTTACCTTTGAATGCTTCCTGAAATGCTTTTTCCAGATTTTGTAATTCTTTTACCATTATATCCAGTTTAATTTTTTCATTTCTCTTATAATCCAGTTTTTAGCTCTTAAATATTGGGTTTTAGATGTACTCTCTTCTATGTTTAGCTTTTGTGCAATTTCTTTATGTTTGTAACCTTCTACAGCATACAGGTTAAATATTACCCTGTAACCCTCGGGCATTTTTTTTAAAAGTTTCTGCAATTCAAAAGCATCAAACTCTTTATCAGGTGAAAGAGTATACTGGAGTTCAAAATCTTGTACGTTTTCAATCTCGTCGTGATAATAATGTTTTTTTTCCCTGTTAAAATGCGTTATGGCCGTGTTGACAACAATTTTTTTCATCCAGTTCTCAAAATGACCTTTTCCGCTATACTCTTTAATGTTCTTAAAGATCTTGAGAAAACTTTCCTGTAATATGTCTTCAGCCTCGCTTTTATCAGCAACATAACGCGAACATACTGCTAAAAGCGATGGTGCATAATGCTCATACAGTGCTACCTGAGCCTTTCGTTTGTTCATTTTGCAGTCGTTGATAAGCTTTTCAAGATTGAACATCTGCTCTTTATAATTACCAAATAAATGCTAAAATAGTTGCATTGGTTTCGCAAATAAAAATAGGTATAAATAACAAAGAAAATACATTTGTTACATATATATGAATTCCGGTATGATTAATAGAAATCGTATAAGTATATCTGTTTTGTTTTTTTAATATAAGTTGAAATACCGAATTTTAATTCAGCCCAGGTTCAGCAATTGCATATTAAACTGAACAAGGTTTAATTTCCATAGTTTATTATTATTATTAGGTTGGTTTCTAATTTTTATTAATTTAAATCAATAAATGCTGTTATATGATCCTTAACATCCATATAGATCCTATGTTATCAAAATTTGTATTATTATCACTGGTAATAATACTCGTTGGTTTTATCCTGAGAATATTCAAACAACCATCGCTTATATCTTACATTGTAGTTGGCATACTGGTGGGACCTTATGGTTTTGAAATAATTACTGATGAAAAACTCATTTCAAATCTGGGTTCGTTGGGATTGGGAGACTGTTCAAAAAAGTGTGTCAAGTATAAAAGATAAATGATTTACTTGACTCATTATGAAAACAGAAGAAAATACAAAATTTGA
>JAFGIP010000049.1 GCA_016929525.1 Bacteroidales bacterium
CAATTTATCTCCCGATGATAATATGAGTCAACGATTACACGATTAAACAGTTAAACATCCGATCGCAGCAAGGATTCAATTTCCAATTTCCAATGTCCGGTGTCCAATTTCCAATTTATCTCCCGATGATAATATGGATCAACGAATACACGATTAAACAGTTAAACATCCGATCGCAGCAAGGATTCAATTCCCCCAATGCAAGATTGTTGAACCACACAGCAAAATTGTTAATCTACATAGCAAGATTGTTAAATTACATCGTAAGATTGTTAAGTCACATTGCAAGATTTTTAAATTACATCGCAAGATTGTTAATTTACATTGCAAGATTGTATTTTGAGATAAGAGATATTATCCCCCACATGGCGCAGGCCTGTCTGCCGTGCGGCTGGTCAGGCAGGCGTGATATCTGTCTGCCAAAGGCAGGCTTGCGCTGTGAGAGGTATATTATATCAGAAATAAAAATCCCGGTACGCTGTTCAGTACCGGGATCAAACAAACTTAAGAATTAACCAAAACTTAAAAAAAATGACAAACTAATTGATTTTGGTTAAACGAATACAAATAGAAAATTCACATTCTGGCACGCCTGAATTCCAGTCCGGATACCTGGTGGTACTGAGGACTGGTTGCACCATAGATTGACTTTACATAAGCCTTTACATTAAAAGCCCTTTCTACAAGCCCGCTTCCATTATTATAAAGAATGTTATTCCTTGCAATGCGCGCATTACTCAAAGGTGTTGTTGCTTCAATTACTGCATTGTTCTTAGCCCTCAGATCTTCCATAAGGGCTGCCAGGGAATCGACCTTTAATTCCGGTTCATTCGGATTGTATTCAGGAATGGTCCGCAGCAGGTTGATCAGCTTATCGAGATTACTCACCCGATTGTTGAAGCCCAGCTGGGAAGAAGAAATCTTATTTACTTCTTTACTATTCATACCATTATTTTCTTTCGAAGACCTGGAAGACAACCTGTAACCCTGCAACTTGCGAACCAGTGCAGCTGCCTTGGCTTTAATTGCCGGGTTCGTTCCGGAGGCCCTGAGCGCATTCATTACCCGTGTGATAAGCTTACCCAACGGTTCAAAAGCTATCTCACGTTCTGCTATGGCATTAACATAAGCGGGTACACATGCACTTACAGTATTTAAATCATTCTGAGAATCTGTTTGTATTGCCTTTAAAGCATCCAAACCGATATCAGCGTTAGAAGGATTATAATCGGCTCCTTAGCCGTTACAAAAGGAAACTAATTTTTCAAAGTTGGCCAAATTTATCGCATGGCCGGATTCATTATTATGATACATAGTTTAATTGATTTAGTTATACATAACGTTTATCGGCTATGCGCAACCAACAATCAGGCCACCACAATTAAGGAAAATGTTAATAAATGTGAAAGAGTAAGTTTCGCATGCATTAGAACCTAGATTCCGCATGTTTCTCAAAAATTTTATCTTCATGTGTTATTTAAATAGATATTGGATTAAAGGAAATTACAATCTCCGAATTTTGTGATTTTTAACTTAAGAATCAGGATTAATAACCAACTCATTTTGTTATTAGGCATAGCAAACTCTTTGACCAGAGCCATTACTATTTAAGCATATAAGAGATTAAAGGCTTAGGCTTGGAAACTTAGGTTTTAAAAGCTACTTGGCCATATATTCTTAGTTTTCGTTCTCTTCCGCTCCAAATCCACTTGGCAGGAATGCATATGAACCTGAAAATGAACTTTTTTATCCTAAAGAAAGGTTGAAGATATTTATATGTTTTTGAAAATCTTTTTATTATATAATCATATAAATTTCTGCACATGCTGGTTATTATCAAGAAGACAGTATTGTATTCTAATTTTGAAAATGGTATGCGGTTCCATCCAAAATCGTTTTTTAATATATCAAACTCTCTTTCTATTGTTCCTCTTTGATTATAGAAAAATACAACTTCGTCATCTGTCATCTTATGATCATTGGTTAAGATGGTCCTGTAGTTATAAGTCTCGCCAGTAAACATATTTATTTGACCATCGTCTCTAAGTTCTTTAGTTATTACCAACCTATATTTTTCTGATAAGCTTGTACGATTTGTTCGTTTGGCTGTTTTTTCAAAGGGAGTGAACATTATTGAACTTCTGTATGCGATTCTACCGTCAATATTAACCTCTTTCCATTCTTTAATTTTAGGAAGCAACTCAGCAATAGTATCATACAGTCCTGCCCGTACATAAAACTTATCTACATGTTTTACAATTTCTGTAATAGTATCTAAAGTATAAGATGCACCATCTGCACGGAAAGTTCCGATATGAATATGGTTATCTTCAAGAACATCAAACATCCTCTGTAAGGTTTCTTTTTGATGTACTTCCGGATTACTATTCCCATTGCGGTTTTCAACATAAACTACATTACTCCCAATGATCCCCACCCCAGGACAATATCCATGTTGTCTTTTATAGGTATTAGCAGCGTCTGACTTATTAGTAAATATTAGAGTATTATCGTAATCCAATGTATTGTTTCTGGCATTCAGAAGAGTTAATTTCTTTAACAGCTTAAGATTAATTTGATTTAAATTTTTGTTGATGCTAAATTGATGTATGGTTTTTCCTCTTGGAGTTTTAAAGAATACAGATGGCGTTGACAAAGATTTTATTCTTTCTAAAACCCTGTCCGGGCTTGGTAAGTTAATTGTTGGATGATTCCTGAATGTTGGTCTTAAATTAACTGTTAAATCTTCTGCACAGTCTCCTCCACAAAAAAAGACCGACCAATATGACATGATAATATCAAACCAATTATACCGGGATTGGCTTGGTAAAGTTGGTAAACTAGAATTAAATAAGTTGTTGATTTTTAAATCAATTACCTCTTTAATAACAAAGTTCAATCCTCCAAATGAGGAAATGGCAGGGCTATTTAGTATTTTCATATCGGTGTTTGTTAAGCATCACCAATTTAGGTGAAAACACCTTAGCTGTAAAACTTTATTAATTAAAGTTTTACAGCTTTTTTAACAATAGACCTGCGGATTTTAGCGTGACGCTTGCGCCAAGATAGGGACTAAAATATACTCAACTATTTCATTCATTTAGCCGGATCTTGTCTTGTATTAAAAAAGTTTAGCAGGATTAAAGTATCATCGTCTTTAATTCTGTAAAAAAGCGTTACATGCCTGGTCAGGACAAAACTCTTCAAATCTTTTTTAACTTTTTATTTTCGGCCTATCTCCGGCTGTTCTTTTAAAATATCGATAAAGTTGGAGGTTTTTTATACAAAATTTATTGCCGTATTTAAACTCCACTCATGTTCGAGATAATCAATGATTTGATCAAAAGAATCCAGTGCCCTTTTCGTCCATCTGATTTTCACAGCCAGTCGCTGTATTTATCCATAACGGAATCATTATCTAAAAGATTCCCTTCATCCTCACTTTCTTCATAAGATAATATTACCTCTCTTCGTTGCTTTTCATTTAATGAATCCCAGGCACTTACTTTTGATTTTTGAATGATTATCTTCATCTCCTTATAATATTCTTCAAGCAGATTCGGATTATCAATCTGATCGATAAGCTTATGAATGTTTGATCTAAGGGACGTCTTGTTCATATTTTCAGTTTGATATAAAATCATAGAATTTCTTTCAAGGGAGCAATTTTTTAAATGCTCGTTCATTTGAACCTATCATTGTTTCATTCAATTCCTGCATACTCAAGCATCCAGTTCTGCTCTATCTCCCAGTTTGAACGTACGTTGATAATCTGCTTGTAGTAGATTACTTTTTCGGGTTGGAGCTTTTGTAAATAGTTGCCCGTATCCCATTTCCCGTTATCGTTTTTATCTAATATTAATTTGAGCATGTAGTTTTGGGGTTGCAAAAATTCAAAACGCACGTACTTATCGCTGCTTAAAAATTTTTCTTTAATAACTTTTTCCTCTTCATTAAGCAGTTGTAATATTACCGGTTGATCGATATTCGACATGTTCATTGTAAGCACCCCGTAATAATCAAGTGCCTGTGTTTTAAACATGATATAGGTTGTATCGTTGGTACTTCCATAAATATCGGTAATGGCACTGTCAAGTATCGTTAGTTTATATGAGGTAAGCTCTTCAGGATTATAATCGATAACATAACTATATATTGAATTTGTGTCGGGTGTCAGGTTAAAATCGTAAGAAATTTCCAGCGTATCCTTTATCATGTAAAAGTTAATCCTGTCGGTATTGATCTTAAAAGACGGAGTTGGTGTGCCAAGGATAATTTTCTTATTAACATCGAAGCTGGTTGTATTCTTGACATTATGATTTACGGTAAGATATTTTGGACCTTCACCCTCTTTTGCTTCTTCATCCTTACCCCTTCCTCTTCTTGTGGTCCGCTTTTCCTTCTGTGTCATCATAAGCAAAGTATCCGTCTGTAATATATATTCGCCGACAGAGTCATAAACATAATAGTCCAGTTTTAACCTCAGGCTGTCATTCGATATCATCGAGGTATCAGTAATCCAGTAAATCAATGTATCCATGTTTTCATTAACATCCGGAAGATACCAGTTATCTGCATGCTCAATTCCCAACGGTTCAATAGTAAGACTGTCTTTCAGTTTCTCATTAAAACTGAAAAATAATTTTTCGGGTTGGGGCCTGAGATAATTTGTCATATACTGGTTTTTTATCACCTCGGTAAAAAATACCATTTCCGTACGAAAAGTATATTTACGATGTGTTGCCAGTATCGAATCAATCTGCGCCGAGTCCAGCAGTATAGAATCCATGGAAGCAGTATCTGCCAGCCCCAGGAGCGATTTAAGTATAATACTGTCTTCAACGACCAGATCTTCGGAAAAACGTTCAGGAGTAAGATCGATGATGCTGTCGTTGAAAGCAATTTGTTCACTGGGTATATCAAATAACATATTGTTGTTGGCATCTTTCAGTCCAAACAATCTGTACCGACCGGCCTCAAGGTTATGTAACCTGAAATTTCCCTGTTCGTCGGTACGACTGACGTACCTGGGTTTTTCCAGGTAAGGAACAGAGTCGTTCATATTGCGGTACAGCATAACAAACATTCGTTCTTCATCGGGTTTATGATTGAACGAATTCACAACCGTTCCTTCAACACTAAGCGAATCAATATAATCTTTAAGTGAAAAAACAAATTCGTAATTTTTGAGAACATTACCTTCATTATTATCGACAATAGCATTACCAAAACTAAGTGTATAAGTTGTTGAATCGAATACTGTTTCCTTCGGAAACTGGACCACAACACTTTTCCCTCTTAAAGTAGCCAGCACCTGATCTTCCAGCGGCGGTGAAAGAATAAGTTCCTGGAAGATACTCTCGAGCTGGATAAACTCATCAAACTCAATAATGATCTTTTTCTCCGGTGCAAATTTGACCGAATTTTCAGGAGGTTTGGTTTCAACAACCTTAGGCGGAGTAATGTCTTTCGGCCCTCCGACCGGGGAACCTACTTTAGCACAGGATAAAATCACAGCCATGGCAGGAACAATGACTATGCTATATTTTAATTTTTGCAAGACAATGTATTTTGGGCTACAAACATACGAACTAAACCTTTAAGATGAAAGAGCCTTCAATTTCAATAAAAGTGAATTAATCAGGGTAATAACGAAAAAATTTATTGGTCCTTATAAATCAGATTTTATAAGACAATTGTGTTAGTCGAAATTATTGTTGTATTAAGTGCAGTTATCTCTTCTTTGGTTTAATCATATTACGCCAGACTGGGAATTTATGCTAAAGTTTTTCCAATACAATATTTTTATTTACGCTTTGATTTTTAATAACAGCAACCGACATCTTTTTTCTTTCGTCCCAAAATAGTCCTGATTCATTTTCAGGAATTTCGTCCAATGTATTAAATATATGTACTTTTCTGTCATTCATCTTAAACAATTGAATACTATCAATACCATGAAAATATAAGGTATAATTTCTTTGCAATTTTGCACCAGTATAATTTCCTTCAGGTTGATAAATAATTAATTTATTTTTATCATCAAGATATTCGATTTTAGTAGTACGCCTTTCATTACCGGTTTTGTATTTTTCACTAACGCCATCGTCTTCATATAATATAAAAACTGCGTCTTTACCAGTATAAACATGAATAATTAATTCTGACGGATCCAGACTGAATGTACTTTGTGCATATTTACAGGCTGGAATTATTGAGCCTTCTTTTACGAATAGTGGCAATTCACCAACATGGGCTTTGTATTGTATTATCTTTCCTCCTTTCAGCAGACTATCTGTCCAGTAATTATACCAGTCCTGTCCGCCGGGTAACCAAATATTCAGGCTTGTGTCTCTAACCGAACATGATGGGGCAACCAGAATTTCATTACCCCACATATACTGCAAGTCGTATTTCCATGCATACAGAGTATCCTGATAATCGATAACCATACTCCTGGCAATTGGCATACCGGTATTGGCGGCATTGAATGCATAGGTATAAATGTATGGCATCATTTCATATCTTAATTTGCCGTATTTAAGTGCTGCTTCCTGACATATTTCAGATCGGTCCAGCGGCCACCTTTTATTTTCCCCCATACCATGAGGCCTCCAAATTGGTGTAAAACTGCCAAATGCCATCGACCACTGGATATACAGGTTGTCATCCGGACCGGGATCTCTAAATCCCCCGGCATCATGATTAAAATAGGGAAATCCACCAAGTCCGGCTGTCTGCATTGCCCTGATACTATATTTCATCCAGTCGCTGTTACAATATATATCTCCTGTCCAGTAAGTAATATATCTTTGAGCCCCTGCACAAGCACTTCTTACCCATACAAAGGGGCGCTTCGAAAAGCCAATTCCGGGAGGATAACTACCGTTGGAATTATTCCAACCCTCATCAACTATTGCTTTAGCAATAAGAAAAGGGTAATAATTTTCATTTTCTGCCCAGCTTCTTCCATTGGCACATATCAGACTATCATTCAGGTCTGCCATTTCATCCGTTTCGTCTATCCACAATGCATCTCCCGGGTAATTAAGTGCCGGATTGAACGATTTATTCCAGAACAATTCCCATATCCATTGTCTCATTTCGAGGTTCGAATAATCAGGTGCACTGGTGCCTTCCTTTACATATTTTTCAGATGATGGCAGATTGTATTCCGGTTTCCATCCCTGACATAACTCTGCATTATTACGGTTATGATCGAGTGTTACCGTTACTTCGTTTTCATTACACCATTTATTGAATTCTGCGGGATCGGGGAATCGCGTTGAGTCCCATTCGAACCAGGAACCCGACCAGGCTCCTGAACCGGACCTCCAGCGATTATCATTCACTATATGATCAAAAGGAAAACCGGCTTTTCGGTGAGCTGTTATCATATTTTTCCACCATTCTTCACCATTATTTTCGGGGTCTCCCTTATCAGAAAGCTGTAAGCCAAATATCGATCGTTGTGGAAGTCTTGGCCGACCGGTTAATTGTGTATACCTATCCAGAATATCTTTAAAAAGAGGCCCATATATAAAATAATAATCCATCCGGCCTTCAAATCCCTTCGTGTATATACTAAATTCATAGATGTTATCATTACCAAAACTGAAACTATGATGAAAAGTGCTGTTTAAAAATACACCATACCCTTTATTCGACAAATAAAAAGGTACCGTAAGAACTGCCTGTGCCCCCCAGTCGTTCAACCCTTCACCATAATTGCAACTTACTGTTTTACCCTTTAAATCGATGGATTCAACCTGCCCGAAGGATTGATGTCCCATTCCACAGAAATGCTCTGCAGTATCGGATGCAAAGTGGCAGGTTATTTTATTGTTGCCCCAAATGATTCCTTTATCCTCTGAAAAAAGAGGATTCATAGTTTTTTCTGAAAGTATTTTAAAACGCATGGGGCGTTTTTGTAATTCGATGATGATTGTTTGCCCTTCACCTAATGTTATGATAAAGTTTTCAGCAGATTCTATAATTGTGTATGTTCCATTAAATTCGTGCTTTTCAACCATTTCATAATGGTCATCTGCAAAAAAATCACTCCCTTTTTTTGCCCACTGTATCCTTATGACGTTATCAGAATAAAATTGAAATCTTAATTTAACACCGGTATCAGATTCTATTGTTAATTCATGTTCTTTTGGGATTAAGGATTTAAAATTCCCGCTTTGACCTTGTGCAAAAAGGCATGTAACAAATAGAAATACAACAATGGTTAATAACTTAAGCATGATCCTGTCTAATTATTTTTCTGCTAAAGTTACTGCTACTAATTGTAAATACTTATTCTGTTTATTGGTTTCTTATCCTGATGATTGAATTTGCTTCGGTTTTTAATCCTCCGGACTTTTTTTTGCACGACAAAAAGTTCATTGATTTTCAAATTATAATAGTACCAATCTTATTATTCCGTTTTAAAAACCTTAGTAGACCGGATTCAGTCAGAATTCACAAACCTTATTAGCCTATTATAATACAAAACAAAGGTGATAATGAATATGGTTGTTATTTATTCATTACAATTATCAGTTTACCAGTTCATCAATGATCGGATTATTGAACCCCTCCGATGAACGATAACACCTTGCTTGCTGCCAGGGTACGTTTATTTATTTTCATTATCAACTACTAACAGAGGTGTCGAACTGACAATTATCTCAGCAGGTGTCCAAACCAAAGATGAAGGGCGTTCTTCAGGGTGCTCTTTTAAATAGTTATCTACTATCCTCCAACCGATTGAATAGCCGGTCCATTTAGGAACTGGTTCGTCTCCATCCCTGCCAAACATCCATGGAATGTAATATTCTTCCTCAAATTCTGCTGTCCATGATTCAAACTTTACACGTAAATATGGCTTTATCCGGATCATATATTGCTGAATTTGCTCCTCAGTGAGCGCTAAGCTCAATGAGGTTGGTTTACAATTGAGTACCTCAGCTGTAAAATGAATTGCAAGACCTTCATTCACCATACATTCGAGCAGTGTCAGCTCGAAATCAGGATTTCGAATACGGCCTACATGGTGCATTTCATGAACAAATGAACGAAGCATATATTCAATCTTAAAATTGGGATGATTTGGATCGAAATACAATTCAACAGTCTCACCAGAGTCATCACCAGTTGTCCTGCCACTCATACCCCAAACAGGTATAATATCAGTGGTACTTATTGCTAAGTTGATCGTAACACTATCAGCAGGTATCAACTTTTGTATCCGTGGCAGAATACTGCTTATTCCTTCTATAATCTTTATTGAAACCGAATCTGTTAAGTTTATATTTGAGTCTAAAACCAGTTTGCAACCCTGGTCAAATTCTATAATTTTAGTGTAAACTGTATCCTGATCGCTTTCCTGACAATGTGCAATATTATTGAGACATACAGATAAAATCAATATCATCAAAACCTGTCTTAATATTTGAAATTCCTTTTTCATATATTTTTATTATTTATACTTGTAATGCCGGGTTAAATTTGCGCTACCGTGTATATAAACTCAATTATACCTGCTCCTTTAGATATTTACCCTTTCCTCCTAAATTAAAGGATATATCTCTTTTGTTTTCTTCCTGCAAAATACTATTTTATCTTCCATTATCAAATTCAAGTCTTCTTCTTCGCTTATTATATCTGGCCCTGCAGGTTTTTTACCCTCCCCTGCGGAACTTTTAACCTCCCCTGTGTGTATTTTAGTGCTTCCTGCAGGTTTTTAAGTCTTCCTGCAGAACTTTTACTCTTCCCTGCAGGTATATTAGTACTTCCTGCGCTGCAGGAAGGTGTGATTTCTTCGCAGGAAGGCATTTTCCCTTGCTCAGGTGCCATAAAAAGTTGCTCGAATGCCAATTTTCTTTACTCAGATGGAGACTGTTCAAAAAAGTGTGTCAAGTATAAAAGATAAATGATTTACTTGACTCATTATGAAAACAGAAGAAAATACAAAATTTGA
>JAFGIP010000050.1 GCA_016929525.1 Bacteroidales bacterium
TAGATTCCTCTTTCCGCCCAATTGGGCGGAAAGAGGAATCTAACTTATATTTGAAGAAATGTTGTCTAAAGAAGGGGAGTATTTAATATAGTAGTTATACACGACGCAGGGGCACATGCACACAGTATGGGATTCAATTATAACGGCCAGCTCAGATCGTCAGAATTACTTCTTAGAAAAAATGGTGATATTGAAGAAATAAGAAGGGCAGAAACCGTTGATGATTATTTTAATACACTGGACTTTAATAAACTAAATAATTTTAAAATTTAACATGCAACTTTTATCCTGCTTATTTATCTATATCAATAATCATTAAAAATGACTGATGAAAAAATCATGATAAACATTTGTAATAAATTTCATAAAGCTCTTTTGACAATTATTTTGCTTGGTATAACTACAATAATTTTTGGATCAACATCATCTCTGAAAGTTATAATTAACGGGCTTGAAAGTAGTAACGGACATGTAAGACTTAAGATATTAAATGCTGACGGCAGTATCCATTCGAAGTATGTTCTGACTATAAAAGATAAGAAGTGTACCTTTACCCTAAATGACATTAAAGCCGGCAAGTACGTTATCAAGTATTATCATGATGAAAATGATAATGAAGAGACGGACAACAACTTATTTGGAATTCAGAAAGAAGGTTTTGGTTTTTCGAATAAACCCGCCTTCAAAATTCGGACCCCCGGAGTTTGAAAAAATGCTTTTTGAGGTAAAAGAAAATAAGACTATTATAATTAAAACCGTAAACTGATAACTCCGAAATTATTAAACAAACTATTTATTAATGAAAATTATATCCGATCGTTTAATACTTAAAGAAATTACCTGGGAAGACCTCGGGTTCATACATGAATTGCATTCAATACCGGAGATAGATGAATACAATACACTGGGAATACCAAAAAATGTTGATGAAACAAAAGAGGTGATCAGGCCGGATATTGAAGATCAAAAATCGGATAAACGTAAAAAGTATTGCTGGATTGTCAGTACTATAAAAACAAATGAAAATATCGGTTTAGCCGGGATGTCGCTTTCTGCTGATCGGTTTAACTATGGTGAGTTATATTATAAAATCATTCCTGAACAATGGGGCAACGGATACGCCACCGAAGTAACAAAAGCACTGATAAAATTTGGTTTTAAAACACTGAAATTACACAGAATAATTGCAGGGGTGCAAACAGAAAACACACGCTCAAGACGTGTACTGGAGAAAGCCGGTATGACCAGGGAAGGCAGGCATAAAAAGATATTGCCCATAAGAGGTGAATGGAAAGACAATTACCATTATGCAATTGTTGAAGATGAATATGTTGAGAATTTATAAATCCCGATTTCTTTTACTCGACCGGTAAATAAACTTTAAAACTAACACCGTCTTTAACATTCTTCACCACAATATTGCCGTTATGCTCTTTTATATATGTATATGCTGCAGATAAACCAAGACCTGCACCTTCACCTGGTTCTTTTGTTGTAAAAAACGGATCGAAGATTTGTTTTAATATATTATCGGGTATCCCCGGACCCCGGTTTATAATCTCAATTATTGCTGATTTCTTTCCTTCATCAATTTCCGATAAGGTGTTAATTAAAATTGCCTCACCTTTCGCCTTATCCGATTTTGAAATTACATAGATCGCATTATCAAGTATATTATGAACGATTTGGTGAATTTTTTCCTGATAGACCATTACCTTCTCCTGAAGGTTGTAGTTTTTTGATATCCTTATTTCATAAGGTATTTTATATTTAAGGAACAACAGTGTATTTTCTATTATTTCATTTAAATCTGTCAATTTTTTTTCCTGTGCACCCTTCTGCGAAAAAGTCATCAGTGCTCTTACAATACCTGTAGCCCTTTCAACTCCCTGTTTAATAATATGCACTGCACTGTAACTATTTCTGTCCGATTTTATGTTTTCATTGCTCTCCCCGAGCATTTCATCTTCAAGCATATCTACACCACCCGTTATATAATTTAAAGGATTATTCATTTCATGTGCAACTCCTGCCACAAGTGTACCCAAAGAAGCCATTTTCTCCGATTCTATTAATTGATGTTCTGTAGTTCTAAGATGTTCCAGTGCTGTTTTAAGTTCATCGTTTTGGTGATCCAGTTCCTGATTTGCTTTATTTACTTCCTCTTCATATTTTAAATTAAGCTTACGTAAATAGTAAACCGAAGCATTTATAAAAGCAAAAATGGCTATATGAGCAGCCTTGTAATAAATAAAAAAATCAGGAAGGATATCTAATATTGGATAATGTACAGGTGTAAATTTTAATAATAACGCATCAATAAATAAAAGCATTACGAAGTAATAAATCATTGCTATCCTGAAAAGTACTTTTTCCACTCCCGGGGTTAGCAATAACATGGGAGTAATCGAAAAACCAATAACTGTAAACGGATAGTAAGTAAAACTTTCTTCTTCAACAAATCCCACCAGTGTTGGAAATATTAAAAATATGAATGGAGATAAAAAAATTAAATTAATCTTACTAATTGTATGATACCTGAAATTAGATAATACCAAATTGATAAATACCAGCAGAAAAACAAGATATACCCGAACCGAACCCATTCCGATTGGTGCATTCTCAATATTGCGCATTATCTGAAGAAATATTGAGAGACAAAACATTATCAACAGGATAATAAAATTAACCTGGTTAGTTAATATGATTGTACGATGATGTAGACTTTTACCTTGGTAACCAAGGCCCAGTAAAGAAATATAACTCCAGATTTTTCTCATTAATGGTCAGATCTCCTACCATAAATTTATGAATTTAAGCCATTAAATCAAATATATATTAACTATTCATTTAAATGAATTAAAGTTGAAATCTGATAACAATTCATAAATTTTAAAAATGTGATCGACTACATAATCGGAATTAATATTAATCTTACAAATAACGAAAAGATCCCTATAGACAATTATTTCCTATTATCTGAGATCAATTTTTGAGGGTAACTAGACCTGATGAACTGAAAGCCGGAATTTTCAGCAATAATGCTCATAAGCCAGATCATAAACTTTAGCCAGTCGTTCATAAACCTCCAGAAATGATAAAAAGGGATTTTGAATTTGTTGCAATACATTGATTAAGATATTAATTGCTTATCCATTCTGCCGGGTTGAGCATCCATTCTTCCAGCGAGAGAGCTTCTTCTGATTCAGTTTTTTCGTGAAGAATGTTATCCATCAGATACTCAATTTCATCTTCGTTTAAGTTTGTTGATTTATTTACTGATGAAGGTTTAACACCTGAAACAGCTGAATGTGAATCCTGCATAAAAGCAATATCACTGACATCGGATAGTTCATAGACACAACTCAAATCATTGAATATTACAATAACCTTCTGAGGCTTTTCGCTACTTTCGATATTCTGAAACTTCATTATCAGAACATCTTCACCATCTGCAATAAAAGGTGTTGAAGCTTGAGCCCTTGCTGAAACAAAAAGCAGGGATAAGCCCAACATTAAAGCTGTCCCTGCTAAAGTAAGTTTAATAAAATTGGTTTTCATGATTTTGGTTTTTTTGGTTGTATGCAGCGAAACAGCTTTTATGCCAAAAAGCATATGTTTATTATTATCAGTAGATTAATATAATAACCGGAAAATTATTATCTCTAAGACTGACCGATAATGATCGCTCAGGTGTTCAATATCGAACAATAAAAAATGTTATAAATTATGCGAAAGTTTAAAAGTTATAACGCTGGTTTTAAAACAATAACAATTTCACCTTTCGGAGTGTTTTGTTCATAGTGACTGATAACTTCTGAAATAGTACCCCTTACGTTTTCAGCATATATTTTTGTTAGTTCACGGGAAACACTTATCTGATGTTCCGGCGAAAAGTATTCACTTAGCTGCTTTAGTGTTTTAACCAATCTGTGGGGTGACTCATAAAGAATTATTGTTCGTTCTTCTGCCTTTAATTCTTTCAACCTTTTATTCCTGCCTTTTTTCTGGGGAAGAAATCCCTCATAAACAAAACGATCGGAAGGTAACCCTGAGTTTACGAGTGCAGGTATAAATGCCGTTGCTCCGGGAAGGCATTCTACTTCAATTTCATTTCTGATACATTCCCTGACAATAAGGAATCCCGGATCTGAAATTGACGGCGTACCTGCATCAGAAACCACTGCTAATTTAGTTCCCAGTTTCAACCTTTTGATGTATTGCTCTAATTTCTGATGTTCATTAAACTTGTGAAAAGATTCTGTATTTGTTTTTATATCATAATGCTGCAGCAGGATTCTTGTTTTTCGTGTATCCTCTGCAAGTATCAAATCCACCTCTTTTAAAACATTTATCGCCCGAAGTGTAATATCTTCCAGATTTCCAATAGGAGTTGGTACAAGATATAACTTAGGATTCATCACGCCCGACTATTAATTTTCGACGTATAAGTTCCAGAATACGCTGAACATAAGGATCGTCCATATCCCAATCGAAATTCTGTTCCAGGTAATTATATGCTTCAACAAAACTGCCGGCCGAATTCAATACCTGTATTGTTTTTTCAAACAACTCTTTATCTCCATTAAAAAGTTCTTTTATCAGCTCGAATTTATCATTTATTCCAAATGCCATGCTCAGATTTAATATTGGTTTACCTCTTATACGAGATGTCAGATTCTGAGCTTTTGCTTTCTGTGCAATTTCATCGTTAATACTTGGTTTTGTTGTTTTAAACCTGTCAGACGTTACATTGTCCTTACCAGCAGGAATATTTTCTGCAACCTCTTTTTCATTTAACTCCTTTTTCACCTCTATAGATGAATACTCTTTTTGCTCTTCAACAGGTTTATCATTATCAATAAAATCTATATCTCCCGGAGATTTTATTTTACCGGGGCTTATAATAAGCCTCATCTCAAGCATCAAATCGTAAATATTTCTTAGTTTATCCAGGGCAAGGTCCAGATCAATTGTGCGAATTTTATCATCATTATCCATTTGCTGCATCAACTGTCTGATCTCACCTATGCCCTTAATTAGTAACTCCATGGTATTTTTAAACTCCATACCTTATCAGTTTTAATTACAAACGTATGAATGTTTCATATATTGATCAAAGACTAAACAAAAAGTTATAAATACTTTTTTTAATATTTCCTTTTTCATGTTTTAAAATTAAAGCCTTATCATAGATTTCTCAGAAATTATTTTCAATTTTAGCAGTAAACATTAATGTTAATAAATTCAATTTTCGAAAAAATCTAAAATCAGACCGATTAATATAAGTATAATGATAGGCTACACTCTAAAGCAGATTTCAGAAATAACAAAAGGTTATCTTGTTGGTGATGAATCGGTAATTATTAATTCGGTTGAAATTGATAGTCGTCAGGTAATTATTTCTTCAGACAGCATTTTTATAGCAATAAGTGGTAAAAGGCATGACGGACATGATTTTATTGAGGAGCTTATTGATAAAGGAATATCAAATTTTATTGTTGAAGTAATTCCCAGATTGAATTTAAAACTTAAACCAATTAATTTTATAAAAGTAGAAGACAGTATTGATGCGTTACAATGCATTGCATCATATCACAGGCGGCATTTGAAAATGTCGGTTATTGCCATCACGGGAAGTAACGGAAAAACAGTTGTGAAAGAATGGCTGGCTGGTTGTTTATCTTCTAAACATCTGGTATCGAGGAGTCCCAAAAGTTACAATTCACAAATAGGGGTTCCGATATCAGTTTTAATGTTAAATGAAAATGCAGAATGGGCTATTCTTGAAGCCGGCATATCGCAACCTGGTGAGATGCATAAATTAAAAGAAATTATTACACCTGATTATGGTATATTCACAAATATAGGTCAGGCACACCAGGAAAACTTCGATGATCTGAAACAAAAAGCTTCAGAAAAATTAAAGCTGTTTTCAAGTATAAAATATCTCTATTACTGCCGAGATCATGAAATAATTCATTCCGTATTAAGTACTCAGAATTCAATCTCTGACAGTTCTAGAATTTCCTGGTCAAGAAAGAACTCTGACAGCTACTTATTTATCAGAAATCAGGAGAAAAATACAGATAAAACAGTTATTAACCTTTGTGTGGAAGGAGGTGATCATACAATTACCATTCCATTTACTGACGATGCGTCAATTGAAAACTGCATGCATATTGCTTGTTTTCTTTTCCACAACCGGTTTACCATAGATTACATTCAGGAAACATTATCGAAACTTACCCCTGTAGCCATGCGGCTGGAACTGCTCAGGGGAATTAAAAACAGCACTCTGATAAATGATACCTACAATTCTGATATCAATTCTCTGAAAATTGCTCTTGATTATCTGGCAACTCAAAGTCAGAATGCTAATAAGGCTGTCATATTATCAGACATAAAACAAACAGGAAGAGATGCTGATGAACTTTACAAAGAGGTATTTCAACTGATAAATTCCTATAAACCTGATACCTTTATTGCAATAGGAAAAAATATTTCTTCTGCTCTTCCTGATTCTGATAATACAAGAACTTATATAAACACAGAAGAGTTTCTTTCCGATCTGCAAAATATTGAAATTTCAAATCATGCAATTTTAGTGAAGGGAGCACGCGATTTCGAATTCGAGCGCATTATTTCATCACTCGCTGAAAAAAAACATACAACCCAACTGGAAATTAACCTGAACAATTTAACATATAATCTGAATTATTTCAGAAGTCTGCTGAAGCCTCAAACATGGATTATGGTAATGGTAAAAGCGCTCACATATGGCAGCGGAAGCCATGAAATAGCCAACCTTCTTCAACATCAAAAAGTTGATTATCTGGGTGTAGCATTTACCGATGAAGGAATAGCTTTACGAAAAGCAGGTATTCACCTGCCAATTCTTGTTATGTCTCCTACAGAAAATGAATATGAAGATATTATTGATTATCAACTTGAACCTGAAATATTCAGTTTGAAGGGCCTAAGGAATCTTTCACTTATCGTTAATAAGAAACAGTTGAGCGAATATCCGTTTCATATTAAACTTGACACAGGAATGCATCGCCTGGGTTTTATGCCCAAGGAGGTACCTGAGCTTTTAGAAATATTAGAAAAATGCTCTAACCTTAAAGTAAAAGCTGTGTTTTCACACCTTGCAGTGAGCGATAATAAAGCTGAAGATAATTTCACGCATGAACAAATAAATACATTTAATACTCTTTATGAGAGTATTGCAGAAGCTGTTGGAAATAAACCCAAGCGTCATATTTTAAATTCTGCCGGAATTGAGCGGTTTCCTGAAGCACATTTCGATATGGTCAGATTAGGAATTGGACTTCACGGAATATCCAGTGCAGGTAAAAAATTAAGAACTGTAAGTACGTTACGATCGAGAATTTGCCAGATTAAAATAATTCCTCCAAACGAAACTATTGGATACAACAGGCGGGGAAAATTAAACAAAATAGCTACAATCGGAATTATTCCGATAGGTTATGCAGATGGCCTCAATCGTAAACTGGGTAATGGTACCGGATATGTAATTTGCAATAAGAAAAAAGCACCATTTGTTGGTGATATATGTATGGACCTAAGCATGATTGACTTAACCGGTATAGATGCCCTGGAAGGGGATGAAGTTATTATCTTTGGTGAAGAAAATCCAATCAGAAATCTTGCGGAACAAACAGGAACAATACCCTATGAAATTTTAACCAATGTATCGGCAAGGGTGAACAGAATTTATGTTAATGAGTGATAAGGATAAAAATATGCTGGCGATTCATTGCACATCTGATCAGTTAAGTGGCCTGGAAAACAATGCACTAAAGATAATGGAATGGCTGAATGACGCAGGAGCAAACTTAACTTATTTCGGTCCTGCCGGATTTTCTGCCGTTAAAGTAGCCAAAGAAAAAAATATTCCCACAGTACCATTACCAGTATATGTTGAACAGTCAACCTTTAAACGAGCACACATACTGTCCAGATATCTTAAAAAAGGTGAGTACAAAGTGCTGATGTTATTAAAACCCCGGGACCTTGCCGCTGCTGCAATAATTAAAAAAATCTTCTACCGCAGTATTAAACTTGTCTATTACCAGCATATAGAACACAATAAACAAATGAAACCCTGGATCTTTTCACTAATCTTCAGGTCGTTCGACAGCATTTTTGAATTGCGCAATTACCTTCTCGAACAAACCCTTACAATACCGCGCATTAATTCAAATAAGTTACATATTATTCCAACTGGTATTGATTCAGAAAAAATCACTAAAAAATTAATCACAAAAGAGCAGGCGCGCAAAGCACTTTCTTTACCGGCAAAAAAAAGAATTGTTGGAATTGTCGGTAAGCATAGTCATAAAAGGAAACATCATTTTTTAATAAGGGCAATACAGTTTCTTCGAAGAAATAATTACGATGTCGATTTATTAATCATGGGAGACAGTCATAAAAAACATGAAAAAGAATATTATGCTTTTCTGAAGGAATTAACACATGAATGTAATGTGGAAAAGTATGTACATTTCAGACCTTGCGATGAAGACCTTTCAAATTTCTTCTGTTCCATTGATGCATTTGTTCACAATATATCAGGCAGTCCTTATGATACAATATGCTTGCAGGCTATGATATCAGGTACTCCTGTCATTGCTGTCAGCTCAGACAATAATAAAGAACTGCTGGAAGAGGGAAAATATGGTTTACTGTACAAAGCCAACGACCTGGAAGATTTTGCAGCTAAAACAATCAGGTTAATAACCCAACCAAAAATTGAAGAACATTTAATTAATGAAGGAAAAAAAGTCGTTCAAACTACATATGATAAACCGGTCATAGTGTCGAAAATCATTGATCTGACCAATAAATTAATTCATAGCGAATCATAATGAATATTCTCTTAAGCCGCACCGATAGTATCGGAGACGTTATTCTCACAATGCCAATAACCGGTGTACTCAAAGAAAAATTTTCTGGCTGTAAAATCATTTTTCTTGGCCGTACATATACGAAAGATATCATTTCAATATGCAGCCATGTAGATGAATTTCTGGACTGGGATGAAATTATTGATTTATCAAAGAGAGAAGCGGTTAATTTATTGAAAGAGAAAAAAATTGACTGGCTGATACATGTATTTCCAAATAAAAACCTTGCACACCTGGCTAAAAAAGCAAAAATCAAAAACAGAGCTGGAACATCACACAGAATATATCACTGGAATACCTGTAACAGACTGGTATCATTCACACGAAAAAAATCAGATCTGCATGAAGCACAGTTAAATTTTAAATTACTTTCTCCTTTAAAAATTCCGGTCCCGAAACTGAATGAAGTTACCAATTATTATGGGTTTAAGGTTACAGAAAAATTACAGAAAGCTGTTATATCTTATTTAAACCCAAACAAAAAGAATATAATCCTTCATCCAAAGTCGAAGGGGAGTGCCAGGGAGTGGGGCCTAAAAAATTTCAAAGAACTTATACCCATCCTGCAGGAAAGCAAATACCATATTTTCATTTCCGGCACCGAAAAAGAAGCAGAGCTGATGCCGGAATTTCTAAAAGGTCTGCCTGAAAATGTAACTGACATTACAGGAAAATTCAGCTTATCAGAATTTATTGCTTTTATCTCGGTTGCAGATGCTGTAGTTGCAGCGAGCACAGGTCCGTTACACATAGCAGCGGCACTTAACAGGGTTGCCGTTGGTATCTACCCTCCGATACGACCCATGCACCCGGGGCGCTGGGCACCTCTGGGTAAAAATGCTCATGTATTATGCAAGGATATCGAATGTGAAAAGTGCAGGAAAACAATGCATTGTAGCTGCATGGAAGAAATTCAACCTGATGAAGTGAGGGCACTGCTTGATAAGGTCCTTTAATTTATTCAAGACTGATCCAGTCTTAAATTTTTAAAGATATAATATGAATTCCCGATTTTAATCAATTCAAAATTATTTAATACATCTCCTTCCTGAATATTCTCGTCTTCAACAAAATCATAAAAACGATTCTTCATCACCAATCTGTCAATAATGACGTACTTATCATCAAGCCTGTCGCAGAAATTAAAGAAATCTTCAACAGTGCGTTCATAACCGGAGTAATTTTTTGTATAATACCTGTAGAAAGCCAATAATCCATGTATCGTATAATTCTCTATTTCATTAAATACCAGCGTAGAAAATGCACATACATTTACATTCTTTTCACCCAGTGACCGGACAATCTCCCTGTTTCTTTCTGAAACGTTGAGAGGCCTGCTGATGATCCTGTAATTTGAATAAAGATGATACCCGGCATATACAGTGAATAATACAATAAAAGCAATACGATACGTTTTTTTATAATCAGGTAAACGCGCTAATGAAAGAGCAATAACAAAAGCCATAAACGGATAATAGATCAGAGCATATTTATTGGTATACGAGTGCGCAAGAATTGCCAGACAGATCATAGATGTAATTCCGTAGGTAAGTAACAATCCAAAGTTCTTTCTCAGAAATCTGAAATTAAAACCCAGGCTCAGAAAAAACAGAATTGAGAACATTGATTCCTTTTCGCTGTTAAAAAAACGCATATGTTCAGAGAATATACTCTGCACAGGCTCCTCTTGTTTTTCCGCAATACTTGCTTCATTGGTAAACTGGTAAATAAAACCATTGAAAGCTTCTTTCGAGAGCAGATCATAGAAATAAAGTCCAAGTGCCAGTATGGCAAAAACTCCAAAGATTATGGCATACTTAAATTGCCTTCTGATAAGAAGTGTAATTCCACCTGCTGCGATAAACACTAACGCTATAAGGTGCGTAAATGCTGCGAGCCCTGCAAATATACCTGAGAAAATAATCTGTTTCGCTGAGTTATTCTTTAACCCTATATGCATATGGTAATAACTGGCAAATCCCAGGGTCACAAATAAAGCTTCCGGCCGGAAAATAAACATGTAATCGTAAAAGATGGTACTTACAAGCAATGTCAGCAATGTGAGCAGAAAAAATAACTGCCAGCGTTCATACTCTAAAGATTTAAAGTATTTGTACAGATAGAATACCAATAGCAAATAGAATAAAACCGATATCAAACGAAATGCAGGCAAGGAATAACCAATGGTTTTTATTACTGCTGCTCCCAGTAAAACAAGACCTTTATGATAGTGGTACTGATGCACGTCCCAACCAAACTCATATCCTGCCCATATATTGCTCTTAACATAATTCAGTTCACTCAAAAAATACGCATGTTCGGCCTGTAATCCCTCATCTCCGTTCGGGTAGCGCGTAAATATACTCAGAATATATATTACCGAAAGAATAGTCAGAGCAATGCCAAGTATATTTTCAGGAGAGTTTAAGGATATCTTAAATTTCATTTTTGTATTAACGTAATGTGAAATTTATTGTGAATGTTCATTCCTTTAGACGCGGCCAAAGATAAAAAGATTTTTCGTTCAGATATATATTTGAAATCAAAGTCACTGCTTACTCTCCAATCTCACCTGCCGACGGCAGGCTTTCACTCTGTTTTACCCCAGGCACCCCCTCCCGGTGTTCTTATCTCTATTACTTCGTTTCGTTTCACTTCAATCGTCTCAATACCTTTAAATGGGATCCTTTCACCATTTTCCCTTATCAGATACTGTTCACCCTTTCTACCTTCACCCCCGCCATTCATTCCATATGGTGCAATCTCCCTGTGCTGGCTCAACAGGGTCAGGGTAACATCTTCCAAAAACCTGATTTTCCTGATAACACCTTCTCCCCCGTTCCATTTGCCCCTGCCTCCCGAGTCCTTTCTTATTGAAAATTCTTCAACCATTACAGGGTACCTTTGCTCCATGATCTCAGGATCGGTAATTCTTGTATTTGTCAAATGCTGATGAACAGCAGAAGCACCCTGAAAACCTTCACTTGCTCCTACTCCCCCACATATTGTTTCATAAAAACCAAATTTTTTATTTCCAAAAAGTAAATTGTTCATAGTCCCTTGGCTGCAGGCAGAAAGTTTAAATGCCTTAAGTAATGTATCAACCAAACGCTGACTAACCTCAACATTACCTCCGACTACTGCCGGCGAATTCGCAGGATTTGAGGTAAATTGAGGATTTAATAAACTCCGGGGAATTTCTATTCTTACATTTTCCAGCAAACCCTCATTTAAAGGAATATCTTCATCAATCAATAACCGCAGAAAATATAAAACTGCACTTTGAACAATGGCCGGAGTTGCATTCATATTTTTTTTATGCTGGCCGGATGTTCCTTCAAAGCTGATAGTTATGAAATCGTCAGACCTGTTAATGCTTACAGCAATTTTATTTCCGTCGTCGAGTAATTCTACTGCCGAAACAGGCAGGGTTGTGATGTTCAGTTTTTCCCGCAGACAGGCACTTGCATAATCTTTCAGTTTATTTATATACTGAAGGATTCTGTCTATCCCGTACTCCATACACATCTCATTCATCAGCTTTTGACCCAGTCTGATTGATGCTACGGCGGCCCTGATATCAGCCATATTTTCATTTATCGACCGTGTAGGGTATTTGGCATTTAACAGAATGTTTTGTACACCTTTAAAGTCTGGTTTATTTTTTCGCATCAGGTATACGGGGGATATTACTACCCCTTCTTCTTCCAGGTTGGTGGCATTGGCCGGCATTGACCCCGGACTTATACCTCCGAGTTCGGCATGGTGTGCCCTGTTTGCCAGAAAAGCCACTAAATTACCATTGTGATAAACAGGGGCAATCAAGGTAACATCCGGCAAATGTGAGCCTCCGTATGCGGGATGATTTGTTATAATGATATCACCTTCTTCCAGCAAAAATTCACTAATAATCTTTCTTACACATAACCCCAGGGCTCCCAAATGAACCGGGATATGTTGTGCATTAACAACGAGATATCCTTTATTATCCAGTAAGGCACAGGAAAAATCGAGGCGTTCTTTGATATTTACTGAAAAAGCTGTCCTTTCAAGAAGAGCACCCATATCGGAAACCACCGACATAAAACGATTGGTGAATAACTCAAGCAGAACTTCATCGGGTTTGTTAAATTCTTTTGAATCCTTGCCTGTATCAACCTTTTCAACGAGCATATTTTTTAACTGTTTTACAGCTGCTCTCCAGTCCTGATCAATGAACGATGTACTAGTCTTATTCAGAATTATTGCCGGGCCATCAATAATTGCCCCTTCTTTCAGCTCATCAACATTATATACTGCTGTTCTCGACCATTTCCCATTAACATAACACTCCTGTTCAGATTGTCTTTCCGGTATATACTCCTTATAATTATTTTGAAGTACACGCTCACTTACAGAACCACCGGCTGCAAATAATTTTACCGATTCAACTTCAATAGCCTGATTTTCGATATAATGACCAAACAACTTTTCGTATTCTGACTTAAATTCTTCCGGAATACTTTTTCCTTTACTGTAAGTAATTTCAAGTACATTATCCTGTCCCCTGAACCTTAACATCAGGACAATCTTTTTTACGTCAATCTCATTGTCTTTGAATCCCTGCTCCTTTAAATTATTGACAGCTTCTTCCCTGAGTTCTTCCAGTAAATCAATCAGCTTATCCTTATATTGATCGTACAATGTCAGAATTTGTCTGGAAGCAATGTATTCTATTTGAGCATTCCCAATCCCAACAGCACTTAATATTCCGGCATCGTACGGTATAATAATTTTCCCGATCCCGAGTATCTCAGCTATTTTACATACATGCATGCCACCCGCTCCTCCAAAAGCCAAAAGAATATATTCTGAGGGCTCATAACCTTTTCTTACGGAGATTTTCTCAATAGCCTTAGCCATTTTCTCATTGGCAATATCCAGAAATCCGTTTAGAATGTCTTCATCTGCGATTTGCCTTATTGATGGATATTTCCCCTTTAACTCAACCAGTTTACTTTTTGCATCATTTCTCCGAACAGGTATCCCGAAATATTTGGGATCCAGTCTCCCCAACAATAAATTCACATCTGTTAAAGTCAGTGGTCCTCCGGCACCATAACAGGCCGGTCCCGGACTGGCCCCGGCACTTTCAGGTCCGACATAGAAACGGTGACCATCGAAGCCACAGACCGAACCTCCTCCGGCGGCAACAGTCTCGATATATAAAGCCGGTGACATAATCTGCTGCCCGCCCACCTTAGTTTGATATACATAATTGAATTGATTGTTATAGCGGGCAACATCGGTGCTTGTACCTCCCATATCAAAAGAGATCAATTTATCAAAGCCCATGGCTTTTCCGATACCTGCAGCACCCGCAACCCCTCCTGCCGGACCGCTTAACAGGCTGTCCTTAGGATGATAACTATTTGAATCAACCAGTCCTCCGCTGCTTGTCATTATTTTTAATGACGAATCAGGCTGTATGCCTTTTCTTATATTATTAAGGTACTTGTCAATAACAGGCATCAGATATCCGTTTACCAGTAAGGTTTGGGTACGAGGCAGATATTTTATATTCTGGTCAAGCTGAAAAGAGGCACATACGAATTTTATTCCCGCTGTATTGAGAAGATTTAAGAATATCTTTTCGTGTTGCGGATTACGGTAGCTATTCATAAAGGATATAACAACTACCTGTGGCTTCAAATGGAAAACCTGTCGGAGGACTTTGTTAATTTCAGGTTCAGTCAGTTCCTGTATAACATTTCCGTTTGCATCTATCCTTTCATTCACTTCAATAACCTTTGCAAATACCTGTTCCGGTTTCTGAATATTCAATGTAAAAAGATGGTTTCGCTGTTGATTTCCAATAACCGTCAGATCTGCAAAACCCTTTGTAATTAAAAGCATAGGTTTGCTGCCCTTGCGTTCAAGCAGGGCATTGGTACCTTTTGTCGATCCCAGACGTATATCTATTGCAGGTAACTGTTTTTCAAGGGGTGTGCTCGTCGCGATACGGGCTGCCAGGAGTGGTGCTTCTTCACCCGATGAGATCTCAAACTCAGCATTATTGGCAGCTTTAGTGCTTTTGTCTTTAAGTTCCAGTAAAGAATGTGCTGAGTTAAAAGAAAGGATCTCGGTCTCGTAACCTGTTTTATCATTAAGAAACCTGAATTTAAATCCCAATAAAATATCGTTGTCAATTTCCCAATTCTGCTCAATCTTAAATTTACCCGGAGAATAAACATCCGTAATTTTCCCCCTTAAAGTGCCGGTACTAAGCACTTTTACCCTGTGTTCAGAACAATCGGGACTTATAGCCATGCAATCGGTAAAAGTTCCTCCTGTGTCAATCCAGATTTTCCATTTAGACATTGTCCGCCTTTCTGAATGTTATGATGAGGAATATCATCAAAATTTTTTATCAATATAAAGCACTGCTAATGTGAACATTAATTCCTGTGTTTTTTAATCCTTTATGTTCAAACCATCAAACCAATTGTCTCGGTTAGCAGTATTTTGTAACTTAATATATATAAAGTTGTCAAGTTTAAAATATAAGCAATATGGGACGAAAATATATACATTTTGCGATTTTATTCCTCGCGGGATTCATACTTCTTTCCAATTGTTCTGAAAAGAAAAAAGTCGGTTTCCTGATGGATGAATCAGAAGAAGGCCGATGGGTGAAAGATAAAGAACTTTTTATTAAGAATGTTGAAGAACTGGGGGGAGAAGTTATATGGCGAGCCTCTGAGCGTGATGCTCAAAAGCAGATTGAACTTGCTAAAGAAATCCTGGAAGAAGATGTTCAGGTTTTGGTAGTAGTACCTTCCGATCTGAATGCT
Organism: Bacteroidales bacterium; assembly: GCA_016929525.1. Classification (GTDB taxonomy): domain Bacteria; phylum Bacteroidota; class Bacteroidia; order Bacteroidales; family UBA10428; genus UBA10428. The sequence continues at coordinate 15,767 of JAFGIP010000050.1, forward strand.
GCTGCAGAAATTGTTAAGCTTGCGCATCAGCAGCAAGTACCGGTAATCTCTTACGATCGTTTGATAAAAAATTGTAATCTTGACTTTTATCTTTCGTTCGACAATGTTCATGTCGGGGAATTACAGGCCAAATACATTACGTCGGTTTGTCCTAAAGGAAAATATGCTATTCTGGGGGAAGCTGTTACCGACAATAATTCTTTTCTGTTAAGACTCGGGCAGCTTAATGTAATTCAACCTCTTGTTGAAAAGGGTGATATTGAGATAATATATGACCAGTACGTTAACAACTGGTCACCGGAGGAAGGTTACAGGCTGATGAAAGAGTGTCTGAAAAATAATGGTGTGCCAAATGCTGTGATAGCAGCAAACGACTGGCTTGCCGAAGGAGCACTGAATGCACTACAGGATGCAAAGGTTGATCCGCTGCCATATATCTGCGGGCAGGATGCCGAGGCCAGTGCCTGTCAGAGAATCATTGCCGGAACACAAACAATGACCGTATACAAGCCCATAGAAGCCATAGCTGCAAAAGCTGCCGAGCTCACCATGCAGATCATACTTGAACAGAAGATACCAAAGACCTTCTTGTCGGTAAATAACGGCAATCGGCAGGTACCGGCTATCTTGCTGCCGGCTATGGTAGTAAACCGTGAGACCATCGATCTTACCGTGGTTGCCGATGGATATTTAAAGGAACATAATTTTGTGAGGGAATAGGGTTGAATACCCTATATGAAAAAAGAGGTAGTCAAAAAAGTATGAAAACTGAATTTATTTGGTAATAAATAACTTTGTGCAACTTTGTGAATACTTTTTTGACTACCTCTTTTTTCATTGTTCTCAACGGTTTTAATTTACTTAATAAGCAATTTTACTGCTTCAATACTATGATCAGATCTTATAACTTTTATAATATATAATCCTTTACTGTGACTACCCAGATCTATTGATTCAAATCTATCATTTGGTTTATTATTGTAAATAATCTGACCAAGTGAATTATTGATACTATAGAATTCAATGTTTTCTATATCCTCAAATTCAATTGTAAACTGACCACCGGATGGATTTGGGTATATTTTTAAGTCATATAAGATCGAATTTCCTGATTTAGAATTTTCAGTAATAGCTTCAGGCACTTGGCTTTGAATATCGTCAACTACTGAATTCTCTATATCCGGTTGATTCATGGCTAATTTTAAATAAGAGATATCATATTGATATTCACAGGTGTCACAAATCTCAGTAGGTTTATACATTAATCTTTTAAATGGTTTTGCAAAAAACTCTGAACCTCTTTTAGCATGGAAACCCTGATTTAATATGATCTTATCTCCTGAATGAATATGAACATAAGCTCCACTATCAATTTGGCTGGAAATATTAATATCCCAAACGCAGTTATTTATATTAATATTCCTTCCGCTTTCTATAGGACTAGAATAATTTATTGCCTCTACATAATAATCGGCATAATAGGCTAACCAAAATAAGTTATGGAGTAACATTACATCAATACCATTGTAAAACCCACTTACATGCCCTGCTCTATCTAACCACACAAGACTATTATCCGAATCCCACCAGGGGCCGCTAGCATCTGATGTACCGCACATTGGAGCTTGATTTAAAATATCTGTATAACGTTCAATTTCTCTAAACATGGTTTCATAAAAATATCCAACCTTATCATGCAATACTGCATAGACTAAAGGGAATATGACATGACGCTTATCTTCTCCTCCAAGGAATATGTGTGATTGATCCAGCATGAATTCAAAACCATTTTGTCCATTCCCAATATCACTAAATCCTCTCACAGTTGCAAGTGATTCAAATAGATAATCAGTAATAGATTTTTCAAAACCAAATAATTCTAAAGGTATTTGTGAAGCAGAAAGATTCAATTTGAATTCATCATCTCTATCTCTAGAATCTTCCATACAATCATTATCACCCAAGCACATCCATTCATGATGCAGGGATCTGCCAGATATCGCTCCCCCGGCTTCGGCAAATCCCCAGCAAACTCCCGAGAATTCTTTAGCTTCATCTATTATACCCCGGCCCTTTTCGCCATTCCTTACTATTGTACCTGTAACTGGGTTGAATATATACCATCCGAAGTCTCCAGCGTGCATATGTTTAACCATTTTATAGGCAATATCCTTTGCTTTCTCATTAATTGTAACATCATCAACAAGTTTAACAACCAGGGCAAGATTTAATAAATAGTGCCAAACATTGTCTTTACTTTCTTCAAAATCGCCAATGGAATCGTAGTTATAACCTATATTCATATAGGCTTGCAGTGTTGATTCAATGGAGTCAAATTTTACGTTATCAAATAACTGTCTGGCAGAAGAAATACTCATATCATCCCTTATGAAAAAACCATTAGTTTCTGTATCGGCCTCAATAATACCACTGTAAATAGAAGGTCTGAAATAAGCTTCGGCAGTTTTATCAAGTCTTTCAACAGACTGTAATGCCCAAAGGAGTTTATCTCTTGTATCATCTGTGCTCTGACCAAAAATTTGTAATAACCTGTACTCAGTAGCCAGCATTCCAATATAATATTGTAATCCGCCATTCCCGTCACCAAAACAAATCATTCTTTTATTTTGATTCTGAGGATCAGACATTTCAATCCGCATAGCAGGATAATTAGTTCCTGGTCTATCAACATCGCTACTTGCATAGACAAAATATTTAAATAATTTATCTCTGTAAGTCCAATATTTTTTAAGATTTATCTGCGTTGTTTGGGCTTTTATTGCTATAAAAAGTCCAAGAAATAAATACAACAATATTATAAATTTTTTCATGTCAATAGAATTACTTTGTTAGTTCCTCAATTCTTTCGGATATTGCTTTGTTTTTTTTCTCTAACTTGATAACATATAGTGTAAGTTCTTCAATTTTCTTAAGCAGTAGATTATTCATTTCAGCTATATCCATTCCATTTTCTTTCACTTCGCTTGCAGATGGTACTTCCGGTAAATGCTTGTTCTTTGAAATAAATTCTTCAACCTCTGTTAAGCTTTTTAAAATGTAATCTTCATTAAAAACATAATCGGCCAGATTATCCATCTTAACATTAACATTAGCCGCACAAACGTTTTTCACTTCAATTTCCTCTGCTTCAATTTTTCCGCAGGTCTGAATTTTTCCTGCTACCTTAAGAGAAGTTCCTGTGCTGGCAAGGTCCAGATAATAATTAGTATTGCCCAGATCATAAATTTTCTGAATGTACGTCAATGAACCATTTATTTTCATTGCATCACTGTTGCCACTCTTAAAATAAATTGTACCATGTGAATACCCATAACCTCCCTGAAGAATAA
>JAFGIP010000051.1 GCA_016929525.1 Bacteroidales bacterium
AATATTATGGTAAGATATGAGATATCAGACAAAAAGAGTCTCAAACCTACCAAAGACTTTAGGTGGCTATAGCAATGGGGTTCCACCCCTGCCTGCCTGCCTATAACGGCAGTTAAACCGGAAGGCAGGTCTTCCCATACCGAACAGAGAAGTTAAGACCACCTGCCTGCCGGTAGGCAGGTTCGCGCCGATGGTACTGCGACTAGCAGGAGAGTAAGTCGCCGCCGTTTTTTAATCCCGATATACTACTTAGTAATTACATCGGGATTTTTTATAACTTTCAGCTCTAATATTGATTGGTTGAGTGGTATGATTATTGCCTTCGACGACCAGATTTATGAAAATATACTTTTCAATATTCCTTCTCTTTACAGGTCTTGTGCTCAAAGCTCAAATACAACCTGATTCAACAACAGTAATGTATTCATGGAAGCTTGAAAATAATTACTCTACTCTAACACTTGTTGAAATCGATACTAATTTGCCAAATTTCCAGATTCTTTATCCAATCTATCATTATTCCATTAATAATTCTTTTCTAGGTAATTTTGGTTCACCTGTGATTCAGAATGTTTATACAGACAGGATATTCCATGAGGATGCTTTTTTCCTTAACTGTTATTTACCATATTTACATACAGAAGAAAATACTGCATACTTTAATTCAAAAAAGCCGTTTTCACGATTATCTTATTCATCAAGCGGATCTGCTGTTAGTAAAGAACAGTCATTTGAAGCGTTCCACACGCAGAATATAACACCTAAATTTAACTTCGGTTTTCGATATCATGTAATCTCTTCAAAAGGACAGTACAGGTACCTTGCAGTTAAAAAGAACGCTTTTCGTATTTTTTCAAGTTATACAGGCGACAGGTACATGGCACATGCCGTATTTAATGTCAACAGGTACAAAGGTGGTGAAAGTGGTGGATTATCAGATACTTCAATGACTTTGCTTGAAAATAATTACCATATAGCTGAAGATGGAACTGAAAGTTATAGCTATAGATACGATCTTGAAACCAGGTTTAATGGTTCGGGCCAACCATATTTCACATCGAATGCCCATAACAGAATCAGATATTACGACATCTTATTAAGCCAACGTGTTAAGCTGTTTACATTAGCTTCAAAAGTCGATTCTTCTAAACTGGACAAAGGACGTTCGTTTGCAGAACCAGTATTAACCTATTCGGTTAAAGCTAACAGGGCGATAAAAGCTTATGATGATATTGATCCGCTAGATCCGGGATATTACAATACATTTTATTTCAATACGGAAAATACATATGATTCGATCACCAATTTTAAGGTTACCAACACAGCACAACTTGAATTTAAGACTACCTTCAGAGGCAAGGTTCAGGTAGGTATTTTTGGTGCCATAAAACATGAATATAAAAATTATACACTTTATTCTGAATGGGATACAACCTATGTACCCGGTGATACACTGATAACAGTACTTTTTGAAGAATCAGATATCAATGGAAACGGAATACTTGATACCCTGAAAGGTGTCAAAGACATTGAACATTTACAGAATACATATGTTTCTGCAGGTATCTATGGAAATTTATGGAACAAAGTAAAAACACGTTTTTCAGGGACCATATGTTTAATAGGTGAAAAAGCTGGTGAAACTATGTTAGAAGGATTTATTGATACAAAAATCTCCTTATTTAACAGAGAATTTGAATTTGGTGCCAATGGTGCGATAGAAAGTAAAATGCCTGGTTACCTTTATAATCACTACTATTCCAACCATTATATGTGGAATCAAAGTCTAAGTCCTGAATACCATGTTTATTTATCAAGTGTTATAGCTTCTCCGTCAAACAATTTTGAGATTCGTGGCAATTATCACGTACTTCGCAACTACATTTATTTCGGAAAGGATATTGTTCCACAGAATTATGGAGAAATATTAAATTATTTTTCTATCGGGGTCGATAAAACATTTAACGTGTGGCGATTGTTTTCTGTAAATAAAATTGTGTATCAGGCAACTGAGAATAAAGAGGTTTTACCATTACCTGATATCGTGTATTATAATTCAACATATATCGATTATACTTTCAATTTTGAAAAGACTGGCGGAAAACTGCAGGTTATGCTTGGATTCGACTTATTTTATAATACAAGTTTTAACGGGTATGAGTATTCTCCGGCTTTAGCACAGTTTTATACCCAGAGTGATAATTATATAGGAAATTATCCTTTGGTGGATGCTTTTTTGAATATTAAACTTAAGAGAACACGATTCTTCTTTAAAATGCAACACTTTTATACATTATTTGATAAATATAACGGCTATTATTCAACTGTACGTTATCCATATAATCAATATGCACTAAAATTCGGAATATCATGGACATTCTATGATTAAATGAACAATCCGGTTTAAAATCCATTTTTATTTCTTAGGTAATTTCAGGATTATGAAAATGAACAGATATCTGGGCATACTGCTAATAATGATATTAGTTTTTTCTTGTAAGAGAATATCGAATTCTACAAGTCGCATGCAAAACAATTCGAAACTGAAACAGATAGTTGAGAGTGGTGTATTGCGCGTTGTAACCGATTTTAATTCCACAAGTTATTTTATTTACAGAGGGCAACCAATGGGATTTCAGTATGAAATGCTACAGGAGCTTGCCGATCATTTGGATGTTAAATTAGAGGTTAGTGTTAATAATAGCCTTGAAGAGAAATTTGAGATGCTGGAAAGAGGTGATGTCGATCTAATCGCAGTGAATCTTACAGTGACCAATGAAAGACGGAAGATGATGGATTTCACAGTACCTTTTGCGCAAACCAGACAGGTTTTAGTACAGCGAAAAGTGAGTGATTCAGATGATTCGGATAATGATTCAAAAAATTCAATGGTTTTTACCCAGCTCGATTTGGCTCGTAAACCCGTATATGTGCAAAGCAATTCTTCCTATGCAAAAAGATTAAAAAATCTTTCTGATGAAATTGGCGATACAATATTCATTCATGAAATTGATCAGGGAGTTGAGAAATTGATAGAGCTTGTTGCCGAAGGTGAAATTGACTATACAGTAGCTGATGAGAATGTTGCAAGGGTGAATAGTACCTATTTTGATAATATCGATTTCTCGGTACCGGTAAGCTTTCCTCAGAATATGGCATGGGCAGTTGCTAAAGGTACAGATGATCTGCGCTTCGCCGTTAACAGCTGGATGGAGAAATTTCGCGACACCAGAAAATATGCTGTTTTATATAACAAGTATTTCATGAATAAACGCTCGGCAGAAATTGTGGAGAGTGATTATTTCGCAAATTCTTCGGGAAAAATTTCACCATATGATGATATCATCAAAGAGTATAGTAAAGATATCGGATGGGACTGGAGACTTGTTGCATCTATGATGTATCAGGAATCCAGATTTAATCCCGAAGCAGTGTCATGGGCGGGTGCTTATGGACTTATGCAGCTTATGCCAAATACAGGGGCTAGGTTTGGTATTGTGCCAACGTCACCGGAAAAAAAGCAGATCAGAGCAGGTATAATGTTCATTCAATGGCTCAATGAGCAGCTAAGTGATATTAAAGATGAAGAAGAACGAAGAAAGTTTATACTGGCATCTTATAACGTTGGACTGGGGCATGTTTTAGATGCCAGAGCTTTAGCGGCAAAGCATGGAAAAGATCCTAACATCTGGGACGATAATGTTGACAAGTACCTTCTAAGTAAATCGGAACCAAAATATTTTACCGATTCTGTTGTAAAATATGGTTATTGCAGGGGAATAGAAACTTACCGCTATGTTGCAAATATTGTAGATAGATATGAGCACTATAAAAATCTGGTGGAAGAATAGTACTTATTTTTTCCTGTATACAGATGTGCGTTTTAGTATTTCAATAAATTCAGATAAAATCATCGCAGTGGCTCCCCAGATTGTTTCACCCTGAATATCATAGTAAGGGACATTTATTTTAGTATTCATTAGGGTCATTGTCTTATGTTTTATAGTATTTCTGTCAAAGAAAATCACAATGGGCTCCCTGATTATGTACTTGACTTCGTGATCGTCAAGTTTGAAATTAACAGAACCATTGTATTTAAATACATGCGGACTTACCAGAAATCCGCTTACGGGAATCTGTAAAGGTGTTAGTATTCCAAGTAAATCACTGCCACATAATTTTATTCCTATCTCCTCGTAGGTTTCTCTTATGGCTGTGTCTAAAAGACTATGATCGTTTTTTTCTTTTTTACCTCCGGGGAAACTTATCTGTCCGCTATGATATCCTTCGTATTGTGTTCGTTTAATCAGGATAAGTTCAAATGAAGGTTCCGGTAAAATAATTATTGAAACGGCTGCTTTCTTTCTGACAGATCCTTCTTCTGATAAGGTTCTGAATTCCGGGGCCATTTTCATCTGTGCTTTAATACCTGGTAAAGGTTTTTTTAAAGCTTGATTTACAATCATGTAAAAATCCATAACCTCTTAATTATATCGGAGTGTTTTAACAGGATCGATTTTTAATATCACCAATGTGGGTATTAACATCGAAAGGAATATGATAAAAAGGCTGCCAAGATTTGTAAAAATAACAATTAACCAGGTGAGATTAACTGGTACATAGTCGATAAAATAGGATGACTGATTTAATTTCAGTAACTGGAATCTTTCCTGAATAAAACAGATGGCGAGGGCCAACATATTTCCTATTACAAGACCTTTTAATATCAGATATAAAGCCTGGTACATAAATATTTTCCTCATTGACCGATTATTTGCACCTACTGCTTTTAACAATCCGATTGTATTTGTTCTGTCAAGAATCAGGATGATCAGACCTGATATCATATTAACAACAGCAACAACGATCATTAATACCAGTATCACTAAAACATTCATGTCCAGCAGCCCCAGCCACTGAAAAATTTGTGGGTATTTATCCTCTATACTCAGTACTTTGAGCCTTGAACCGTCGTCGAGAAAATGATAACCGGCAATATCACGCACGAGGTAGGTAATTATATCCAGGTCTTTAAACCCGTCAATAAGAAGTTCAAAACCACTTATTTGATTATCATTCCAGTTATAAAGTTTTTGAATATGTTTTATATCTGCCAGTATGAACTGGCGGTCGAATTCTTCAAGACTGGTGGTGAAAAGTCCGCTGATTTTAAATCTTCGCCCTCTGGGTCGTTCATCGAAAAAAAACATTGGAAATTCATCTCCGATATCAAGCCTTAGCATTGAGGCCAGTTTCTCAGATAATATAACTTCGTTGGTTGCTGCCGAATCAGTGACTTTAAAGGAATTTCCTTTAATCATATTCTGATTAAAAAATGTCCAGTCATAATCAGGTCCGACACCTTTCACAAATACTCCCTGGTTTTCTTTGTCAGCCTTAATTATGCCGGGTTTTGTTGCAAAGACCTGAATGTGCCTTATTCCCGGAATACTTTTAATTGAAGGTAAAAAATCCTGATTCGAAGATATAGGAATAGATTCATAGGAATTGTTGGCATCGAAATTTAGAATCTGAATATGACTTCCAAATCCAACTACCTTATTCCGGATCTCTTTCTTGAATCCTGTAACCACTGCCAGCGTAATTATCATTACTGCTATGCTCAGGGAAATTGAAATAACCGAAAGTCGCACTATCGATCTCGACATGAGTTTTTTCCCTTCTTTATCAAAACTGAATCTGCGTGCTATGAATAGTTCGGTGTTCAAAATGTTATCATCTTTGTAAAGTGCGTAAAAGTACTAATTTAGTTAAGTTTTTTTCAGCATATCAGATATGAAAAATTTCATTCGGAATATTATAAAAATATATACTTTGACATTCATCATCCTTGTTTCATCATGCTGTTCAGATCCTCAGGGGAAAGAGACGGATGTAACTCCGGGAGCTTATCAGACAAGGGAATACATACCGTATTTAAGTAATAAAAGAATAGGTGTTGTTGTTAATCAAACATCTATGATAGAAAATGTTCACCTCGTGGATACTTTAATTTCTTCAGGGATCAATGTGGTTAAGATCTTTTCTCCGGAACATGGATTTAAAGGTGATAAAAGTGACGGTGAAATTATTGAAGATGAAAATAGTGAAGAATATAATATCCCGGTAATTTCACTTTATGGTAATGATAAAATGCTTAATGCACATGATGTGAGAGACATTGATATAATGGTTTTCGATATTCAGGATGTCGGAGTCAGATTTTATACATATATCAGTACATTACATTATGTTCTGGAAGGCTGTGCTCAGAATAATATCCCTGTACTGGTTCTTGACAGGCCAAATCCAAACAGACAATACATTGACGGGCCTGTTCTGAAGAAGGAATTCAGTTCATTTATTGGTATGCATCCTGTACCGGTTGTTTACGGGATGACGATTGGTGAATATGCCGGAATGATTAACGGAGAGCTCTGGTTAAAAGATTCGCTTCAGTGCAAGTTAGAGATAGTTAAATGTGAAAACTATGATCATTCAAGTTATTATGATCTGCCTGTTAATCCTTCACCAAATCTGCGTAACATAACTGCAATTTACCTTTACCCGTCTCTTGCTTTCTTTGAAGGAACGGTTGTTTCTGTCGGACGTGGTACCAAATTCCCATTTTTGGTCATTGGTCATCCTGATTATACGGATACAACATTTAGTTTTATTCCTCAGTCGGATCCTGAAGCCAGTTTGCATCCTAAACTGAAGGGGCAGAAATGCTATGGAATTAATTTGCAGGGGATTAATGCCGACTCATTAAGATGTAATGGCAGGATAGAATTATCCTACCTTATTTCGTTTTACAATGATCTGAATCTGGGTGACGAATTTTTCACTGATTACTTCACGCTTCTTGCAGGGAACAATGAGCTATCGAATCAAATAATCGAAGGTAAAACAGCAGAGGAGATTAAAGAAAGCTGGCAAAAGGATTTGGAGAAGTATAAAATAATCAGGGCAAAGTATCTTCTTTACCCTGATTTCTAAGTTTAAATTTATTTAGCAGCTAATACACTTTTCTTTGCAGATGCAGTTTCTATTCTGCCAGGGTATTTGCTAAGACCAACTTCAAGACACTTCATTGCAATTGCAATTTGTTCTTTGTTTATAACATATGCCAATCTTACTTCCTGTCGTCCTAATCCTCCTTCGGTGTAAAAACCTGCACCCGGAGCAAGCATTATTGTATTGCCATTATATTCGAATTCCTCCAGCATCCACATGGAAAATTTTTCGGCATCATCGACAGGAAGCTTTGCCATTACATAAAAAGCACCTTTTGGATACGGACAAAATACTCCTGGAATTTCATTTAATGCCTTAACAATAAAATTTCTTCTGCTCAGATATTCTTCATAAACACCATCCATATATTCTTTTGAACTGTCAATTGCAGCTTCCCCGGCAATCTGACCAACATACGGCGGACTCAGGCGGGCCTGACAGAATTTAAGTGCTGTATCCCGCAGTTGTTTATTTTTGGTAACCAGTGCTCCGGTTCTTAACCCGGTAGCGCTATATCGTTTCGATAGTGAATCAATAAGAATAGCATGCTGATCCAGGCCTTCAAGCTGCATCACGGAAATAAATTCTTCACCGTCATATACAAATTCCCTATAAACTTCATCTGACAGCAGAAACAGGTCATATTTAAGAACAATATCACGAATCTGTTCCAGCTCCTTTCGGCTATATACATGTCCGGTTGGGTTATTCGGATTGCAAATGATAATTCCTCTGGTCTTTTCTGTAATCTTTTTTTCAAATTCAGATATCGGAGGTAAAACAAAACCATCTTCAATATGCGATGAAATTGCTACTACATTCACATCAGTTGAAGTGGCAAAACTATAATAGTTTGCATAAAATGGCTCGGGCACAAGTATTTCATCGTCACCATTTGAACATGTAAGAAGTGTTATTGTAATAGCCTCTGAACCTCCAATGGTAATCAATATATCTTCATAGTTAACGCCAATATTATGTCTTTTATAATATTCAACCATTTTTCTTCGCAGCGATTCCATACCTGCGCTGTGGCTATACTCCAAAACTTTTGTGTCGAGATTACGAATTGCCGCCAAGGCTTTATCAGAGGTTGGTATATCGGGTTGACCGATGTTTAAACGAATAACATTTCTGCCCTTGCTCGTGGCTTCCTCAGCAAGGGGTACCAACTTCCTGATCGGAGAGTTTGGCATGAGTGTACCTCTTTTTGAAATCCTTGGCATAATTGTAATTATTAATTGGTTAAAAAAACAAACTCACAGATAAACGTATCTGTGAGTCGCGATTATCTGTATGATTATAATTTTATTCTATTGCTGCCGCTGCAGGCTGTGGTTGTGGTTCAACTTTACCTTTTATGCGCAATATTATTGGTGCTTCCTGAGCATTTGAATATACAGTGACACTCTTTGAGAAAGTGCCAACTCTTTTGGTATTATATTTTACTTTGATCGCTGAATCCTGACCCGGATTTATCGGTTCACGTGGCCACTGCGGTACAGTACAACCGCATGAACTGCGAACGTTACTAAGTATTAAAGGTTCGGTACCCGTATTTTTAAAGACAAAATCTATCGTAGCATCTCCATCATATTCAATAGTACCAAAGTCGTGTTCTGTTTCACTGAATTCTATTCCGGGACCAAACACATCAGCAGTTTCTCCCTGTGTCGGTGTTTGTGAACAACTTAAAGTAAATATAGCTCCGAAAAATAAAACGCTTGTTAAGATCTTTTTCATGATAAAAATTTTTCAGGTTACAAATTTAAAGATATTTAACTGAATAATTATGCATAATTTATTGAATCATTAATATTATTTCAAAATTAGGTTTAAATACCAGTGAATCAAGCATGGATAGTGAATCTTTTCTTAATGAATTGTTAATGTTTCATAAAGTAATCTGCTGGTATTATTAGATCAGGTTCCGTATTCTTCAGGTTAATTTATATTTTTACGCAATTTTTAATAAGACAATTTCAAGTTAAAATTTTTAAGTATGGATATTCCCAGTAAATACGATCCGCGTGGAGCAGAGAACAAATGGCACAGGTACTGGCTTGAGCAGGGTTTCTTTAAATCGGTTCCGGATGAACGCGAGCCGTATACCATTGTAATACCTCCTCCGAATGTTACGGGAGTGCTTCATATGGGACATATGCTTAATAACACTATTCAGGATATTTTGGTTCGTCGTGCACGTATGTTGGGGAAGAATACATGTTGGGTTCCGGGTACCGATCATGCCTCTATTGCCACAGAAGCAAAAGTTGTGGTAAAACTTAAAGATGAAGGAATTAATAAAAGTGATCTTTCACGAGAAGAATTTTTAAGACACGCCTGGGACTGGAAAGAGAAACACGGGGGAATAATCCTGGAACAGTTAAAAAAGCTTGGAGCTTCATGTGACTGGGATAGAACAAGTTTCACAATGGATGAGAAACTTTCTGAAAGCGTTATCAAAGTATTTATCCATTTATATAATAAAGGCTATATATATCGAGGTGTTCGGATGGTAAACTGGGACCCGCAGGCAAAAACTGCCGTTTCCGATGAAGAAGTGATATATAAAGAGGAACAGTCGAAATTGTATTATGTCCGGTATAAAATAGTCGGAACTGAAAATGAATGGGTGACAATTGCGACTACACGTCCGGAGACGATACTTGGTGATACTGCCGTGTGTGTAAATCCTAACGATCGCAGGTTCTTGCATTTAAAAGATAAAAAGGTAGTTGTGCCAGTAGTGAACAGAGTTGTACCGATCATATTTGATGATTATGTCGATATGGAATTTGGCACAGGATGTTTGAAAATTACTCCGGCACATGATGAAAACGATTATGAAATTGGATTAAGACATAAACTTGATTCAATTGATATTTTTAACGATGACGGCACATTGAGTGAAAAGGCAGAACATTTTATAGGTGAGGACCGATTTAAAGCAAGGATATTCATGGTCAATGTGCTTGAGAAAAATGAAAATCTTGTAAAAGTTGAAGATTATATAAACAAGGTTGGATATTCAGAACGCACCGATGTTGTTATTGAACCACGTTTGTCTGCCCAGTGGTTTCTTAAGATGAAAGAACTGGCAAAACCCGCCCTTGATAATGTAATGAATGATAATATAAAATTTCATCCCGCCAAGTTTAAAAATTTATATCGTCACTGGATGGAAAACATTAAAGACTGGTGCATAAGCAGGCAGCTGTGGTGGGGGCATCGTATACCTGTTTACTATTTGCCCGATGGTAATTTTGTTGTTGCCGAAACGATCGGGGAAGCATTGGAAAAAGTTAAAACCGAATTTGGAAGAACTGACATAAAAGAAGAGGATCTTAAACAGGACGAAGATGTTCTGGATACGTGGGCATCGTCATGGTTATGGCCAATTTCTCTGTTTGATGGTATTAACAATCCGGATAATCCGGAGATTAAATATTATTACCCTACCAACGATCTGGTAACAGCCCCTGATATTATATTTTTCTGGGTTGCCCGGATGATAATCGCCGGATATGAGTTTCTGGGCGATAAACCTTTCAGTAATGTATATTTTACTGGTATGGTGCGTGATAAACAGCGCAGGAAAATGTCAAAATCATTGGGTAATTCACCTGATCCGCTTGAGCTGATTGAAAAATACGGAGCCGACGGAGTACGCGTCGGCATGTTACTTTGCTCACCGGCAGGTAACGATTTACTTTTCGATGAAATTCTTACAGAACAGGGGAGAAATTTCAGTAATAAGATATGGAACGTATTCAGACTGATTAAGAACTGGAAAGTTGATCATTCAGAGATACAACCCGAATCATCTAAAATAGCAATAGAATGGTTCGAAAACCTTTTAAATAAAACAATAAAAAGTATTGACAGTCATTTCTCGAAATTTCGCATCAGCAGTGCGTTAATGGAAATATATACTCTCATCCGGGATGATTTCTCAGGATGGTATCTGGAAGCAGTGAAACCTGCTTATCAAAAACCGATTGACTCTGTAACACTTGAAAAGACTATTTTATATTTCGATAGTTTACTGAGGATTTTGCATCCGTTTATGCCTTTTATCACAGAAGAAATATTTCAGTTGATTGAAGAAAGGAAACCTTCGGAAAGTATAACCATTTCTGAAATGCCCACATCCGGTAAATATAATAAAGTGTTGCTAGCGTCTTTTAATGAAACAAAAGAAATTGTTGCTGCCGTAAGAAACATCCGGCAAGAAAAATCTATTGCAAACAAGGAACCAGTGAAGCTTAAGATAATAACGAAAGAAGATAATTATTCAGGTGGAATGATTCCAATAATTAAAAAGCTGGCCAATGTTAGTGATGTTTCTTTTTCAAGTACAACAGAAAACGGTGAAATAACCTTTATGATTAAAACAACCCGGTACAGTATTCCTTTGGGCTCTGTGATTGATACTGAATTGGAAAAGAAAAAGCTTGAGGATGAGTTAAAATATCACGAAGGTTTTTTGAAATCGGTTATGAAAAAACTTGGAAATGAAAGTTTCATTGAAAATGCACCTGCTAAGGTTGTAGAATTGGAAAGGAAAAAACAAGCCGATGCCGAGGAGAAAATAAAAACTCTGAAAGAACAGCTAGAAACACTTGCATAATTATAATTCATGTACAAGACCCTGGAAAAGTAATAGTATTCCGAAGAAGTAAACTTTATGGTGCTAATCTTCTGATTTTCCAATTACCATTATTGCGATAATACTCTAAACGGTCGTGTAGCCTGTTTGAACGACCCTGCCAGAATTCGAATAATTCGGGAATTACCCTGTACCCACCCCAGTAAAGTGGTCGCGGCAAGCTCCTGGCAATAAATTTAGCCTTTAATTCCTGCTCTATTTCTTCAAGATATTTTCGAGAAGGTATTATTCTGCTTTGTGGTGATGCCCAGGCTCCGATCCTGCTGCCTTCCGGTCTGCTGATAAAATATTCATCCGATTCTTCAGGTGATACTTTTTCAGCAGTACCTTCAATTCTAACTTGTCTGTCCAGCAGCTGCCAGGGAAATAAAAGTGAGACATTAGGATTTTCTTCAATCTGTAATGCTTTATTACTGTTATAATTGGTAAAAAAAGATAATCCTTCAGAATTTACATTTTTCAGAAGAACAATTCGCGATTTCGGCTTTAAATCTTTACCGGCAGTAGAAAGTACCATTGCATTTGCATCTTCAATGCCCGACTGAACGGCATCGTTCAACCAGTTCTTAAACTGCTGGAACGGATCGTGTAATGCATTTTCTTCAGAGAATTCTGTAGCGGAATATTCTCTTCTGAAATTGAGAAGCTGGTTCATGTTTCACCTGTTTTATATATCTGTCAAACAGTTAACCAGTGTTATTGTTCTTCGGAATGTAGGTTGGCATTCTTGATACTTGCATTTAGTTCAAAGCCAATCAGAAGACTGAGTGCGTTAAAATTAAACCAGAGCATCAGGGCTATTAAAGCACCTATTGATCCAAAAAATTTATTAAACTGTGCAAAATTATTTACGAAATAAGAAAAGCCGAGCGAGGCAATAACGGCAAGAAGTGTAGCCAGGGTAGATCCTGCGGAGAAAAATCGCCACTTTGTTTTTCTTTGGGGTGCCATATAATACAGAAATGAAATAGAGAAAAATGTAAGTCCGACTATTATTATCCATTTTCCGGCTATCACTAAATAATAGGTAATATCCATTTTAATAACGCCAATATCAACCATCCGTTGTATAAATATTTTATTAAAGAAAAGCAGGAATGTTGCAGTTATAATTAAAAAATAAAAGATGAAAACCAGCAGCACGGCAATCAAACGCTGTGTATACCACGACCTGGTTTCAATCGTATGAAAAGTAGCGTTGAAAGCTTCTATCATTCCATGTATACCTTTCTGTGCAAAAAACAAACTTACAAGCAAACCAAATAATGGTAAACCACTGCGTTTCCGGAAAATTTCATTTAATAAAGATTCAATTGCTATATAAGAATTATCGGGCATAATATCATTGATCACCTCGAACAGTTCCTGCTGAAAATTGGTAATCGGAAGATACGGAATCATTGCTAGCAGGAAAACTACACCGGGCCCCAATGCAAGCAGGAAATTAAATGAGATAGACGACGCCCTGGTATTAAGTGATCCCTTTTGTAGTCCCCGAATAAAAAACCATATTACATCGTATAATGGAACACGATCGAATCCCGGCAATGTAATATTCCTTAATCTTTCGCCTAAACGGTGAATTTGTTTATCAAAAAACTTATATGTTCTCTCGTAAGATGATTCGGCCATAGCAGATTAAAAATCGATAGCTTTTAGGCTTAAATCGATACTTTTTATTTGATGGGTAAGCGCTCCAACCGAAATATAATCGACTCCACACTCAGCATAGTCTCTGAGTGCTTCCAATGATATACCCCCTGAAGATTCAGTTTCAAATCGTCCGTCAATGAGCTCAACGGCTGTTTTTGTTTCTTTGATGGTAAAATTATCCAGCATGATACGATCTATGCCACCTGTTTTTAAAATAGTTATAATATCGTCGATACTTCTGGCTTCAATCTCAATTTTCAGGTCCTTATTATTATCAGCCAGATATTTTTTTGTTCTGGCAATAGCATTTTCAATACTTCCGGCAAAATCTATATGATTGTCTTTTATCAGTATCATATCGTATAAGCCAATTCTGTGATTTTCACCGCCGCCTGTTTTAACTGCTTGCTTATCCAGCAGTCGCATACCGGGTGTTGTTTTTCTTGTATCGAGAACCTTGGTTTTTAAACCTTTTAGCTTTTCTGCATACTTGTTTGTCTGAGTAGCGATACCACTCATGCGTTGCATAATATTAAGGACCAGGCGCTCTGCCTGAAGTAATGAATGTACCTTACCCGAAACGTAAAACACAATATTGCCCGGGAAAACACGGGTTCCATTTTCAATTTTTTTATCAAATTCTATATCAGGATCAATTTTTTTAAAAACAATCTCTGCAATATCGCAGCCTGCAATCAGGCCTTCTTCTTTTACCAAGAGATGTGCTTTACCTCTGGCACTTTTTGGTATGCAGGCAAATGAAGTATGATCACCATCGCCAATATCTTCTCTAATGGCAAGATCAATAAGCTCTTCAATAAGTTTATTCGGCATAATCCTTTTCAATTCGTAACTGATGGATATATACTGATGAGTTTTCCGTTTTTAAAAGAAGTGTAACCCTGAATTTTTTAGAAGCACAAATAAGATTGCCGATTGCATAGCTGGTATGTTCTTTGCCTCCCTGGTGAATAATTTTAAACTGTGTAGGTTTATTTTGAGTGAAGAAATCACGCATGATAATTTCAGCTTGTGTTTTACTATAAATTTCTTCTTTATCGAACAATGTAAGTTCAATAGTCTGATTGAAATATTCAGATAGTTTTGAAGAATTCCCTGTATAAAATGCTGAAATAATTCCTTGCGGAACATCTCCGCAAAAAACGGTTAATGTGTTGCTTGCCAAAATGAATAACGATATTATATATTTTTTCATCTTCTTAATTTTTTTATTTCCGGAGCTGAAGATTCAAAAACCAAACCATTTTGCAACATCTTTTCGTGAATACAAATATTGCATATTTCGAATAAAAATAGGCAAACATTTGATGTAAACGAAAACTTTATTTAATTATAATTGAAAGAAACGTCATGAATAGTCCGGCAAATTATATGAAATATTTTTTTATTTGAAGTAAAGTGAAAAAAACAGAATTATCAATTTGCACTGAATTAATTTTTTATTTTAGTGAATTAAAGATATGAGATTTACTCTGTTCAATATCGATAAAACAGAACCATGTTATCTGTCAGAAGGAATAAATGAATTTCGAGATCGGATAAAAAATTTTATCGATTTTGATATTATTGATCTTCCCGGAATTAAAAATACAGGTAAATTTCCTGTAAAATTATACATCCAGAAAGAAAGTGAAATAATAAAAAAGGCAGTTGCTAAATATGACTTTATTGTTTTGCTTGATGAAAAAGGAACAAATTTTGACTCGCGGGGCTTTGCCAACTGGTTCGGGAAAATTATCAACCAGGGAAAAAAACGGGTAGCTTTTATAACAGGCGGTGCGTATGGATTTTCAGAAGATCTGATAGAAATGTGTGATTACAGAATTTCGCTTTCAAAGCTTACATTTACACATCAGATGGTCCGGCTTATATTTGTTGAGCAGTTATACAGGGCATGTACTATCCTTAAAGGTATGTCATATCATAATGACTAACTTGATAAACAAATGAAGTTAAAACCAACGTTAATAGCATCGGTAATATTTATCTCACTGGCATTTATTTTGGCGCAGTTTTCAGATTTTTTTTCAAACCGGTCAAAATATGTTGTACACGTTAATGATGTTATAAGCAAGAAAAAAAATAAAATTGACCTTTATTTTTCGAATCTTCTGGAAACAGATGAATATTCTGAAAGCAACAAGATACTCAATACTTCAAAAGAAAGTATTTTTCTTTACAAATATATAAATGACAGCCTGGTCTTCTGGTCTTCAAATGCTGTACCGATTGCTGATTATTATGATGGACAATTATTTGAACACAGAATTGTGAAAATCTTTCATTCATTCTATTATGCAAAAACGTTTAAGCAGGATTCAGTAACCCTGGTCGGACTTTACCAGTTAAAAAGCCGATATGCTTATGATAATAAATTACTGCATTCCGGTTATAATCATGATTTCAAACTTCCTCAATCTTCAAAGTTAAGTCTGGATGAAAAGGTCGGATCACCTGTTTATGATTCCGACGGGCAGTACCTGTTTAGTTTGTTAGTATCTGAACCCGACCAGGGAGTGACGACACGATCGGTACTGGCAGTGATATTTCTGTTTTGCGGAATTATTGGGCTGGGTTTTAGTATTTATCTTTTTCTGAAAAGCATAGCAGATGATAAAAAACGTTTCCGGATATTTGTTTTTATTTCAGGGATAATATTCCTGCGTCTGGCGCAATTGTTACTGGCTTTAAATTTTTCTGCTTTTCTTTTATTCGATCCTTTTATATATGCCGATTCGGTGCTTGTACCCAGCCTGGGGGATTTACTGATTAACAGCTTGATTTTTCTACTTGTTATTTTGCTTGTAACGCATTCTGTTAAACTGCCTGCTAAGAGTGAAATAACGAATGCTTTTAGGAATATTGGGATGCACCTGGGATTTAGTCTGTTGCTGCTAACCGCTTTTATTTATGCACATTATTTTTGTCATAGTCTTATTTTCAATTCAAATATTTCTTTTCAACCAAATGAAATTGATCAGATTTCATCAACATCGCTCATTAGTTATTTTATAAATGGAATAAATTTTCTTGCAGTATCTGTATTACTAATATGGGTTGTCCGTTCGGTAATTTATAAACTGAATTTTTTAAATTTTTTTCTGATTTATATATTTCCAACAGGTGTGTTGTTACGTGTACTTTTTCTTATAGGTTACCCAATAGATCTGCTTTCTGCAATTTTTTACCCTGGCTTTATAGCCTTTATATATATTTTATATCATCAAAAGCAAAATATTTACAACTATTCATACCTTGTCGTTTTTGTTATTCTGTTCTCGTTTTACCTGTTAATGGTTGTAGGTCATAAATCGAAAGAGAAAGAGTCTGTAATCAGAACTTCACTGGTGCTTAGTTTAGCAAATGAACATGATCCGGTTGCAGAATTTTTATTTGAAGATCTAAGCAGGAATTTAAAATCTGATTCAGCAATCATAAAACGTTTAAATGAAGAACTTATTGATATTGATGAATTTTATGAATATCTGAAGAAAAATCATTTCTCCGGATTTTGGAATAAATATGATATACAAATAGCTATTTGTGGTCCGTCGGACAGCGTACTTATCGAAATTCCGGAATACCAGTGGTATTATTGTTATGGTTTCTATGAAAGCATTGTAGAATACTCAGGTATCAAATTACCTGAATCTGATTTTTATTATCTTGACAAACATGACGGTAGAATAAGTTATCTGGGAGAAATAGTTTATGAGATAAATAGTGATCCTGGGGAGAAAACTTTATTCATCGAACTGGATTCTCGCCTGACAAACGAATTACTTGGTTACCCCGAGCTTTTGCTCAATGAGAAATTCCATCAGCAACGTCTGATAGATAAATACTCCTATGCAAAATATCATAGAGGTGTCCTGGTTGCACAGTTTGGAAAATTCAGCTATAGTCTCAGCTCTGATATTTTTGGTAAAAGCGAAAACGAAATGTACTTTGTTAGTCTTGACGACTATGAACACCTGGTTTATAAATCCGGAAAGGATAGTATTATTGTTGTCAGCAGGCCGAAGATCAGATTTATTGACAGACTTATTGCTTTTTCCTATTTATTCCTTTTTTATTATTTATGTTTAATTATTTATATCGCGATTAATAATCTGGGTAAACCGGGAGAAAGACCTCTGAGTAATCTGCGCAGCAAGATCCAGTTTACAATTATATCTGTTTTGTTTACTTCAATGATATTAATAGCGGCAAGCACTATATGGCTGAATATCAGGAGTTATAAATTAAATCAGAATAAAATATTAAATGAAAAGATACATTCGGTACTTATTGAATTAACTCATAAGCTTCATTATGAGGATGAACTTTCACCGTACTGGAGTGCCGACAAATATGATAATCTGGACCAATTATTAATAAAATTCTCCGATGTATTTTATACCGATATTAATTTGTACGACCCTGCCGGTGATCTTTTAGCAACATCACGATCGGAAATATTCGATATGGGTTTGCAGAGTACGAAAATAGACCCTGTTGCCTATTATAAGCTAAGCAGAGAAAAACGATCACGTTTTATTCATCGTGAGAACATTAGTGAGCTGTCTTATTTGTCCGCCTATGTACCTTTCGAGAATGCAGAAGGTAAACTGCTGGCATATCTGAATTTACCATATTTCACAAAACAAAAAGAATTACAGCTGGCTATTTCTGCTCTGATTGTTACTATTGTGAATATCTACGTTATTCTTTTCCTGGTAACGATTATCATTACTTTCATTATCTCAGATCAGATTACCAAACCGCTCGAGATACTGCAGCAAAATTTCAGACAGTTAAAGCTTGGTGGCAGGCATGAACATATTGAATATAAAAGACAGGATGAAATTGGGAGTCTGGTAGCTGAATACAACAGAATGGTCGAAGAACTCGAGAGAAGTGTTGAAATGCTGGCCCGATCAGAACGTGAATCGGCATGGCGTGAAATGGCAAAACAAATTGCACATGAAATTAAGAACCCGCTTACACCTATGCGCTTAAGTGTTCAGCAGTTACAAAAATCGTGGCGCGATAAAAAGGAAGATTATGACGAATATTTTAATCGCGTTTCGAATACGCTGATAGAGCAGATAGATAATCTTTCAGCCATTGCTTCGGAATTTTCATCTTTTGCTAAAATGCCCGTTGCCAACATTACTGAAATAGATATTGTCGAGACTGTTAAGAATGTTGTTGAACTCTTTGAAGGAGGTAAAAACTATAAGATTGTATTTACATCAGAAATTGATCAGGTTAACATTAAAGCGGATAAAGAACAACTGTCCCGTGTATTTATAAATATTATTAAAAACGGAATTCAGGCTGTACCTGATGATAAACAGGGATTAATTAATGTATTGGTTTTTAAAGAGAATCAGTTTGTCAATGTTAGGATAAGCGATAACGGTAAGGGTATTTCTGATGAGATTAAATCGAAACTCTTCATGCCTAACTTTACGACAAAATCAAGTGGTATGGGATTGGGGCTGGCAATAGTGCAAAATATTGTTGAACAGATTGGTGGTAATATCTCTTTTAAAACAAAACTTGGCGAAGGTTCGATCTTTACATTAAAATTTCCGATAAGCAAATGAAATGTTATTTGTAAGGTCACAGTAAATTTCTCCCTTCATTTGTTAAAACAATATTGGTTAACACCGTAAGATTATTTATATATTTGAGTTTAGTTCCCTGAATAGTTATGTTGCTTAAGAAAATACTGCCTGTATTAGCACTTGCTATCCTTCCGGATTGTTATGCCCAGTCGGAATCAATAAGTGGTGTAATAAACTCTTATTATAAAGTAGAGGAGGTCTTTGAAACCTATACCCAGATGGACGCATTGGCCGATCTTTCCGATTTACAGCCGGGGGATAAGGTAGTACTGATCCAAATGTCAGGTGTGAATGTAAATACTACTAACTTCCCGTACAGTATTGGATTTAGTTCATATCAGGATGCAGGGAGATTTGAGATGCTGGCTGTGAGAAGTGTTGATAATGTACTAAAACAGGTAGAATATTCTTTCCCTGTAACCGATCATAACAATTTTAGCCCAGGCGAAAAGATACAGCTGGTAAAAATATATGAAAATGACTATGCAACAGTAGATGGCTTACTTACTGCAAGTGACTGGGATGGTGATACAGGTGGAATATTGGCTATGGTTATCTATAAGAAATTAACCCTAAATAGTAATATTAATGTCAGTAACAAAGGTTTCCGTGGTGGAGACCCGGAACCTGGTTACTCAGGTGGATGCAGACCAAATTTTGGACCAGGGAACGATACCGCATATTTTCATTCGAGTGTTATGGGAATTGCCGGAAACAAAGGTGAGGGCAACATAATTGCATCATGGGAATACACCAAAGGTCCCGGATGGATGTTAAATGGTGGTGGCGGTGGATTAGGTTATTTTTCCGGTGGTGGCGGAGGAAGCCATTTTGGTGGTGGAGGATTAGGTGGAAACCAGAAAGATGGTTGCGATGCTATATTGGTAGCTAGTGGCGGTTATTATTTAGACAAAAACCGAAATTTCTATGGAAACAATCGTGTAACTATGGGTGGCGGAGGAGGATCGTCTGCCGAGGATGGTACGCATTCAGCGACCAAAGGAGGAGACGGAGGAGGTATCATTATTTTACTTGTTGATACTTTGGAAGCTAATGGCAACAATATTATTAATAATGGCGAATCGGTTACAGGAACTGCTATGGCAGGTGGTGGTGGCGGCGGTGCTGGTGGTAGTATTCTTCTGGATATTAATGTTTATTATGATAATGTATCTTTTTCTGTCAGGGGTGGAAAGGGAGGAAATACAGGAGCAGATAGTACCGGTGCCGGCGGCGGTGGCGGTGGAGGTGTTATATGGCTTGCAGGTGTCAGTTGGCCCGATAATGCAAGTTTTGATACAACCCGGGGGGAAGGAGGCGTATCCTCAACAGGTATAACTAACCTTTATGCTAATCCTGGTGCTGTTGGAGGTGTAATTCGCGAACTTGAGCTGCCACTAAACGGATTTCTTTTTAATTCAATAGACGGGGTAGATACAATATGTGCAGGACAATTTCCCCGGATGATAACAGGCAGTATGCCGAAAGGAGGTACGGAAACTTATGGTTATACATGGTTGCAAAGTACCGATGCAATAGTTTGGGATCCTGCATCAGGAAGTGGCGGACTGTTATATTTTTATCCCGATGAGCTTACAGAGACTACATATTTTACGCGCCGTGTAACCTCTGGCAGCGTAGTTGATACGGCATATCCTATTGAGGTATTTGTGTATGATTCAATTGAGGGGAATATAATTGATAACAGCGACACATTATGTTTTGGCAACAGTCCGGGGACATTAACCGGCGGTGCTCTGAGCGGAGGTGATGGTGATTATGGTTACCTGTGGCAGTCGAGCTTAAATATGTTCGACTGGACGGACAGGGTTGAGACATCTTCACTTACAGAATCGGAATTAAATAACACAACTTATTACAGGAGAATTGCCTCTTCTGCAAAAGTCTGTGCCGATACAAGTAGTTTAGATACTATAACAATATTACAATTAATTACCCAGAATGATTTTAACCGACAGGATACTGCCATTTGTGAAGGGCTCGACGGGGGAATGGTAAAAGGTTTGACACCCCAGGGTGGCGATGGAGGATATAGTTACCTCTGGCTGCAAAGCAGCGATGATATCAGCTATTCTCAAATTGCAGATTCTGCGAATCAGACATTATACACAGGAGATCTGTTTGATGATACTTATTATAAAAGAATTGTTCAATCAGGTTCCGATAATGTATGTATAGATACAAGCGGATCTTATTATATACAGGTTTATGAAACTATAAGCAATAATATTATTGGTACGGATAGTACCAGATACTGTGCAGGAGATATACCGAATGAATTTGAAGGAAATCCTCCCGGTGGAGGGGATAACTCGACTTATCTGTATCAATGGGTAACACGTATTCCCGGTGAAGAATGGAGCAACATTGCAGGAGAGTCAGGTATCAACTATATACCCGCAATATATGAAGATACACTCCATGTGGCTCGGGTAGTTTATTCGGGAAGTTTCGATGCTTGCATTGATACGAGCAATTTCATACAGGTTGATGTAATACCGTATATTAGTAACAACCTCCAGACAAACGATACTGCAGTATGCGAAGGTGCCAGACCTTTGCCTTTTGCAGAAAATGCGGCAACCGGCGGTGCCGGAGGATATACCTACCTGTGGCAAAGTCGTGTTGAGGGTTCCGGAACATGGACAGGTGCGGATGAAACCATATCTTCAAATAACGGCGTAAGTTATTCACCAAACAATCTTATTGATAGTACTCATTTCCGCAGACTGGCATCTTCACAGATATGTACAACAAGCAGTAATACGGTTGCTGTTTTTGTTTATCCTTCTATTGATTACAACATTATTACGGGAAGCGATATACAATATACCTGTTATAATTCTTCTAAAAATATTAATGCAGAACAACCTGCCGGAGGAAGGCCAAATGATTATAACTATACCTGGGAACAATCGGTAAACGATGCTATGTGGGAAAACGCTGCCGGTAGTAATGAACAGCGTAATTACTCAACAGTTGAATTAATGGATAGCATTTACTTCAGGAGAATTGTAAGATCGGGAGAATACTATCAGTGTAAAGATACTTCAGCCCCGGTTCTGATCAGGATAAATCCCCTGCCTGAAGGAGATATTGTTTCGGCAATAGATACGGCATGTGAAGGCGGGGAGATATCAGTTGGTTATAATATTTCAGGGACAGGACCGTGGATAATTACTTTAGGAGAAACTGATCCAATTTATTCAGAAAGTAATATAACAGATCCCAGTGGTGAGCTCGTATTTACAGTATCAGAATCAGCTGTTATCAAGATGCTCGATCTGATAGATGACAGTACATGTCATGCAGATGTTTCCGGTTTTATCAATGAAGTTGATCTGGAAGTATTCATTAATCCTGATGCTGATGCGGGTGATGATGACGAGGTTTGTGGACTGACAGCTAATCTTGAAGCATTGCCAACTGTAGGTTTTGGCATTTGGTCAGGTGAAAATGCAGTATTTGAAGATGATACGGCAGCTTCAACGGTTGTTACTTCAGGAGAATATGGAGAACGTGAATTTATTTGGACTGAAACCAATTGGGAATGTATAGATACAGATACTGTTGAAATAATATTCTATCAACAACCTGAGGTGCCCAATGCAGGCGATGACATGGTTCTGGATTATACGTTTGAAACAACACTTAATGCTGATGAACCGGACATAGGGGAAGGTTACTGGCAGTTCACTCAGGGAAACGGAACTTTCGATGATTCAACACAAAATAATACCCGTGTTACATTTGACGAGGTTGGTGAATACAGGCTTACATGGACTGTTGTAAACGGAGTCTGCGAGGTTGTCGATAATTCACTGGTTATTACTGTTACTGATCTGGCAATTTATAAAGGTTTTTCTCCGAACGGGGATGGTGTAAACGATGAGTTTATTTTGAATCTGAGCGGACGTGAAGGCGTTACTGTCGAAGTAATTATTTTTGATCGTAGGGGAGGTATTGTGTATAAAGTTGCAAATGCCATTAAAGAGGTACGATGGAACGGCAGAAGAGATTTGAAGGGATCGGAAGGTATCGATGCAAGTGGACCCGAGGTTCCTGAAGGCACCTATTTTTATATTATTAGAGAAAGAGGTTTGCCGGATCGAACCGGATACATTGAACTTCGCCGATGAAAAGGATTATTTTCAATATAATAACTTCATTAATTGCTGTTATCCCCGTATATCCGCAGACAATGCCGGTTGTGACACAGTTCGACCGGAATATTTTTTATCTTAATCCTGCAGCTGTCGGTAATCAGGGAGTTTTATCTGCCAGTTTCTTTTATCGTAGTCAATGGACAGGTATCGACGGAAAACCTTCAACCCAGGTTTTTAATGTTCATGCTCCGTTAAGAAATCCAAGTGTTGCAATAGGATTGTTATTGGAACATGAAACAATCGGAAGCAATAATACGACAGGAATTTATGGTAACTATTCATATAACATAAAGCTGGGACCAGGGAAACTGGCAATGGGGATAAGGTTTGGTGTAAACACAAGTTCCCGTGATTTTATTGATCTGCGTGATGATGCAGATCAGGCTTTTAATGATGATAATAAAACATTTACTTTACCAAATACCGGGCTGGGAGTGATTTATAATTCAGATTTATTCTGGGTTAGTCTTTCCATACCCCGTTTGCTTGGTTATAAAAGTAATGTGTCAGGTAAGTATGTTGTATCACATGATTTTAACAGGTATGAATATTTCATGGCAGGAGGAATAAATTACAATCTGAGTAGTCTGATTATGATAGATCCCTCTTTGCTATTTGTGTATAGTTCGAATTTAACACCTCAGTTTACATTGCATTTAACCGGGGTTTATAAGGAAGCTTTCAGGGCTGGTCTGGGATTCAGAACAAATGAAGCTATTATTATAATGATGGGGTATATAATTAACAGACAGTTTAACATTTCCTATAGTTATGACTTAACAGTTTTTAATGAAGTTTTCCATTATTCTTACGGTTCGCATGAGATCAACATCCAGTATAGATTTGATTATAAAGTAAATGCATCAAGCCCGAGACGTTTTTGATTTATGATATACAGGTTGCTTAAAATAATATTATTTCTTTTTAGCTTTATCTCTGCAGAAGCTCAGGTTTTTTATCGGGCCGACAGAATTGATATAAACACTTCCACCAGCAGTGAGATGGCACCAACTATTTATAATGATGGTATCATTTTTAGCTCTAACAGGAAAAATGATATCATAATGGTTACTGTTGACCAATCGGGGAATTACATGTATAATTTATATTATTCAAAGCAAAAAAGTCCGAAAAACTGGTCTGCTCCCGTATTGTTATCAAAATTAGTTGTATCGCGATTCAATGAGAGTTCAGCATCTGTTTCTGCAGATAAAAGCACATTATACTATACTGCAACATTAAATTCAAATAGTAAGATTGGCGATCAGATTTCCGGTGATACTGTTAAGAATGGAATTTTTATTGCACGATGGGATGGATTTAAATGGAATCCCGACAGGGAATTTCCTTATAATTCGAATAACTATGATGTGGCATATCCTTGCATAAATGAAGATGGCACAAGGTTGTATTTTGCCTCAAGAAACCCTGAAGGTTTTGGAGGCTTCGATTTATATTACGCCGATATGGACAGAAACAGATGGCAGGAACCTGTTAATCTTGGGCCTGAAATAAATACTCCCGAAAATGAAGTTTTTCCATTTGTACACGGTAGTTCGAGGCTGTATTTCGCCTCAAGAGGTCATGAAGGACAAGGGGGTCTGGATATTTTTTATACAGATTATATCAATGGTAAGTGGACAAAACCCGTTAACATGCCACGTCCATTCAATTCGAGGTCAGATGATTTTGCTTTTGTATCCAACGCTGCAATTGATACGGGCTATTTCACATCAAACAGAAGAGGAAGTGATGACATTTTTAAGTTTACCTCTTCTATTCCCATCTTTACTGATTGTCCTATGCAGGTTGAAGAAACCTTTTGTTATGAGTTTTATGAATCAGGGTCTATGAAACTTGATACAACAACCCTCAGATATGAATGGGATATGGGTGACGGAACAAAGATCCGTGAAACAAGAGTATTATATTGTTACGAAAAGCCGGGTTATTACCTTGTACAGTTAAACGTAATTGACACACTTACCGGTGAGGTATATTATAGCGAAGCATCATATGATTTGTTAGTTGAAAAAATTGAACAACCCTATATTATTTCACCGGATACCTTTTTAGTCTCAGAACCTGTTTTATTCAATGGCAAGGATTCACATATTAAAGAATTTACAATACAGGATTATTACTGGGATTTTGGTGACGGGACAGTTGCAATTGAAGAAGAAACCAGGCATACTTACAATACTGCGGGAAATTATATGGTACGGCTTGGAGTAACGGGGCCTTTAAAAAATAATCCTGATAATCAATCGAAAGCGTGTGTTGTAAAGCAGATAATAATTCTGAATGAGCAATAATCTTAAATAAAACCTTTTCAAAATGTTTTCGTAGATTATTTTTAAATTATGTTGTCGTATATTTGGGTATAGTCTATATTAAATAGATGACCCCGTTTAACACAAAACTTTATGTTTAGAATAATACTTATTCTTTTCCTTATTTATAGTTATAGTTCTTTTGGACAACCCGTTCCGGCCGGAGATGAAAATATTCCCTTTTTAATGACTTTTGGAAATAAGGCAGAGACTTCATGGGGTGATGATGATTTTTCACAAACCTTTTTTTTCCTGATACCCGAAACTTTCAAGGAACCTGTTTTTATACGGGTTTTTGATCCGGATACGGGTGGAGATATTGACGAGATAAATGGGGTATTTGATACCCGGACATTATTTTCTGTTTACGGAGGAAATGAATGTTATTCTCATAAAGATGCCCAGGAAACAGATCCGAAAGGAAATTATAAGAGTGGAGTTTTGCTTGCTTCAAAAGCCTTTGCTCAAAATCCACGATATGATAATAACTGGTATACCTTTGGTCCGTTTAACCCGACAGAAGGTGAATATGTAAAGAAATTCGGTGGTTATATAATCAAAATTATTGCTGATGGTGTTGATGGTAATGATGGAAATCTGTACAGGTATTTCTTAAGTACCAGGTTTGATGATAATAAACCGGTAGAAGGAGGAAATGCATTTGCTTATGAATATTCTTTCAGAATGCATGATAATCCGGATGAAGTTTCACACATTTATCCGTATGTTGATGACCGTACCATTACAGTCAAGCTTTCGAATTTTGATTGGGATTCCGATGGCTTTATAAGAACAGTTTCTGTTGCACGTCGGGGTCAGATGAGCCCTATCTCTGGGGATGATATCTGGATTGAAGACGAGTTTAAGATCTTTGATGAAGAAAAAAATACTTCATTAGATATACAATTCATAAAGAAAAAAACACCACCGGTTAAGAATAACAATGTGGTGGTTAATGTTCGGAACCAGTATAACGAGCTTTTACCATTCTATGTAATTCCTATAGGAGGTGTACCAAAATATAAATATTCCATTGTTGGTAACCGTGTAAATTAATGAAATCTATTAAGTCACCTGACCCTTTAAAATACAGTATGGCAACAGGGTTTTCAACTCTGCTGTGTTTTATCTTGTTATTAATTTCCACAGATTCATTTTCACAAAATTCACATTTCCGGAATTTTTCAAGTACCGAAGGTCTTTGCCATCCGTTTGTATACGGTGTAAGCCAGGATAAAAACGGATTTATATGGATTGGCACCGGAGAAGGTTTATGCCGCTATGACGGAATTGATTTTACCCCGGGGTCAAATCTTGATTCATTACCGGTAGATGTGGTCAATGTAAGTTACGCGGATAGCCTCGATAACTTATGGTTTGGGTTTAATAACGGAATGGTCTGTTCTTACGGCGGAAATTATTTTATAAAACATGCTTTTAAAAAAGATATCTCCACATCTGTAACAGGTATCGCACAGGATATCGTTGGTAATGTTATTATTGCCACCCAGAATATGGGAACCTTTAAACTAAACGAACAGGAAGAACTTGTACCAACAGTTCCGTCTTTTAAAGATAAACTGATCTCAACTATTCATTCAGCTGGTAATAAACTGTTAATTGGCACACATACCGGATTGCTACTATATGATCTTAATAATGAAAATGATACATTACCACGGGAAATTGAGGAACTAAGCTATATTACTGTACAGGTGATTTCCGATGCATATTCAAATAATTCGTATTGGGTAGGGACAGAAGATGCGGGGCTTTTTCTTGTACAGTTATTTAAAGATTCGGTTGATGTAAAAAATGTTGGTGATGAAGAGGGGTTAGGCTATGAAAATGTTCAGGATGTGATGTTCGATTCCGATTCAAATTTATGGATTGCTACTTATACATCTGGCTTGCTGAAATGCAGGATGTCTGAATCAGAACCCTGGGAAATTGAAAAAATTGAAAAATATAATACTAAAACGGGTTTCTCTTCAAATTTTGTGAAGTCGGTTTTTGAAGACAGGGAAGGGAATTTATGGATTGGTACCTATGGTGGGGGAGTTACACTTCAAACAAATCTTGCTTTCGATTTTAAGAATTATGAGGAATATGGCATTAGCAGGAATATTGTATCGCTTGCCCTGAATAAGAATTTGTTATGGCTTGGAGGGGAGAATAATATCCTGCAGTTTGATAAGCTGAATAATAAATATTATTTATACACTACCGGCAACGGATTGCCTCAGGATCTTATAACCAGTCTGTATTATCGTGATGGGAATTTATGGGCAGGAACTTCTTCAAATGGTATTTATATCCTGAAAGAGGGATCTAAGAAGTTCACCAGGTTCTTTTCGTCTTCCAGTTCAATAAGTAATTCAATTAATTATATAACCGGGGACGCAGACAATATTTATGTAGCAACAAAAGACGGTATTTATATCATCAATAAAGATAGTAATCAGCAGATTCATTATAATACTATAAACGGATTACCTCATAACGACATCGAACACTTGTTTCTTGACTCGGAAAACAGACTGTTTTTTGCAACCAGAACAAATGGCATTTATGAAATAAATGTGCGTGGAGAAGTTGAAGAATATTTTACAGTCGGGAAATATGAACTTGATTTTAATTCAATAGCACAGGATAAAAAGGGGAATATTTGGGTAAGTACTAACGGCCAGGGAGTGTTTTTATTATTAGCCGATTCCGTTATGAATATCACCGTCAGAGATGGGTTGAAATCAAATTACTGTTATAGTCTTGTTGCTGCAGACAGCCTGTATATTTGGGTAGGCCATCGTCTGGGACTTAGCCGTATTAATATTAATAATCTGTCTGTTACTGTATTTGACTCGGATAATGGTATTACCGGAGACTGTAACCTGAATGCTGCAAAACTGGCAACCAATAAGGTATTATATTTTGGGACAACCGATGGTCTCGTTACATATGATATAAGAGAAGGCCTTGCTAAAAAGGTTGATCCGAAAACCAATATTGTCAGGATTTTGATCTCCGACAAAGAATATGACCCTAACAAACCAATTGTACTGCCATATGGAGCATATAAGCTCCAGATCGATTATATTGGTTTGAATTATGCCGATCCGGAAGCAGTAACTTATCAGTATAAACTGGAGGGTTACGATCTGGGCTGGTCACAAAAGACGAATTCACGTTCGGTAATATACCCGCGTATCGAGGATGGTAATTATACCTTCCTGCTGAAATCGTTTGGTACCGAAGGTGATACATTACAAACGCCAATAGATCTGAAAATCCGTATCAAACTTCCGGTATGGAAAACATGGTGGTTCATCTCAATGTCGGTTATAATTCTTGTGCTGATTGTAATTGTTATTATAAAATACCGGGAAAGAAGACAAAAGCAGTTACAGGAATATCTTGAACAACGACTCGATGAAAGAACACGTGAGGTTGTTGAACAGAAAGAAGAAATTGAAATAAAGAACCGTGACATAACAGACAGTATTAATTATGCGCAACGAATCCAGACAAGTATTTTACCCCCTATAAAAAGACTTCAAAAGAATTTCTCAGGCTCATTTATTTTTTATCAGCCCAGGGATATAGTAAGTGGTGATTTCTATTGGTTCGATCGAATAAACAATAATAAATTCGTTATCGTATGTGCAGATAGCACCGGCCACGGTGTTCCGGGAGCGTTCATGTCGATGATCGGAACAACATTAATAAAAGATATCAGCATGCGCGATGGTGTAAATGCACCTTCTGATATGCTGCGTGAACTGGATCATGAACTAAGAAGTACCTTAAACCAGAATATTGAAGCCGAGCAGTCGAACGATGGTATGGATATAATTGTATGCGAGATAGATGTTAAAACCAACTACCTGCGCTATGCATCGGCTATGAGACCAATGATCGTTTATAAGGGTGGAGAACAAATTTATATTAAAGGAAGTCGCAGCTCTGTTGGTGGTCATTACGATAAAGAGGATAAAAACTTCAAGGATGAAGGGATACAACTCGATAAGGGCGATCTCATCTATATGTTCTCCGATGGCTACCCCGACCAGTTTGGTGGGCCTATTGGAAAGAAATTCAAAATGGTACGCCTGAAAAACCTTCTCAAAGATATTTATCAGAAACCTATGGAGGAACAGTACGAATATGTTAAAAGTACATTCAACTTATGGAAGGAAGATTTTGAACAGGTCGACGATGTGCTGTTTATGGGGATAAAGATCTGATTTTACCAGTTAATTACTTGTACACCCCTATTTTTAACATGCTTATTTCTTTGTCGCTGAGGTATCTCCACTTGCCACGAGTCAACCCTTTTTTGGTCAGTCCGGCAAAATAAACCCTGTCGAGCTTCCTGATCTCATAACCCAGGTGCTCAAAAATTCTCCTGACAATTTTGTTGCGGCCTGAATGCAACTCAATGCCTATTTGCTTTTTGTCTGAAAGGTCAACGTAATTTATTGCATCGGCTTTGATAAATCCGTCTTCAAGGTCGAAACCTTCAAGAATTTGTTTCATATGATCGCCCCTGAGGCTTTTATTCAGTGTAACATTATAGATCTTCATTTTATTATAACCCGGGTGAGTAAGTCTGTCAGTAAGCTCACCATCGTTGGTCAGTAAAAGCACACCGGTAGTATTACGATCTAATCTCCCGACAGGGAAAATCCGTTGTTTGCCTGCGTTTCTTACAAGATCTAACACAGTCTTTTTAGCAAAAGGATCTTTGGTGGTGGTTACATAATCCTTTGGTTTATTCAACAGCACATATACCGGTTTTTCCGTTTTAAGCTTTTCACCATTATATCGTACATCGTCGGAAGAGAATACCCTGGTTCCGAATTCTGAAATTGTTTTTCCGTTAACAGTAATAAGCCCGGCTTTTATGAATTCGTCTGCCTCACGTCGTGAACATAATCCGGTTGATGCCAGATAACGGTTTAGCCGGATTCCTTCTTCCCTGTCCACCGACCTCTTATTGTTTTTGTCAGTTGAGGTACTTCTTTCTTTATATGCCGATCTGTGATCTTTACTGCCAGATATGCTTTTTCTTACAGGTCTCTTTCCTTTCATCTAAATCTATTACTTTTGTAGTGGCAAAATTACATATTATATTTTTCGAATAAGATAATAATGACACTAATCAAATCAATATCTGGAATAAGAGGTACCATAGGCGGAACAGAGAATGATAACTTAACACCACCGGACATTGTAAAATTCACTGCAGCATATGCTCAATGGTTAATTGAAAGAAACAGAAATATTAAATGTGCGGTGGTTCTCGGTCGCGATGCCCGGGTATCGGGTGATATGGTCAGGAATTTGGTTGCCGGGACTTTACAGGGAATGGGTGTTGATGTAACTGATATTGGTCTTGCGACTACCCCTACTGTTGAAATAGCTGTAGCTGAGCTTAGTGCGAACGGCGGAATCATTTTAACAGCGAGTCATAATCCCGCACAGTGGAATGCATTAAAATTATTGAATGAGAAAGGTGAATTCATTAGTGCTGATGATGGATCAAGATTGCTGGAAATAATTCAATCAGGATCCATCAGCTTTGCAGACTTTAATAAACTTGGAAAACTCACCACTGATTCCACAATGGCTGATAAACATATACAGGCTGTTCTTGACTTGCCTTATACAGATACATCGGCTATCAGGCAGGCAGGATTTAAAGTTGCCATAGACTGTGTGAATTCAGTAGGAGGTTTAGTTGTTCCTGAATTATTAAAGAAATTAGGGGTTGAGGAAGTTATTGAGCTTTATTGTGAACCGAATGGTCTGTTTCAGCATAATCCTGAACCATTACCGGAGAACCTGACTGAAATCTCCGGGGTAATAAAAAGGAAAGGTGCAGACCTTGGTTTTGTTGTCGATCCCGATGTTGACCGCCTGGCTGTTATTAACGAAGACGGATCGATGTTTGGCGAAGAATATACACTGGTGGCAGTTGCCGATTATGTGCTTGGAGTGAAAGGTGGCGGAAATACTGTTTCAAATCTATCATCAACACAGGCGTTGAAAGATATTACCACTCAAAAAGGAGGGAAATATGATGCTTCAGCTGTGGGTGAAGTTAATGTAGTTGAGAAGATGAAAGAAATTAATGCCGTAATCGGAGGTGAAGGTAATGGCGGTATTATACTACCGGATTTGCATTATGGAAGAGATGCTCTTGTTGGAATTGCATTGTTCTTAACACATTTGGCTAAGAGTAAGATGAAGTGCTCTGAGCTTCGTGCTAAGTACCCTGCTTATGTAATTTCGAAGAATAAGATTGAATTAAGTCCTTCAACCAATGTAGATCTTATATTAAAGAAGCTAAAAGAAAAATTCTCATCTCAAAACATTATTGATATCGATGGAGTGAAGATACATTTTGAAGGTGAATGGGTACATCTGCGAAAATCGAATACCGAGCCAATAATCAGGATATATGCTGAAAGCAAAAATAAAGCCGGTGCTGATAAACTGGCAGCCGCAATAATAAGCGAGATCGAATCGTTAAGATAATTTTCATGAAACCTGCCACGGGCTGAACAGGCAAAATTAATTGTGATAAAATATTGATTATTCTTAATTTATGAATGTTTTACCCTCAAATTTTTTCTATAGAAAATTTAGTTATATTTGCGCCACTGCTAAAAAAGGCATATTTACACATTAAACCACATAAAAACTAGTTAAAAATGCGGAATAAAGGAGCCATCTTGACTTTGGCTATAGCGTTGACACTTGTTTGTCTTTATCAGCTCTCTTTTACCTGGGTTGCTGTCGGCATCAGAAAAGATGCAGGCGAATTTGCAAAGGGTAATCAGGAAAAAGAAGAAAAGTATCTCGATAGCATCTTAAATGAGGATGTTTACAATATTCTTATTAATGAATTTACATTCAGAGAAGTTCAGGAACGTGAAATAAATTTTGGTCTTGACCTGAAGGGCGGGATGAATGTTATTCTTGAGATTTCGACGGTAGATGTTATTCGTTCACTGGCAAATTATAGTACCGATTCAACATTTAACAGTGCCATTGCTTTAGCAAAAAAGAAGCAAAAGGAAACGTCAAATAAAGATTTCATTGCACTTTTTGGAGAATCTTTCAATGAAATAGATCCGGATGCAAGATTAGCAGCTATTTTCACCACACAGGAATTAAGAGACAGAATAAATTACGACACACCAAATGAAGAGGTCCTTAAAGTTATCAGAGATGAAGCTGAGGGGGCAATAGACAATGCATTTAATATTATACGCACCCGTATAGACCAGTTTGGTGTTACACAACCTCAAATTCAGCAGCTGGAAACAAAAGACCGGATACTCGTAGATCTTCCGGGCGTTAAAAACAGGGAGAGAGTGCGTAAGCTGCTGCAGGGTACAGCAAATCTCGAGTTTTGGGAGACATATGAAAATGCGGAATTAATAAGAAATTTATATACAGCTGATGAGGTTGTAAGAGAATATCTGGAAACTCAAAAAGAGTTGAAAAAGGAGGAAGCAGAAGAAAGTGTTAGTGCTATAGAAGCAGTTCCTAAAGAGGACGCAACTGAAAAAGAACCTGTTTCTGAATTGCTTTCTGAAGATCTGGCAGAAGAAGAGGATGACGGTGAGCAGACCTTGTTAGAACAAATTCAGAGCGACACAGTTACAAGTGATTCATTGACACCTGCAGGAATTGAAAATGCCTATCCGTTATTAAGTATTCTGAATCCAATGCAGGATCCTCAGAACAGGCAACCTTATCCTGGGGCTGTTTTAGGAACTGCTCATTTTAAAGATACAACCAAGATCAATTTTTATCTGAAGATTGCTAAAGAGAAAAATATTTTTCCCAGAGAGGCAAGATTTT
The DNA here is from genome assembly GCA_016929525.1 of Bacteroidales bacterium. Lineage (GTDB taxonomy): Bacteria > Bacteroidota > Bacteroidia > Bacteroidales > UBA10428 > UBA10428. Next base: position 33,374 of record JAFGIP010000051.1, read on the forward strand.
ATTGGTCGGCACTCCCGATAATGGATGAGAATAACAGACCAACAGACAGGTTCAGATTATATGCGATAAAGGTAAAGAGCCGTGACGGCCAGCCACCTTTGGACGGAGATGTTATTGTATCAGCAAGAATAGACTATGATCCCGCAACGGGAGAACCGATGGTACTTATGGGAATGGATAGTGAAGGAACAACAAAATGGGCTCATATCACCAAGGAAAACATTGGCAAAGTAATATGCGTTGTCATGGACCAGCGGGTTTATTCCGGTCCGGTTGTTAACCAGGAAATTACAGGAGGTAATTCACAGATAACAGGATCGTTTACTGTTGCTGAAGCTCAGGATTTGGCAAACTTGCTCAAATCGGGTAAACTTCCCGCACCTGCAACAATTATCCAGGAGAATGTTGTTGGACCTTCGTTGGGTCATAAGGCGATTAACGATGGTTTTAAATCATTTATTATAGCCTTTATCATTGTTCTGTTCTATATGATCTTTTACTACAGTCGCAGAGCAGGATTAGTCGCAGATATTGCACTGGTTGCAAACATGTTTTTTATTGCAGGGGTACTGGCATCACTTACAGCATCCTTAACATTACCCGGTATTGCCGGTATTGTTCTTACAATTGGTATGTCGGTAGATGCTAATGTGCTGATTTATGAGCGTATTCGTGAAGAACTGGAAGCGGGCAAAGGAGTTCGGATGGCTATATCCGATGGATATAAAAATGCCTATTCTGCAATTATTGATGCTAACCTTACTACCCTTATTACCGCAATTATCCTGTTCTTATTCGGAACAGGACCTATTAAAGGTTTCGCAACAACCCTTTGGATTGGTATCTGTACCTCACTGTTTAGTGCAATTTTTGTGACACGTTTAATTTTTGAATCATTTCTAAAGCGAAATAAAGAAATTACTTTTTCAACCGTTCTTACAAGAAATGCCTTCAAGAAAGTAAATATTAATTTCATTGATAAAAGAAAAATTGCATACATAATTTCAATAGCTGTTGTAGTAGTAGGTATCGGATCATTAATTGTCAGGGGTCTTGATCCGGGAGTGGATTTTACCGGTGGCAGAAATTACATTATAAAGTTTAAGGAACCAGTTCCTACTTATGATATAACAGATGCGCTTACCGAAAAATTCGGACAAACACCTAAAGTGATCATATTTGGTGAGGAAGAACAGGTACGTATTACTACCCGCTATAAAATCGATGAAGAAGGGAGCGAGGTTGATGATGAAATACAACGGCTCATTTTTGAGGCAGTTCAGCCGTTAATTAATGAAGATATTGACTACAATACATTCTATGACCAGTACTGGCAGAGTAATCAGAAAGTGGGGCCGACAATTGCCGATGATATAAAACGGCAGGCAGGATTCGCTATATTCTTGGCTCTGGTATTTATGTTTTTATATATACTTCTGCGTTTCCGTAACTGGCAATATGGTTTGGGAGCTGTGGCAGCTTTGATTCACGACGTGTTGATCGTGTTAGGGGTGTTCTCTCTGCTTTATGGATTGATGCCTTTCTCACTTGAGATTGATCAGTCATTTGTGGCAGCCATTCTTACGGTAGTTGGTTATTCAATAAACGATACGGTGGTTATATTCGACCGTATAAGGGAATATATTCATTTATACCCGAAACGGGACAGGAAGGAAATAATGAACATGGCTTTGAATAGTACTTTGAGCCGTACATTCAGTACATCTTTCAGTACGTTTATTGTGTTACTTGCCATATTTGTTTTTGGCGGTGAGGTGATCAGAGGATTTGTTTTTGCATTACTTATTGGTGTAGTCGTTGGTACATATTCTTCACTGTTCGTGGCAACGCCGGTTGTGTTTGATTCAACAAAAAAATCAGAAGAAAAAGTTAATAAAGGACTTAAAAGAAAGTAAAAATTAATTAATTCATAAATAAGCCTCAACTTTAATGTTGGGGCTTTTTTTTATCTTTGGTGGTTTGATAAGGATAAGTATGAATATTTTATTATTTATTGGCGGACCGGAAATAATAGTTATTCTTTTATTCGTTCTTCTGCTGTTTGGGTCTAAAAGAATTCCCGAAGTAGCAAGGATGATGGGGAAAGGTATGAGAGAATTTCGCAGGGCAACTGAAGATATTAAGCGGGAGATCAATGATAATACCAAAGATGTCAAAGAGGATATAAATGATTTTAAAGACAACCTTCCTAAGAATTAATATATCATCACAGTTCCAAATGACAGACCGTTAACAGCATGGAATATCTGTTACTAATTGTTGGATTTATTCTACTTCTGTATGGAGGTAAATTGCTTGTAAACGGAGGCGTTGCCCTTGCTGAAAGATACCATGTATCACCTATGGTAATTGGATTAACTGTAGTTTCATTTGGCACTTCAGCACCGGAACTGTTCGTCAGTGCAGCAGCAGCATTAAAGAACCATCCTCAGGTTGCTATCGGGAATGTGATCGGTTCAAATATTGCCAATATAGCTCTGGTTTTGGCATTAACTGCAATGATATTCCCAATTCCTGTTAAAAGAAATACAATAAAAATTGATGCTCCTTTTATGTTAATGGCCAGTGCATTACTCTGGCTGCTAATGTTAAATAATGTATTGGAATTATGGGAGGGGATATTATTTATATTTTTACTAACATGTTATACCCTGGGATTATTTCATTTCTCCGTTAAGAATAAATATCCTGCAGATCCCGATATTCCTTCCTATAAAATGGGATTGGGTAAGATAATAATATTGTTAATCCTTGCTGATGTTGGTCTTGCATTCGGATCTGATATGCTTGTATCCAATGCCACTATAATAGCGAAAAATTTTAATATCAGTGAAAGAGTAATTGCAATTACAGTTGTCGCATTTGGGACAAGCTTACCTGAACTTGCTACTTCTGTTATTGCAGCTTTTCGAAAAGAAATGGATATATCCGTGGGGAATATTATCGGATCAAATATATTTAACATTCTTGCAGTTCTTGGAATCGCCAGTATAATTAAACCAATTCAGATTGAGAATATGGGTTTTCTCACAGAAGATATGTATTGGATGCTGGGTATAAGTATTTTGTTATTTGTATTTATTCTGCCGTTCAGAAAAGGTTTATTAACAAGATTTAAAGGTGCTGTATTATTTGTACTTTATCTGTTCTATATTTATATGCTTTTCAAAAAATAAGCAATGATTGAAGTTAAAAGAATAAGAAAATCATTTGGTTCACTTGAAGTGCTAAAGGGAATAGATGTCACAATTGACAGGAGTGAAATTGTAACGATCGTTGGTGCCAGCGGGGCTGGAAAAACAACATTACTTCAGATAATAGGGACATTAATGAAAGCCGATAGTGGTGAAGTATCAATAACGGGAACAAAAATCAATTCACTTAAGGAAAAACAGCTTGCTTCGTTCAGAAATAAAGAAATTGGATTTGTTTTTCAGTTTCATCATTTACTTCCTGAATTTACCGCTTTGGAAAATGTTTGTATTCCGGCTTTTATAGCCCGAAAGTCGAGAATCCAGACTGAAAAGAAAGCAAAAGAGTTATTACAGTTACTTCGTTTATCAGAAAGAATGGATCACAAACCTTCTGAACTTTCGGGAGGTGAGCAACAACGCGTTGCAGTTGCCAGAGCATTAATAAATAATCCGACCGTTATCCTTGCTGATGAACCATCAGGAAATCTGGATACAAAGAACAAGAACGAATTACATAACCTGTTTTTTGATCTGCGTGAAAAATTCGGACAAACATTTGTTATTGTAACCCATGATAAAGAATTAGCTGCAATGGCTGACAGAACTCTTAGTATGAAGGACGGTTGTATCGTGAACGGTAATTAAATGACACGTTTGCCGAACGGGGTGATTGCCAGTCCGGCCATTTTAACATGCTGAACTGCAAAAGGTATCCCAATAATTGTTATGGCAAATATCAGTGCCAGTAATAGATGAGTAAGTACTATCCCGATTCCGCCCAATATTAGCCAAAGGATATTGAACAGAATATAAAGACAGCCGGATGCGTTCTCTGTTTCAACATAATTTGATCCGAACGGGGCGATTGCAAAAACTGCAAGTTTGAAACATTGTAGTCCGAAAGGAATTCCAATGATTGTGATACAAAGTGCTAACCCACTAATCAGGTATTCAAAAAAAAGAATTATTCCTCCACCGAGAAATATCCATAGAATATTTAACAATAAGTTCATGGTTTGGTTTTTATTTGTGAATTGGTTATAAATGTAAAAAAAATCCTTTATATGGACTGGATTAAACAGCTGCTTGATGAGAAATACATACAATACAATAAACCAGAATTCATTGTATCTGATCCTGTAAGCATACCTCATATGTTTTCTTCAAAAGAAAATATTGAAGTATCGGCATTGCTTACAGCAACTTTGTCGTGGGGCAGCCGGCAACTAATAATAAAAAGTGCAGGAAAACTTATAGAAATGCTCGACAACAATCCTTATGACTTTCTTATATCAGCTTCGGAAAAAGAAATCAACGATCTGAAAAGGTTTTACTATCGTACTTTTAACGGTACAGATACAGTTTATTTTATTAGGTCGTTAATTAATATCTACCGGACTGAGGGTGGGTTGGAATCGATCTTCACTAATGAATATAAAAAATCGGGAGATTTAAAAAATTCAATTCACAGATTCAGAGTAACTTTTTTTTCGGCTACAACACCAGGAAGAACAGCCAAACATATTGCTGATGTAATGAACGGAGCCTCGGCAAAAAGAATGAACATGTTCCTGCGTTGGATGGTAAGAAAAGATGAAATGGGAGTCGATTTTGGATTATGGGAAGAAATTCCGGCTTCTGCACTTTATTTACCTTTGGATTTACATACCGGGAAAATAGCCCGTGATCTTGAACTCCTGGTAAGAAAACAGAATGATTGGAAGGCTGTGGTAGAATTAACCGAAGCTCTACGTAAATACGATCCTCAGGATCCTGTTAAATATGATTTTGCCCTTTTTGGAATGGGGGTTTTTGAAAAAAATAAATTTTGAATAATTTGTTTATTCTTAATCGTTTAGTAATTTCATTAATATTAATGCGAATCTCTGTGTTTGAACTGCTTCTATTATTAGGTTTGATTGGTGCAGCAAATGCTGTTGATCAGGTTGTTGGTTATTATTTGAAACAGAAAGAAAGAGAAAAGATGATCAGGTCTTTTGAGGAAAAACATCCTCCATCAACAAATCTATGATAAATAAAACAATGATTATTACCGCTGTTTCTAAACTAGACAAACCATAACATGAAAGCCTATTTTAAAAAATTTGGTATCGTAATCTTTGCAGCATCCTTTGTTATACTGACTGTTGTAAATTCTGCTATGTATACTAATAGAAATGAACTTTATCAAAATAAAAATCACTTAGAGGAAGTAAAGGAGAATTACCTTAAATTCTGTGCAGGTTGTCACGGGAAAGATTTGGAAAGATTTACCGGCAGAGAGTGGGTTTTCGGTGGAACACCTGATGAAATGTTCTCGACAATAAAGAACGGAAGGCCATCAATAGGGATGCCCGGATTTCAAAAAGGGCTGAATGATGACGAAATACAAAACCTCGCAAACTATATACTTGTGGAGTTACCTCATATAGGAAGAAAGGAAAGACCTTTTAAATCTCTTGAAGATACTATCCAGTCTGAGAATTTTGCGTTTATCCTTGAAACAGTCGTACCTGACCTGGATGTACCTTGGGGAATGGCTTTTCTGCCCAACGGAGATTTGCTTTTTACGGAGCGTTCCGGGTTATTATACAGATTTTCAGATGGAGAAAAAAATCTGATTAGTGGATTACCTCAGGTAATTGAGATGGGACAGGGTGGACTTATGGATGTGGAATTACATCCTGATTTTGAACAGAACGGGTGGATCTATATATCATTTAATTCACCGGCTGAAAGAAAATCTGATGGAGGGAATACCTCAATTTTAAGAGCAAGATTAGTTAACGATGAATTAAAAGATATTGAAATTTTATTTAAAGCACAACCCGATCTTTCAAGTGGTGTGCATTTTGGTTGCCGTTTGGAATTCGATGGTAAAAATCACCTTTACTTTACTGTCGGTGAAAGAGGAACAACGCAGAATGCACAGACTTTGACGAATCACTGCGGTAAAGTGCATCGAATTTTTGATGACGGAAGGATCCCTGATGACAACCCGTTTGTCGGTGTTGAAGGAGCTATGCCTACTATTTATAGTTATGGGCATAGAAATCCTCAGGGTCTGGCAATTGATAAGAAAACAGGAATTATTTGGGAACATGAACACGGACCGAAAGGTGGTGACGAACTGAATGTTATTCTGCCGGGTAGAAATTATGGATGGCCCGAAATTACTTTTGGGATTAATTATGACGGAACAATAATTACTAATGATACAGCAAAATCAGGAATGGAACAACCGGTGTATTACTGGATTCCTTCGATAGCTCCTTGCGGAATGGACTTCTTCGAAGGCAAAGTATATAAAGGTTGGGAAGGAAATATCTTAATTGGTTCTCTTAGTTATGAGTATATCGAGCGATGTGTCCTGGAGGAAAATAAAGTTATACATACGGAGAGATTACTTGAGAATATTGGCAGGGTAAGGAATATTAAAATGGGACCAGATGGTTATGTGTATTTTTCAATTGAAAAACCCGGACAGATATTAAAAATTATACCGGTTGAAGATTTCTAGATATTATGAGGCTCTTTTTTCTTATTCTTGTTTATATCCCCTGGTTCGTAAATGCCCAGATATCCGGGATAATAATTAATGCAGATACAAAACAACCGGTTCCCGATGTACTGATCATCTCCGGTGGAGATACCGTATCAATTAGCAATGAAGCCGGATTCTTTCATATTGAACCGTCATCTGTGACGGATTCAATTTTTTTTATCACTGATAAATACCAGCATGGATTTCTTCTTGCAGAATCAGAGAAAATCCGTGTTATTATTGAGTTGATTCCGTTAATAGCAAATGTCCCTGAAGTGATGGTGGCAAGCAATCTTATTAAAGAAGATTTGGAAAAGATACCTGGTAGTACTGCTGTAGTCACAAATGAGGATATCCTTAATAGAAATGAAATTTGTATTTTGGATTATATATCGGAAGTTCCCGGTTTATACTCTCATCAGGGAACTTACAACACCAACAGGTTAACTATCCGTGGCATTGGGTCAAGAACACCGTATTCAAGTAACCGTATCAAAGCGTATTACAACGAAATTCCCCTGACAAATGGTGAAGGGGTATCGACAATCGAAGATATGGATATCTCGGGAATAGAAAGAATTGAAATACTGAAAGGACCTTCATCCGGAAATTATGGAGCAGGCCTGGGAGGGGTGATCAGATTGTATTCCAAATATCCCGGAAAAGATGTGGATGAATTCCAGTTTAAATCTACGATCGGTTCATATGAAACCTTAATGAATGCTCTTACAGCTTATGTAAAAAAAAGAGATTTCTATATCCGAACTAACGTTAGTGGCATTTCTTCAAAAGGATTCAGGGAGAATAATAAATATTCCAGAATTAACCTTAACACATATGGCACTTATTTTCATCCGCTTTTTACTGTTAGCTGGCTTTTTCATTATGTTGACTTATTTGCCCAAATCCCAAGTTCGCTTGATTACGCTACTTACAGACAAAATCCTGTATCAGCAGCTCAAAACTGGTTTACTGTTGAGGGATATGAAGAATATAAAAAACTAAATTCAGGTTTAACACTATCAACACCTTTATGGAATAAGTGGAGTAATTCATTAACCTTGTTTACAGGATATTTCGATCAGTATGAGTTAAGGCCTTTTAATATTCTGGATGATCGATCGTTCAGTTACGGATTCAGAGAGCGTATTCAGTACAGCGATAAAAAGTTGAAATTTATAATAGGAACTGAATATTATACGGAAAACTATATGGTTAAAATATTCGACGACCAGCAACAAGATACGCTGGAAGCCAATGACACACAGCAACGTAACTATTTTAATGTATTCACTATGCTCAGCTATGTACCGGATGATAGATTTAATATAACTGTCGCAGGAAATTTTAATTCTACTTCGTATGAGATCAAAGATGAATTAAATGCTGATTCATTAAATCATTCGGGAAAATACAGGTTTGATCCGATTTTTTCTCCCAGGGTTGGCATAAATTATCAGGCTACTGAATATTTGAATGTATTTTCAGAAATTGGTCATGGATTTTCAGTACCTTCCGTTGAGGAGACACTTCTGCCAGAAGGGCTGATAAATAATTCGATAAAACCCGAAACCGGTTGGAACATTGATCTGGGTTTAAGACTAAATCTGAATAGAAAAATATTTACAGAAGTTACTTACTACTGGATATTTCTTGAAAATTTATTGGTGACAAAACGTGAAACAGAAGAAATATTTTATGGAATTAATGCAGGATCAACTCGTCATAATGGATTTGAAGCCCTGGTAAAATACAATTTCTTTAAAACTGAAACAGAGAAAAATAGAAAACTTGAACTCACACTGTCACTGACCACAAGTAATAATAAATTTAAATCATTTATTGACGATACAAATAATTATTCGGGTAATTGTCTTCCCGGAATTCCTGCCTGGTGGATGAATACATCTTTAAAATGGAAATCGGGATTTGGGACAACATTTTTTACTGAATTCAAATATTCAGGTAAACAATATCTGAACGATACCAATAGTGACATGGTTGCAGACTGGTGGATACTGAATCTGAGTGTCATGTATGATCTTATAATATCAAAGAAATTTGGGATTCAGATATTCTTTAATGTAAATAATCTATTAGACGAAAGATATGCATCTATGATTTTGGTAAATGCAACTAATTTTGGAAATAATCCACCTCGTTATTATTATCCCGGCATACCCAGAAATTTTAAAATTGGATTATCAGTTTTATTCTATTAGGTCAAATATATACTTCCGGGGTATGTCAAACAGCTATTTTCAATTTAAACAGTTCCGGATCGAACAGGACCGCTGCGCTATGAAAGTGGGTACCGATGGAGTTTTGTTTGGTGCCTGGATCAGCGCTCAGGGAGCACAAAGTATACTTGATATTGGTACCGGCACAGGTCTCATTGCTTTAATGTTAGCACAAAGATGTAATGCAAGTATCGATGCTGTTGAAATTGATGCTGATGCAGCATTGCAGTCTGAGGATAATGTTAAAAATAGTCCATGGAAAGATCGCGTAAGTGTTTATAATATGCCTTTTCAGTCATTTTCGATATTGAAAAAAAAATATGACCTGATTGTTTCAAATCCGCCATATTTTGAAAATGCCAAACAGGCACACTTAAAAAACCGTACAATCGCAAGGCACGATATGCTGCTAAACAGGAAAGAATTGATAAATGGTATTGTCAGAGTTTCACATGCAGATAGCAGATTTGCCGTAATACTCCCGACAGAGGGGTTTGAAGAATTTTGTTCGATGACCAAACAGAAGGGACTTATATTAAATAAAAAAACTCTCGTAAGACCTGTTCCGCAATATCCTCCAAAAAGAGTTTTAGCAGAATATTCCTTCAGGGGGAATAGGTTCCGGACAAATGAGCTTATAATAGAAAAACATGGCAGGCATCAATACTCTGATGAATATATAAACCTGACAAAAGATTTCTATATTAAAATGGATTAAAAAAACTATGCTTGTGATATTTCTTCTAATAAAACACCAAAGCAAAGAATTCTTAAAAAGTTAATTTTTCAACAGACTCAACCGGTCTTCGCTGATAATTTCTCCTGTTTCTCTCAGTTCATAATGAAATTTTCCATCTTCAATCAGAACACGCTTGATGCGGACTGGAGTTTTTCCATCAACAAATACCAGTTGGGCATTCTTGTATTTTGAAATCATTTCCAATAATGTTTTAACGGCTAATAACTACGCAAAAATAACACTTATTTCCTATTATCTATTAGTAACAAAAATTATCACGAAGTAAGCAGTCAATTACCAGTATAAATTGGATATCTGTACCTCTAATTTATTATTTAATGTACTACCGGATAAGACTTATATAAATATTAAAAATAATTGTTAATTAATATCTGACATTAATTCTGAACTATGTTTTGCATGCCACTCTTAAAAATCTAATTTAGCCTGAAATCAGAAAATTAATATAGAAAGTGTCGGCATCGAAAGACATTGTGGAAACCCCGCTTATGAAACAATACTATAGCATTAAGGAAAAGCATCCTGATGCAGTATTGCTTTTCAGGGTTGGTGATTTTTACGAAACTTTTGGTGAAGATGCCATTAAAGCTTCAGAGATTCTTGGGATTACACTTACAAAAAGGGCCAATGGCGCTGCATCTTTTGTCGACCTGGCGGGTTTTCCGCACCATGCGCTAGATACATATCTTCCGAAACTCGTTAGAGCAGGACAGAGGGTAGCAATTTGTGAACAGCTTGAGGATCCCAAACTAACAAAAAAAATTGTAAAGCGAGGTATAACTGAGCTGGTAACGCCCGGAGTATCTTTAAATGATAACGTTCTGGAGCATAGAGAAAACAATTTTCTGGCGAGTATTCATTTTGGGAAACATGCCGGTGGAATAGCATTTCTTGATATTTCAACCGGAGAATTTCTGACTGCTGAAGGTTCTTTTGAATACCTGGATAAGTTGATTAACAGCTTTTCTCCTAAAGAGGTACTCTTCGAAAAAGGTTGCCAGAAACAATTTGAAAACTACTTTGGAAATAAGTACTATATTTTTAAACTTGACGACTGGATTTATACGGAAGATGCTGCATCAGACAGACTGAAAAAGCATTTTGAAACTTCCAGTATGAAGGGCTATGGTGTTGGGGGAATGAAACTGGGTATGATAGCTGCAGGAGCAATATTGCATTACCTGGATATCACACAGCATAGTAAAGTAAGTCACATATCGAAGCTTTCAAGAATAGAAGAAGAAAGGTATGTCTGGCTGGATAAATTTACGATCAGAAATCTCGAGCTTTTTAATTCTATAAATGAAGGTGCAAAAACACTAAACGATGTTCTTGATAAAACCATTTCACCAATGGGAAGCCGGATGTTGAAACGTTGGATTGCACTTCCTTTAAAAGGTATAACTTCTATTAATGAACGTCTTGATATAGTTGAGTATTTTATAAAGGATCCCGAATTGAGAGAACAAATTGAGGAACAATTATCACGGATTGGTGACCTGGAGAGACTGGTATCAAAAGTTGCCGTTGGCCGAATTTCACCGCGGGAGGTAGTTCAGTTAAAAATAGCACTCGATGCCATTCATCCAATCAAGCATATGTGTTCTGAAACAAACGAAAAGGCATTTGAGAAAATTTCGGATCAGTTAAATCCATGTGATATCATCAGGCAAAGAATTGATAAGGAAATACTACCTGAACCCTCGTCACAGATAATTAAGGGGCGAGTTATTTGTGATGGTATTTCAGATGAACTGGATGAATTAAGAAAAATATCACATTCCGGGAAAGATTATCTTCTGGAGATGCAAAAACGAGAAAGTGAACGAACTGGTATACCTTCCTTAAAAGTGGCTTTTAATAATGTTTTTGGATATTACATTGAAGTTCGTAATACGCATAAGGAAAAAGTTCCTGCTGAATGGATCAGAAAACAAACCCTGGTCAGTGCAGAGAGATATATTACCGAGGAATTAAAGGAATATGAAACCAAAATACTGGGAGCCGAAGAAAAGATCATTGAAATTGAAACAAGAATATTCAATGATCTGGTAGAATCGCTTATGGATTATATTGCCACAATACAACAAAATGCACAGTTACTGGCTCGTGTCGACTGCTTACTGTCATTCTCAAGATGTGCTATTGAATATAAATATTTCAGACCTGAAATTAATGATACTGAAGTAATCGATATTCGAGAAGGAAGACATCCGGTAATTGAACAGCAGCTTCCGGTTGATGAAAGCTATGTGGTAAACGATGTCATGCTGGATACCGAGCAGCAGCAAATAATAATTATTACAGGACCCAATATGGTAGGTAAATCTGCTCTGTTAAGGCAGACAGCACTGATTGTTCTTATGGCCCAGATGGGAAGTTTTGTGCCTGCCCAGGCGGCACGAATTGGTTATGTCGATAAGATTTTTACCCGAGTTGGGGCATCCGATAATATATCATTGGGAGAATCGACATTTATGGTTGAAATGCTTGAAACGGCAAGTATACTTAACAATGTCTCTTCACGGAGCCTTGTTATTTTAGATGAGATTGGCAGGGGAACAAGCACGTATGATGGAATTTCTATTGCATGGGCAATTGTGGAATTTCTGCATGAGAACCAAAAATCAAGAGCTAAAACCCTTTTTGCAACACATTATCATGAGCTGAACGAAATGGAAACATTTTTCGATCGTGTTAAAAATTATAATGTGACAGTTAAGGAACTGAATGACAAAGTAATATTCATCCGTAAACTTAAAAGAGGTGGTAGCGAGCATAGTTTCGGCATACATGTGGCACGTATGGCCGGCATGCCAAAGAGTCTGGTAAAAAGGGCCAATGAGATATTAGCTGAACTGGAACAGAAACAACAGAAAAAGACGCTTGCTAAACCATTTACCAATGTTGCGGAACGCAGGGAAGGAATGCAACTGAGTATTTTCCAGCTTGATGATCCGGTATTGAAACAAATAAGGGATGAAATTAAAAATACCAATATTGATAATCTCACTCCAATTGAAGCTCTTAATAAGCTAAATGAAATAAAAAAACTGTCCGGACTTTGATGTAAAAAATCAGTTTAAACCTGTATTATTTTCTTTACGAAATAGTTTTGAAATAGAGGATTTTAAAAAGGTATTTCCCTGTTTGGCATAAATAAAAAAAGCTATATATTTGCACCACCTTTTAAGGAAAGCTTCTGTGAAAGGGTGAAATAAAGAGGGTTCTTTTAAAACTGAATATACATTGCGGAAATAGCTCAGTTGGTAGAGCACGACCTTGCCAAGGTCGGGGTCGCGGGTTCGAGTCCCGTTTTCCGCTCTTTTTTTTTGTTAAAAATTACGTTCTGAGTATATAGATTGCCCGGATGGCGGAACTGGTAGACGCGCTGGACTTAAAATCCAGTGGACAGCAATGTCTGTGTGGGTTCAAGTCCCACTCCGGGTACAAAAAGAGTTCAGATCACTTAAACAATCGAAATCAGAATGGCAGACGCGTCCCGATGAAAATCGGGATGGACAGCAACGTCTGTGTGGGTTTCCCGACAGAAACCGGGACAAGCTAAGTCTTACTCCGGGTACAAAAAAGCTCCTTAAAGGAGCTTTTTGAATTTGAAATTCAACAGTACTTAGATTCTAGTTAATTGAATAAACCAGCTATACAAATAATAATTTAATTATGGTTTTACTGGTGGGGGTGTCGGAGGAGGATCTTCAGGATTTGGAACCTCTTTAAATGATTTCAAGAATAATGAATACATAACGTTTAGGTTTATTTCTACCTACTCTATTTTAACTTACGTTTTTGTAAGCACGCTTTTCGGTATCCGCTAAAGCAAGTTAATAAATTTCATACATACATATCAGTCTGAGGAAGTATTTAATATTATATATTCGTGTATAAATTGCATGGTTTGAAAATATTACTTAGCATTGAATTAATGGTATTTTTACTGGTTACCGTTAATTGTAAAGCCTATAATGACGATATGTTACGTCAATATCAAAAAGAATTATTGGTTCCAGAGCACATACTTCTTTATTATGCTCCTAATAACCAAGAAAACAGTTTGTTATACAGTAAATTATTAGAAACCCTTAAAAAAGGTGATCAGGAAGTACTTAACGGAAATTTACCTAAATCCATATCATATTATCAGAAATCACTTGAATACGCTAAACACTTAAAACAAATCTGGTTAAATATCTTACTGTTAAATCGTTTGGGCAATAGTTATTACTGGCAGGCAAGATTTAATTCTTCGGAAGAATATTATACGAATGCATTAGAGTTGATTCGATCAAGCAATGGCATTAAAGATACTTTAGCGTTTGCAGAATCGTTGATTTATTGCAGGATATTGACAAGCAGACTTAATACCAATCAGTTTATCAGTATGGAATCTGAAATTGAAGATATATTCTCTAATGCAGATATTAAGGATACTTTAAGAAATATAAAATTCAGTTTGTTAAAAGCGCAGTATGGGGCTGAGATTTCTAATACCGAAATTCTTCAGAATGAAATACAGAACGTTGAAGGCAATCTAAAAGTTAAATACCACACATATTGGCACTTCCTTTTAAGTATGGAATATTTTCGTGCTTTCTATTACTACAAATTAAGAGATTATAATCTCGCGATTAAATTTTTTGAAGATTTGGAAATTCAAATAAATAAGGATAATCGATATGAATATTACAGATATTTTGTAAATGAAAATCTGGCTGATATACATATGAGAGTTAATAATATAGATCGAGCCATTTCCTATTTGGGTAAGAATAAGGATCAGTTAAAAATTGAACCTCATCTGTTACATTATAATTACTATGTCCTTTTGGCTTATATCAATGAGTTAATTGGGAATATTCAAATTGCTCAATACAACTATCACAAAGCTGAAAAACTTATTCTAAGTTATAATATCAAAGATTATAGGTTAGCATTTGTATTTTTCTACTTATCAGATTTTTATAAAAACAAAATGAATAATAACGCGATGTCATTTGAATACGCAAATATGGCCGAAGAAATTTTAATTGAATATCCTAGACCAATTCTTGAAATGTTTGTAGTATATATACTTGCCGACTATTATTATGATCATTCCGATTATGAGATGGCCATTTTTTATTGTAATTTGGTACTAGATGATCTGAATCTTTTAATAAATGATGATGAGTATTTCAGTTCTCAGTATTCAGTTTTGGTCCAATCACCTTGGGAACTTATCTTAGGCAAAAGGGCTCTTTCATTCTTTTATCTTTCGGAGAGTAAGGATTTTGATCTGATAACTCTTCAACAATCATATCTCGATTATTCATCCCTGGTAAAACTGGAATTAAAATTCTTAAGTTATTTCTCTTTTGAAGAAACTGAAGTTCAAATCCTTAATAGAGTTCAATATAATTACTATAACCTGATTAATGTTGGTTATACAATCTATGAAGAAACCGGAAATGATTCAATAATTACCGTAATATTTAATTTAGCAGAAGAAAGCAGAACGCCTTTATTGCGTTCATATTTATCTGATAATTTAGCCAGGAAGATGTCGGGAGTTCCCGAAGAAGATCAGGAAAACTTAAAAGTACTTAAAAAAGAAATTGACACATTACAATATACACTTTCACAACATAATGTTAGAGATTATAATGCATCCGAGAATTTTATAGCAAAAAAGATGGTCAGTAAACTTGATGAGTATAATTACCAAATTGAGTTGCTTGAAGAAAGATATCCTGCTTATGCCAAACTTAAAAAAACCAGTCAAATAATTTCTGTTTCAAAAGTTCAGGAATTATTAGATGAGGATCAGGTTATTGTTGAATATCTCATTGCAGGAGGGTATTTGTATACTTTTTTTATAGATAAGGAACATAAAGAGGTTTCATACCAACAAATAGAGAAAGATTTTTCTTATCAGATATTAGAATACAGAAGACTTTTTACTGATATGAATTATGGAGACTTTTCAGAGTCTGTAATTAAAAGTTACTTAACAAAGTCTCACGCACTTTATGATCTTTTAATTGGTCCAGTCAAAGATTTGATAAAGGATAAAAGGTTACTTATTATCCCCGACAGAGAATTGAACCTCATTCCTTTTGAAGCACTAGTAAGCGATAGTACCCTATCTGAGAATTCCAATATTTCATTCAGGGATTTACATTACCTGGTATTAGATAATCCGGTAAGTTATCTATACTCCAGATCACAGCTGGCAATAGGTTCTGAAAAAAGAAATAGAAGAATAAGGTTTTCCGGTTTTGCTCCTGATTATGGTAATTCATATAACAAATCTGCAAATAAAGATACAACTTATATAGATCTTAGTTGGTTACCCGGTGCATCAATGGAGATAGAAACGGCTCTAAAGTATTATAAGGGTAAAGCATTTACCGGAGACAATGCCAGTAAAGACAATTTCTTCAAAGCAAGTACTAAAAGTGAAATAGTACATCTTGCTATGCACGCTATTTTGGACCAGGAAGAACCAATGAATTCGCAACTGATTTTTAAAAAGAATGGAGGTTCCTTTAAGGATCAGCTGCATGCATACGAGGTTTATTCAAGAAATATTAATGTGCGTTTAATGGTTTTAAGTGCATGTAATACGGGAAGCGGGGAATTGGAATTCGGCGAAGGTGTTTTTGGTATTGCAAGGGCATTTTTACTTGCCGGAATAAGAAATATTATTGTCACACAGTGGTCTGTTGCCGACCGGTCAAGTGCCTCAATAATGAACAAATATTATTATTATTTGTCAAAGGGTGAACCTGTGGATATAGCACTCCAAAAGTCTAAAATAAATTTTCTTTTAAAAGATGACCCGGTAAAAGCACATCCTTATTATTGGGCAGGATTTGTAAACATGGGGAAACCAGTTATTTTACCCAGAAAAAACAACCTCCGGCTAATTCTGATTACAATAGTGTTGGTAATTGGTTTTGGTGCGATTTACTTTAGATACAAACGACTAAAATATTAAAGCTTGCGTATAACTTTTTTTGCCGCGTTGGTATATATATTATCAGATTCTGTCAGTTTTTCTAAAATATTTTCTGCATCATTTCTTTTATTCATTTTAAGATACGTCATTGCAAGATACCACTGAGCATGAATTTTAAATGGTGTGCTTCTGTCATTCGCAACAAGTAGTAATTCGGTAGTGGCAAGTTTGTAATTTTTCAATTCCAGGGCGTTCATACCATAGTAAAAGTGTGCTGTGATATCATTATAATTTTGAGAAAGATAGTTTTTTAAAATTTCCGATGAGGCTTCATAGTCCTTTTCCTGGTATAAAATATAAGAGAGTTGCACACTATTAGCCGATTGATTGACGGACCTTGTTGATATGTCAGTCTGGTAGGGTTTATAAAACTCGTTAAAAACTTCACTTGGTGTAATACGTGTAGTTAATTTCCAGATGCTTAAGCCAAGTATCACCACTATACCAGCAGCGACCGGATATTTTATATATGTTTTAATGAATAGGATTTGTTTGTTTGCTCTTTTTGAATTTTTTGTAATGACCTTTTTGACATTTTGCCTGAATTCATATAAAGCATCGTCCTTTATAGCTTCATTAACAGAACGATGTAATTCTACTTCATCTTTCAGTTGCTTGTTTGCAGACATTTTTTCCCTGAAAGCATTTGATTTTTTGGAATTCAAACTACCATCTAGGTATTCCTCTATCGTTTGAATTGTTTTCATATCCTAACTTTTTGTATTCTTTGCTGTTTCGTATATTATTAATGAGTGTTTTCTTACATCTGAAACGTCTGTTTTTTGTATGTTGATCTGAGCTATATCCCATAATTGCAGTGATATCTTTTATTGGGATGTTAATTAGAAACATCTTTAAAACCTTCTTACAATCCTCACTAAGTTCTTCAAACTTTTCTCTGTATAATTTATATCTCTCACTTTCTTCTAATAATTCAATATCACTATCTGTAGTATTCAAAACTAATTGTTCGCCTTCAATAAATTCAGCTCTGACCTTTCTATTATTAAGCTCTCTAATCCATATAATTCTGGCAACTGAGTATAAATAAGTAGTTAAAGAACTTGATAATTGAAAGTTTTCTTCCCTGATTTTAATAAACACAACAACGAGTGCTTCCTGAAATACATCTTCAGCATCCTGCTCTTTCCCATTGTTTGAAATAACCAAATATCGTATTGGCCGATAGCTGATATCATAAATATGATTTAATATTTTAATATCATTTCTGCCAATACCTTCAAGTAATTCCTGGTCTGAATATTTTTTATTCAACTCTATTGTGTTAATACCGTTTAGGATTATAAAGTAACCCTATGAGATAACAAAATAAGTAATTTTTATTCTATTACCAGATATTAACTGGCATGCATGTACAAATCAGGTTCCGGTCGCCAAAAGCATCATCAATTCTTGAGACAGGTGTCCAGTATTTTTTTTCATTCAGCCAGTCAAACGGGAAAGCTGCTTCTTTTCTGGTATAAGCGTGTTTCCAATTGTCAGATGTTACCTCAGCCAGCGAATGTGGAGCATTTTGAAGTACGTTGTCTTCGGTGTATTCTATTTCTAGTTTCTGAATTTCAGAATATATCGATAGCATAACATCGATAAATCTGTCAAGCTCTTCTTTTGATTCACTTTCAGTAGGTTCAATCATGAGTGTTCCGTGTACCGGGAATGAAAGTGTTGGTGCATGAAAGCCAAAATCCATAAGTCTTTTGGCAATATCTGCTTCAGTGATACCGACACTATTCTTGAACTGGCGGCATTCCAGGATAAGTTCGTGAGCGACATACCCTGTTTCTCCGGTATATACAATTCCGTACTTGTCTTTAAGTTTGGAAGCAAGGTAATTTGCATTTAGTATCGCAATTTTTGAACTGTTGGTTAATCCATCAGCTCCCAGAAGTTTGCAATAAGCATGTGAAATTGTTAGAATACTGGCGCTTCCCCAGGGAGCTCCTGCTACAGCCTTTATTCCATTTGTGCCTCCTGTTTCGACAATCGGATGAGTCGGTAAAAATTCAACCAGATGATTAGAAACACAAATTGGTCCGACACCCGGGCCTCCTCCACCATGCGGAATTGCAAAAGTCTTGTGCAGATTCAGATGACAAACATCTGCACCAATTTCTGCCGGATTTGTCAGTCCAACCTGGGCATTCATGTTGGCTCCATCCATATATACCTGTCCGCCGTGCTTATGGATTATCTCCGTAATTTCTTTAATGTTTTGTTCAAATACACCATGGGTTGACGGGTAAGTTACCATCAATGCAGACAGATTTTTTGAATTTTCTTTTGCTTTCTCCTTTAAATCGTTGATATCAATATTTCCATTTTCGTCGCACGAGATTATAACAACTTTCATTCCTGCCATTACTGCACTTGCCGGATTGGTTCCGTGAGCCGATGATGGTATGAGAACTATATTTCTATGTAATTGATTCTTGTTCTTATGATATGCCCTGATTACCATAAGCCCTGCATATTCTCCTGCTGCCCCCGAATTAGGCTGAAACGAAACTGCCTCGAAGCCTGTAATGACTTTTAGTATTTTCCCTAATTCATGAAAAAGTTGTTGATAACCTTCTGTTTGGTCAATAGGAACAAAAGGATGTATTTCTCCAAATTCAGGCCAGCTAAGCGGTAATAATTCAACGGCTGCATTGAGCTTCATTGTACAAGAGCCCAGAGAAATCATGGAATCGGTCAATGAAATATCCTTTTTTTCAAGATGTTTGATATAACGCATCAATTCTGTTTCTGATCTGAATTTGTGAAATATTTCATGGTCCAGAAATTTGCTGGTTCTTTTAAAGTTCGTATTAAAATAAATTATTTCTTCCAGGTTTTGTATCGTTGTAAAAGGTTTAGCAACTGAAGCGGCAAATACTTCAATGAGGTTGTTTAAATCTTTTAAACTTGTTGTTTCATCAATGCTGATTCCAACTGAACCATCGTTGAAATATCGCAGGTTAATTTGTCTTTCGAGAGCCTGTATCTGTATATCTCTTTGGGTGATATTATCTGCGAGCTCTATTTTCAGGGTATCAAAAAAATTCTCATTGGTCTGCTTAAATCCAATTTTTTCCAATGACTGGGCTAATACACCAGCAATATTATGGCATCTCAAAGCAATTTGTTTTAATCCTTCAGGTCCATGGTAAATAGCGTACATTCCGGCCATTGTGGCCAGAAGTGCTTGTGCAGTGCATATATTTGAAGTTGCTTTTTCCCTTTTAATATGTTGTTCTCTGGTTTGTAAAGCCATTCTTAAGGCTCTGTTACCAAATTTATCTTTTGAGACACCTATTATTCTTCCCGGAATATATCTCTTAAAGGATTCTTTGGCGGCAAAAAATGCCGCATGAGGTCCGCCAAATCCCATTGGAATACCGAATCGCTGTGCTGAACCAATAACAACGTCAGCTCCCCATTCACCTGGTGGTGTAAGAACAGATAAGCTAAGCAGATCTGCCGATACAGTAATTTTACAGTCATAGCTATGGGCTTTATCTATAAAGGAAGAATAGTCTTTAAAAGAACCGTTATTATTTGGATATTGTAAAAAAGCACCGAAATAGTTGTGAGAAAGCGGGCAGTTTTCAAACGATCCTATGATGAGATTGATACCAAGTGGTTCGGCACGTGTTTGTAATACTGATAAAGTCTGGGGGAAGACATCCTGATCAACAAAGAAAAAATTACAATTTTCTGCTATTTGCTGTCGTGTTCTTGCATTGAAAAGCATAATCATAGCTTCTGCTGCTGCTGTTGCCTCATCAAGCAGCGATGCATTGGCAATTTCCATTTTGGTCAGCTCAATTACAACAGTCTGGAAATTAAGTAATGCTTCTAATCTTCCCTGAGAAATTTCCGCCTGATAGGGAGTATAAGAAGTGTACCAGCTTGGGTTTTCAAGAATATTTCTTTGTATTACTGCAGGGAAGATTGTATTATAATAACCTGTTCCGATATATGATTTATATACAATATTCTTGGCGGCAATTTTCTTAATTGATTTAAAGTATTCGTATTCCGATATACCATCGGGCAGGTCAAGTTTCTGCTTTATTCTTATATCAGACGGGACTGTTTTATTTATTAATTCATCAAGCGATTTCAGACCTATATCCGAAAGCATGCTTTCTATCTCATTTTCTCGTGGTCCGATATGGCGCAGTGCAAACTTTTCTTCAGGCATTTTATAAGAGAATTGAATTATATTTTAAAAGTGTTATCATTCTTTAAATTAAAAAAGGATTTGTATCATATTCTTTACCAATAGTTGTAGAATCACCATGACCGGGAAATGCTGTTGTTTGCCTGGGCAGTACCATCAGTTTATTTCGTATACTGTTTAATAAAGTATTGTAATCACCTCCCGGGAGATCTGTTCTTCCAATACTTCCGTTAAATAAAACATCGCCGGTAATTACAAATTCGCCCGGAATATTATGAAATGCAAGACTTCCGGGTGAGTGCCCCGGGACATGATAGATAATAATTTCAGAATTACCAAATATAAAAACGTCATTATTTTTAAGAAATTTGTCAGGTATTGGAGGAGATTCCATTTCAATACCAAAAATGGATCCCATTTCGGGTGCATGTTCCAACAGAGGTATTTCTTCTTCATGGGTATAAAATGGTAAAGAATATTTTCTTTTTACTATATTACAGCCTAAAATATGATCAACATGACAATGGGTATTGATCATGGCTACAGGCTTCAATTTATTTTCTTTAATATAGTTGTCTATTATTTCTTCTTCCGTTGAAGAACTCATACCCGGATCAATAATGATGCATTCTTTTGTTTCATCAGAAAGAATAAATGTGTTTTCCTGAAAATCATTGAATATAAAGGATTTTATATTTATCATTACTACTGAATTTTTCTGTTATGCTTTCCCTTTAAGCATTGGGACAAAAACAAAGGACCCATGCTCACTTGTTTTATAGTTATTTTCTTCAGTTTTTATTATCAATGTCATTATTTGTGAAACTCTGCTTCCAACAGGAACAACCATTTTACCTCCTGCTTTAAGCTGCGAAACAAGTTTTTCAGGAATTGAAGATGCGGCGGCTGTAATAATTATCCTGTCAAAGGGAGCGTATGTTGGCAAACCTTCATAACCATCACCATAGAAGAAGTGGGGTTTGTAACCAATCTTTGGTAAAAGTGTCTGAGCACCAACATTAAGAATTTTATATCTTTCTACGGTAAAAACCTGTGCTCCCATTTCAATCAGAACTGCAGCCTGATAACCTGAACCTGTTCCAACTTCCAAAACTTTATGATTTTTGCTAACATCGAGTAATTGTGTTTGAAATGCTACTGTATATGGCTGTGAGATTGTTTGATTGGCAGCAATCGGAAAAGCTTGGTCTTTGTATGCAAAATGAACAAAACTACTGTCCATGAATAAATGTCGCGGCACTTTATTCATTGCATCGAGCACTTTATGATCATTGATCCCTTTTAACTGAATATCCTCTATTAGTTTCTTCCTCAGGCCTTTATGAAGGTAAGTATCTTCCATTAAAAGTATGTTGACTTATCAAATTAAAAATGCATAAATTAAATATTCATTATGGCATTCTGCAAGAAAAGTAATTAAAAAAGGAATTAAGCGATTAAAAGTACAAGAGTTATACATTATTTCTATATTTGTCGCTGATTTTAAGGATGAATTTTCTTCCCAGATATGAATAAGAATGTACAGCTGGCGAAATATCTTATCTCAGATTTAATATCAGCCTCACTTGCGTGGGGATGTTTTTATGTTTATCGTAAAGTATATATTGAATCGCTTAAATTTGGTTACTCTATACCCGTTGAATTTGGTACTAAATTTTATCTTGGTTTAATTCTGATACCCTTATTCTGGGTAGTTCTGTATTATGCATCAGGCTATTACAGGGATGTATTCAGGAAATCCAGATTAGCCGAGCTGTGGTATACATTAAGAATTACATTTATAGGTGTTTTAATTCTGTTCTTTGGTTTATTACTTGACGATGAAATATCAACTTATTCGAATTACTACAGATCATTCATTGCGTTATTCAGTATTCATTTCATACTTACATACATTCCACGCCTGATAATTACCACAAATACTACACATAAGATACACGGAAGGTTAATTGGTTTTAAGACGGTTATTATTGGAGGTAATGAGAAAGCGTTGGAAATTTATAACGAAATCGAGAACCAGAAACACGGGACAGGCAACATTATTATTGGATTTGTTAATGTTAATAATGGTAATAATTATCCACTGGAAGACAAGCTTAAACATTTGGGTGATATTAGTCAGATAAAGGAAATCATTCAGGAGCATAATATATCTGAAGTGATTATTGCATTAGAATATACTGAACATAGCAGCATTGAAAGTATATTGAATTTATTGATTGATAGTAATGTAATGATTAAAACTATTCCGGGTATGTACGAGATTTTTACCGGTAAAGTAAAAATGTCGGCAATTTTCGGAACTCCGCTGGTTGAGGTATCACACCATCTGATGCCTGCATGGCAAGGTAATCTAAAACATTTTCTTGATATAATACTTTCATTGCTTGCTTTAATTATTCTTTCGCCATTATTTCTCATATTAACACTCGGGGTGATTTTTTCTTCAAAAGGTCCGGTATTTTATAAACAGAAACGCATTGGCAGGAATGGGAAACCATTTACCATTTATAAATTTCGTTCAATGTATGTCAATGCCGAATCAAATGGCCCGGAACTTTCCTCAAAAGATGACAGACGTGTTACAAGCTTTGGCAGATTTATGCGGAAATCGAGATTAGATGAAATACCAAATTTCGTTAATGTTTTAAAAGGAGATATGTCACTTGTCGGACCAAGGCCAGAACGTGATTACTTTATAGAAAAAATTGTTGAGAAAGCACCTCATTATACACAGTTACTTAAAGTAAAACCGGGGATTACATCGTGGGGGCAGGTTAAGTATGGATATGCTGAAAATGTGGATCAGATGATAAAAAGAATGAAATACGATCTGCTTTATATCGAGAATATGTCTTTATATGTTGATATTAAAATATTAATATACACACTTTTAATAATATTTAAAGGGAAGGGTATATAGCCAGAATCTTTTCTTAATTCTGCTTAGTTTTTATTAAGGATAAAGTTTTCCAGTATAGTGTATTCTGGTCCCGATTGTGTAAGTATACTCTTATATAGCTGAATATCTTCAACTCTCATTACAATTTTCCTGATTTTGTTACCTGTAATGAATTCTTTAAATTCCTCAAGCTCTTTTAAGTATTTAATACGTGCTAATGTTATATGAGGGTAGAATCTTTTTTCTTCGATGTCAAATCCCAACCGTTCAAGAGAACTGGCAATGTGGTTCTGTAATGACGAAATCATTTGATTTTCTTTAAAGCCATACCAAATAACTTTCGGAGAAGAATCTTTACCGAAGTAACCAATGCGATCGGATATAAGTTCAAATGCAGGACAATTGCCTGTAATGTGTTCAAGAACCATTTTTATTGAGTTGACGAAGTAGGATTTTACATCACCAAGAAATTTAAGAGTTATATGGAAGTTTTCCTCTGAAGTCCAGTTTATTTTGCTTTCAGGTAGTATTATTTGGAGCTCTTGCTGGTATTTTTTAAAGATATCCTGGTGATTCATTTTTATACCAATAAACAGGCGTATCATATCATAGAAGATATTTGGATAGGAATAATACTTATAACTGTCCGTTTTCAATTAATATTACTATCTCATTAAGCAATTTGTCTTCTCCGTCTGGGTCGAACTCACTTTTTAAATTTTGTCCGAATATGCGAGCCAGGGTTTGCCAGAATACTGCAGTAAAACTGCCTTTTAATTCTTTCAGTAAATCATATGATGTTTCACCAATTTCTCTGTCAATAAGCTTCAGGAGGATACGGCCCTGGGTCATTGTAAGGTCTCTGATGTCATCTTCAAACTCGTCCATGATCTCCTTTTCAACTTGCTTAATGTATTGTCTTCTTTCTTTATCGGTTTCCAGACTAAGCATATTCTTTGCTACTATATCGTACTTTTCACCAGCCATTTTTGCAAATGGATAGACTTTCTTTACATGACGTACCAACCTGTGGTACCTCCGCCACTCCCGGCGTGTATTAAATTTGTGCGATTTAAAAAAAATAACTTCGTCAATACTTGAAATCAGAATTGTATCTCCATCCTGAATTATACCAAGAAGAACATATTTATCAGACAAGTTTATTGTATCTTGTGCATAAAGCATTCCGCCTGTAATGATGAATGCCAGAATTATTACGAATTGTAAAGGTCTCATTCTAAATTGTCAGCATCGAGTTATTCAATTACCATACCATAAAAATGTATACGGAGATTAAA
The DNA here is from genome assembly GCA_016929525.1 of Bacteroidales bacterium. Lineage (GTDB taxonomy): Bacteria > Bacteroidota > Bacteroidia > Bacteroidales > UBA10428 > UBA10428. The sequence goes on from JAFGIP010000051.1 coordinate 58,558, forward strand.
CGAAATTAAATATTATTGGTTTGATTATTACAGAGCTAATCCTTTTTATTTTTGTTAGATATTAAATATTATATCATAAAAGAGTTACTTTAACTTTATAGTTATAAAACAAAAGAACAGGTAATATGATTGAGGACAGGGACGGAAAGAATAACAGGGAGTATACAAACGGTGAAATAACGGTTTACTGGAAACCTTCGAAATGTATACATGTTACCACTTGTTACAGGGAGTTGATAGATGTTTTTAATCCAAGGAAACGTCCGTGGATTAATATGCAGGGTGCACCAACTGATGAAATCATCAGGGTCGTTGAGATGTGTCCAACTCAGGCTATAAGCTATGCGTGGAATTCTGAAATAAATAGAAAGAAAAAAGCCGGGAAAAAACCTGTAGAACAACAGCCTGCTGAGATTCAGGCTGCAGAAGTCAGGGTTATGAAAAACGGGCCATTACTGATCAGAGGTAAATTCAAGATTAAAGATGCTGATGGAAATGAGATGAGTCAAATGAAGATGGCTTCGTTTTGTCGCTGTGGAAAATCAGGGAGAATGCCTTTCTGTGATGGTACGCATCGAAAAATTGGATTCTCTGATGACAATCAATGAAATACTGCTTTATCTGCATAAAATCATTTTTCATTTGTTTGTTTTTCAATAATTTAGATTATACGGAATTACTACAGTAAGTAATCTTATAACTTTTGTTATTTAATGTTTAATTTAAATATCAAATCGGAGACAGGCAAGCTTAAACTGGTACTTCTGCATGAACCGGGTAAAGAGGTTGAGAATATGACACCTGATACTGCAGAAAGAGCACTTTATAGTGACATTCTTAATTTATCGGTTGCTTCAAAAGAATATGGTTATTTCAAAGAAGTTCTTAAAAAAATAGCAAACGTTTTTGAAGTAAAAGAAATGCTTTTAAGGGTAACTTCGAATAATAAGGCAAGAATGCAAATTATCGAAGAGATTTCTCAGTACAAAGGAAATGATAACCTTGCAAAACAACTGCAATTTCTTTCAAATGAAGAACTAACTCGCCAGATATTGGAAGGTGTCCCCCTGGCTGAAAATTCCCTTACAAATTTTTTAAGCAGAGACCGGTATATTCTTAGTCCGTTACATAATATTTTTTTCACTCGCGATGCTACTTTTGTTATAGGTAATTCTTTATTTATCGGATCGATGGCCAAACGAATACGAGTACCGGAAGCTATTATTATTAAATCTCTATTTGAGTTTGAAGGTGATTTTAACGGTGATATTATACCTCTGGATTTGTCTCAGAGGGTAAAGGGTGATAATGCAACCATAGAGGGGGGAGATATAATAGTAGTAAGTGAAGATACTTTAATAATAGGGATTGGAAGCAGGACAAACTCACATGGTGTAGACCTGCTCGTCGAAGAATTGACCGTGCGCACAAATATTAAATATATTCTAATTCAGGAGTTACCGGATAAACCAGAATCTTTTATTCATCTCGATATGGTTTTTACCCTGCTTAGCGAAAATGAATGTATGTTATATGAACCATTGATACTCGGATCAACAAAATATCATACCGTTCTGATGAAAATTAAAGGCAATAAAGTCACTAAAATTGAATATGTAAGGAATCTTCTCGATGGTTTAAAAATAGCAGGTCATGAATTCAGTGTGTTAAGATGTGGAGGTTCGGAAAGAATCTGGCAGGACAGGGAGCAGTGGCAGAGTGGAGCTAACTTTCTTTCTTTTGCTCCCGGTAAAGTAATAGGTTACGACAGAAATATACGTACAGCCGATGAATTAAATAAAAATGGTTATGAGGTTGTATCGGCCAAAGAGTTTTTGTCAGATTCACGAATTGCCGATGAGCATAAGAAATTATTAATTACTATTCCCGGTTCAGAACTGTCGAGGGGAGGAGGAGGTCCCCGCTGTATGTCAATGCCTCTTTTACGTGATTAATTCACTTGTTTTTGTAGTAAAAAGATTTTATTTAACAACTTCTTTAACTAAGTCAGCTGCTTCTTTTAAACTTATGGCAGAATGAACACTTAATCCGGAATCGTCGATCAGTTTTTTACCTTCTTCTGCATTGGTACCCTGCAAACGAACGATAACAGGTATACGAATATCTCCAATAGCATTATAAGCATCAACAACGCCTTGTGCTACACGATCACAGCGGACGATTCCGCCAAATATATTAATTAGTATGGCACTGACATTCGGGTCCTTCAGGATAATTCTGAAACCGGCTTCGACTGTTTGTGCATTGGCTGTACCACCAACATCAAGAAAATTTGCCGGATGACCACCCGATAATTTAATGATATCCATGGTAGCCATTGCAAGACCAGCTCCGTTTACCATACAACCAACATTACCATCAAGTTTAATGAAATTCAGGTCGTATTTTGAAGCTTCTACTTCGGTCGGATCTTCCTCTGTAAGATCACGTAATTCCAGATAATCCTGATGCCGGGAAAGAGCATTATCATCGAGATTAACCTTTGAATCGGCAGCCATTATAAGTTCATCAGAGGTTTTAATTACAGGATTTATTTCGAACAGCGATGCATCACTTTCAACATAAGCCCTGTAAAGTGAATCGACAAACTGTATCATTTGCTTAAAAGCCTTACCGGAAAGTCCAAGATTGAAGGCTATTTTTCTCGATTGAAAGGCCTGAAGACCTATTCCCGGATCGATATCTTCCTTAAATATCAGATTTGGAGTTTTTTTCGCAACAGCTTCAATATCCATTCCTCCTTCCGTTGAATACATAATGATATTTCTTCCTGTCTGGCGATTTAGCAAAATACTCATATAGTATTCTTCAACCGGATGATCACCGGGATAATAAATTCCCTGTTCAATTAGTATTTTATGAACTTCTTTTCCTGCAGGACCGGTCTGGTGTGTTACCAGATTCATACCGATTATTTCACCTGCATATTTTTCAACTTCAGCGATTGATCTGGCAATTTTTACTCCTCCACCTTTTCCTCTTCCACCGGCATGAATTTGTGCTTTAACAGCCCATGTGTCTGTACCGGTTTTTTGTTGAATAGTAATTGCCGCAGAGCGGGCTTCTTTTGAACTTTTTGCAATTATTCCCACCGGGACCTGAACACCATAATTACTAAGTATTGCTTTCCCCTGATATTCATGAATATTCATAATTATTATCCCCTATTATTATGGGCTACGAAAATATTTATTTTTTTTCGTCCGGCAAAAATTACTACGCCATTACATCTATTTTCATTATTATTTAAAAATATTTTTTTTTATACTGAAAATTGTTTGATTTGCCAGTTAAAATATTTAATTCAATATGAGAAAGCTTCTTAATGAAGAATTGGAAAGATTAACTATCGAAGAGTTTAAAAGCACTAAAAAACTACCCCTGGTTGTAATTCTTGATAATGTGAGAAGCATGAATAACATTGGTTCAATATTCAGGACTTCAGATGCATTTTTGGTGGATGCGGTTTATCTGTGTGGTATATCAGCAACCCCTCCAAATAAGGATATTCATAAAACTGCACTGGGTGCAACTGAATCTGTCGACTGGTATTATTTTAAGCATACATTGGAAGCAATTGATGAATTAAAAGAGAATGGATATGTTATAGCAGCTATTGAGCAGACGGAAGGAAGCATTTCTCTTGATAATTTTAGTCCACGGACAGATACTAAGTATGCAATTATTTTAGGGCATGAAGTTAGAGGAATAGAACAAAAGGCAGTAGACAGGTGCGATCTTGTAATTGAAATATCTCAGTTTGGAACGAAACATTCATTAAATATTTCCGTGTGTGCGGGGATAGTTATATGGGAGTTTTTTAAAAAAATGTATATAAAATAGAAAAGCGGCTTTTAGGCCGCTTTTCTATTTTATAGTATTTTGAGATTTATTCTAAAATACCTGCAAAACCTTCATTTGCTATATAGTTTATGAATTCAGCATCTTTCTTAGCGAATGCCTTTAATGAAGGATTTTTTTCAATAGCAAGACGCAGGTTATTAAGAACAACTTCATCTTTATTTCCTCTTGCACCGGCAACAGCTTTCAGATAATATACCATAGCGTCACTTGCATCGCCAATTTCCCCCAGGGTAGTGATACATTTATCAGTATCTCCATTGAGCAACTGGGCAAGTCCGGCATTGAAAGATGGTTTATTTCCGAAATAGTTAACTGCTGCAGAATAGTCTGCCTGCTTGATTTTAATGATACCAAGATTGTAGTTTACAGCATCACCGGCACCCATAGCAGAGGTGAACAATTCTTCGGCTTTGGCTATATCACCTTCCATAAGTTGAATAACACCAAGGTTGTTTTTAACAACATCATTAATTTCGATTGCCTGTGCTTGTTCAAAAGCAGCTTTTGCTTCAGCAAGATTACCTTTTTGAACCTGAACATAGCCAATGTTGTTTTTTGCACGGAAGCTTTCAGGATAATTGGCAGATGCTGCAGTATAAATACGAAGTTTCTCATCTAGATCATCGGTTAAAGCGGCGGCATAAAGAATTTCTTCTTCATTGAGGGTGTCAGGATTACTTTGTGCCAATGCTGTAATTTCCTCATCGGAATAACCAACTTTATCGGCATTAATATTTAATTGTGAACGACGAAGTTTAGGAAGAACGTCATCTTTTATTTGTTCGAAAGCTTCAGAAATATTTTTTATTTCTTTTTCTCTTACAGCAGGGTCAGAATACATTGAAAGAACACGAAGAATTAATTCTTTATCCTTAATTTCAGATGCTTCCATTAATTCTTTAAATCCTTCCCAGTCTTCTGCAGTTTCAACTGAGCTTAAGAAACCTTCAACATCATAACCTTCAACTTTGAGTTTTTTAAGAGCACGGGCTAGAAATCTTTCTGCAGATGTACCCCTGTTCCCTGACAGTTTTTCATTCAGATCGTAGGCACCATCGGGTGATGCATATGAAGATATTTTAGCTCCTTTGATCTGTATTGCAGAATCTTTTGCTGCAGCTGCAACTTTAGTCTGGAAAGTTTTTATATCATCTTGTTTAAGCTCTGAATCACGTACATCGTATTTATTGATCACATAGTGAATATCAGCATCATATGATTCTGGTGTAATTCTTTCGAATTTATCACCAACAAGTACAGCTTGAGGATCGATTTGTACAAGCTCAGAAGTTGCAATTACCCCATCGGCTATTTTAATTCCAGGAACCAGAACAGGTTCTTTATCCTTGATCTGGGCACTCATTTCAACAACCAGTTCAGATTGACGCATTTCAGGTTTGTAAGGAATTTTACCTGTATAGGTGTAACTTCCTCCCAGGTAAGGAATAACCTTATTGTTTGCTTCTACACTTTCTCCCTGAAGAATTGTAGCTTCATATTCAGTTTGACCACCTTCGTATTTAACAATAGGGGTTGCTGTAACAACAGCTTTCTTATTGAAATACTTTTCAGGGAATTCAGTGTTGATAGTTACTTCAACTTCACCAGCATGAGTTTCAAGTGGGCTTGGTTGTACATCGTATTTTACAGAGCTGGAGTTTTCTACCATTTTGTTTAAACCCCCACAACTACTTATAACGATGGTTGCAACACCAATGATTAAAAGGTTCAGCGCAAGTTTTTTCATGATTTACTAGTTATTTAATTTACAATTTTAGTTTTGTCTTATTATTGAAAATATGAGAATGCAAACATAATAATGTTTTAAATATATAAAAAGCTTCTAATTTAGAGCTTCAAATTTTTTACTAAAATAAGAAAAAATAGAAAACTGCTTGTTAATCAAGAGAATAAATTATTAAAAAGAATTCAACGTTTTATTTTCTAATTTAAGCATTTTCTGTCAATATATTTTGAACAGCAGAATGTGAAAATCGTTTACTTTCAAATATAAAAATTATATTTGAAGCTTATCATTGTATTTTCTTCGGTCTGTTTTATTTCCAGCCACTTGCCCTGATATCAGGCCAACGGCAGATAATATTAAAATTAAATTTACTGAAATTTCATCAAGAAATATTAATGATATTATCCACCCTGTTATTGCACCAGCCAGCGAAAAAATCAGAGTAAAGAATGATGTATAATATGTAGCAAATTTTACGTTGTGTGCTTTTTGTAAATGTTTTTCTATAATAATTTTTTTTTGTTCAAAGTTTTTTCTTGTCTCTGGTTTATGTAAACATTCAGGCAGATTCTCAAGCAAATTTTCCAGCTCTTTCAGATTTGAGGAGCAAATGCTACAATCCTTAGAAAAAAAGCTAGTTTGTTGAGCCAGTAGTGGTAATCGAGTTATGTTATAAAACCTGAAGTCGCCCGGAGAAATTTGATTTTTCCTGGATTCAAGTTTTGAATAGTAATTTTCAACCCATATATCTGAACCCATAAAACGTATTTTCAGCTAAAAAGTCAAGGAAGCAGATAATGCTTCCTTAAATTTTATTTTTGTTTATCAGAACCTTTTTGAGGTGGCTGATTTTCGGGTTTTGGTAAAAGCACTTTTCTTGAAAGTTTCAGATTACCCGTTTTTTCGTCAATGTCGATAAGTTTGACTTCAACCTCGTCGCCAACTTTCATTTCATCTTCTACATTATTAATTCTTCGCCACGCAATTTCTGATATATGCAATAAACCGTCTTTGTTGGGTAAAATTTCTACAAAGGCACCAAAACTTACTATCGATTTAATTTTTCCTTTATAAATTTTCCCAATTTCCGGAACTTCGACTATAGCTCTGATTCTTTTAAGTGCCGCATTGATGGTTTCTTTATCAGATGCAAATACATCAACAACTCCTACATTTTCAACTTCTTCAATTACTATTGTAGCACCCGTTGTATTTTGAATTTCCTGTATTACTTTACCTCCGGGGCCAATTAGCGGCCCAATCATCTCTTTTTGGATAATGATTTTTTCAATTCTTGGTACATGTGGTTTGTAGTCTTCTCTCGGTTCTGAAATGGTCTTGGTCATTTCTCCAAGAATATGAAGTCTGCCTTCTTTCGCCTGTTCAAGTGCTTTGGCGAGTGTTTCATATGATAAACCTTCGACTTTTATGTCCATTTGTGTAGCGGTAATTCCGTCTTTTGTACCGGCAACTTTAAAATCCATGTCTCCGAGATGATCTTCATCGCCAAGGATATCGGATAAAATAGCATATTTACCACTTTCAGTATCAGTTATTAGTCCCATAGCAATACCTGATACGGGCTTTTTAATTTTAACACCTGAGTCCATTAATGCCAATGTACCGGCACAAACTGTGGCCATTGAAGATGAACCATTCGATTCAAGAATATCTGAAACTACCCTGATAGCATAAGGATTATCTTCCGGTATCATCCTTTTAAGTGCACGATGTGCTAGATTACCATGACCGACCTCTCTTCTGCTGATTCCGCGGGATGCTTTTGCATCACCTGTAGAGAAAGGAGGGAAGTTATAGTGAAGAACAAATTTATCGGTACCTTGTATCAAGACTTCGTCAATGACTTTTTCGTCGAGCTTGGTACCAAGTGTAATTGTTGTCAACGATTGAGTTTCACCCCTGGTAAAAACTGCTGAACCATGAGCAGAAGGAAGATAATCAATTTCACACCATATATGTCTGATTTCATTGGTCTTTCTTCCATCTACCCTAATCTTTTCATCGAGGATAAGAGATCTAACTGCTTTTTTTTCAACATCGTGAAAATACCGGCCAATGAGAACTTCATTTGGTTCTTCATCTTCGGGTAGTGCTGAGGCATACCATTCTGTGAACTCTTCTTTAACTGCGTCAAGTGCATCGTGTCGTTCCTGTTTGGCCGGAGTCGTTTTTGCAATTTTGTATACTTTGTCGTATGTTTTATCCCATATCAGTTTTTCAAGTTCTTCATCATTTTCCTCATGCGAATATTCCCGTTTTTCGGTTTTACCAACTTCCTTTGTTAATTCCATTTGGATTTTACATTGTTTTTTAATTTGCTCGTGAGCAAACTTTATAGCTTCAAGCATTTCTGCTTCAGAAACCTCATTCATTTCACCTTCAACCATCAGGATATTATCGATGGTAGCACCTACCATGATATCAATATCGGCTTTTTCAAGCTCGACAAACGTAGGATTAATTTTAAGTTTACCATTTGTTCTTGCAACACGAACTTCAGAGATCGGGCCATTAAATGGAATGTCAGAAACCGACAAGGCAGCCGAAGCAGCCAAACCTGCGAGGGCATCGGGCGTTATTTCTTTTTCCGCTGATATAAGTAAAACATTAACAAATACTTCTGCATGAAAATCATCGGGGAAAAGAGGTCTGAGTGCCCTGTCGATAAGTCGTGCAATGAGTATTTCATAATCACCGGGGCGGGTCTCGCGTTTCATAAATCCACCGGGGAATCGACCTGCTGAAGCAAATTTCTCTTTGTATTCAACTGATAACGGCATAAAATCGACATCTTCTTTTGCTTCTTTGGCGCATGTAACGGTAGCAAGCAACATAGTATTTCCCTGTTTTACTACAACTGATCCGTCGGCTTGTTTGGCCAGCTTTCCGGTTTCAATTTCTATCGTTCTTCCATCGCCAAGATCAATGGTTTTTACAATTGATTTGTACATTTCTTTGTTTATATTAATTTTTTTACACTGAGGGTTTTGCTTTCAAATTTAAAATTACGGCAAATTAAAATATTGATTAAAGATATCCCTCTTAATTAAAAGAAAAAAGGCAATTGTACAACTGCCTCTTCTCAATTATTTTCTTAGATCTAAAGCTTTTATGATTGCCCTGTATCTTTCAATATCCCTTTTTTTCAAATAATCCAGTAATCTCCTGCGCTTACCTACCAGTTTTAGCAAAGCCCTTTGTGTATTGAAGTCTTTTTTGTTGTTCTTCAAATGTTCGGTAAGGTGTCGAATACGGTTGGAAAATAGGGCAATCTGGCTTTCTGGGGAACCAGTGTCCTGCTTAGACTTTCCGTGTTGACTGAAAATCTTTTGTTTTTCTTCTGCTGTTAATTTCATAAAATGTTTATTGTTAATATCCCAAAAAAACAGAGGTGCAAAGGTATTTATTATATTGAAATAAACAAGGGGTTCTAGTTTGAAGTGAGTAGTGAATGGTGATTAGTGAATATTAAAAAGTTCAAAGTTCAAAGCCTGCCTGTCGGAAGACAGGTTCAAAGTTTAAAGCTTTCTCAAGTGTGCATGGAGTTTTCCTCTCACAGGGCGTTAGGGGGTCGGTGGGGGAAGTAAAAGGTGAATGGTTGAAGAGTGAGTTGTTAAAAGGGTCTGGTTTCTGATTGCTTGTTGTCTGGTTCTGATTTAGTAATTTGAGTACATTGAACATCAAACATCTTCCCCTTCCGTGATTGTCTTTTTCAGGCGGGTAATTTGATTTTTTGTTCCCAGCGCAAATATTTTATCAGTTGATGATAATAACACTTCAGGTAAAGGATTGATGGTAAAAGAATTATCGGAACGTTTCAGACCAATGATATTTGCACCCGATTCATTTCTGATATCAAGTTCGCGGATTGACTTTCCTTCGAAACAGGAATGGAGATTTATGCAATCAATTTCTTCGAGCGCTACGTTTTCGAGGCTTTGAAGCATCAGGAAATCGAGAAACTCTACGACGTCAGGCTGTGCTACCAGCTTAGCCATGCGTTGTCCACCTATACGATCCGGCATTATTACATTAGTTGCTCCTGCACGTTTTAATTTGGCATCGGAATGCTCATCGGAAGCCCTGGTAATAATTTTGAGGTGAGGATTCATTTCCCGGGCTGTAAGCACAACAAACAAGTTATCTGCATCGACAGGTAAAGTAGTAATAAGTGCTTTAGCCTTATCTATTCGGCATGTACCAAGCACATCGTCACGAGTTGCATCTCCATGTAAGTACAGTAGTTTTGAATTTTCAATTATTTGCCCCATCGATTCTTCTTCTCTTTCAATGATAACAATACTTGCATCGTGGTTAAGCAGTTCCTGGACAGCCTGACGGCCATTCCGGCCATAACCACAAACAATTACGTGGTCTTTTAATTTTTGGATTTTAGTTCTCACTTTTCTGCTTTTATAATAGTGACCGATTGCTCCATCGACTACATAGCGTGTAAAGGTAGTAACTGCATACGCAAATATACCAAAACTGAACACAATGAGGAATGCTGTAAAATACATTCCTAAAGGCGATAGTGGGTGGACTTCCCTAAAACCAACAGTTGCGATAGTGATTATGGTCATAAAAAAAGCATCTGTAAACGTGAATCCTTCTATGACCATAAAGCCAATTACACCAATGGCAATTATGGAGAACAACAAACTTAGAGCAATATAAGCACTCTTAAGACTCTCTCGTTTCATGTTCATTACGTTTTAGTAACAGATTACCTATTTGGCAATCGAGACATTTTTTACTTTTACAGTATTCAATGGTAAGTTGTAATATCGCCTGGCTGTCAGCAGTATGTCTTGGAATTATACCTAGTTCTTTCCATCTTCTTACAACCGAATTATTTTCGGCAGGTAGATCCTCAAGTAAACGGACAGCTCTTTCTTTAAGCTCAGGTATTGATTTTATACTCGCATATACAAACATAAATGGGATAATAGTATTTATGATAAGTAAATGAACTGAACTTTTACCGATGGATTTATTCTGTATCCCGGATATTTTTCCAAAGGTATAGTGAGATTTCCAATATTCACTCACTTTAAAAGAGTATAATTTAATCAGTTCATCAACATTTTCACATTCCATGGTTTTTGAGAATAAATGTTCTGAAATATGAATAAGGTTACAAAACTGAGAAATTCTTATTGTTGGAAAATTTGAGGGACGTAGTCGCATAAATTTCCAAATATGCTGCTCGAGAGGTTTTAAGCCGTATTTAGTTTTAAGATATTGATACTCTTTCTTTAATTTGCTGTGGTAATTATCGACAGGCCTGGTATTTAACATTCCTGCCTGACCAAAGAGGATAGCTTCGAGCTGAAAAAGACTACTGCTGTGTTTTTCCAGTATTTTTAAAGGTGTAACCCTTGCGAGCATTTCGAAGGGGACTGAATTAACCTTTAATCCATAACTTTTTAAAAGATGAATGTAAAATGCATCTTCCCAACTATTCTTTGTTAATTTCAGCAGTTCTTTTACTACGTTTATTTTTGATTGTAACCGCTCGATGGCTAAAGAACTTAACCAGAATGATATTAACGAATGGTTTAGTGATGAAAGTTCACTGGAGCAACTAATTAATTCAAAACTGTTTACCAGCTTATTGAATTTTTTATAAATGCTTTCGGGATATTTTAATTTAATAGTTGGTATAAGCCGGCCGCTATTTGTAAAGCATTTACAATCATCTTTTTCTACAACATGAAGGATGACATTATTATAAGCATCATTTTTATGATGATTATGGTTATTCCAATCGGATGCATTTTTATGAATCTCAACATTTCCGGCCCATTTTGTATTGTCGATTAAAATTTTCGCATGTGTAAAATCGGGACCGGAATTACAATTATGTTCTCCGGTATTAAGTATTTTAATTTTTTCTTTATTACTGGCGGGATACTCAGTGTTTTCAAATAACGAATTTTTCCAGATAAAATGTAAAAACGCTTCCTGCATTTGCGATTTAAGTTAAAAACCTAAAGATAAAAAAACATTAAATAAGATTATTTATAATCTTGGGTTGAGATTGTCAATAAAAATTAAGATCGATTTAGATTAGTTCAAATGCAGCCAGAATTTTTTCCATATCCGACTGAAGATCTTTTGCAGCTTTAGCGGCAGCATTTGCGAAATCATTTGTACTATCTGAAAATATAATGGACCTTGAAGCATTGACAATTAATCCGCATTTATTGTTTAACCCGTATTCAGCAATATCTTTCAGGCTGCCACCCTGTGCACCAACACCCGGTACCAATAAGAAGTGATCTGGTATAAGCTCACGGATTTTTACAAGCATTGATACTTTTGTTGCACCTATTACATACATCATGTTTTCACTATTTCCCCAGTTTAATGACTTTTCGATTACATCGATAAACAGAGGCTTATTTAATTTTGAAGTGAAATATTGAAAATTTTCAGCACTCGGGTTTGAAGTAAGTGCTAAAAGTATCACGAATTTGTTCTTGAATTCGAGGAATGGTTTAACTGAGTCTTCTCCCATATATGGTGCAACAGTAACTGCATCATAATTAAGGTTTTCAAAAAATGCGGAAGCATACATTTTCGATGTATTACCAATATCACCACGTTTGGCATCGGCAATTAGGAAAATATCGGGGTAATTTTGTTTAATGTAATTTGTGGTAAGTTCAAAGTCACGCCACCCTTCCAACCCGCGACTTTCATAAAACGCCAGGTTTGGTTTGCAGGCTATACAGTAGGGTGCAGTGGCATCAATTATTTGCTTATTGAATTCGTAAACAGGCCTCTCTACAGAAAGCAAATGCTGAGGAATTTTTTTTATATCGGAATCCAGGCCAACACACAAAAAGCTTTTTTTACGTCTGATGATAGAATAAAGTGTATCGGTATTCATGTTTGCAAACTGATTTGTATGAATTTAAAGATTGTCAAATAATGCGATCTGTCAATTATGTTTATTATGTAAAACCAATTTGTAATAATGGGGTGATGGAATACTGATAACCTTGTTTAAGAATCCTCAATATTCCAATTTTCCGCTATTACGAAACAATATATAAATTAACAATTCTTCAATTTCTGATATTATAAATTATTCAAATATCAAACTCACATTAGTTTAATCCGCTTTCTTTAAGTCTTTCAGCATTTTCAGCCATCTGCAATTTATCAATAATTTCCTGTATATCACCATTAATTATAGCCTGAAGGTTATACATGGTAAGATTTATTCTGTGGTCTGTAACACGTCCTTGCGGATAGTTGTATGTTCTGATCTTTGCTGAACGGTCGCCTGTGGAAACCATTGTCTTTCTTTTTGATGAAATTTCATCAAGATATTTTTGGTATTCCAGATTATATAGACGAGTTCGCAGTTCAGCCATGGCTTTGTCAAGATTCTTAAGTTTCGATTTTTGATCCTGGCAGGTAACAACCATACCGGTTGGTATATGTGTTAACCTGATTGCCGAGTATGTCGTATTCACCGACTGTCCTCCGGGACCTGATGAGCAGTATTCATCTCTTTTGATATCTTCCGGTTTAATCTCCACATCGAATTCTCCGGCTTCAGGTAAAACGGCAACCGTTGCGGCCGAAGTGTGAACCCGTCCCTGGGTTTCTGTTTGAGGTACCCTTTGCACCCTGTGAACCCCCGATTCATATTTTAAGATACCATAAACGCCGTCTCCTTTTACACTGAGAATAATTTCTTTGTATCCCCCGACAGTTCCTTCCGTGAAATTGGAAACTTCCATTTTCCATCTCTTCGATTCAATATATTTTGCATACATACGATACAGGTCGCCGGCAAAAATACTGGCTTCATCGCCGCCTGTTCCTGCGCGTATTTCAAGCACAGCATTTTTTTTATCTTCGGGATCACTGGGAAGCAGAAGTATTTTTAATTCCTCTTCAAATGGCTCAACTTTTTCAAGCAGTTCATCCAGTTCTTCTTTTGCCATTTCACGCATTTCTTCATCTTTCTCTGTCGCAAGAATTTTTTTAGCATCATCTATATTGCTCAGTAAATTCTTATATTGATCATAACTGGCCACAACAGGTTCAAGTTCCTTATATTCTTTATTTAATTTCACATACCTTTCCATATCGTTTATGATATCAGGTAGTGTAATTAACTCACCAACTTCCTGAAATCTGGTTTTTACCCCTTCCAATTTATCTAAGATCAAGTTTTTACCCATGTCAGATCAGATTCAATATTCAAATACACCATGTTCGCCCTTTATAGTAAGTCTCTTGCCACTCCATTTTTCAACCCTGCCAATAATTTGTGCATCGACATTAAATTCTTTAGAGATGTTAATAATGGTTTGAGCGTATTGTTCCGGTAAATAAATCTCAAACCTGTGTCCCATATTAAAGACTTCGTACATTTCCTGCCAGGTAGTTTCCGATTGTTCTTGTATTAATCTGAAAAGTAAAGGGGTAGGTAAAAGGTTATCTTTAATGATATGAAGGTTGTTAACAAATTTCATGACCTTGGTTTGTGCACCTCCGGAACAATGAATCATACCGTGGATTTTTGGTCGTAATTCTTTTAATACCGGTATAATTATGGGTGCATAGGTTCGGGTCGGAGATAATGCTAATTTTCCAATATCAACTATTGATTCCGGGACTATATCTGTAAGGCCATAACGCCCGGTGTAAACCAACGATGAAGGAATAAGGTCGTCGTAACTTTCCGGATATTTGTTTGCAAGATGATTATAGAATAAATCATGTCGAGCAGAAGTCAAACCATTACTGCCGATGCCGCTATTATATTCACTTTCATACGTGGCTTGTCCGTATGATGCGAGTCCAACAATCACATCTCCCGGTTGAATATTATTTTCTACAATTTCTTTTCGCTTTATTCTACTTGCTACCGTTGAGTCGACAACTATTGTGCGCACCAGATCACCAATGTCGGCCGTCTCACCCCCTGTAAGAAATATTTTCACTCCGAAACTGTTCAGATGAGTTATTAGTTCGTCGAACCCTCTCAGGATATGCATAATTACTTCACCGGGGATTTTTAATTTATTTCTGCCTATCGTAGACGAAAGCAAAATATTATCAATTACACCAACACAAAGTAGATCATCAATATTCATAACAATGGCGTCTTGAGCAATACCTTTCCAAACCGATAAATCACGTGTTTCACGCCAATACATATATGCTAATGATGATTTTGTACCCGCACCGTCGGCATGCATAACTGTACAATATGAAGGATCGCCTGTAAAGAAATCGGGAAGAATTTTGCAGAATGCATTAGGGAATAATCCTTTGTCAAAATCTTCAACTGCCTTGTGTACATCTTCTTTCTGGGTAGAAACGCCTCTCAAACTGTACCTTGTAGCTTCACTCATTTCATGAATTTTTGTGTTGCAAAATTATAAATAAATATGAAACCCACGTTTATTGTAAAAACAAAGGCGGTTGTTTGAAAACTGTGGTTTAATTTATCTGACAAATTATTTGGAGCGAGAATTTTATTTTTGAATAATTAAGGTTAACAACTTGAGAAGAACAAAAAAAGGGAATAGATACTCCCAAATCCATTCCCTTTTTTCGAATGTAATTTACTAATCTACTTTGTCTTATTTAAATATGAAAAGAATTCATTCCGGTATTCTTTGTCTTTGAATTTACCATGAAAGCTACTGGAGGTAGTTGAACTTCCATGATCTTTAATACCTCTCATTGCGACACACATATGCTCTGCCTCAATTATTACTGCAACATCTTCCGTTTTAAGTGCATTTTTAAGTTCTTCGGCAATTTGTTCTGTAAGCCGTTCCTGCAACTGTGGTCTTCGGGAATAATAATCCACTATCCTGTTAATTTTGGATAAACCAATTACATATCCGTTTGAAATGTATGCCACATGAGCCTTTCCGAGAATTGGTACAAAATGATGTTCGCAGTAAGAATGAACTTTAATATCTTTCTCTACAAGCATCTGATTATAGTTGTACTTATTTTCGAATAGTGTTGCTTTTGGTTTATTTTTGGGATTCAAACCACTGAAAATTTCATTAACATACATTTTTGCAACCCTGTTGGGTGTTTCCTGCAGGCTGTCGTCGGTTATATCTAAACCGAGTGCATCCATTATTTTTTCAAAATGCCATGCAATTTTTTTAATTTTAGCATCGTTATCCGGCTCAAACAGCGGTTCTTCATTAAATTGTGTTTCACGATTAATGGAATTCTCAGTGTTGCCGACAACACGCAAAAAATCTTTATATATTTCTTCCGATTTGTTTGTGTTAATTTTTGCTGTATTATCTTGAACTTTCACTTTTCAAAATTAGATTGAGTTAATAATAATGAGGCTGCACGATTTTAATTAAGATCATAATCCTTGAGTTTCTCCATAAGCTTTTTCCGGGTAAAAAATATTCGACTCTTTACAGTTCCGATCTTCAAATTCAGTTTATCTGCAATTTCTTTATATTTATAACCCTGAGTATGCATCATAAAAGGTAATCTGAATTCATCACTTAATTCATTAATGCTTTTTTGTATCTCTTTAACAGAGTAATGTGAATCAGGAGATTCAAATGCTGATTCTTTATTGATGTTCAGATAATAAAGATCGTCAGTATTATCAAATGTTGTATTTGCCTTTACATTACGTCTGTAATTATTAATAAATGTATTCTTCATTATTGTAAATGTCCAGGCTTTTAAATTTGTGTTTTCTTCAAATTTATCTCTGTAGGTAATTGCCTTTGCAAAAGTTTCCTGTAATAAATCCTTGGCATCTTCCAGGTTCGAGGTAAGACTCAAGGCAAATCTTTCAAGGTTACTTGAAAGATTAGTTAATTGGTAATTAAATTCTATTGCTGTCATAACTGTTCGAATTTGAGGTTTACCTGATTTCATTAAATGTTTAACAAAAATATTGATAAGTTAAACACTAAACAAATTCAGAACCTGCGTACACACCTTAATTTAAGGCTTATTATAAATAATAATAATATTCGAAAAAGTCTTTAATAAAGGATTACAAAACAATTAAATAGATTTATTCTAAATAAGATATAAATTACAATAAAATCTTTAACAAATGTTTAACATATAATTAGAAAAGTTAAACAATAAATTATGAATTTGCTGATAATCCAGTGCTATAGACCTGAATTTCTGCTTATTTTGAAGTATGTGAGTAATATCAACTACAAATTAATTGCAGCTAAGTTTAATAGTCAGGGTTTAATAAATTTAGTATAGTAATTAAAGAGAATCGATATAGTTGAGTTCAGAAATCAAAATTTTGGGAGATCCGATAAATTTAATATTTGTGAAACCTGAACACAAATCTCTGAGTTTATTCTGACCGGTGATATATATAGATTTATCAGGGAATATTTTTGAAAGTCTTTCGAGATAATTCAAAGCTTCTTCATCGCTTAATGTAACTATAAAAGATAAATACAGATAATGACATGAACGAATTTTGTCTACTTCAATAAGGTCGTTAAACGGGACATTTTGGCCCAGATAAATTACCCGGTGTCCTCTTTTTCTGATCAGATAACTGGCAAACAGTAGCCCAAGTTCATGCATTTCACCTTCTGGCAGGAACAATAAAAAATTTTTAGTGTTTGGAGATTCACTTGAAAGCTGGCTATCGATGGCTACCAGCATTTTCTGGCGAATCAGGTTTGAAACGAAGTGTTCCTGTGCAGGATTGATTGTCCCTGTTTGCCACATGATACCAATTCGCATGAAGAATGGATTCAGCACTTTAATAACTGTATCTTCAAATCCTAACTGAATTATTGTTCTTGAAAGAATCCGTTCAAACTTGTTCTCGTCGAGATCGATCATAGCAATAGCTAAGTTTTCGATCTGTGTCTCGGTATCTGTTAAATTTTCGGTTAACCTGCTTATGTTAGTAGTTATTTCATCATTTGTCAAATTAGCAATCTTAGAGATCTTGAATCCGTTTTTATTTAATATGGAAATATTTAGTAGTTTTTTAAGCTCCGCATCACAATATGTGCGAATATTTGTTGAAGTCCTTTCAGGCTCTATCAAACCATATCTTTTTTCCCAAATACGTATTGTGTGTGCTTTTATACCTGAAAGCTTTTCAAGATCTTTAATTGTATAATTTGCCATTAGTTTAAATTTAATAATTAACAATAGTCTTTTTAGAAAGTTGGAGACTTTACTATTGTTACGGCAAGAATATTTGTTACATTATAGCATCTTATTCTCAAACAAAAGAAATGAATATATTGTTTATTATGAACTTTTTTTTCTTATCAGGTTTAAACCATCGCGTATTGGTAAGATAACGTTTTCTACCCTTCGATCATTTTTGATATGGTTATTGAAATTTATTATTCCCCTGGTTTCTTTATCTGCGTTGTCAGAACCTTTTATCACTTTACCGTCCCATAAAACATTATCAGCAATAACATAACCTCCATTCCTGACTTTATCAATAACCACTTCATAATATTCTACATAATCTTTTTTTTCTCCGTCAATAAAAATAAGGTCGTATAAATTTTCAAGTCCCGGAATAATTTGTAACGCATCACCAACTATAATATTTACTGACCCTTCCAAGCCTGCTTTATGAATATATTTTTCCGCCAGGTGGATTATTTCATCATTAATTTCAATGGTTGTTAATTTACCTCCTTTATCAAGTCCTTTTGCCATACAGATAGCTGAATAACCTGTAAATGTGCCTATTTCAAGAATATTTTTTGGACGTATCATCCTTGATATTATCTCCAGGAATTTACCCTGTAAATGTCCGGACAGCATCCTGGGGTACAAGGCTTTCAGATGAGTTTCACGGCTGAGTTCTTTCAGCAACTTGTCTTCATCTGAAGAATGAAGTTCTGCATAATCAAGAAGATCAGTGTTAATTTCAGGCATAACAGATTTTATTCATAAATGAGATATGATAAACAATCCGGATTAAAGATCTCATTTGTGACATCTCTTATCTGTTTTGCAGAGATAGCCTCAATTTTGTTATTTATCTCGGAAAGTGACTCTATTCTATTATATAGTAAAAGGCTTCTTCCGTTTGAAATCATCTGTGATTCATTACTTTCTGCTCCGATAGCAATTTGCCCTATTAATTGTCTCTTAGCTCTTGCTAATTGTACCGTACCTAATAACTTTTGTCGTAAAATCTTAAGCTCTCCGTGAGTTAGTTTAATACATTTATCCACATCAATTTTATTGGTGCCGAAATATATATTTATAATTCCGGTATCGCTATAAGTCGTATAATTTGATTCAACATTATATGCTAATCCTTTTCGTTCTCTCAGGTTCATATTTAGTCTTGAATTCATTCCAGGACCTCCTAATAAGTTATTGAGAAGGTGTAAAGCATATCGTTTTTCACTGAGGTTGCCAAAAGCCTGATTACCAATTATACAATGTGCCTGGTAAGTGTTTTTAACACTCTTCTTTTTTATTGGTGAATATTTTGAGAGATCATATTGCTGCCTTGGTATTTTCCTTTTTTTTTCGGAAATATCAGAGAAGTATTTCTCAAAATAAACAACAATTATTTTTAGCGATACATTGCCTACACTAGAAACAATCATCTCGTTAGTGGGGTAATTATCCTGGTAAAATTTTAAAAGATCGTTTCTGCCATAACTATTTAAACTTTTTTCAGTGCCAAGTATATTACGCGCAACAGGATTACCTTTAAAAATAATCTCTTCAAAATCGTCGTAAAGTTGCTCATAAGGTGAATCTTTGTATGAGTTTATCTCATCCAGAATTACTACTTTTTCTTTGAAAATTTCCCGATCGGGGAATACCGAATTGAATATCATATCTGATATCAGTTCAAAAGCTCTGTCATAATAATTATTGAAAAAGGAAACCTGTATGCACGTTTCTTCTTTGGTTGTATATGCGTTTATTTCACCACCTACATCTTCCATGCGACTCAGTATATGGTGAGCTTTTCTTTTATTTGTCCCCTTAAAAATGAGATGCTCTATAAAGTGTGCCATTCCAAGCTGAGAATCGCTTTCGTCTCTGGCCCCTGTATTTATAATAATTCCACAGTGCGCAACAGGTGATAGAGACGGTTTATGAATCAGCTTTATTCCGTTTTTTAATTTATGAATATAATACTCCATTCTAAATAAGGGTGACAGAGCTTACAAAAGTATTAAAATGTTAGAGGTTGTAGATAATTATTTTCTGATTTAAACGTAAGAAGTTGAACAGTAAACGTACCTTATGATTATTCCAATTAAATAAAAATCTTGTTTTGTAAAATGATTTTTTTGTATAGATTTGCACCGCTTATCAAATGGCGGTGGCATAGCTCAGTAGGTAGAGCAACGGACTGAAAATCCGTGTGTCCCTGGTTCGATTCCAGGTGCTACCACAAGAAAAGATCAGGAGCGAGGTACAAGAAGTAACCTCGCTTTTTTTTCTTTCATCCATCATAGCTTCATCGCAGGTGGATCTTTACTAGCGCTGACGCTCATACTGACACTTCAATTACATTAGTGCATTAAGGATTTATTTACATATTATTTACAACCATATCCTAAATGAACGGAGTACTCCTGAATTATGATTACATTAAATCAGAAAGAAGAGCAAATATTAGTATGCTTACCCAGAAGGAATTTTGTTTTATTGTTGACTTAATTAAGGCTTAAGAATGATAAAAATACAAGAATAATTACTATAATAATTGCCTTTTTTTTGATATATTTAATAAGAAAGGCTTACCATATATGAAGTATTCATATCATATTATTACATGTTTATTTTTTCTGTTATTTGGAATTATATTATATGGGCAAAATTCATATACATTAAAATCACTAACAAAAAAAGAAGGATTATCATCAATAACTGTTTATACTATAATTAAGGACAAAAATGGATTTGTATGGATAGGCTCGGCTGACGGTCTTAACAAGTTTGATGGTCAAAAGGTATCCCGATATTTTTATGATCCCGGCAAAAAAACAAGCATATCATCTAATATTATTGAAAGGTTATACATTGACAGTAGTGGTCGTTTTTGGGTTGGCACTTTTGATAAATTACATCTTTATGATTACCATAAGGATGAGTTTATTGAAATAACAGACATACAGAAAGTTGAGATCAAAAATAAAATAAGACATGTTCATACCATTGCTGAAGATGACGAAGGTTATCTATGGTTAGGTACACGTAATGGGTTATATAAACTTTGTGTAAGTTCTTCAAACAATATAGAAATTACAGATAAAACATACCTTATTAAAAGAAATGATATTGACAATGATAACTATGTGCGACAGGTCTTAATTGATAAAAACAATCAGTTATGGGTTGGAATAAAATACGGGAACAAAGGCGTTGTGCGAATTGATTTAAACGATAGCAGTGCTTACTTTTATTCCAATGACCCTAATAATATAAACAGCCTTTCGAACAATGAAATAAGATATATGGATATAGCCGATGATGGAACACTTTATGTTGAAACAGCTGACGGTCTTAATTATTATAATGATTCACAAAACCAGTTTAAAAGAATTAAAACTTCTTCCGATTTTCAATATCATAAACTTATTATGTCTGTTCGCACCGGCGTTCATGAAGATATTAGCTCTTTGTTTGACAAAAACAGAGAACTCATAATAAATAATTCTTTGGAATATTTGGAATCCAGTATTAATAATGAGATAACAAAGCAATTTTATTCAAGTATTAATAAAAAAGAAATTCTGACAGGATACGCAGATAATAAAGGAAATATTTGGTATGGGACATTATATAATGGAGTATACTATTTATGTAGAAATAATTTTGGGTTTAAGACTTTCTCAAATTGCTCACAGGTTGAGCTAAATCAGATGGTAAGATCACTTTCCAATGATGAATCAACAAATACAATATGGTTTTCTGCTTATGACGAAATTTATGAATACAGGAGAAACTCCGATCAATTAATCAGATACTCTTACAAATCAGGTAATAATCCTTTTAATTTAAATGAAGATGATGTGATTGGGGCAATTTTCCTTGATTCCAGGAAAAAACTTTATATAGGATATAATGACGGCTTACTGATATATAATACCATTAGTAGAAAATTAGAACGTAAACTGGCATATTTAAATAACGATTTCAAAAGTTCCGCCACGGTGCCTGGTAATCAATTTCAATGTTTTTTTGAGACTTCGGATAACTTAATCTATATCGGATATTATGGTAAGTCAATTTCTACTTACAATCAGATAACAGGTGAGTTAGTGCACTATAATAATATTTATCCTGAAATACTTAACAGCTCAGTATTTTCGATCCTGGAATCCGAAAAGCGCGTTATCTGGTTAGGAACAAGTCATGGTGTAGTTAAAATTGATTTCAACAATCACGAAGCTACCAAATTCAGATTTGACCCGATGAATATAATTAAAAGCATTGTTATTGATCAAAAGCAAAGAATTTGGGCAGGGGGTAACGGTCTTTTATATTTAAATAAGATTACTCAGGAGTTCGAATATGACACCGTTGTTGAAACTAAATATAATATAAGGAATATTTTAGCTCAGAATAATGCTCTTTGGTTATCGACACAGTTAGGACTTATTAAATATCTGCCGGATAGCGCAAGCTATATATTGTATTCAGTTGAACATGGTATCCGGAGTGAAGATCTGTTTAGTTCTATTGGAGGACTTTCGCAAAATGGAGAATATATTATCGGGAGCGATAAGGGATTAACAATGTTTTTTCCAGACAGTGTTATAACACAATCTGATTTTCCTGAAATAAGATTAAAAGAATGTTATATAAATAATGTTGTAATGAACATTGGGCAGGAACTGAACGGGCAAGTTATTTTAACAGAATCTATTATTAATACCGACAGGATAGACCTTAATTATAAAAACAATTCATTTTCATTTGAATTTTCAGCCATTGAGTTTTTAACACCCGATAAAATACTGTTTAAGTATAAACTTGAAGGGTTTGACAATATTTGGATCGACGTTGAAGAGGGATCAAATAAAGTAGTATACACAAATATTCCACCAGGTGAATATAAACTATTAATAGTTTCAACGAATACTTTAGGTCAGTGGAATAAAACTCCGTTTGAACTGGAACTGAATATTGCATTTCCATTTTGGCAAACATGGTGGTTCAGAGTCTTGGTAGTAATCATTATTATACTAATTATTAACACTATAATTCGTTTGCGATTAAGATTTTTCAAGGAGAATGAGAAGATACTTAAAAACAAAGTTCATGAACGGACCCTTGAATTGGAAGAGAACCAAATAGAAATAATTGCACAAAAAGAAGAATTAGAGAGACAACGAGATGCACTGAATGAATTAAACAAGAAGCTTGAAGAACAAAACCGCGAAATCATTCAACATAGAAATCACCTTGAAGATATAGTTGAAAATCGCACAAAAGAACTGATTCAGGCTAAAGTAAAGGCCGAAGAGAGTGACAGATTAAAATCGATGTTCTTGGCAAATATGAGTCACGAGATACGGACACCAATGAATGCCATTTTAGGTTTCTCAAGCTTGCTTAATAAACCTGACATAACAGAAAGGGAAAAAATAACTTTTATAAATTATATTAATACAAATGGAGAGTCTTTACTTAGGTTGATTGAAGATATAATCGATATTTCGCAAATTCAGACACACCAGCTTAAATTCAATATACAAAGCTTTGTAATCGACGATCTTCTTCAGCAATTATATCAGCAATATAAGTATACAGCGGATGAAAAGGGCATTCAGCTTCAATTAAAAATTCCTGATAAAAAAACGATCATATATAGCGATATCACCCGGTTAAAACAAATTATCAATAACCTTTTATCTAACGCATTTAAGTTTACTGATAAAGGCTCTGTCAGTTTTGGATACAGGCAGGATACCAATAATACAATTGAATTCTTTGTACAGGATACAGGTATTGGTATTGCCGAAGATATTATTGATGAAATCTTTAATAAATTTATTAAAGATGAACGGAGCATGTTAAAGAAATATCGGGGTAATGGATTAGGTTTATCAATCAGTAAGAGTCTTGTTGAACTGATGGGAGGGAAAATTTGGGTTCAAAGTAAATTTGGCAGTGGCAGTACATTTTACTTCTGTATTCCTGTAAGAACAAATCTAAACGAAGTAAAAATTTCTGATGAAAGTTATAAAGAGCTGTCTAATGAAAAACCTTATTTAGGAGGTAAAAAAGTATTAATTGTTGAAGATGAAGAGGCCAATAGAAGGTTGCTTATGATATTTATGAAAGATACCAGCTCTGAAGTTATTGTGGCAGAAAACGGGAAAGAAGCTGTCGATATTGTCGAAAAATACCAGGGAAATATAAATATTATTTTAATGGATATAAAAATGCCTGTAATGGATGGAATTACAGCTTTAAAACATATAAAGAAAAAATATAAACACATACCTATAATTGCCCAGACTGCATTTGTTCAGGAGCATGAAAAACAAAGGTTTTTATCTGAAGGATTTATTGATTTAATTACAAAGCCTATTAACCGCAGTGTGTTATATAATACAGTTCAGTATCATATTAGTGATAAGAAGAACTAAAAGAGCCTGATTTCATTCATTTTAAACAAAGGTGTTAAACAAAAAATCTCTGATTTAATCATTAAACAGAATTAACTATCTTGGTGCTTCATTTCAAATTTTTACTCACATGGAATATTTCAGATTGTATATACCTGCTGCACTAATTGTATTAACGTCGATATCTTGTAACGACGGTAAAAAAGCATCACGCTTTCCGGAAGAACTGGCAAATAAAAAGTTAAGTGAGATAAATGTTGAAACTATAGAAGATTCTGTTAGTTATGCTCTTGGAATTACGTGGGCAAATAATATGAGAGGGTTTGGCATGAATACTATTACAAACGCATTTTATATTGGAGCCTATGACTGTATACATCATCGGGATACTTTAATGACATTTGAAGAAACCGATACATATCTCCAGGATAGATATCAAAAATTACAATACGATGTAACAAAAACCCGGGGAACAGATGATATTCTTTTAAAAGATATCTCTTTAAAAACCCCGTTTGATACTTTTAGTTATGCTTTAGGGTATGCGTGGACATACAGAGCATATGCTCACGGCATAGATGATGTTACGCCAGCGCTCTTAAAAGGTTTGATGAAACAATTGAAGGGAGATTCAACAATATTCAGTTATTCTGATTCTGAGAAATACCTTTATTATTATATTGAGAATAAACGTAGTATGGTTTATGCTGATACTAAAGCAAAGAATGAGAAATGGTTTAATGATAATGCAGGTAATGAAAGAGTGATAGAACATCCATCGGGCATACAATATAAAATAATAAAAAGCGGAAACGGTAAAAAATCAACTCCCGGTAGTGTGCTGGAATGCAATTTTACTACTCGTTTGATTGACGGTACTATAATTGAATCATCTGAGAAAAATGGTAACCCATTGCGATTTTATCCATCCGGTGTTATCAGAGGTTGGGCAGAAGCGGTTCTCAGTATGAGAGAAGGTGATATCTGGGAGGTTTATATTCCTTATAAGTTGGCATACGGCTCAGGAGGAATAAAGAATAAGGTCCCACCTTATTCAACAATTATTCTCTATATTGAGTTACTCAGTGTGGAAAATAATCCAATGTAATAGGATACAGAAAAGACTTCTCGAATAGTATAAATCACGTTATATAATTTATCAATATTCGACCCTATTGTTTTTGAGTTTTCAGTTTTTACTAATCTCCAACTGACTTATGATGCTTTGAGCTAAGAGGAATAAAAAACCGCCTGAAAAGTTTCAGGCGGTTATAAAATATAAAGGAGTGTATTAGTTTTTGGTGATCCTGATTGATTTTTCAAAAGTATCTGTAACAACTCTGAGGATGTACATACCGCTGTTGAGACCAGATAAATCAAGAACCGTTGCTGAAGAGTTGTTTACTACACTAACGCAGCGTTTTCCCGTAAGATCGAAGATCTCCAGAATTGCTACATCATTTTTCAAACCAGTAATATTAATGAAGTCGTCGGCCGGTAACGGAAAGACTTTAACGTTCTCTGAGATTGAAATATCATACTCAATACCTGCTTTTGGATCGGTTTGTGCAAATGTCGCGTCATTTCTGTCGAGAGTAGTTGAAATTGTTGTAATATACAACAGAGAATTTCTATGCCGGATATACCTTCCCGGGTAATTATATGATTCAAAAGATACTTTCGATCCATCGGCCAGACCTGCTCTTTGATGAAATGTAGCATCTTCTCTGAACAACTGCGATCCGTCATAAACATCAAGCCATATCTCGCCGCGTCTGTGACGTAAATAACGATTGGGGAAATTCTGCGATTGGAATGAAACACCGGAGCCGGCCAGTCCGGACACCATCAGCCAATTTTGATCGGCTGCCGGGGTTACGTTAGGATCGATACGTCCTCGGCTCCAGGCATGACGAATATACCTGTTGGGGAAATTGTGGCTTTGCCAGGAAACATATCCCGACGGGGGCGGAGGTGTTGAAGTTTGTTGAGATACTCTCACCCAGTCAACTCGCATATTTGCAGGAAATGCATTGTTATCAATTGTAAATCCGGGCCAATTACCGCCAATAGCCATATTCAGGAGAATAAAGAAATTGTTGTGGAATTCATTGGTACCATTAATGCTGTTTGCAATATTTGCTTCATGAAACTGAGCACCATCAACAAACCATTTAATTGAATTTGCATCCCAGTCGATGCGGTACACATGATAAGCAGTAACATTTACCCCGGTTGAGCCACTGTAACTGGCATAACCGTTATAGTCCCAGTGAATGGTTCCATATGTTACTCCTTCGGTGTTCACATGTTCCATAATATCTATTTTTCCACAGGCAGGCCAACCTACCGATCCGATATTATCACCGAGCATCCAGAATGCTGGCCATGACCCTGTGAATGATGGTAACTGAATTCGTGCTTCCACCCGGCCATAACGCCACGATCTTCTACCCTGTGTTTTCATTCGTGCCGAAGTATAGGCCATTCCTCCATAGCTCTCCAGGCGAGCCTGGATTTGCAGTGCGTTGTTCACGACAGATGCATTTTGCGAACGGTAGTACTGAAGTTCGTTGTTACCCCAGCCACCGGAACCGGTTCCAATGTCGTAAACCCAGTCGGGGCCGATACTGCCATTGAATTCATCTGCCCATACAACCTGCCAGGTTTGACCTTTAAGTGTAATGGCAAAAATTGCAAAAACTAGAAAAGTCAGAAATTTTTTCATAGTAGTTAATAATGTTGGTTATTAAAAAGATTATTTTGATATACCTATTAAGGCTTCTTTAGTTTTTAGATAGAATAAAAAGCCCTATAGTCATGTTTCTCAAATATTAATCACAGATCATGGCAGGTAATTTATATACTATGAAATGCAAAAGATACATTGATCCTTGACTAATATTCTGTTTGCAGTATACTCTGATGAATTATTAAAAGATGTAGCGAATGGTTTTCCTAAAGATAATATATGAGGTAGGCGGATACCTATATCAACAACTATATAAATACTATAGCTTAACTCAAGAAAAATTCACTATTCATTAATAATGAGCTAGAAATAAATAGATTATAGATGAAAATAATATCCTTTTTATACAGTATAATACTTAACGGTTAGCCTGAAAAAACACTTTCGGGAAAAATCACTACAAATTTCTATTCTCATTCTCCTTATTATGCAATTACAGATTCGAGCGATATTGTTGGAATAATTACTGAAATTAGACGATTAGAACATAAATCATCAATGTTTTTTTCAGTGATACATAATCGGTCAGGGAATCAGTTGAATGTAAAAAACAAGGCAAAGTAATTTAAATAACCACAGGGAGCGTAAATTAAAATCCAATATCTTCTCCACCGAAGCCATTTTCATCACCTCTCCGATCTGGTTCGGGACGTTTTTTCTTTTGGTTAAGTCGATACATAAAAGTTAGCATATAGGTGCGTTCTGACCGACGCCATTCACCTTCAGAATAAATATTTGGTTCATCAAGCACATATCGGTATTTTCTGCTGTTCAGAACATCGCGAATATTAAATGTCAGAGTTCCTTTATTTTTCAGGATATCCCGACTGATAGCCAAATCAAGCATATACATTGCCTTCCTTTTTCCCTGCGTAGTTTCACTGGGTGCTCGATAACGATAAATTGCCTGTAAATCGAAAAGTTTCCTGAAACGCATTTTAGAATTAAGACGTGTGTTCCACGAGTAGTAATCGCTTTCGCGCTCTACGCCTTCAGTAGTACCATTCGTTTGGGATCGGTAGTAGTTAATGTCACTTGTAAATGTCCACCATTTAAACGGATTCAAAGTTAAATTCGATTCAATACCATAAGATATCCTTCTGTCCAAATTATACGGGATCTGGATTGAGATATCCAAACTGTCAAAATATGTTGTAATACGATCAATAACTCCTTTTGTGTCCCTTAAATAGAGGCCCGCATAAAAGTTTATGTAGTCTTGTTTAAATATATAACCTGCCTCATATGAATTAGTGTATTCAGGCTCTAAGAATGGATTTCCAGTTCTTATGTTCTTTGGATCGGTATAACTGTAAAAAGGATTGAGTAACCAAAAATGCGGTCGGTTTATTCGTCTGCTATAACTAAGCTGAACTGCATGCTTTGGATTAAACTCATATGTTGTATGAACAGTCGGAAAGAGATTAAAATACAGGTCATCATTTGCACTTTCTGCTACTGGTAGTATTGTAAATATACTATCGTTCGATTCGTTTTGTGAAATCCTGATATCAGAGAGTTCACCTCTTAATCCTACCTGAACTGAAAACTTATTAAACTTGTTACCTGCCTGCATATAAAATGCATGAACATTCTCGATGTAATTAATATTGTTTGTGTACTCCGGTAAAGTATCCCAGTTACCAATTGTGTTTTTTTCTTCTACAATATAAGGATTGCTGATTTTCCGAAATTCACTTCGATAACCTGATTCAAATTTTCCACTTCTGCCCAGTGGTTGGATGTAATCAACCTGTATAAGAAAATTTCTTTCACTTTCTTCGTTTAGTACTCTTTGAACTAAATCCCATTCACGGATCATTTCATTATCAGGTACATATTCAATACTTTCAGAAATATCAGAATCCTCGGTTTCTTCATCCTCAATATAATGAGAATAGATCGTCAGTTTGTGCTCGTCACCGGAGAATATTTTTTCATAATTCAGTGTAAATTCAATATCCAATTCATCTTCCCGTTCTTTATCCTCCCGCAATGTTAGATAATCCAAAGTATCTGTAATCGTATAATCTTTATAAGTCAGTTCAGAGAGGTTTAACTGATTGTCGATTCCCAGAATAAATGAACCGGTAATGATATTTTTTGAATTAATAAAATAATCCAGTCCTCCCTGTATTCGATTTGATAACCCTGTACGAAGACGATCCTGGTGTATCCGTTTTATGTATGCCGAATCAGTCAAACCACGTTCCTGGTATCCATAACCACCACCCGGTCTTTCATCATAGCGGACATTATAATTTAAAAAATAATTAATTTTTTCACGGCGAAAATTAACATTAGCTCCTAATGAATAGATGTGCGGATATCCTGCTGTTGTTTCAAATGTTCCGTTTACACCTTTCTGCTGTTCTTTTTTCAATACAATATTTATAATTCCCCCCATTCCTTCAGCTTCGTATCGTGCACTTGGATTGGTAATAACTTCCACACGATCAACCATTGAAGCCTGTAAATTTTGTAATGCTTCAGAATTACCTGCATTGATCATACCCGAAGGTTTTCCATTTATTAGAATTTGAAGGTTGCTACTTCCGCGAAGGCTTACATTACCTTCAAGATCGACACTTACTGAAGGAATATTGTCTAAAATATCCAATGTAGTCTGTCCTGTATTACTAAGGTCTTTTCCAACGTTGAATACTTTTTTATCTAATGCAATAACCATTTCACTTTTCTCTGCAACAACTGTTACAGCATCCAGGTCAGTTGCTTCGGGTTTCAGTTCAATGGTTCCCAAATCGACAATTCTGCTTCCACGGCTAACTTCTATATTGTCTAAGTATTCTTTTTTATAAGAAATAAATTGTATAACGGCATAATATTTACCCGGATCAATATTAATTGAAAATGTACCGTCAGTTCCTGTAATACCTCCGTTAATTAGTGTCGAGTCAGGTCCAAATACAGAGATAGTAGCAAATTCCAGCGGGATTTGGTTAATATTATCAATCACCTTACCCATAATTTTACCTGGACCTTCAGGAGCAGGTTGAGCTATTGCACCGGTAAAGATCACGACAATTAGTATTAAAGATATTAGTGATATTTTCATAAATGTATTTCAATAAATTATTATCGAAGTAACTATAAATCTGATATTTCGTTCAATCATTACCAATTAAAAATTTGTTAAAATTTTTTCAAATGCATAATTGAATGAACAAACGCAAAAATAGGATATATAATATCATCTGGAATTAAATTCTACTAAAGCTTTAAATGTCTCAACCAGATCGAGTATTATTCTATAAATTGTAATGTTAAATGCATATCTTTGAACGCCATAAAAAAAGTATGCTGCAGATAAAGAATACTATCATAAGCAGTGATTTACTTAATAAAAATTTCTGTTGTGATTTGGAGAGTTGTAAGGGCGCTTGCTGCATTCATGGAGATGTAGGAGCACCGCTAACTGATTTTGAAGTTAAAAAGTTATCATTGATTTATCAAAAACTAAAGCCTTTCATACGCGAGGAAGGTGTTAGAGCAATTGAGGAGCTGGGTACATATGTAGTTGATGATGAAAATGAAACCGTTACTCCGCTTATTGATGGTAAGGAATGTGCTTATGTAGTGTTTGATAACGGAGTAGCAAGATGCGGCATTGAGAACGCATATACAGCAGGGGAAGTTGATTTCAGAAAACCAATCTCTTGCTTTTTATATCCGATTCGAATTAAAAAATATGAACAGTTCATAGCTGTCAATTACGATCAGTGGAATATCTGTGAATCTGCGAGGAAGAATGGGGACAGAAAAAATTTACCTGTTTATAAATTTGTTGAAGAAGCGCTTACACAACGTTTTGGAACTGACTGGTTCCGGCATTTGAGAATTGCTGCTAGGGAGATAAAAAAAGATTAAATAGATTATAAAAGAAAGAAATGCCGATGATTCTTTATTTTCAGCCACACCGCAAATCAGACTAAATTTTCTCGTTGAATCACCGGCATTAATGAACCCTAATCTAATCACTGAAAAATCTAAAATATTTTTACCATTTATTGTTTCTGTTATTTTTCCAAAATTCAATGTAATTCTTCTGCGATATTATACCAACGGGTCCTTCGTAAATTCCACCAGAACCACCGGAATCGTACACTCTTACACTGATCGTATTCTTCTGATTCTTCTTTAATAATTCACTTGAAAAATAATAACCTCTTAATGCTGTCCATTCTATACCGGATATTACCATTTTTCTTTTATCAGATGAAATTACACCTGTTGAACCTACTTTTACGCCATTGACATATACCTCATCAATATCATCAATTTTACCAAGCAACAGAACAAATTTTGTATCAGTAACATTTCCACTGAAAACGAACGTTTTTCGATACCATGCAAAACCATCATAATCCCTGTAATGCTGATCTTCCCATTTACCCGGCACAAAAATTTTGTCCCAATCGGAATCGTCATATACTATATTTCTTCTATTTATATCATCACCGGTAGAGAAGTTCCAGGTACCCTGCAGATTTATTTCCAGTGGGATGGCAAACCTGTCAGAATAAATTCCGATATCTCCGCTGACAATTCCTCCGGCCTGATATATATCATATACGATTATTGTAATAACATTGACTCCATCGAAATTTATATAATCTTCAGGAATATAATATACCCTGTTGGCATTATATGCAGTTTCAAATTGTGGAGGAAATGCTCCCGTTGTTCCAATTTTTCTTCCATTAAAGTAGGTTTCGTCCACATCATCTATATAACCGGCAACCAGATATAATGCTTTACCTTTATGATTACTGGGAATCGTTACTTTTTTTCTGTATGAGGCAAATCCGTTATAGCCATAAAATCCTTCATCTTCCCACGAAGATGGCACTTTTACTGTTTCCCAACTGGAATCGTTATAACCTGGTTTTGTCCATTCTTCGCGTTCTCCAATAGAAAACCTCCAGGGACCTTCAAGATCTATTATTCTAATCAGGTCCCCGGAAGAACCAAAAACACCAATTGATATTGCACAGATAAGGCCAGGTAATGATATTTTGGTTATATGCTTTTTAATATATTCAAATACTACGATTTTCATATTTTCCCCCTCCATCCTTTTCTTTAGTCAATAAAAAATTCATCTATTACAAAATCAATGAACGACTGACTTTTATAATGTTTACGTCTGTATTCCTTATGATTCTCTTTTGTCATTATACCAATCGGTCCTTCATAAATTCCTCCGCGAAGTCCCTTGTCATATACCCTGATTGCAATTACATTTGTTCCGTTTTTATTTAATACATCGACTGGTATTTTATAAGTTCTTCTTGCATTATATTCATAACCTTTCATTTTATATTCACCATCTTTTTTCAAATCAAAGACATTTCCGATAAGTTTACCATTTAAAAATACCATATCGAAATCGTCAATTTTACCAAGAGATAGATACAACTCTTCCTGTTTTAATTGAGCAGGTAAAACAAATTTGGTTCTATACCATGCATAACCATCATAATTATCATATCCCTGATGTTCCCACTCGTCGGGAACTGCAATCTCATTCCATAAGTTGTCATTGAAATCTGGTGATTTCCATTGCTTATTATCTCCTGGCTTAAACTTCCACTTACCTGATAGTGACAGGTTAAGCAGTGAATAATCTTCATCTATATAAATTCCTGATGGACTGCCTACTATACCTCCTTCACCGAATGTATCATAAACTCTTATTGCTATGATGTTGGTTGAGTTATAATCCAACAAATCTTTTGGGATCAGGTATTTTCTTTTGCTGTTGTAAGCAGTTTCAAAATCAGGTGGGAAGCTTCCTGTTATCGAAATAAGTTTACCATTTAGAAAAACTTCATCTACATCATCAATTCTTCCAAAGACTAGATATAACGGAGAATTGTTATTTACTTCATCTATTCTGAATTCTTTTCTGTACCATCCATATCCATTATAATCGGAATAACCTTGACTTTCCCATGATGCAGGCACCCTTATTTCATCCCAATCACTATCGTCATAATTTTTTTTCGACCATTCCTGGTAGTCTCCAATTGAGAATTTCCAGTAACCGCTTAGCTGTACAATTTTCACTAAATCTTCAGCTTTAGTTAGAAAGGCATTAATTATCAGTATTATAACTGTAAGAACAAGATTAATATATCCGACTCTTCTTTTCATTTGTTCTAAATTTCATTATAATAATTCTTTCTGTTAATTAGCATATCTGATTTAATACGTTCATTCAGGTCAATTATCCGATTATTCCTAAACGATAGAACAATT
Source organism: Bacteroidales bacterium (assembly GCA_016929525.1). Classification (GTDB taxonomy): domain Bacteria; phylum Bacteroidota; class Bacteroidia; order Bacteroidales; family UBA10428; genus UBA10428. The sequence goes on from JAFGIP010000051.1 coordinate 91,847, forward strand.
TGATTGTTAATAACTTTACTTAGTTTTCCGGGTTTATTTATATGTTCTCCGCAGGGTCCGCCAATAAAATACCAATCACCCCGGGTAGTATCTACTTTTGATATCAGATCATTGGGATCAGGTGTTTTTGTATTATGTTTATTGTATTTACTGTTCATGTAAAATTCGGTCGTTTCAGATTTTACCAGAAATTTATTAGTCAAAAGTGTATCACATTCTGTGATGGTTCGATTTGCACTGGCAGATAAAGAAATGATCAGCAGAAAATATACTGTCAAAAGCGCCAGTATTTTATTTGTTCTGAACTTATACCCGATATTATTTTTCATTGCTTTTAAAATTATGTGTACAAAAGTAATGGTGGCTATTTCTCCCGCTGTCACAGCCAGGTAAAAGAATGTCATCAATTGTCACCAGGTTGTAAAGAATTTCATTTCATTTATAAAAACAACCAAATATTCTGTTATTTAAAAGAAATTTAGAAGTTAAAATGACTTTAACTTTTATAACTGAATAAGTGAGCTTTATAATTTGTTTATAAGAGGATGAACATTATTTAGAATAACATGTAACTGAATAAGATCTTGTGGGAATAAGTTATCTAAATTCATTAAATTTAGAACTATTCTAAATAATGCCTTATATGAATAAAATGCTAAACCCTCTACATCTAAGTAAGTTATTTGCAGCAACTTTCATTTTATTAAATATCTCGAATTTTAATGCTTGGGCTGGTGATCCCGAAACAGACGGCTCAGATGTAAGATCAGTCTGGACGCTTGGGGTGGAGAATGCAGTAACAGTTTATTTTAAGAACGATGAAGCATTTACGGCAAATGATTTTGAAGTATCGCTTGCTATATGGCGCCAAACGAGTATATCAGGATGGGAACTAGAATATTCATATTATGAATCTGGTATAACATTTCACCCAAATTCAACAGTGGAAATCACAACAGGTTTATACACACCAACAATTGCAGGGAAATATCAGCTTGCTGTATCTTCCTACTCGCCTGACGATATTGATCTTACAAATAATAACTATTATAAAGATTTTATAGTTGGAAATTATAAAAGACTTTCGTTAAAACAGGTTAGTCTTATTGAACCATATCAACAGGAAAACAGCACCTGGGGAGCCTTTAAAGCAAAGCTTCCTGCTAAGGAATATTTCTCTTATTTAAATGTTAAATTGAGGGAACCTGAAACAACCAATGAACAATGGATGATTAAAAATGCGCCATCACCGCCATTTGCAATCGAACATACTTTATATTACTACTTTAATTTTGGTAAGCTTGGATATATATCGGGGGTTGATATCGAAAACATTGATATGGCCATTCGCGAAGACGAGGAACCTGTACTAGAGGATTATTCTACATATGAATACATTAATAAACGTGTATGGAACCTTGAATATCAGGTACCTGGGAATGGAAATGGACCGAATGAGTATGTAAATGAATCGTTACCTACCGTAGTATCGAATTCGACAATTGGTGATATTCCAGTTCCCGACTGGCTATTTCCGGGTTGCGAAATTCCCAATATCGATCTCGACAGCAGCAAACATAAGGTCACTGAAGAATACGCCGGTGATTTGAATGCATGCGGACCTGCAGCAGCAGCCAACAGCATTCAGTGGCTCGAGAATAAGCATGAAGAAATTGAGTCGGGAACCTCACATCGAGAAAAGTTGGAAGAAATTAGCAGCTTAATGGAACGCGGAGCCGAGGATGGGGTTACGACAACACAATTAATAAAAGGGAAGCTGTCATTTATTGATAAATATCAACTTCCGATACATGTGAAATACCAAAGTTTCTTTCTGACGACAGACAGTATTCCATCGCCCGACACAACATATGGGCACCAGGCCGATAATATGAGCGATTCGATTGGTAAACAGACACCACCTACATGGGAATTTCTGAAGCAAGAGGTTGAAAAAGGTGAAGATGTTGAAATAATGTTCGGATGGTACGATCACGGAGCTACCCGTCATGGAGGACATTGGGTGACCGTAAGCGGTTTTGTACAATCGGGTGATGTCAAAGGAATATTTATCAAGGATGACGCTGAACAGGGTGATTCGGCAGGTATACAAAATCACTATCACCAGTGGGAAACTGATGAGAACTGGTCACGACTGGCGGGTTATGACGGACCTAATAATTATTGCTGGGTGGAAAGCATTGTCTCTGAAAGTTATGACTCAACTGTAACGTTCGATACAGCCGGTTCCGAACCAGTATCTTTTGTTGAAAATGATATCAATGATATAAACCTTGTTGTATTGAATAATCCGGGTCCTGCAGGTCAGGATGCGCAAATTGGATTCACGCTTAATGGTTCTGCCCGGGTAAGCGCCAAGGTATTCGATAACAGGGGGGCATTAATCGGACAAATGAATTTTGGTCAGATGCTTGCCATCAGACATATACAAAACCTGCCAGCAAACTGGTTTGCCAATAAGGGAGTTTATTACCTCGCACTACAGGTCGATGATACATTACATATGGTAAAACTTATCCGGTACTGATCACTGCTGTCAAAATATAAACTTATAACCGACACCATGCACGGTATGAATAATCTTGGGCTGGTTCGGATCGTTTTCTATTTTCTGTCTGAGCTTTAAAATAAAATTATCGACAGTTCGTGTGGTAATATCGTAATTTATATCCCAGACATTGCTCATGAGTTCATCACGGTCGATAGTTTTATTGGCATTTTGATACAGATAATGCAGAATTTCAAATTCTTTATGAGACATTTTTACAGGCTTTTCATCGATAAAAGCTTCATAATTTTTAAAGTTCACCGTTAACTTTCCAATTTGAATATTTATATTTTCATTGATTAGTCCGTTACCGGAGCTTTTTGTTCTTCGAAGAATTGCCTTAATACGGGCTAGCAGTTCTCTTAGACTGAAAGGTTTAGTAATATAATCATCAGCGCCAAGTTCGAGTCCGAGTACTTTATCAATTTCTTCTCCTTTTGCCGTTAACATAATAATAGGAGTGGTTATGCCTTCTTTACGTGCAGTTTTGCAAATATCGAATCCCGAGATATTAGGTAACATAACATCCAGCAAGATAAGATCATATTTATTCTGTAATAGTTTCTCAAGACCTGTATTGCCTTCTTCTGCCGTATCGACAATATAACCCTCAAATTCCAGGTTATCTTTTAAGCCTCTTAACATATTAGCTTCGTCTTCAACGATTAGTATTTTATTCATGGTGTTCTGATTTATAGATAGGGAAATATAACCTGAATCTGGCACCCTTTCCTTTCTGGCTGATGAGTTCAATCTTACCATTATGTGCATCTATTATATGTTTTACAATGGCGAGCCCCAAACCAGATCCTTTTGCTTTCAATGCCAGATTTTTTTCTGTAACCCGATAAAACTTATCATATATATATTTTTGTTCTTTCTCAGAAATTCCAATACCGCTATCTTCAATTTCGAAAAAAACCTTTTCTTTGACTTTCCCTGTCTTTAATCTAATTTCTTTAATATCTCCGCTGTATTTAATAGCATTGTCAACCAGGTTCATTATTGCATCTGTTACAGCTTCCCTGTCTGCTTTAATAAGAGGCAGATCCTCAATACATTCACAACTGCATTTAAATCCTTTGTTATCAAGGCTGAATTTATAAGTCAGTAATACCTCTTCGACATTATTATTCAAATTTACTGCATCAAAATTATACGTTCTTTTACCACTTTCAATTTGTGAGAAATTCAGGATTTTATTTACGATACCCGAAAGCCGTCGAGTTTCCTGCAATATTATTGAATAATATTCATCGATCTTTTCCTTTGCCTTAATTCTTCCCATTTCAAGCGTTTCAATATACATGCTAATAAGTGCCAGGGGTGTTCTTATTTCGTGAGACACATTAGAGACAAAATCCGATTTCAGCTGGGATAGTTCCATTTGCTTTCTGACATTCCTGAATATGATCCATATACCAAGAATTAGAACAAGGTCAACAATAATAAGTGCCGTTATATCTTTTTTAAGCCTTGAACTGGCAAGGTCACTAATAGTGATATCCTTAAGCTCAATACCAAAAGAATATCTGGGTAAAATCCAGAATGGTTTGCTGTACTGAACTGATTCAGGTGAATCGTTTTTATCTGAACTATATATTATCTCTTCTGTTTCTTTATTGGTGGCGATAATATAAAATTTCCCACGTGCAATCTCCTGGATTTTAGGATCAAGAATTTGAGTAATGAATTTTTCCGGGTTTAATACAAAAACATTAATAAGGTTCTTCTCATCCTTGTTTTCCGATGCAAATACTATAAGCTCTTCCTTATAACCACTTAATCCAATGCCTACTATTTTTCTGTAACCACCTCTTAAGTATGTTTGTAAACGCCTGACAGTTGTGTCATTATTAATTAAAGTCTTACTTACTTTATTTATCAATTCTTTGTGAATAGAATCTTTAGGTGAGCCTCTCTTAAATGCATAATTACTTTCAAACTGAAGAATGTATCTTATCGGTGAAGAGAGATCGGTAAAATTGTCAAGATTAATTTGCACATCCTTGCCATTTGATGTTATTCTTTCGAACCTGCCGGCCCAACTGTTGATAACATCATCGGAATACTGATTGACTGAAAACAAGATTGCGTCGAGCTGATTATTGTAAATCGATTCTATAACTTGTTCATTTACCTTAAGAGAACCTAATTCGTACAACGAAAAAATGATCGTTGGCAGGATCAGCACGATAAGAAAAAGGAAAGCAGTTCTTCGAAATGTTTTCAGCATATTTTAATTATTCAGTGATTAAAAATAATATGTTTTATTCAAAGCAAACAATTCAGTCATATTCATTTAATCAATTAATAAGATTTCAATGACAATTTATGTAGTATAAGTATAAGTGTTTTACTACTTTCGGTTATAACTTATCATATTAACAAATGGATATTGTTAAGACATATATAGAAAAAAATAAGAACCGATTTATAGGAGAGCTTTTTGAAATGCTCAGAGTTCCTTCAGTGAGCGCTCTAAAGGAAAGTGAACCGAAAATGGAGCAGATGGCACGACTCGTGTGTCAGCATTTATTAAAAGCAGGAGCTGATATGGCGGAGGTTATGACAACTTCTGGCTGGCCGGTTGTTTTTGGTGAGAAAATTATTAATAGAAACCTGCCGACTATTATGGTATATGGGCATTATGATGTTCAGCCGCCCGATCCGCTTGATCTTTGGAAGACACCTCCTTTTGAACCGGAAATAAAGGATGATAAGATTTATGCGCGCGGAGCTGACGATGATAAAGGGCAACTTTTTATGCAGATTAAGGCTTTTGAGTACATGGTTGCAGAAAACAAACTTCCCTGTAATGTTAAATTTCTTATCGAAGGCGAAGAAGAAATAGGATCACCTGCGCTAAAAGAATTTTGTAAAGAAAATAAGAGCATTCTTTCTACAGATGTAATTCTGGTTTCTGATACGAATATACATTCCCTGAAGAAACCGGTTATTACAACAGGTCTGAGAGGAATTGCATATTTTGAGATTTCGGTGACAGGTCCGGATCGGGATTTACATTCGGGACTATACGGAGGAGCGGTTGCTAATCCGGTTAATGTTCTGTCGGGAGTTATTGCGGGAATGAAAGATCCCGAAGGCAAAATTAAAATACCGGGATTTTATGATGATGTTCTTGAAGTTGATTTGAATGAGAGGAAATTGCTAAATGAGATCAATTTAAATGAAAAAGAATTTGCTGCTTCAATAAATGTTGAAGAATTGTCTGGTGAAAAAGGATATACGACAGTTGAAAGAATAGGAATACGACCTACATTGGATATTAATGGTATATGGGGAGGTTATACCGGAGAAGGAGCCAAAACCATTCTACCTTCGATTGCTTCGGTTAAAGTATCAACACGGCTTGTACCTAATCAAAGGCCCGAAAAAGTTAAGGAACAACTTATAAGATATCTTAAAGAAGCAACTCCAAAATCTGTAAGAATTGAGCTAAAGACTATACAAGATGGTAACGCATATGTTTGTCCCTGGGACTCCAAAGAGGTTCAGTCAGCAGCTAAAGCCTTAGAAAAAACATTAGGTGTTAAACCAATACCAAATCGAGGAGGAGGAAGCATACCCGTGATTACCGTACTTGAAGAGGTGCTAAGTGCAAAATCAGTATTATTGGGTTTTGGTCTTGAGTCGGATGCAATACATTCACCTAATGAGAATTATCCTCTTAAGAATTTATATAAAGGGATAGAAACATTACCATGGTTTTATCATTTCTATTGTAAATAAATTCATACCCCTGTAAATAAAAAGGTGCTTTCCTGAAATTGTACATTTTTTTACTTGATAAAGTAAATATCTATAAGCAAGTAGGTGCAGAATAGATATATTTGTACAATTTACTTATAATTTAACATTTTAATTTATGGCGATTATTCGATTTCAGGCAGTACACGATGCTAATTCACGTAAACCGAATGAAATATCCGGCAAGCAAAATAAGACCTCTGATTATTTTGCAGTAAATGTTTTCGATAAGAGCAAAATGCAAAAGTTCCTTTCCCAGGACGCTTATAGCGGAGTAATGGAATGTATTGAGAAAGGAATTAAAATTGACAGAAATCTTGCTGATAAAGTTGCTGTAGGAATGAAGTCCTGGGCGCTTGACATGGGGGCTACGCATTTCTCACATTGGTTTCATCCATTAACAGACGGAACAGCAGAAAAACATGATGCATTTATTGAGTATAATGAATTTGGCGGAGTGGTAGAAAACTTTTCAGGGAAGCACCTTGCCCAACAGGAACCTGATGCCAGCAGTTTCCCGAGCGGTGGGATAAGAAATACATTTGAAGCAAGAGGTTATACAGCTTGGGATCCATCATCACCTGCATTTATTGTCAGAAATACTTTAAGTATTCCAACAATATTTGTTTCATATACCGGGGAAGCTCTTGATCATAAAACACCATTACTTAAAGCACTTCATGCAATCGATAAAGCGGCTGTTGAAGTATGTGAATATTTCGATAAGAATGTATCTAAAGTATTTTCAACTCTTGGTGCCGAGCAGGAATACTTTCTGGTTGATGAAAGTCTGTATTTTGCACGCCCCGACCTTGTTATGACCGAGAGAACTCTGGTAGGTCATGCTTCTGAAAAAGATCAGCAACTGGATGACCATTATTTCTCATCGATACCGGAAAGAGTAGGGGCATTTATGCGTGAATTTGAGACAGAAGCGTACAGGCTGGGAATTCCTCTTCGCACAAGACACAATGAAGTAGCTCCAAATCAATATGAGGTTGCCCCTATTTATGAGGAATGTAACCTTGCTGTCGATCACAATATTCTTCTTATGGATATCATGAAGAAGATTGCCAGAAGACATCATTTTATTGTGTTATTTCATGAAAAACCTTTTAAAGGAATTAACGGATCGGGAAAACACAATAACTGGTCGCTGATGACCAATACAGGTGTTAATCTTTTATCCCCGGGAAATAAACCAAAGTCAAACATGCAATTTCTCAGCTTTCTGGTATGTACATTAAAAGCTGTATATACACACCAGGATCTGCTAAGGGCAAGCATTGTATCGGCAGGAAACGCTATGCGAATGGGTTCGAATGAAGCTCCACCTTTGATAATGTCGATATTTGTTGGTAACAAAATATCACAAATGCTCGATGAACTTGAGGTGAGGGTAACAAATAAAAAGATGACCCCCGACGAGAAAACAGAATTAAAACTTGACGTAGGAAAAATTCCTGAAATTCTTCTTGATAATACTGACAGGAACCGTACTTCGCCTTTTGCGTTTACGGGTAACCGATTTGAATTCAGGGCAGTTGGTTCTTCCGCCAACTGTGCCTCACCCATGACGGTATTGAATACAGCAATTGCTCAACAACTCATCCAATTTAAAAAAGATGTTGATGACCTGATTGAAAAGAATGTTAAAAAGGATGAAGCTATTTTTCAGGTCATTCGAAAATATATTATTGATTCGAAAAAAGTGAGGTTTGAGGGTAATAGTTATAGCGAAGAATGGCAGAAGGAAGCAAAGAAAAAAGGTCTTACTAATGTAACGAATGTTATTGAAGCACTTGATGCATATCTTTCTGCCAAATCAAAAAGACTTTTTAAATCGCTGAAAATACTTAATGAGAAAGAACTGGAAGGAAGAACCGGTGTACGATACGATAACTATACAAAGAAAATTCAGATTGAATCAAGAGTTATCGGTGATATAGCAATAAGCCAGATTGTGCCAACGGCATTAGATTATCAGACAAAACTAATTAAAAATGTAAAAGGTTTAAAAGAGTTATATAGCCAGAATGAATTTAAAGTTTTGGTTGGAGGACGACTGGAACTTATAAAGACAGTATCAGGGCATATCACGGCTATTAAATCGAAAGTGCACGATATGACTGAAGCACGAAAAGTTGCAAATAAAATTGAAGATGCACGGGGAAAAGCGGTCCAGTATTCTGAAACTGTTCTGCAATATCTTGAAGATATCCGAAGTCATATAGATAAACTTGAACAAATAGTTGATAATGAAATGTGGCCCTTACCTAAATACAGGGAGCTGCTTTTTAGCAGATGATTAAAAATAAAAAAAGCTGCAACATTTGATGCAGCTTTTTATACAGACATATTTAAATTTATACTTTAGCCGTTTTAACCGTTTTAATTATTCTTGCAGCAACTTTGTAAGGATCTGCATTCGAAGCTGGTCTTCTGTCTTCCAGCCTTCCCTTCCAACCATTTTCAACGGTGCTTATGGGTATACGGATAGAAGCTCCCCTGTCGGATACTCCATAGCTGAATTTATCAATTGATTGTGTTTCATGCCTGCCTGTAAGTCTTTTCTCGTTACCGGCACCATAAACAGCAATGTGTTCAGGAATATGTTTTTCAAATTCTTTACATATAGCTTCAAATACTTTTCTGTCACTACAAGTTCTCATTAAACCGTTAGAAAAATTAGCATGCATACCGGAGCCGTTCCAGTCACCTTCTACAGGTTTTGGGTGAAGATTTATTCTAACACCATATTTTTCACCTACTTTTTCAGCAATATAACGGGCTACCCAAACTTCATCACCGGCAGCCTTTGCACCTTTTGTAAAAACCTGGTATTCCCACTGTCCTTTCATCACTTCTGCATTTATACCTTCTATATTAATTCCTGCTTCAATGCATAAGTCAAGATGCTCTTCAACTATTTCGCGACCTACATTGTATTCTGCACCTACAGAACAATAGAAAGGTCCCTGCGGAGGAGGATAGTAACCCGGAGCCGGGAATCCGAGAGGCGTGTGGTGATCAAGATCCCAAAGTACATATTCCTGTTCAAAACCAAACCAGAAGTCAGCGTCGTCATCATCAATAGTAGCTCTACCATTTGATGCATGCGGAGTACCATCTGCATTGAGAACTTCTGTCATTACCAGCCAACCATTGTTTCTTGACGGATCGGGAAATAATGCAACAGGTTTCAATAAACAGTCGGAATCATTACCTGCGGCTTGTTCTGTTGATGAACCATCGAATGACCAAACAGGGCATGATTTTAATTTTCCATCAAAATCGGCAACCACCAGCGTTTTACTTCTCATGGTCTGTGTGGGCTTGTAACCATCAAGCCAAATGTACTCGAGCTTTGCTTTCATAATATCGCTTTTAATAAGTTATTGATTAATAATTTCTATTTTATGAGTACAAATGTAATAATAAATTTCAAATATGACACAAAATTATACGAATCCTTAAAAAAGATAGGGTATAAATTACAAAGTTGTAACTAAATTCGATGTATACCCTATAAATTTAGGGGTATTATTCATGTAAATATTAAATATCAATAAAAAACAGTTTAAAAGATATAAATTTGATAGGGTTGTTAAGTTTAACGGGGTAATTAATTATATATAGAAAATGTTCTTACAGATCGACTTCCGGATCATAAAAAATATGTTTTTTGATTTGGGAATTTAAGTATGAAAAAGGAGATAACTAATTTTTTACCATATCTGTGAAATTATTTTGGAAAACACTTACAAGTTCATCATGCAGTATGGCAATTCTTTCATGTTTTTCAATAATTTCTTCAGTCATTTTCGAAATATAACCTTCAGTATTTAGCTCTGCGTCTTTACAGGAAATTAGTTCAATAATAATCTTTTCAGTTTCAATAAATACTAGTTTCAGGTTTTGTATTATTTTGATAATATTTTCCGGCAACAGTTTTTTTGCTTCAGTCTGCATTTTCTTATATTCTGTAATAAGTCTATGCATATCTGGTTTAAGTGATTTTAATATCTGGATGTCATCTTGTTTTAATGAAATATATTCCTGCTGTTCTCTTTCTAGGCTCATAAGTTCCGATCGCGCTTTCTGTACGATGTTACGCATCTTAATTGTATGGTTCAGAGCAATTTTAAAAGACTTAAGCCAATTCTCTTTATATTTAAATTCATTCTGGAGTGCATCAGGTAATGGTTTCTTGCGTAGATTTTCGGGAATGTAGAATTTGGTTTTTCCATACTCCAGGATTATCATAATATAATATATTATTCCTCCCAGAAGAACAATTAATCCAAATATTATAAGTGCTGTTCTAGTCAATGAGATGCAAAAGTTTGATTAATACTTATGTTAATACAATATTTTATTGTTCTGAAGTTAAAACATACTAAAGTTATATCATTTAAGTTATTCAATGAACTGTTAGTTATTTACTTTCGGAATATTATTCAAATTGAGTTAATTTTACGTAAATTATCATTAACCACTTATAAAATGAGAATTCTGGCAACTTTAGTACTCTTCGCTCTTGTATTCGTGATAGCAAACGAAGTATATGCACAAAATAAAAGACTCCAGAGAGCCTACGAAACATATGAAGCAGGTGAGTACTATGAAGCTATTGATATTTTTAAAGATGCATATCAGAAGATTACTGATAAGAAAGAAAAAGTTAGGATAACCTTTCATATTGCTGAGTGTTACAGAAAGATCGATGATCCGAATCATGCTGCAATGTGGTATGGCAAGGTTGTAAAGAAGAATTACGAAGATCCTGCAGCAACACTTTATTATGCAGATATGTTAAAAATGCTTGGGGATTACGAGGAAGCTAAACTTCAGTATCAGAATTATAAAGAACTGGTTCCCGGAGATCAAAAAGCTGCTGATGGGGTACTCTCTTGCGATTTAGCACTGGAGTGGATAGAATTCCCTAACGGTTATGTCGTAGAAGAGATGAAATTCTTTAACTCAAAGATGAGCGATTACAGTCCGACTTATGCCCGAGAAGATTACAGGCAGATATATTTTACATCTACAAGAGAGGAAACTTTCGGAAAGAAAGAACATGGGGGCACCGGACAAAATTTTGCAGATATTTTTGAATCAACAATGGACAGAAAAGGAAAATGGAGTTCGCCAATTCCGTTATCTGAAGATATTAATACTGAGGGTGAGGAGGGTACTCCTTATATAACACTCGACTATAGTAAAATGTATTTTACAAGGTGTATGACCAGCAAGAATAAGACAATGGGATGCCAGATATATTTTGCTGAACGTAAAGGTGAGGACTGGGACAAGCCCGAATCACTTGATTTATTGGAAGACAGCATTGTAGCTGCACATCCTGCAATATCACCTGATGGTCTTACTTTATATTTTGTCTCTGATATGGATGGAAGTATTAAAGATCAAAACGGGAAAAGTAGCAAGGATATCTGGAAGGTAACCCGCGAATCGGAGTCGGAAGAATGGAGTGAACCGGTAAACCTGGGAAATCAGATTAATACTTCGGGTAATGAATTATTCCCTTACGTTCACGCAGATGGAACATTATACTTTTCTTCAAATGGACGTATAGGTATGGGTGGTCTGGATATTTTTAAGGCAAAATCAATTCCCGGTGGTAACTGGGAAATTGAAAATATGCGTTATCCGATAAACAGCTCGGCCGATGATTTTGGAATTTGTTTCGAAACACGGCGGGAAGCCGGGTTTTTAAGTTCTTCAAGGAAAGGTAAGGTTGATGATATTTACATGTTCATGCTTCCACCTTTGAAATTCTCTATTACAGGTATCGTCAGAAATGAAAACACCAATGATCCGATTGAAGGAGCAACGGTTAAGTCAATCAGTAGTGACGGAGTTACCCTTGAAGCAAAAACTACCGGTGATGGTGCATTTAAGTTTATGCTGAAACCTGGAACCGATTATGTATTTCTTGCTTCAAAGGAAGGATTCCTTAAGGGTAAAGAAAGAGAAACAACAAAAGGTAAAGAAACCAGTAGTGAATTCTCGGCAACAATTTATCTGCCCCCAATAGATAAAGTTATTAGAATTGAAAATATTTTCTTCGATTTTGCCAGTGCTGATCTCAGACCCGAGTCTACAGTATCGCTTGATAAGCTTGTTGAAACATTGAATGATAATCCAAATGTGGTAATTGAACTGGGCTCGCATACCGACAACAGAGGAAACGATGATTTTAACCTTGATTTATCTGAACGCAGAGCAAAGGCGGTCGTTGATTATCTTATTATGAAAGGTATAAATACAGAACGTCTCGTTTCGAAGGGATATGGAGAAAATCAACCTAAGGTTGTTGATAAACGCGATCATGAATCGTATCCTTTCCTGCCGGAAGGACAGGTTCTAAATGCCACGTATATTAACTCTATTAAAGATGAAGACCTTCAGGAGCTGGCACATTTCCTTAATCGCCGGACAGAGTTTAAAGTGCTTCGGACAGACTATGTTGGGCAGTAGTAGGTCTTATATTTAATATTCCGGAAGGTCAAATCCGGTAAAGCTTATATCAGTTGTAGATTCGATATTACTTTCATGCCCCGCGCGGTCAACTATATAGAAATCATAACGAATAGTATCGTAATCGGGAAGGAAAAGGTAATATATATTTAATGTAACAGTTCCTCTGATTGTTGTATTCTGACCTACACGATCAAGTCTGTCATCGTGTTGAACAGTATAATTTAATGGAGGAGTAGTGGTGTCCGGTTCAATGAAATAATAAGTATCGTTTAATTTACCATATTCGCTGAGGAATATATTATATTCTTGTGGCTTTGTAGTATCGATATTAATACCAAAATCTGCATCACCATCAATAAATGAGAATTTCAACTTTCCTAATAAAATATCATTACCCAGGTTATCATATCCTGCGGAAAGATCAAAGCTTATAAATTCAATCTCTGGAACAGGTGATACCGGTTCTGTTTCAATGCATGCGTATAATATTATCATTGTGCCGATAAAAATAAGCGCTAATCTTTTCATCCCAGTTACTTTTTTCGCATATATATTCGCACAGGTGTTCCTGTAAAGTTAAAATATTCCCGCAACTGATTTTCAAGAAATCTTTTATAAGGTTCTTTTATATACTGCGGCAGATTGCAGAAAAATGCAAACGAAGGAGCTTTCCCTGGTAGCTGGGTTACATATTTTATTCTGATATATTTACCCTTGGTTGAAGGTGGGGGATTTTTTTCAATGATTTCTAGCATAACATCGTTTAATTTGGAAGTCGGAATTCTTTGCTGTCTGTTCTTGTATACATTAATGGCTGTTTCCAATACTTTGTGAATACGTTGTTTTGTTAAGGCTGAAGTGAAAATTATTGGCACATCGGTAAAAGGTGCAATCCTGTTTCGGATGTTCTTCTCAAATTCTTTTGTAGTATAGGTATCCTTTTCAACGAGGTCCCACTTATTAACGAGAATTACAACTCCTGTGTAGTTCCTTAACGCTAACCCTATGATGTTTATATCCTGTGATTCAATTCCTAAAGTAGCATCAATCAAGACAAGGCACACATCAGAACTTTCAATGGCCCTTACTGAACGTATAACCGAGTAGAATTCCAGATCTTCATGAACCTTTCCTTTTTTTCTTAATCCTGCCGTATCGACCAGGTAGAAATCATAACCATATTTATTATAGCGGGTAAATATTGAATCGCGTGTTGTTCCCGATATTGGTGTCACAATATGTCTTTCTTCCCCGATTAGTGCATTCAGCAGCGATGATTTACCAACATTTGGTCTTCCAACAATAGCAAATTTTGGCAGGTTCTCAGTTTTAACGTTACTCTGTTTTCTGAAAGTCTTAACAAGATTATCGAGTAATTCTCCTGTGCCGCTTCCGTTAATTGAGGATATACAATAGATATCTCCCAGACCAAGACGATAAAATTCCTGTGCTTCATACTGTCTTTCACCAGTATCAACTTTATTCACCGCAAGTAAAACAGGTTTACTCACCTTGCGAAGCATTTCTGTCACTGATTCATCCAGGTCGGTTACTCCCGTAACAACATCAACCATGAAAATTATAGAGTCAGCTTCTTCTATTGCCAATATGACCTGTTTTTTAATTTCTGCCTCAAACATATCGTCGGGACTGGTTACATATCCACCTGTATCTATAACTGAGAATTCTACACCATTCCAAACTGATTTACCATACTGGCGGTCACGTGTAACACCTTCCATCTCATCGACAATGGCATTTCGGGATTCGGTTAACCGATTAAAAAGTGTCGATTTCCCAACATTTGGTCTACCTACTATGGCTGCTATATTTCCCAAGTTAATTTCTTTAGAAAATGGTTAAAAGGTATGATCAATAGCCGATCGCTGCAAATTTAAAGATTTGAAATATTGAACAACTTCCAGGTGATCGGGATAGTCCTGATAAGTGCTTAGATATTCAAGGGAATTAAAAGTTGTCTCGAGAATTGTATCGCAGTTCTGTTCAGAGGTATCCGTATGATTGATATGTACATGCAGAGAAAGAAGTTCATCCACTTTATCTATTAGACTTTCCAGTTTGTGCCTGAGCTCATTACAGATTTTATCTTTTTCATCTTTTGAATAGCTCTCATCTAATTTCCACATTACACGATGTATGATCATATCATTATTTTTAAGATTTATTATATCCAAATCTTTTCAATTGGTTTTCCTTATCGCGCCAGTCTTTCATAACTTTCACATAAATTTCAAGATATACCTTCTTATCGAAAAACGCTTCAATGTCTTTTCTTGCTTCGGTTCCAACTTTTTTTAGCGAGCTTCCTTTATGCCCGATAATTATTCCCTTTTGTGATTCGCGCATAACATAAACATTTGTTAATATGCGGATTATATCTCTTTCTTCTTTAAATGATTCAACATCGACTTCAACAGAATAAGGTATTTCTTTCTGGTAATACATGAATATCTTTTCCCTGATTATTTCAGATACAATAAACCTTTCCGTTTTATCAGTCAGAGAATCTTTCGGGTAATATTCAGGTACTTCGGGCAGAAGTGATATAATTTTATCGAATAGTAATGAAAGATTTACCTTTTCCAGTGCCGAAACGGGTAAAATTTCTGCTTTAGGTAATATTTCATGCCATGTTTCAACTAATTTTATAAGGTTTTCTTCGCTGGTGAGATCTATTTTATTGATGAGTAGTAAAACCGGAACGTTGCTCTTTTTTACTTTATCGATATATTCCTGGTTTTTATCGTATTTTTCGACTGGGTCGGTTACATAAAGTATAATATCGGCATCTATAAAAGCATTATTTACAGATTTCAGCATCGATTCCTGTAACTTGTAATTCGGTTTCAGAATTCCGGGAGTATCGGAATAAATAATCTGAAAATCTTCACCATTTACAATTCCCATTATCCTGTGTCGTGTAGTTTGCGCTTTCGAAGTAATGATTGAAAGCTTCTCACCGACAAGGGCATTCATCAATGTTGACTTACCGACATTGGGATTACCAATAATATTTACATATCCTGATTTATGCATTTTACAGTCCCGAAATGGATTGCAAATATACTACATACGATAGATTTTGAAATTTTCATCTTCATATATAATTTCCAAATCAAGGTTAATGCCTTTTCCATCAGTAGTTTTAAGTATTACGGCATATTGGCATCCCAGCGCTTTAATTTTTCCTTGTATTCAGGTTTTTGTAAATCATTATTATTGGTTCTCCAACCTTTTCTGTGGGCAAGGTACAAAGCTGTCGGATCGTCGCCTGCATTAATTGTTATAAGATCTTCGCGATTGCTTACTTTATCCATTACGTTTTCAAGTTCCATCAAAGTCCACCTTTCTTTTCGTGGTGAAAATTTAGTCCATGTGTTAAGTACGTTTTCCATACATATAGTAATTATAATGGTAAGATATAGCCAGTGAACCTTTATCTGGTTAACGGCATAACCCGCTATTAAAGCCATAACAGGTACAAAGGGTATAATATAATAATTATGAACGGCGAATTTATGACCTGTTTTAAGAAGTGCCGGTATAAAAGCGACGAAACCAATTATGAATACGAATATTATCCTTTTGTTTTTTTTATAGATCGAAATAATTAAACCGCCCATAAATGCTATAAAACCTGTTATCATCATAGCGGAACGATGAAAACGTTTCAGTGTCTCGGCTAGATTGTCGTAAATTTCTTTTGCTCCTTTGCTTACTGAAACCCCCATAAAAAAATGTCTGAACGAGTATTTCTCGAAGAGATATGGTACCCAGTAAAAATACCAGAATGTAACCGATGCTAAAAAAATTATTGAAGTTAAACAAAGGACTATTTCGTTTTTCAGCAATACTTTTTTATTTAAAAGCGAAACGATTAAAAAAACCAGAATATATCCGGTGTGAATTTTAGAAAGTATACCTATGCCAGCCAGAAAAAGATATAATATTAAGTTAACTGCCAGTTTTTTGTTTTCAAGAAATTCAATTCCATGAAATAATCCCGCAAGTGCAAGTGAAGTTGAAAAAGTATCTGGCATTGTCTTACGGGAATATGCAAACTAAATAGAAAATGTCAGTAGGATGGTAGCGTTGAAAGCAATATTCTTATCAAAGAATTTAAGAACCATCCTAAAGAAATACCAACATCCTATGGTAGATATTACCAGATTGATCATCCTTCCATACCAGCGATACCAGGTAGATGAGATAGTTCAGAATCGGGAATTCCATTCCTGTTATTCCGGATTTTTCTCCGGCGAAGTCCAGCCGGGGATAAAGGATATTAACTTCAATTTCATAGAAGTTCCTGGCCCCCATTAAAACAGTTGTTTGACACCAGCTATGTTGCGTTTCTATTGGGGGTTGTGTAATATGAAATAACCTGATTATGAAAAAGATTAAAAGCCAGAATTTCGCCGACATATTTTTTATTGAGGGTCATATTCGTTGTATTATATTTCACGTCCTTCGATATATTTTTCCCATTTGTCTACTACGGTCTGCATATCGTCTGGCAGTTCTGTTGAAAAGAACATATTTTCCCCGGTTACAGGATGTGTAAACCCTAATGTCATGGCATGCAGTGCTTGTCGGGGTATGATTTTAAAGCAATTATTTACAAACTGTTTATACTTTGTGAAAGTGGTACCTTTCAGGATCTCATGACCTCCATATCGTTCATCGTTAAAAATCGGGTGGCCAATATATGCGAGATGAACCCTTATCTGGTGTGTGCGTCCTGTTTCGAGTTTACATTCTATAAGGCTGACATATCCCAATGACTTAATAACTTTATAGTGTGTGACCGCATATTTACCCTCATTTCCATCCGGGAACACTTGCATTTTTAACCGGTCCCTGATATTACGTCCTATGTTTCCTTCAATGGTTCCTTCATCTTCATCAAAACTTCCCCATACAAGTGCAACATATTTTCTGTCTGTCTTACGCTCGAAAAACTGCTTGGCCAGGTGACTCAGACAAACTTCATTTTTTGCAATAACCAGTAATCCGGATGTGTCTTTATCAATACGATGCACCAAACCCGGTCTGGTATCGCCCCCTGAGAACAACGGATTATCTTTCAGATGGTACGCCAGGGCATTAACGAGTGTTCCCCCATAATTCCCATGCCCCGGGTGCACAACCATACCTGCTTCTTTATTTACTACTATCAGAACATCATCCTCATATACGATATTTATAGGTATGTCTTCGGGAATTAGTTCAAGTTCATGGGGTGGATGAGGTAATACAATCGAGATAATATCATCGGGCTTAACTTTATAATTTGATCTTACCGGTTTTTCGTTTACCAGTATATTACCGGCTTGCGCAGCAGCCTGAATTTTTGACCGTGAAATGCTGTCTAATTTTTGATACAGGAATTTATCGATCCGAAGAAGACTTTGTCCTTTATCGGCAATAATTCTGTGATGTTCGTAAAGTTCAGAGCTGTCGCTTGTTTCAATTGTATCAAATTTATCCAAACCCGATCAGTATTTAATAAATTTAGCTGTATACAGTTTGCTATTAACAATATCAGTTATGCGAATCAAATATAATCCTCCGGGAAGAGAATTGACATTAATGTAATTATTTTCGGTAGTGGTATTAATCAGGCAGGTTCCTGTAAGGTTATAAATTGCTACACCAACTGGATTTCCGGGTAATGCTTTTAAACTGAAGTTTAACCGATCGCTTACCGGATTTGGAAAAACACAGATTTCAACTTCATCAATGTTAATTGATTCTTCAGAGGTAAGTATACTGTATGTACCAAATGATGGTCTGATCATAAATGATCCTTTCATCATATTGGGGCGGTTTATCCAGTTTGGCTGGTGATATTCGTAATAATGCTTTATATTATTGGTGTTAATATCGTATCCAATGTTCAGGTATTCACCGAGTTGTTCAATTACAACAAAGAAAGTATCTGATACGTAGATCGGCGGATCAATATCGATTCTTGTAAATTCATTTATACCATGATTAAAAGCTGGAAAATAATAATCCGAGAAATATAAAACTTCATCTGAAGGCTGGCTGCCGCTATTTTTACGGATTGAGATCTGAAACTCCTGATTATTACTGGACTCAGGGTCGGTTGTAGTTTTGTTGAAATAAATAAGCACCGCACGAAGCGAATCGGGAATAAACGTTCTGAACCTGATGGCCATATATATATTTTCCTCAGTCTGGCCGGAAATTCCAATACCGTATTCAGCTGTTCCATCATCGTAAGCATAGTAGTCGTGATATGTTTCAATACGTTCGACCGTGTCGTTTTCGCTTTTAAAATTATGATCTGTAGCCCCCAGATAGCTTACGATTTTAAATCTGCCTATTGTATCATACTCATTTTGAATAAATCCCGGACCAGAAGGTAAATCATCAAGAAATGTAATAAAAACATTGGGTTCCATATCATTAGAAGTGGAAGGCGGATCCCTTAACAGATCACCTGTTGTCAGATCATAAGTTCTGTAATAACGATCAACGGGGATCAGATCTGTTTCCGGTGAACTGGTTCTGATACTCAGAGGAACTATCAATCTTTCGCTGGTACTTAATGCTAATTGTAAATGAGAATATGGGGTGGCAGTATACTCAGTAAGTGCGGATAATAAAGGATTTGCAATCATAATGTCATCCAGGTTATACATATCCTCTCTTGTTGCTGCCGTTTTAATCCGGATATAATCGATATGCCATAAATCGGCAATAGGAAAGACGGGATCACCTTCATTCCTGTCGACATTTTCAAATGATATATAATTTCTAAACCTGAAACGAAAACCGTTTTGTATATATGATTCCGGTATAGCGATTACTACCTGTTTAAATTTCGATGGTTCTTCGGTATCGTTGGTATAAAAAATATTATTCCATTTCATTGAGTCAACATGGAAGAAATCCAGTAGTAAAGTATCTTTTTCATTAGGTAAGTCCCCTTTACCGCCAGCCTGGTAAAAAAAGCTAAAAAACAAAGTGTCATCAAAAGGCAGTACCGATTCGAATTTAAATGAGTTTGATGTCAAGGTGTCAGCAGGAATTATTGTTCCAAGGTCGTCTGTATACGGGAACCCATCTGAATTAAAAGCATCCAGGGTTGCTACACCAAGGCTGATCATGGAATCGGCATAGGTGGAATTTATGAAAGCATAATGGTCTGACCAATATTTGTTTTTAGGGAATACCCAGCTTTTATAATTTGAAAAATCCTCAAAGAACTCGGCGATAAAAATAATTGAGTCCTCTTCCGATTTATCATTCGTCAGCTCACCTTTTTCAATAGCCTGCACAATAGCATGGTTGTATCCCAAACCCTTGAATGTCTGACCATGCAAAGCAACCAGGCTACTCGTTATAATCGTAATCGTAAGAATCTTCTTCAACATGTTCAATATTTTCAACTTCGTTAAGTTCTTGCCAACCATAATCTGCACTATCTGATGATTCAGTTCCTGCAAACTTCATTGAATCAACGGTAACCCAAAGGGTTATTTGTGTCCCGAGGGGTACACGAACATCATTTCTGTGAACAGGATGCTGCCTGAATACTCTTGGTATCAAACTGTCTGAAGTATTTTCTTCTATGCTCTGGTCAGGTATTGCAGTACCAATACTGAAAAATGCATCTGAAGCTTTTATGACAGCTTCTTCTTCGCTAAGGCCAATTAGGTTTGGTACCATTGCTTTTTCATTTGACAGCCCTTTACCAAGCACCAGATCAATCCTGGATCCCTTTGATATTGTGTCTCCTATCTCGACCGGCTGCCCGTTCATCATTTGTTCAAGTACAACATTTTTAGCCATATCATACTGGTACGAAAGTTTGCCAATAATCAGCCCGCTAACTTCCATTTTTAACCTGGCTTCCCGAAGTGTTACTCCAACCAGTTCTGGCATAACTATTTTTTCCGGCTGATTAGCGTTTATAGTTAAATATATTTTCCGGTTTTTCTTCACAAGAAATCCCGGTCGCGGATGCTGATCAACAACAACCCCTTTTTCTTTTGTTATAATAAATATCGAATCGAATATTTCATATCGCAGTTTTCGCTCGTTAATTATTTTGGATGCATCTTCCACTGGGAGATCAGTTAAATCGGGAACCGATATGAAGCGACCGTGATGTGTATATACTTTAAGCCAAAGAGTCAATGCAATTAAAAGAAATAAGATAATGCCTATCGCCAGAAGTAAATTTTTAAGAAATTCTTTACCTGAGATATAGGTTATAAGCTTATTCATATTATTTAATTTTCGATTTCTGTCAACAAAGATAAAACTATATAAACCTTAACGTAACCATATCAACGAAAGTAATTCAAAAAACGTATTTACAATCATAGTGAAATTTGTTAATCTCTTTAACTAAGGTAAGGAATTGGCAACTTCCATAAGTTTCTTTGCAAATTCTGCATTTCCTTTCATTTTATTAATCTGGGCTGCCAGGTAATAGGGAGGCTTATATCTTGGATTTACTTCGATAGCTTCCTGGAGGTATTTTAAAGCCGTCTCCGGGTCGTTGTTCTGAGAATATATTACCCCGGCATAATAGTATGAAGCTACATATTTCGGATTCTCCTCCATATTTTTTAAAAATACCTGGAGCGCTTTCTCATAATCTTTATTGTTTAAATACGCTATTCCCAGAAGATTTAATGCTTTATCGTAATTAGGGTATAATTTCAGGCAACTTGCGGCTGAATTTGCAGCCTGCTTGTACTGTCCCGTGCTTAAGTAACATTGTGCAAGGTTAAGGTAAGCCATTTCGTACTTTTTATCCTGTAATACTGCAGATTTGAAATACGGTATTGCTGCCATTGGATTACCGGAATTCATTAACTGGTATCCTTTCAGATCATCCTTATTTTTGCGTTCCAGTACAGCACAAACTGGTTTTTTATCTACATCGATTGTATGTATCGTGTTAGCCGGTGGCCAGATTCTTCTTTTAAGCTGGTAAGGATTTATATAACTATTGGCAATAATGGCATAATCCCAGTCGGAATTACCTCTTTCATAATATCGGATGTATATGATTTTAACTTTATCCTTATAATTTCTGAAATAATATTTTACAATTATACTAAGATTTGATGCTACAATTATTTTATCGTCACCGGTAACAGTTGTCTTTTCAATTTTATTTTTTATTAACCAGTCCGATCCGGCTTTCAGACTATGATAGAAATAGTCCATTTCATATCTGCCGTATGCTTTTTCTACCCCGCCTGATAACTTATTATAATAAATGTACTCGTGAGGGTGATTGGTGATGTAATGTTTAATGGGGAAAAATGCCAAAAATAAAAGCAATGCTATGACCGGAAACCGTATATATTTCTGCTTAAAGTTATTTAAAAGTGTATAAATGCCAATTGATGCAATAATAACCAATCCGGGATAAATAAAACTAATATGACGCCAGCCACCATATACATTTGATTCTTTGTATATAATATACACCACCGGAAAAACGGAAACAAACAGTAGTATAAAATACCAGGTTGAATCTTCCTTTTTAATTTTCCCTGACAGAACAATGAAACAAATAAGTCCGAGAATTACAAATTCCGGTATAGTCATAAAAATATACTTTGGAAGATAATATGCAGGGGCGTGATCAGACCAGATTGTCTTACCTTCAAATACTTGCCGCAGGCTTGTACCATAAGCCTCCATAAATTTCATTGCTTTAAAGGTATTTTCGATTGGTGCTTTATGAGCATATGGCCAAAGCAAAATACCCAGGGTATATCCTGCAACAGATATTAGTGATGCAAAGAGTAACAATCGTCCAAGCTTTATTAGCTTTTCCTGGTTGAACCACTGCTTATAATTGTTAGTAAACAAGTAATGTATGCCAACAAAAAATAAGAAATATACTATCAGTAATATACCACCAACACGAACGCCTATTGAAAGTCCAATACCCAAAGCGACGGGCCAGGCAAATCGAAATCTATTTTTTGGGTAGTATTTAAGGAATCTGATGATGGAATATATTGTGAAAATGTAAGTTGCCGCAAACGGAATGTCTTTCGGGTTATTAAATGAATGCCCTAGAAAACGCGGAGAAAAAAACATAAAAAGCATTGTTATAATACCCGCCCGCCAACCTCCTAACATCACAGCTATTAATCCTGCAAAAAACAACGCAGTCCAACCTGTAAGCGAGTTTAGCATATGCCTGACCATATATTCATCATCCGGGTTAAATATCTTTATTACAACAACTGTAGTAAGATCGAATACAGGGCCGTACATGTGAAGTGCACTATTGTCGTAATACAGACAGGTGGTGTCCTTACCAAAGGTTGCATAATAGTTATACACATTCTTGCCATGCGGGTAGTGGAAAGTTTCTTCATCACCCGAAATACCCGATTTGATGCTCATTATGGGCATAAGTATGAACAGCAGAGCAGCTAAGCCATAAAATATCTTTTTCTCCAGTTGGATGGTTAGTTGTTGCATAACCTTTTTTTTAAGGATTTAGTAATTTTTAATAAACCAGTTGAGACTGGGAATATCGATTTTAAGTAATAAAACAAGTAAGATAAAAAGAAAAACAACAAAAGTCACAAATCCTTTCTTTTTATATAGTTTCTCAGGATTTTGTACAATGGAGTCTTTCTCAAAACCTATGTCCAAATACCAAGTGAAAAGTAAGGCAATAAATGGAAATGATATTAGTAATTCAATTCTGTGCTTAATAAGAAATATAGCCAGGAAAAATGAAGAACACAGCGCATAGAATACTGTTGAAACCAACAACAGGTTCTCGGTATAACGTTTAAACGACTGGCGGTATTTGCCTGCCAGATCAGGGTCGCCAATAAATCTGTATTCAGCGAATCGTTTTGTTGCCATTAGAAATGCACCACCCATCCAGTAGGCTACCAGTATGCTTGATGGCGGGATGAAATCAATACCGATAAGTAACCAGCCCAGAATAAACCGAATAGGATTGTTAATCGATTCGGTAAGCACGTCAAGATATGCTTTATCTTTTGTCCTGAAAGGTTTTACATTATATAAAAAGCCCATGAAAAGAAAAAGTAATTCAGTTATAAAAAATTCGTTGGATATGTAAAAACTGATAACCAGTCCGGATAAAGCTAAGACCGTATATTCAGTATATACAATTCCGGCATTAAGGTCAGCCAGCACTGCCGTTCTGTATTTCTTTACAGGGTGAAAACGATCAAATTCAAGGTCGAGAAATTCATTGATAACATAATTGGCAGAAGCTATTAAACAAGTTGCTAAAATACCTGCGGCCAGAATTAAAACCGATGTGTTATCGAGACTAAAATCAGTATAATATAAGCCCATGACTATTCCCGGCAGCATGAATATGTTTTTAAACCAGTGATCAGGCCGGGCTATACGAACGTAATGTTTAAGCATTTTTATTTTTTAATGTACAAACTACCAGAATGGAATCACGCAAATTTACTGGTACAATAATTCTTTCCAAGAATTCCGGTAATGGAAATCGCATAAATTTTGGGAAAAAAGACAGAAACCGGATCCCTAAATATTTCAATGTAAAATACCACGAAGGTCGGGTAAGTTTAATTACTTCGAATCCCGTTTTGTTTAATAATGCAATCAGATTTTTCTTGTTGAAATATCCGATATGTGCAAACCGGTAATGCCACCATCTGTAACCGAATATTTTTGCAGCCAGTGAATTCACATCGGGGGTTACCAGTATAAATATACCGTCACTGGCCAGGGTTTTAGAGATTCCATTTAATAAATCTCCCGGTTCGGTCACATGTTCTATTACATCGACAAGCGTAATAATATCATATGGTCCCGGGGTATTTGGGTGAGGGAATATACCCTGGTATACCGGTAATCCCAACTTTTCCGCATTTTTTTGAAGCCATTTTGATGGTTCAATTCCTTCAGCCTTATATCCCATTTCCAAAGCGGCTTCAACCATTATTCCGCTTCCTGCTCCAATATCGAGTAGTGTTCCCTCTCTTTTAAATTTGCTCAGAAATTTAACCAGACGTTTCTCCTGTAATTTTCTTTCCTTACGGGTATTTTCATATTCCGTATCAACAAGGTCTTCATAAAAACCGACTACTTTATCAAGATCGGTACACTGGATAAAGCCACAGTTAAGACAACGCTGAAGTTCGCCTGTTTTACCATAATCGAAATTGGTAATCGCAAAGTTGTTACTGTCTAGATATTCAACAACATCTGAATTTTTTATGAGCCGGAAATCTTTCGAATCACAAACCCAGCATTTCAATTCTTTATTAGTCATAGGCCGAAATTAACTTTTTTTGAAATGCTGAAAAAAAATCTCCCCGACGTGCTTCTTTGACATTAACTTTAATAAAGTCAGTTCCTGCCATCCTTGCCGATTCACCATCCGTATCTTCACGATCGCCAATAAAGACTGTTTCGTCTTTTGGAATATTCAAAGCATTGCATATTTTCAGTAAACCCGATGCATTTGGTTTAAGTTGTGCAATGCTACTATCCATAGAACAAACATGCAGGTCAATATTCAGATTTAATGCTTCCAACTTTTCTTTTGCCGGATAATCGGAATAGACAGCAGTTTTTAGTTTTAAATCTTTAAGGGTTGCAAAAACTCTGTCGATATTTTTATATTTTGACTGATGCAAAAACTGCAACGGAAACCTGAAGATGAAATGATCGATGGTTTTTTTAACACGTTCTAAAGGTATTTTTAATTTATCGGCACACCAACTATACTGTTCAGCTTCAAGATTGTCTGAACTATATCCTTTGTGCAGTTCACGCTGCCTTCTGAACTCTCCTATGATCCTGATCTCGGTGAAGGAATATTTCAGTTTTACTAATCCTGCTAAGATTTTTCGAAATATAATCCTGCGAAGAATCTGTTGGTCATATAGAGTTCCATCCAGATCGAAAATGTAAAGCTTGTACTTGTTGAGAGGAGGTATTATAATTTTGGTTGATTCTTGCATGAATGATATGGGAAAATAATTTACATAATTGATCTGTGCTAAGTTATCTGATTTATGCTGAATTAACTAAAATAAAAAAGGTTACCCTTAAATAAGAATAACCTTAAAATATATCATGAAATATAAAGCTTATTTTCTGTAGATCTCATCGGACACAGTAAGTCTTTTCCTGCCTTTTGCCCTTCTTCTGGATAAAGCCTTTCTGCCATTAACAGTCGACATTCTTTCTCTGAATCCATGTTTATTCCTTTTCTTTCTTACCGATGGTTGAAATGTCCTTTTCATTATATTGTATTTTAATACCCTAAATTTTCAGGTCTGCAAAGATATGTTCTTTTTTTAAATAGCAAAAACTTATCACTTAGTTTTATGACTCTTACTAATAAGCTGGTATTTCAGAAGTACGAAATGATCATTTTAATTAAAGTCTTATATTTATCTTGAGTTAAATTAAACTGAATACCGAATAATAATTGCCTTATCAGTTAGGTTATAAACAGTATTTATGTTAGTCTTATTTTGTAAAGGCTTGTAAAATAAATTTCTATGATTAAAAGTAAACTTTTGAAATTAATATTGAGCATATTCTCAATCATTATTCTTTCCTGTACCAATAGTAAGGGACCAGTTAATAAAGTGAAAATGGATCTGGATGTAAGGCGATTTGAAAAGGATTTATTCAGTATAGATTTATACGATTTTGAAGACGGAGTTACTAACCTTTCGGATAAGTATCCCGAGTTTTTACCATTATTTACACAGGGTATAATTGAGATAGGTTCACCGGTATCAGATGGATTTGCTGATAGATTCAAACTCTTTTTCACCGACTTTACAATTTACCGGGTTAGTGAATATATCAAAGAAAATTTCAAAGATATTTCCGGGATTGAAAAAGAATTGGAGAATGCTTTTGGGAATTACTCTGCCTGTTTTCCTGATATGCAAATCCCAAAAATTATTACCTGTATTTCCGGATTTAACCAGTCAATAGTTACAGCCGACAGCATTTTGGCGATAAGCCTTGATAAATATCTTGGTTCCGGTAATGAATTTTATGAACTGATGTATCCCCCGATACCAAAGTATATGCGTAATAAAATGATTCCTGAAAAAATTCCTTCTGATGCAATGAATGCGTGGATCATTTCTGAGTTTCCTTATAATAGCAAGAAGGACAACCTTGTTTCGCAGATGGTTTTTAATGGAAGAGCTGTTTATTGTACTAAAATTCTTATGCCTTCATTACCGGATACATTATTATGGGGATTTACTTCCAGCCAGTTAGATTTTTGCAAAAGAAATGAAAAAGGTATGTGGGAGTTTTTAATTGAACACAAATTACTTTTCAGTACCGATCATTTTATAATTAATCAATATGTTAATGATGCTCCTTTTACCAAAGATTTCTCAAACGAATCACCCGGAAGAGCAGTAAACTGGATTGGTTATCAGATTGTTAGTTCTTATATGAATAACAACAAGGATATTACACTACCGGATCTGATGAAAGAATCGAACTACCTTAATATTCTTAACCATTCCAGGTATAATCCTTAAAAATATGAACAAGCTTCGGATAACCATAATAGCATTTTTAAATTTCGCTTTCATGCTACTTGGGGCACAACAACAAGAAAAATTGGCCGAAATATGGAATGAAGCCAACAAATCGATAGAAGAAGGAGACTATTTAAAAGGTGTTGAGTATATGAATAAGTATCTGGAGATATCACCTTTTAATGATAGAGCATTATTTAAAAGGGCTGTTTGTAAATTAAATCTCGCAGACCTGGCAGGCAGTTGCGAAGATTTTAATAATGTCAATAAAATGGGTTTTATTAAAAAGCTGGTAGTCAATTATCTTTGTGATCACGAAAAGCGTTTTAAATATTTAAAAAAACAATATTATAATAAAACTGAAGTTTATGCCAACTTAGGTTACAGGCCGATTTATACAAGAGCTGACACACTAAGGGGAGCACTTCGAAAAGAAAGAACTTGCTTCGATGTTTTTTACTATAACCTATCACTGAGAATACTCCCTGCCGGAAAAAAAATCTCAGGAACGAATGAAATTTGGTTTAAGGGCTTAGAGAAATGCGGGACAATTCAGCTTGATCTGTTTTCGAATCTTGATATTGAATCTATTAACTATAAAGGCTCTGAATTAAACTATCGAAGGGAATATGATGCAGTTTTCATCGATATACCCGGCGGTATAAAGAAAGGGGAACAGTACTGTATTTCATTTAAATATTCAGGGAAACCGATAGTGTCGAAAAATCCACCATGGGATGGCGGATTTGTCTGGAGTCGCGATATGCATTTAAACAGATGGGTTGGTGTTGCCTGTGAACAATTCGGAGCCAGTTCGTGGTGGCCATGTAAAGATCATCTGTCAGATAAGCCTGATTCTATGGGAATAAATATCGAAGTGACCTCAGGTTATCAGGCAGTATCTAATGGTACATTAAGAGATGTTATTGAATTAGAAGATGGATATTGTCGTTATGAATGGTTTGTTAATTATCCGATTAACAATTATAACACTACTTTTTACATGGGCAAATATTCTGAATTTACCGATACAATTTATTGTGAGAGTGACACACTTCTTGCCCGATACCATGTACTGCCCAATCATATGGATATTGCAAAAGAATATTTCAAACAATGTAATGATGTTGTTCGCTTTTACAGCTCAGCATTTGGACCGTTTCCTTTCCCAAAGGACAATTTCAGAATGGTTGAATCGCCTTATGCCGGAATGGAACATCAAACAGCAATAGCATACGGCGATGCATTTAATGTAGAAAAGAATGCACGAACCTATCTTATTAAGGATTTCGACCCGATAATAGTACATGAAACTGCTCATGAATGGTGGGGAAACGCAGTTACTATTGGCGATATGGCTGATATCTGGTTACATGAAGGTTTCGCTACGTATTCGGAATACCTGTTTCTGGAGCATATGCTTGGCTATGATACTGCTATGGCAGAACTCCATAAGCAGATGAGAATTATTAATAATTTTTGGCCATTAGTGCAGAACCGCGATGTGAATGAAAATACTTTTGCAGGGAGTGATGTCTACAATAAAGGCGCTGCATTGCTGAATAATCTGCGCTGCTCAATAAATAATGACTCGTTATTTATGAAGATGCTATATGATTTTAATATGTGTTACCGCGACAGCATTATAAGATCTGAACATTTTATTGCTTTTGTGAATAACGCAACCGGAGAAAATTATGATCCTCTGTTCAATAAATTTCTTTATCATACTGATTTACCGGTTCTTTATTATACTTATACCCGGGAAGGTGATAATCTCAGGTTAAGGTTTAAATGGACAGAAGTTGAACAAGGTTTTAGAATGCCATTTTCAATAATAACTTTTGGTGAACAGGAAAGATCTGCTAGATTTGATGCAGATACCAAGGAAAAAGAAATTGTTCTGGAAGATGTTTCTTCTTTCAATTTTTTCAGCATGCACCATACTCCGGAAAAATGTCCGCACAATGGTCTTACGTATTTTCACACACACTGTGGGAATTTTCATCAGTGATTTGTTTTAGAATTCCCACTTGACCCCCAGAGTAGGGAAAAACTCTGTTCTTGAACTACCAGGATAGAAATTATATCCTATCTTAACCTCACTTCCGACAGCCAGGTATGGTGTTATATTGTACCATAGCTGAGGTTCTCCGTAAATAACAAGAACTTTCTCTTCCGGATCACCATAAAAATCGTCCTGGCTCCAGAAATCGAGGAAGCCGCTAATGGTTACTTTATCATTGAAAAGAAAATGATACCATGCAAATGTTAACTGAAAATCAGGGGCAACTGACCCTCTGATGTATTTGTACAGTAACATTGTATTTAATGTAAATCCTCCCGGCCGGACCGGATAACCCAGGCCGGCCAGCCAGGATCCTCTGAGATTTTCACCATATACAATATTTTCATCGGAATAAATTAAACTTCCGTCATTATACTCCACGTGTAATCCTAATTCGTTTATAAATTTGTTTTTTTTAAACCATGGCATGTAGAATTCACGGGAGATCTCAAAATATCCCAGTGATACTCCACGCGGATTATCGGGTGAATCGAATTCAAAATCGATAAAAAGAAAGGTATAGCCCAGTGAATCGGGTTTAAACATTTCAAATGTCGAAACAAAAAAATCCCTGTGAGTGCCATCTTCATACCGGCCAAAGTCATAATGGAGCTGAACGTTTTGTGAAAAGATAAAAGTCGGGAAGAAACTTAGAAGAATAAATAACTGTTTTTTCATTTTACTAGTTTTTTACGTGGTTATCTAGGACACGAACTTTGATTTATGACATTTTTGAAGGGTGCAAATGTAGAATAATTTTTATATAGCGAAAAACGGACTGCAAATTTTTATTTAATGCGTAGCTTTGCTGTCTCAGAGGCAGTGAAAACATACAGACACATATTCTTTGACCTTGACAGAACGTTATGGGATTTTGAGCAGAATTGCGCAGAAACTCTGCATCAGGTTATTACTGAATTTTCAATAGATAAAATAAAAGATCAG
Source organism: Bacteroidales bacterium (assembly GCA_016929525.1). GTDB lineage: Bacteria > Bacteroidota > Bacteroidia > Bacteroidales > UBA10428 > UBA10428. The sequence goes on from JAFGIP010000051.1 coordinate 122,286, forward strand.
GAAAAAGAGTTTATACGTGCATACAATTATTTTAATGATCATCTCTGGGATCATTACCGAAGGGGAAAGATAAAGAAGTCCCTGTTAAAGCATGAGAGGTTCAGATTGTTATTTAATCACTTTGGTATAAATAATAAAGAACTGGTTCAGAAGGTGAGCCGGTTTTATTTAAACAACTGTCCGCTAAAATCGGCACTAATGCCAAATGCCAAAGAGATTATACGGTATCTGTATGATAATTATACGTTATGCGTTATTTCAAACGGATTTTATGATGCACAGCTTACAAAAATGAAGAATTCAGGTATATCACCTTATTTTAAAAAACTCTTTACATCCGACAGGATAGGATATGCAAAACCGCATAAAGGAATATATGAGTATTCTGTCAGTGCGGTGCATGCAACGAAGGAGGCCAGCATAATGATTGGTGATGATCCCAGGAACGATATAGACGGGGCAAAAAATGCCGGCATCGATCAGGTATACTATAAGCAGAAGAAAGACGAAAACGAAATTAATGCAACCTTTATCATAGAGTCGTTATTGGAACTGAAGGATATTTTGTAAGGATGGGTTAAAGCTTGGAAAGAGGCAGAGATATTTGGATTTTTCACTTTTTGAAAACTTAATGAAACCGGAATAATGTGATGTTGGGATAATGTGAAACCGGAATGATGTGTTGATGGGGTAGTGGGTGATTAATAGCTTCTTTCTGATAAACTGTCTCTACAGTTTTCCACCAGGCAACATTTCAGCTTCAACACAGGTTTGATTTTGTGTACTTATAAAAGTACGGTATCATTCATACTTTGCAGGGAGCTTATTAGAAAGGCACCTCTTCAGAGAAGTCGGAGTTACGCAATAAATCGTCTTTGTCAAAATCAGAAGTATGCTCATTCATTTTTGAACCAACGGTAAATGCTTTTGGTTGAGCTTCGGGATCAATATCCAGGTCTACCGGGCCAAAGTAATCATCTTCCATTTCAACAAATTTTGCATACTCACTGATAAATTTGAGAAAGACGTCGCCAAGTGCACCGTTTCTGTGTTTTGCCAGGATTATTTCAGCCAGTCCGCGTAATGAATTACCGTCATTGTCCTCTGTAATTCCGTATTTCTCAGGACGATGGATAAAAGCAACCATATCAGCATCCTGTTCAATAGCACCTGATTCTCTCAGATCGGATAGCTGTGGACGTTTACTGCCGGTTCTTATTTCAACTGAACGGTTAAGCTGTGACAAAGCAATTACGGGTACGTTAAGTTCTTTTGCAATTCCCTTAAGGGCTCTTGATATATTACTTACTTCCTGTTCACGGTTTCCTTTTGTTTCAGGAGTTCCGCTCATAAGCTGCAAGTAATCAATAATAACAATATCAATATTGTGCAGGCGTTTTAATCTTCTGCATTTTGCTCTTAATTCAAATACTGATATTGCAGGTGTATCGTCGATAAATATTTTAGCATCTTCCAGTCTTTTAATTCTGTAATCAAGCCTTTCCCATTCATTATCCGATAGATTACCGACACGGATTTTTTCTGAAGGGATTTCTGCTTCGGATACAATAAGTCTGTTTACCAGCTGAATACTTGACATTTCAAGACTGAATAAGGCTACTGATTTACCATGGTCAATTGCCATATTTCGTGTCATTGAAAGAACAAAAGCAGTTTTACCCATCGATGGACGACCTGCAATGATAACAAGGTCTGAATTCTGCCAGCCACTTGTCAGTCGGTCAATCTTTGTATAACCTGAAGGAATTCCACTAAGATTGTCATCTCTTTTCGAAGCTTCCTGAATAAGTGAGATGGCATCTTTTACCAATACGTTCATTGGCGCTGCTTCTTTCTTGATATGTCCTTGAGCAACATTAAAAAGTTCACTTTCGCTAAAATCGAGAAGATCATTTACATCCACCCCATCGTCGAATGCTTTATTTTGAATTTCGGATGAAACCCGTATCAATTCCCGCTGAATAAATTTTTGTTGTACAATACGGGCGTGGAATTCGATATGTGCTGCTGAAGCTACCCTGCTGGTCAGATGAGTAATATATGAGATACCACCTACCTCGTCGAGTTTACCTTCTTTTTTTAGTTCTTCAGGTATTGTAAGCAGATCGATTGCTTTATCTGCTGCAAAAAGATTTAATGCTGCCTGGTAAATTTTCTGGTGCTCCTCCCTGTAAAAACTTTCAGGTTTTAATATGTCAATAACTTCAATGATGGCGTCCTTTTCAAGCATAACAGCTCCCAACACGGCTTCTTCAAGCTCTAAAGCTTGCGGGGGAAGTTTACCATGTTCAAGATTTACCGGAAGCTGACTGGAGGCTGTAGACTTTTTTTGGGCCATATCTGCTGTTTTTCAGGTTTTTGGAACAAAATATTTGATAATTTTAGGGTTTATAAAAATACAATCACAAACAGGTTTTAATCGGAAAACCTTGTTTTTATTATAAACATATTTTCAGCTTATTTTAAATTTTATTGTTGAAAAATTGTGAACTTCTTTTTTAATAATTTTTATGAAGAAAAAGTTTTAAGAAGTTAAAGGTTCATTATTACTGAAGAATTGTATATTGGCATGAAAAAGCCGTGATATAATTTATATTTTTTCGAAATGGTACTTTTCCCAAATGCAAAAATTAATCTTGGTTTACGCATCACAGAGAAACGCAAGGACGGTTTCCATAACATCGAAACAATTTTTATTCCCGTCGGTTTATGCGATGTCCTTGAGTTTGTAGAAAACAAAGGTTCCGATGCAGATATTACGGTCACGGGACTGGAATTTGAACATAAGTCGGGTGATAACCTGGTAGTAAAAGCGTGGGAATTAATGAATAAAAAATACGGCATTCCAGGTGTTGACATCCAACTTCAGAAAAACATACCATTAGGTGCCGGATTAGGAGGTGGTTCTGCCGATGCTGCATTTATGCTTAAAGGTTTGAACTGGTGGTTTAATTTAAACTGCAGTAATGAATCACTTGAGCTGATGGCGGCACAGTTGGGAAGTGATTGTGCTTTTTTTATTCGGAACAGCGCTGCATATGCTACAGGCAGGGGCGAAATTCTTGAGACAATTCATTTACACCTTCATAAGTATAAAGTATTTTTAGTAAATCCGGGTATTCATATCGATACCAGTGAAGCATATGCCGGTACTATACCACAAAGTTTTAATAAAACATTAAAGCAGTTATCTGCACTTTCTGTTGATGAGTGGCAGGATCAAATTACAAATCAGTTTGAAGAGTCTGTCTTTGAGAAATATCCGCAACTTTCAGAAATAAAAAAGACACTACTGGATGAAGGGGCTGTATATGCTTCGATGTCGGGAAGCGGCTCCACCATATATGGATTGTTTCACAGGGATAAGAAATTACCCGGCGATTTATTTAAATATCATTTTACATGGTTTGGTGATATGATGTCAACAATCTGAAATAAAATAAAAAACCGGGTATGTACTTCCCGGTCTTCAAACTTATGTTGATTTTTTTTTAAAAGTAAAAGTAACCGGTAATCATTCCTACCCTTGATTTTGAGATCATATCATTTCTGTCAAAAAAGCCCTCAACTTCAGGAGTAATATTCATTAGGCCTATGGCAAAAGATGCGTCAATGGCAACAGGACCAAATTTCACACCGGCCCCTAATATTAAACCACCATCAAAACGATATGCCGGCCATTCTTCATCACCAATATCCTCCGGGTCGAATGAAGTACCAAAAACATAACGAAGTACCTCCTCATCTCCTTCTTCCCCATCGTATTCGAATTTGTATTTATTTCTACCCCAAAATCCTACATCAATGAAAGGTCCGGCAAAAAATCTGAAGTTATTAAGATTATAAGCAGCTTTTACAGGGATATCAAAATACGCACAAACATATTTGTCATATCCACTAAGACCATCCCCATAAAGTTCAGGATCAAATGCATAACCCTTGACAAGGATATTGGCTTCGGCTAACAGGGAGAATTCATCGGTAAAAGCATATTCCATTGCGGCTCCAACTGAAAAACCGGGTCTTATTTTTGTATCCGGATCTTCACCTTCCCAGTTGGTTTTAAGATTTCCCAGATTTAAACCAAAAGAAACCCCGAAATTTGGCTGTGCAAAAAGAGAATAGGAGCTTGCAATTAAAACGATCAGAATAAGAAATCTTTTCATAATAAAGGGTATTAGTTAGTTAAATCATTATTCAAAGAAAAGAAAAAATCAGTGAGTCTAATAATATAACCTAACTATTCTATTCATACAATATTAACACTTATCTGATAGATTAGGTATTATTCAAATTCTAACATTAAAAACCCTTTTGGAACAATACTACCTGTTTTGACATTTATTTTCTTAACTTTTCCAGAAACGGGCGCAACTATCATATTAAGCATTTTCATTGCTTCGAGCACCAATATACTATCTCCCTTATTTACTTGTTTTCCTTCTTCTACAAAAATTTCATTCACTGTGCCCGGAATAAATGAATTAACGTGTTTTTTGTTTGGCTTCTCCCACTTCTTCCTGTTTTCGTATTTTTTAGTTAGAGTGGTCTTATATTTTCCACCATCAATAACAAGGGTTTTACAACGCACCTTTTTTTTGGCACATTCGTCATCTCCTTTTTTCGCCATTGTTCCTTTTTTTTCTGATATTATAGTTTCCGGTTCCATAGTTAAAGATTAAAATGGCGGTACCCCATGTTTTTTTCTCGGACCGCTGATCGATTTATTTTTAGCAACATTAATAGCATGTATAAGCAATTTTCGTGTTTCAGATGGTTCAATAACCGAATCGACATATCCTTTTGCAGCAGCTACATATGGATTTGCGAATTTCGATTTATATTCTTTCACTTTATGCTTCCTTGTTTCTTCGGGATTCTCCGAAGACATGATTTCTTTTCTGAAAATAATATTGGCAGCACCTTCCGGTCCCATTACAGCGATCTCTGCACTTGGCCAGGCAAATACAAAATCGGAACGCAGGTGTCTTGACCCCATTGCAATATACCCACCACCATAGGCTTTGCGCAGAATAACAGTCAACTTTGGTACGGTAGCTTCACTGTATGCATAGAGCACTTTTGCTCCGTGTCTGATAACACCTGCGTGTTCCTGGTCAATGCCGGGAAGATAACCGGGCAGGTCGACAAGTGTAACAATGGGTATATTAAAAGCATCGCAATAGCGAATGAAACGTGAAGCCTTATCTGATGAATCAACATCAAGTACACCTGCAAGTACAAGAGGTTGGTTACATACAAATCCACATGTCTGTCCGTTTATTCTTCCAAAACCGATCACCATGTTCTTCGCCCAGAGTTCCTGGACTTCAATAAAGTCTGAACCGTCTATGATTGATTTGATAACATCCCTGACATCATAGGGGTGCTTGGGATCATCAGGGACAATATCGTTAATATTATATCTGGAAAGAGGTTCCTGAACAGGCTTAATAACAGGTTTACTATCGTTACTGCCGGGCACAAATGAAATAAGCTTTTTAATCTGCTCAAAACATTCCATTTCGCTTTCAGCATAAAAATGAGCATTGCCGGTTATTTCGCTGTGTACCCTCGCACCTCCAAGATCTTCCATTGAAATTTCTTCACCCAGGACAGTCTTGATAACTTCAGGTCCGGTTATGAACATTTTAGATATCTTATCCACAACAAAAACAAAATCGGTAAGGGCAGGAGAGTATACAGCACCACCGGCACACGGACCGAGGATTACAGAAATTTGCGGAATTACACCTGAAGACAGGGTATTCCGGAAAAAAATCTCTCCATATCCCGAAAGTGAGTTAACCCCTTCCTGAATTCGAGCTCCTCCCGAGTCGTTTATTCCAATTAAAGGAACCCGCATTTTAAGCGCATGGTCCATGATCTTGGTGATCTTGCGTGCGTGCATTACACCCAGTGAACCTCCTGCAACGGTAAAATCCTGTGCGAAAATACAAACAGGCCCACCGTGTATGGTTCCGGTTCCGATAACAACACCATCGCCATGGAGTACTTTTTTATCCATATCAAAGTCTCGTGCTTCATGTTCAACAAAAAGATCATATTCATGGAACGAGTCTTTATCCAGCAAAGCAATGATACGCTCGCGAGCGGTTAATTTTCCCATGGCCTGTTGCTTTTCAATAGCCTTTTCGCCTCCGCCCATTTGTACCTGCTCACGTCGCTTTTTCAGTTCCTCAATTTTACTCTTAAGTGGCATACAGATAAATTTTGGTTATTAAGTATGATATTTTCTTTCGAAAAAGGGTACAACGTTACTAAATAGGAGTTAATTAACAAAGTGCTTTTATCAAAAATGAAAGTAAGAAATTGTATATCAGTTGATTGAAAATGAAAATTTTTACTTCTATTTTGGAGCCAGTCTGTAAAGAAAATAGGCAATAAAGGCAAATAAGAAGTTTGGTATCCACATAGCAATTATTGCAGGCAATGCTCCGCTTATGGCATACTGAGCTGAAAATTGCATAAAAAGTATATATGAGAAACTAACCAGTAACCCTATCCCGATGTGCATTCCTATACCTCCCCTTACTTTCCTGGATGATACAGAAACCCCGATAAGAGTTAAAATAAATGTAGAAAAAGGAAATGAAAACCTTCTGTGTCGTTCAACCTGTAAAGCACTAACATTCGATGATCCCTGCATCTTCTGGTTATCGATAAATTCTTTTAATTCATCAAGAGTCATGGCTTCTACAACATTGTCGCGCATACGGAATTCGGAGGGATCTATATTAAGAGCTGTGTCTATAATTGAACCACTTGTGATTATTTGCTTCCCGTTAATATAGTCCCGGATATGGTAGTTTCTGATTTCCCATTTATTCTTTACACTATCCCAGTGGATTTCTTTCGATAATAATTTCGATACAAGTTCACCATCTTCAAATTTCTCAATTGAAAATCTTAATCCGTAGTTATTGATGGTGTTAAATCTGTCGAAATAAACAAAAATGCCGGGTTCTATTTGTTTATGAACATTGCGGTCGTTAAAACTTTTTGGCCGGTTATGGTAATAATTTTCTTCAAATGCGAATCTTTTGCCGTTTGCTTTCGGTATTATATAGTTACCCAAAGAAAAGTTAAAAACCATAATTACTGTTGCCGACAGAAAGTATGGCCATAAGAGTCTTTTAAAACTTACACCGCTGCTTAAAATTGCTATGACTTCTGTATTGTAAGCCATACGAGATGTGAAAAATATTACGGCTATAAAGGTGAATAAAGGTGCAAACAGCACGGCAAAATACGGGATAAAATTCAGGTAGTAATCGACAATGATTTTATTAAACGGAGCATTATTCTCAAGGAAATCATCTATTTTTTCAGAGAAATCGAAAATAACGGCTATCAGAATAATGAGTAAAATAGCTCCGAAATAGGTACCAAGGAACTTTTTGATAATATATATATCGAGCTTTTTAACAGATATCTTTCTCATAACCGTTCAGTAAGTTTTTTAGTAATACTGTTTTTCCATTTAATAAACTCACCCGATTTTATTTTATTACGCGCCTCCTTCATTAACCACATATAAAAAGTTAAATTGTGGATACTTGCAATTTGTGCACCAAGCATTTCGCCCGATATAACAAGATGCCTAAGGTATGCTTTTGAATAATAATTATCAACAAACGATGTGCCCTCAGGATCGACAGGAGAAAGATCGTCGGCCCATTTTTTATTTTTTATATTGATTATACCTTCACTGGTAAACAGCATTCCGTTTCGTCCGTTGCGTGTTGGCATTACACAGTCGAACATATCTGCTCCCCGGGCAATGCATTCCAGAAGATTTGCAGGAGTTCCGACTCCCATCAGATATCGTGGTTTTTCTGCAGGGAGGATAGAATTGACAACCTCAAGCATTTCATACATCTCATCAACAGGCTCGCCAACCGAAAGGCCGCCAATTGCATTCGCCGGCATATTGTATCCTGCGATTGTTTCTGCCGATTTTTGCCTCAGATCTTTAAATGTACTGCCTTGCACTATGGGGAAAAAGAATTGCCGGTGGCTATACAAATTTTCAGTGTTTCTGAAATGATCAATTCCTCTTTTCAACCACCTGTGGGTAAGTTCCATCGATTTTTTGGCATATTCATATTCACTTGGATACGGTATACATTCATCGAATGCCATAATAAGATCCGCACCGATAGTTCTTTGAATATCTACAATGTTCTCAGGGGTGAACAAGTGTTTCGACCCGTCAATATGCGAACTGAAATGGGCACCTTCTTCTTTAAGCTTTCTGTTCTCTGCAAGAGAAAATACCTGGTATCCTCCGCTGTCTGTTAATATTGGCCGATCCCAGTTAATAAACTTATGCAACCCTCCTGCTTTAACAATCAAGTCAATGCCAGGGCGTAGAAAAAGATGATATGTATTACCAAGAATTATCTGAGCACTAATATCATTCATCAGTTCCCTTTGATGAACACCTTTAACTGAACCTGCCGTACCAATAGGCATAAAAACAGGAGTTTCTATTTTTCCGTGATCGGTAGTTAAGATTCCTGTACGGGCATTAGAATCAGTATCATTATGTGTTATCCTGAAGAACATAAAATTTATTTCGGCGCAAAGATAGGTATTGTGAAAAAATTTAAGTGATACCTGTTTGCAAATATTAACCGATGCGAATACCTTTGGGCATTACTGTTTACATTCAATAATATTTGTATTACCCTGCTTATTATATTGAAGTTATAAGATACGGACTAACGACACTGTTCGGATTATCTCTTTTTATTCAGTTGTATTATTACTTTCGTTTTTATTTTCAGGTACCTTTAAAAAGGAGGACACCACAACTTATTAAATACCCTATATCTGTTATTGTTTGCGCGAGGAATGAAGCGGAGAATCTTGAAAAAAATCTCCCCACTATCTTAAATCAGGCACACGAAAATTTTGAGGTAATTGTTGTAAATGATTGTTCAACAGATAATACCGACAATGTTTTAGCTGAATTAATGCTGAAATATAAAAATCTCAGAACAACAACCATTACACCTGACAAAAAATTTACACATGGAAAGAAGCTTGCGGTAACAGTAGGTGTTAAAGCAGCTAAAAATGAATGGCTCGTTTTTACAGATGCTGATTGCGCAGCAGGATCTGATCAGTGGCTGAACAGGTTGCAGGAAAACTTTACAGATAGCACCGATATTGTATTAGGGTATGGAGGTTATAAACGAAGAAGAGGATTATTAAACAGATATATTCGTTTCGATACGGCATTTATTGCAATTCAGTACCTGGGGTTCGCTTTAGCAGGTAAACCTTATATGGGTGTTGGCAGAAATCTTGTTTATCGAAAATCATTATTTTTTAAAAATAAGGGCTTTGCATCACACTACAATTTAATTTCAGGCGACGACGACTTATTTGTAAATGAAACAGCCAATAAAAGAAATACTGCTGTTGAATTTCATCCTGAAAGTCACACACGTTCCGAGCCTAAGATAACATGGGGACAATGGTTTGGTCAGAAGAAAAGACATGTATCTACTGCCAGCCGGTACAAACCGAAACATTATTTCCTGATCGGGCTGGAACCTCTGTCAAGATTATTATTTTACCTTACTTTTTGCTATCTTTTATGTATGAATTTATTTCATCCCTATATTTTAATAGCTGGAGGGGTGAGATTTTTATTTCAGGTTATAATTTTAAGTATAGGGTTTTATAAACTTAGAGAAAGAAAATTATTTGTTTGGATGATTATCTTTGATTTTATATCGATATTTATAAATTGTTGTATATATCTGTCTACCGCAATAAGAAGCAAGAAGTCAAGATGGAAGTAAATACAAACTTATCGGAAAAAGCACAAAAAGACTTTTTACTGGTGCAGCAAGCTACAAGGGGCGACCAGAAAGCATACGCCGAATTAATGGGAAGGTACAGAGATGCTATTTACTATATGTTGCTAAAAATGGTCAATAATGCCAGTGATGCAGAAGATCTCACCATTGAAGCTTTTGGTAAGGCTTTTAAAAATATTCAGCAATATACCCCGAATTATGCTTTCAGCACCTGGTTGTTTAAAATCGCAACTAACAATTGTATTGATTTCATAAGGAAGAAAAAGGCAACTACTGTTTCACTTGATCAGAGTGATGATGATCCGGATAAGGCACCTCAGGATATTCAGGCCCAGACACTCGATCCGGAGGAATCAATGATCAAGCTGCAGAAAGAGAAAATGATGCGGGAGATAGTTACTAAACTGAAACCTCGTTACCGGAAACTGATTGAATTAAGATATTTTAAAGAATTCTCTTACGAAGAAATTGCTGAGGAATTAGAGCTTCCTATAGGTACAGTAAAGGCACAACTTTTCAGGGCAAGAGAACTACTGTTCAATATCCTGAAAAATACAAGCAAGAGTATTTGATGCAGCTTATTGAAAAATACTTTCCTGCTCTTACGGATATTCAAAAAAAACAGTTTAGCCTGCTTGAACCACTTTACCGGGAATGGAACAGTAAGGTCAATGTTATATCACGCAAGGATATTGAAAATCTGTATCTGAAACATGTTCTGCATTCTTTGGCTATAGCAAAATATCCCGGTTTCAGGGATGGTCTGGAAGTTATTGATGTTGGAACAGGAGGAGGTTTCCCGGGTATTCCGCTTGCAATTATGTTTCCTGAATCAAGATTTATACTTGTAGATTCTGTCGGTAAGAAAATAAAAGTAGTACAGGCAATTGTAGATGAACTGGAGCTTAAAAACGCTACGGCAGTTCATGCTAGGATCGAAGATATTAAGAACCAGGCAGATTTTATTGTGAGCAGGGCTGTAACGGAACTTCATAAATTTATAAGGTGGGTAAAGAAAAATATCAGGAACGGAGATGGTGATCTTATGAGAGGTATTCTTTATCTGAAAGGCGGTGATTTTTCAGAAGAACTTAAAATTCCTTATAAAAGTAGGATAATCAATATACCGGATTTTTTTGATGAGCCGTTTTTTGAATCAAAAAAGATTGCACACATTATTTTTATGAGGTGAATCATTATAAATTTATAGTATTGTTATAAAACAATTTTATCAAGTGATTTCAGATTATTTTATTTTATTATTTTGTTTTAATAACTTGATATTTTATTTATCAATATTAAATCCTATTAAATGAAAAAGCTAATTACATTATTGCCTGTTATCTTAATTTCATTGGGAATTAGGGCTCAGGGGGCAAAATTCGGGGTTTTCGTTGATCCGCAGATAACATGGCTTAGTGCCGAATCACGTGACGTCGAAGGCGAAGGAATAGCAATTGGTATTAACGGAGGACTGCTGATCGATAATTATTTTCAGAAAAATTATGCTATCCATACAGGTATATCACTTGGAACGCAGGGTGGAAGTCTGAGTTATAATGATTCCATCAGTATGGAAGTATATGGCGAAAGGGAATCATTTCCTCCGGGAACAACTGTCGAATATCGCTTAAACTATATAACAGTGCCGCTTGGACTAAAATTAAGGACTAACGAAATCGGGCATTTTTCATATTATGCACGCCTTGGATTTACAAATCAGTTCAATATTAAAGCTAAAGCAAGTACCAGTGATAATGCCCTGAATAAGGATGTAATAAAAGATGAAATATCAATCTATAACCTGTCCTATCATTTTGGACTGGGAGTAGAATACAGTCTGACAGAAGATACTTCATTGACATTTGGAGCGGTTTATCATAATGGCTTTCTTGATGTGACAAAAAGTAAAAGTTCCAAAATATACTCAAGGATTGTTTCTTTTAGAATAGGAGTAATTTTTTAAAGAAGTACGATGAAAATTGCATTAGCACAGCTGAATTATACAATTGGAGATTTTGAAGGAAATGTTGGTGCTATTATTCATAATATTCAAAAAGCACATGAACTGGATGCCGACCTTATAGTATTCAGCGAACTGGCTGTTTGTGGTTATCCGCCTTTGGATCTTCTTGAACATAAAAATTTTATTGAAAAGTGCGATAAAGCCGTTGACAAGATTGTAAGAAACTCGGAGGGAATAGCTGTAATAGTAGGAGCACCGCGAAGAAACCTTTCTAAAAAAGGAAAGAACTTATACAATTCTGCACTTTTTATTAATAATGGTAAGCTTGTGAAAGAGGTGCATAAAACACTTCTTCCGACGTATGATATATTTGATGAGTATCGTTACTTTCAGCCGGCAGAGAGCCGGGGAAAAATAGAATTTAAGGGGAAAAAGATTGCCCTGACCATTTGTGAGGATCTTTGGTATAAACAACCTATCCTGACGGATTTCGGAAAGGATAAACTTTACAATGTTAATCCCATGGATAATCTCGTCACAGGTGGTTGCGATTTTATAATCAATATTGCAGCATCACCGTTTGCATACAATCACGACGATATTAAGAATGAAATACTTCGATATAATGCAATGAAGTATTCTCTGCCCGTGTATTATGTTAACCAGATTGGTGCACAGACCGAACTGATCTTCGACGGAGCATCCAGAATTTTAAATACTTCGGGAAATGTAATTCACAGGTTGCCTGCTTTTAAAGAGGATATTTCTTTTTACGATACCGATAGAATAGCTGCAAACCGATCCAGGGAGTCGCTGGCAGAAAGTTCGGATGAGACAGCTAAAATTCATGACGCGCTTGTTCTGGGAATACGTGATTATTTCAGAAAAATGAATTTTAGTAAAGCCATTCTTGGATTGTCGGGAGGTATCGATTCGGCTGTGACGCTGTTATTGGCAAGCAGGGCTTTGGGTGCGGACAATGTGCGCGTTTTGCTCATGCCGTCGCAGTATTCCTCGGAACATTCGGTAACCGATGCCATTGAACTGGCAAACAAGTTACAGGTGAAATATGATATTATAAACATTAAAAATATTTTCAATCAGTTCCTCACCGATCTGGAACCGGTCTTTAAGGATCTGCCGCATGATATTGCAGAGGAAAACATCCAGGCAAGGATCCGGGGCAACTTACTCATGGCACTATCGAATAAATTCGGGAATCTGTTGCTGAATACCTCTAACAAAAGCGAAGCTGCCGTGGGTTATGGAACACTCTATGGTGATATGAGCGGAGGCTTATCGGTTTTGGGTGATGTTTATAAAACCGATGTATACCGGCTCGCAAGGTATGTTAACAGAAAGGCAGAAATTATTCCGAACAATACCATTGAAAAACCGCCATCGGCAGAGCTGCGGCCCGATCAGAAAGACAGTGACTCACTGCCCGATTATGAGATTCTCGATAAGATCCTTTTCAATTATATCGAGTTAAGAAAATCAATTCAGGAGATTATTGAACAGGGATTTGATAAGGGACTGGTGGAAAAGAGTATCCGCATGGTGAATACGAATGAATATAAACGATTCCAGACGCCACCTATTTTACGCATAAGCAGTAAGGCATTCGGTCTGGGGAGGCGTATGCCGTTGGTAGCGAAATATCAGTGATTTGGTGGTTTAATGATTTATTTCTTGATCCGGATCAAGTGTTTTTAGAGTAAAAGGTGGTATGTTGCATTGATTTTCAATAGTCTTCACTTTTAAGGGGAATAAGATTGTTGAATTCTCCTGTCATAGATAGAAAACTATACCTGACCTAGAAGAAGGGATTATTGAAAATCAAATATTCGAAGTTTACATTTTTCAAATTAACACTAAAAAATACGAATTAGATTACAACATTTATTGTTAATTGTATATTTGTCAGCAAATTACATTTATTATGAGAATTAAAGACCTGACCCTGCTTGTTCTCCTGAATTCTCAATTCCAGTTTGCTTTATTGCAGGAGCAAACAAAAATCGACAGCCTTTTGATCTGCCTTGAAAAAACCACCGAGGATACAACCAAAGTAAACCTTTTAAATAAGTTAAGCGAAGAATACCAAAGTACTGACCCTGAAAAAGCAGAGGAATATGCATCTAAGGCATTACTGCATGCTGAGAAAAAAGGATATAAAAAGGGTGCAGCCAAATCATATAGAATGATTGGAATTATATTACAGCGACAAGGCAGTTATAATAAAGCAGTTGAGTATCATCAAAAAGCACTTAGCAGATTTGAAGAAATTGCTGATCAGTATAATATCACAGAAAGTTTATTGAGTATTGGTACTATATATTACTTACAAAGTAATTATGATAATGCATATGAGTTTTATCAAAGGGCATTAAAAGTATATGAAGTAATCAGAGATACAATTGGAATTTCAACTTGCTATGTTAATATTGGAGCTATTAACAGCGACCAGGGTAATTATAGCAGAGCAATTAAATATTTTGAAAAGGCAATGCTTATTATGAAAGAAGTTAATGATAAAAAAGGAATTTCATACTGCTATAATAATATTGGGAATGTATATTACTATCAGGGTAAATATGACAAAGCACATGAGTTTATTGAGAAATCATTGAAAATAAAGAAAGAACTTGGTGATAAAAAAGGAATTTCTTATTGCTATAATAATATTGGAAATATTTATTGTGGTCAGTGTATATATAATAAAGCCATAGAGAATTATGAAAAGTCAATAATTATTAAGAGAGAACTGAGTGATAAATTGGGTATTTCAAACTGCTTTATAAATATCGCAGAAATTCATTTTGCTCAGGGTAATTATGACAAAGCAGCTGAGTATTATGAAAAATCTCTAAATATAAAGAAGGAAATTGGTTCTAAAAGAGGAATTCCTTACTGCTATTATAATTTAGGAGTTATAGCTCTTGAGCAAAACAATTATCAGGAAGTTTCAGTTCACATTAATAACGCAATGAGAATAAGTAATGAAATTGGAGATAAAAGCAATTATGCAATATCGGTAAGTTTACTTGGTGAATTACATTTGAAGCAAGGTAATTATAAGGAAGCGATGTTACAGTTTGAGAAATCGTTAAAAATACACAAAGAACTGGGTGAAGAAGATGATGTTGCATATAGTTACAATAAGATTGGCGAAATCTATTTCGAACTGAATAATTATAATAAAGCAATTGAGAACTGCTTAAGAGGATTTAAAATAGCGCAGGAAACAGGGTCGAAAGATTATTTAAATCAGGCAGCAGAAATATTGGCAAAAAGTTATGCGAAGCTGAATGATTTTGAGAATGCTTATGCCTACCATGTAATATTCAAAGAAATACAAGACAGTATTTTTACGATCGAAAGCAAAAAGAAAATTGCTGCGGTGGAATCCCGGTTCGAATTAGACAGAAAAGAACAGGAGATAATATTACAGCAGGCAGAACTGGATAAAAAGGATATTGCACTAAAACAACAGCAAATACGTCAGAGGGCACTCATAGGTGGTTCAGTTGCCGTATTCATAGTCATGGGTTTAATTATATATATAATACATATTTCCCAGCAAAGGAAAGAGCACAAGCTCAAAGAGGCTTTGTATATGAATATGCAGCAAAGTCTTAGTCAGCAAATGAACCCCCATTTTATATTTAATACACTGAACTCAATTCAGAATTTCATCTATAAAAACAAACCGGAAGAATCCATGAAGTATCTTTCGGAATTTGCCAATCTCATGCGGAGAATGCTGCACCATTCCCAAAACTACCTGATTTCCCTGAACGATGAACTGGAAGTTTTAAAAGCATACAGCAAGCTGGAAGCGCTGCGCTTTGATAATGCATTTAATTTTACCATTGAAGTTGATAAAAATATTGATATGAATTCCAGCAAAATACCTGTTTTTTTATTGCAGCCTCTTGTTGAAAATGCAATTAAGCATGGTCTGGAACCAGTATCAGGAAAAGGAACAATTACCCTGAAAATCAATAAAAACAGGGACGGCGTAATATGCCTGGTTGAGGATAGCGGGGCAGGACAGAATTCCGCAGATGAAACAAAGAAAAAAGAAGGGCATCTTTCCGTTGCAACAAAACTGATAAGAAAGAGACTGGATATATTAAGCATGTATTACAAGAAGGAATTCCAATTCAGATTAAATGAATTAAAATCGGAAACAGGTGCTGTTCTGGGTTCTGTTTCGGAAATAAGTATACCTGTATTCAACTAACAAAAAATGATACCATCAGTAATCATCGACGATTCAAAAGATGCCATTGAGTTTCTTTCAGATATGTTAAAAAACTACCTGCCACAGGTTGAAATAGTTGGCTTTGCCCAGAATGTTGATTCAGGCATTTCATTAATAAATGAGTATAAACCTGAACTATTATTCCTGGATATTGAGTTGAATAACAAAACGGCGTTTGATTTATTAAAAGGTATTCCTGAAATAGATTTCGATGTGATTTTTATTACTGCCTATAACCGCTATGCAATAGAGGCTTTTGACCATAATGCGATACATTATTTATTAAAACCTGTTGAACCGGTTAAATTAATAGAAGCCGTAAGCAGAGTTGAAAAACAAAAGGATAATAGAAAAACGGAAAAACAATTACGCTTTCTTAATATAGAATCACTGGAGAATCAATTAAACAAAAAAGTTGCTGTTAATACCGAAAAAGAAATCAGGTTCATAAAATTATCCGAGATCAGGTACGTAAACGGAGAAGGGCGATACTCGGTTATTTTTCTTGACAGTGGTGAAAAAATAATGGTTTCTAAATTATTAAAGGAAATCGAAGAACAGTTTGCAGCAAAAGAACTTTACAGGGTGAATAAATCGTATCTGATCAACTTAAACCATGTAAAATCGGTAAAGCATGTCGATGGAGGGATAATCGTAATGACTGACAACAGTAATATTGAAATTCCCCGGCGTAAAAGAAATGATTTTACCATTCGAATGACGAAGTTTATGACTTGAGATTGTAACCACTATCGAAAATCCGGTTTATCCTCAACTCTGAAATATTTTAAATATTTTATTGCCATTAATAACATTTGTCCAACCATTGGTTAATGTTAGATGTCCTTTTGTAACGTCGCACTTTCATGAAGCTGGTTTAGGCAATATATTTCGTGCAGCTTATAAAAAATAACCGTGAAATATAGAACACAGGTCTGATTCAAAAAATGATTCATATTCCTTAATGAAGAGCTTACAATAAATACATATAGACAAATCAAGTTTATTAAAATATAATTCATCAAATCATCTTATTAAATATAGTATATAAACTCCAAAAAGCGGAAGCCGAAAAGCTTGTCAGTATAAACAAAACGAATAGAGTAGGCATAATTTAAAAAGAAATTATCATGAAAAAAGCTACATTTTTATTTGTATTAACAGCACTATTAATAAGTAGTGTATCATTTGCGCAATCACCTGCGACTAGTTACAGGAGCGGATACGACTGGATTACCAGAGGTTATGATCTTTCTAATGCCTACGGTGGAAAAATTACTTTTAAAGGTGCATATTTAAATGGCTATCCAATGGGAGGTGATCTTATTCTTCAGGGAGGTTATGG